>CAZXVH010000035.1:0-17323 GCA_964643965.1 uncultured Ardenticatenaceae bacterium
GTGGTTAGTGGTCAGTAGTCGGTTACTATGCACTGACCACTAACCACTCATTTGGGAAAGAATATGGGAAAAACAGAACCTACCATCACGCTCATTCAAACCGTAGACAATCAGCATCTGGCCTTGTTCGCCCAGCGGCTGCGTGATTGGTTGATGGCGGCGTCGGCGCATGAGGCAGAGGAAACCAGCCCTTCCACCCAGCCTGGCGCCAGCGTTTTCACCGAATCCCGCGCCAAGGCTTTGCTCAAAGCAACCAACGCCACCGACGACGCCACCTTAAATGATTTTGCCCGATTGATTGAACAAGAAACGGCCGTTCGCCTGGCCCTGCACGATATCATCAAACACAGCGGCTTAAAAGACAACGATGAAGTCACTGCACTGGCCGCCGTCGCCAACCAATCCGCAATCCAACATCCGCCATCCGCAATCGACTGGTTGTCTCTGAGCATGGCCGCCTTCGCCTGGAAAAGCGGCTACCCGCTCAACCAGCTTGATCCCGCTACGCCACCGGAACCCTACAGCCCGGCCGGACAAGCCGTCAAACGCACCGCCCACTTTCTGCGCCAACAAATTCAGCGCAGCGCCACTGAGCGCGACAAACTGGCGCGTAAACTGGCCTTCAGCGAAACCGTCACGGCCGATACCACGCCTAATTTAGACAGCCTGCCCACGTCAACGGTGCAACCGCCGCTGCCACCCTATTATCGGCCGCCCATTCCGGTGAATTATCCCGAAATAGCCAGAGATACCGTGTCGATTCACGAGGATGAACCAACGCCCGAACCGGCGCCGACTCCTTCACGCAGCGCATCCATCACCATCACCGAAGATGATTTGAATCCAGCGCCGCTGCCCGGAAATGTGACGCGGATGCCATCCATTCGCATCACCACGGATCAAGTGTATCAGCCGCCAGCACAACCTTCCGGCTCAACTCAGGTGGTGACGCCTCACAGCGGCGCACAGACTACCACGAACTTCACCGAATCGGTGCGCCAAACATTTGGCCGCAAAGAGCCGATGGGTACGACGAAACTGCGCGTTTTGGTGCAGGAATATCCCGATGGTCCTGGTTTATACGGCTTGCAGGTACATGTTTCTTGCAGCGGTATTAAAAGCCACGTGGCCGGCGCCACCAATCGAGACGGCAAGTTCCTCTGCGAACTGCCGGTACGCATTAACTCTGGCCTGACTTATGATGTCGATGTCACCTGGCCGCGTGAGATGAACAACGAAATCGAGCGCAAGTCGATCACATTGAATGCCGACCGGACGGAATTTGTTTTACCGTTTTATCGAGCACTGTCAGGAGATACTCTCTAAATAGGTGAACACCAACGCCAGGGCATGAATGCCCTGGCTACAAAACAGCGCCGGAAAAATCCGGCTTAGTCCGGTTTACCGGACGTTATTTTGTAACCAGGTGATTTATCGCCGGGCGAGTGAACACCAAGCAGCTTTCTATGGATAACCGACTCAAGATTACGGCTGAAGATTTAGAACCGGCTCGACACACACCGATTGTAGGCGCCGCTTTGCAGATCACGATGGCTGACTTAACGGCCGTTCCTCCCCAGCCAACCACGTCTCCCAATCTTGATGCCCTGGAAACCTTGATGTTCAATTTAGTCAACGCGGCGCGACGGGAATATGGCACACGCTGGCTGCCGACCAATCAACTCAAATGGCATCCAGGGCTGGCAGCCGTGGCGCGGGGACATTCCGCCGATATGCTCAAACGGCAGTACGTGGAACACCGCTCGCCCGATGGTCTGGACGCCGGTAAACGCATTTCACGCTACGGCATTCAATACCTGGCCTGTGGCGAAAATATCGGCGTCGTCTACGGCGCCGCCAGCCACAGCGAGACCGGTGTTTACGAAATACACAATACATTTTTAAGCCAACCACGCGGCCGCACCAACCATCGCGGCAACTTGCTCAATCCGGTATGGACCCACGTCGGCATCGGCGTGGCCTATGCCGCCAGCGGGGCGCTCATCGCCACGCAAAACTTCATCTCAACCATTTGAGATAGAGTGTAGAGATAGCGTTCTTCTATCTCTACACTCTATCTCTATCTAAAGAGAAACTATGACAAAAACCAATGAAACCATCATCATTACCGATCCTGACAGCGACCGCTACCACACCTTCAGCTACATCAGTTGGTGGCAGCAAGAAACGGTGCGCAACGCCACCGTCCTGGTGGTAGGCGCAGGCGCGTTGGGCAATGAAGTGCTCAAGAATCTGGCGCTCATGGGCATTGGCAACTTGCTCATCGCCGACTTCGATACCATCGAAGACAGCAACCTGAGCCGCTCCGTGCTCTTCCGTGAATCGGACAACGGCAAGCGCAAAGCCGATGCCGCCGCCGCCGCCGTCAAAGAACTCAATCCTGACGTCAACGTCAAAGCGTGGCACGGCGACATCAACTATGAATTAGGCATGGGCGTTTTCCGCCATGTGGATGTCATCGTGGGCTGTTTAGACAACCGCGAAGCGCGGCTCTCTATTGACCGCTTCAGCCAGGCCGTCAACCGGCCGTGGGTGGATGGCGCCATTGAGGAATTGATGGGCATTGTGCGCGTCTTCTGGCCGGGGCGCGGCGCCAATTATGAAAGCACACTCACCGATTACGATTACCAGATGATCAGTTTGCGCTACTCCTGCCCGCTGTTGGCGCGGCAAAATCTGCTCCAGGGCAAAGTGCCAACGACGCCGACCAGCGCCTCTATCGTGGCGGCGTTCCAAACGCAGGAGGCGCTGAAGATCATCCATGATATGGATGTGGAACCGGGCGTGGCCCTGCTCATCAATGGGCTGACCAACGACATTTACAAGACGGAATATCCGGTCATCGAAGACCGGCTGCATCCGGCGCTAGACCCAATTGTGGAACTGGCTGACATTAATTCCGCGGATTCGACGCTGGCTGATTTGTTAACGGCCGTTCGCACCCATCTCGGTCCCGCAGCCATCATCGAATTCAGCCATGAACTCGTCATCAGCATGATCGATTCCAGCACAGATGAAGAAGAATTCATCTTCAAACATATGGCTCGCTTGAGCGAAGACAAACTCATCTCCCCCACCAGTGGCGTCCAGCGCGAAATGAAGCTGACCCACCGCATCAGGGGTGACGAAGATTTTCTCGACCGTACCCTGGCCGAGGTAGACTTTGCTCCCTTGAGCATCGTCCGCGGCCGCAATGGTGACAAGTCAGCCTATTTTGAAATCACCGGAGACAAAGAAACCTTTTTTGTTTTCGAGTAGGAAGTTAAAATATACACAAATAGGTGACGCCTGAGCCTGTCGAAGGGAGCCTGTCGAAGGGAGCCTGTCGAAGGCAGACCCGGGCTTCGACAAGCTCAGCCCTCGTCTCGCTGTACAGTTACGTTACAATATCCAAACCTTTCAACCCTGCAACCCGCAACCTGCAACTTTGCACCTAAATTCACGTAATAACCTTTGAACAAACGCTTAAACAACATTGGAGGCTAAAACAATGGCAAGCATAAAAGTAATCATCTACGATCCGACTGGTTCCAAGAAAACGCCGGTAGAACTCCCCGGTGACGTCCCGATGCGTCGTCTGATTCCAGCGCTCGTAAGCAAAATGGGACTGCCCACCAACCAGGGCGCCAACCCCATCACCTACCGTTTAGACCACCGTTCATCCGGCAAACGTCTCTCTGAAGACGACTCATTGAGTGATGCCGGTGTGCAAGAAGACGACATCCTCAGCCTATTCCCAGAAGTAACCGCAGGCTAACATTAAAACGATGAATTAAGAAGGATGAAGGATGGAACAGTCGTTTATTCATCCTTCATCCTTGCATCCTTCATCCTTGATTTGAGGCAACTATGTCTTTTGACATCCGTGAAACCCGGTTGCGCAACGATAATAAAAGTATCCAAAATCTTGTTAACCGCAGTGAATTCATTCGTGTGCTGACAACAGATGGCGATCCGGTAGAAAAGTATCTGATTCAGTTCACCTGTCGTGGTGTGGAAAACATCAAGGCGAACGGTGAACCGATTTTACGCAGCGACCACAAGGTAAGCGTCTATTTGCACGCGGAATACCCTTTAAAACAACCGCAACTCAAGTGGATGACGCCGATCTTTCATCCCAATATCCATATCACGGGCGCGGTGTGTATCGGCGCGTGGTGGGCGGCCAAAACGCTTGACGAACTGCTGCTGACGCTGGGCGAAATGGTGCAGTACAAGAATTATGATCCCCGCGACCCGATGAACTCGAAGGCAGCTTCGTGGGCGCTGCGCCACAAAAATCTGTTCCCCATCGACAATCGTAGTCTAAAAGGCAAGTCCCTGGAAGATATGATCCAACTGGGCGCCACGGAGATGGAAGACGATGACTTCGGCATCAACATCCTCTAAAACGGCCGTTTCGGAGCCAACGCCATCGGAGCCAACCCCCGCTGAGACAGCTGACGCCCCTACCCATCCTGGCATCCAGCAGCTACCGCAAAGACAGCCACCAAACCTTGGTGAGCAGGCGGTGTTGCATGGCAAAGCGCCCGGACAGGTCATTGTCATCACCGGTCAGGCGGCGCTGGCACAGATAGACGCCCACAGCCGCAGCAATCTGCACACAGAACTGGGCGGAGCGCTCTTGGGCCGCGCCTACCGGCACAACGGCCAGCTCTACGTCTCCGTAGACGCCGCTGTGCCCGCCATCAGTGCGGATCATGGGCCGCTGCACTTCACTTTCAACGCCGATACCTGGAACCAACTGCGCCTGGATCGGGAAAAGAATTATCCCAACCTGGAAATCGTGGGCTGGTTCCACACCCATCCCAATTTGGGCGTCTTTTATTCTGGCGATGATGTGGTGGTGCATTCGGCAGCGTTTACGTTGCCCTGGCATGTGGGGCTGGTCGTCGATCCGGTGCGCAACGAAGCATGTTTCTTCGGCTGGGAAGATGCAGACCTGATTCCCTTCGCCGGTTTTTACGAATTATTAGACGCCCAGGAGACGCCTTATGTCAAATGGCGCGTGGCGCGTACCTCCGTCTGGAAAGATGCCAGCGAAGCAGAAGTGGCGCAAAGAAAAGCGGCCACTCGCCCGGAGCAAACGACCGTTTATGCGCCCTCCACACCCAGACCCTCCTTTAATCCTGGTATTGGTCTCATTGTGGGCAGCATCGGGCTGCTGTTGGCGCTATTTATGCTCATCGGTTGGGTGATTCCGTTAAACCAGCAAGTGAACCGGTTGGAAAACGTGGTGTTGATTATGGCCGATGAGGCGCTGGCTGATACCAATGCTGCCGCCTGCCCAGACCCTCATTTGCGTATGCTCAATCCCATTTGGGGTTCCCGTTTTCGCGTGGGCAGTGAAGTAAGCCTCATCGGCACAGCCAGCCACCCGGACGCCGCCCGTTACCAGGTGGACCAACGACTGGCCGGCGCCGAAAACTGGACGCTGCTCAACACCTTGCGCCGCGGCACAAAATTAGGTGAATTGGCCGCCTGGGACACCACAGCTGCACCGCCAGGCGAATATGAACTACGCTTAACGGCCGTTGACCGCAACAACATCCGCCTGACAAATACGTCCCGCTGTGAAATCGCCATAGAATTGATACCTTAAAAGGGGCAAAGTGGCAGAGCGGCAACTCCCTCAACCCTCTACAATTTTGTATCTTTATCGACTAATTGACCAAAAGAGTATTCGACTACCGGACTATCCACATGACTGACGAACTTGTTTACGCCGCTGTAATAACCCTCTCTGTACCGACCACCGGCGATTCCGCCGAAGTGACGGTGGTGCTTACCCCACCTGATAACGTTGATGTAAATGGGGTGGTCAAACCATTGGCGGAATGCACCCTCACCGATCTCCAGGCGTTTGCCGACGCCCTGGAAGCAGATGTGTGGGACGCTTATGAAAGCATCACACTCCTGGAACTGGACGAACAGGCGGATCTCGCCATTGACGTGATCGTCATAGACCGCAAAGGGGCGCCACATTCTTTGAAAGATAGCTGGCGTAAACAGGCTATCATTATTCCCGCGGCCGCCATCGAGACAAAAACTGAGCCTGAGGACGAAATCCTTATCCAGGCAGAAATGGCAGAAGATAAAGCAGAAACGCTGTCCACTGAGCCTGTCGAAGTGGCTGAGCCTGTCGAAGCGCCCGTTCTCGCCGAAATTGGTGAACCAGCAGCCGAGTCCGCAGTGGAAGCAGAACCGGATGTGGTTGTTTCTGATTCTGAGCCAGTTTATGCTGAACCGGAAGAAACGGCCGTTCCTGGTCCAGATGAAACGGTGATTGCCCCCAGCAAAGCGCGGGTGCGCATCGCCGGGCGACGGTTATCGCCTGGCACAAACACCTGGATGGCCGTCGACGTACTGATGGACGAGCTGCCCTTACGCGCGGCCCAGGCCCACGCCCTGAGCAGCCCCAATCGCGAAGTTGCTGGCGTTCTCATTGGCCCCCCCCCGGAAAAACAGCCAGACGGCCGTTATGTGGTCCACATTATCGACACCATCATCGCCAAACACACGGTGATGCAAGGGGCCAGCGTCACCTACACGCCTGAAAGCTGGCGTTATATGAACGATAAATTACGCGAACGGTATCCTGATGAAACGGCCGTTATGGTCGGTTGGTATCACACCCATCCCGGTTTTGGCATTTTCTTGTCGGGCATGGATCAGTTTATTCACCAGAACTTCTTCACCCAAATCTGGCATGTAGCATTGGTGCTAGACCCCCGCGCCCAAACCAGCGGCTTCTTCTGCTGGGATCGACAAAAAACCCGCGTCAGCCCCATGGAATTTGAGTGGCCAAACTGGGCCGCTCGTTCCTGGTAAAAAAGATGCGTGACACGTGCCTGTCCTGAGCATGTCGAAGGGATGAATGATGAACATCGTCACAGACCACCCGCTTTTTCAGGACGGCCGCCTCAAAAATCGTGTATAATGCCTCTACCTTTAGCAAAAATAACTGTTCACTGTAAACTGTTCACTGTAAACTGTTCACTGAACACCAAAACCAATGGAAGAAAAAGAACTACCTCCCATCCAAATAACGGATGACGACATTAGCAAAGCCAACCGCCTCAGTTTACACTGCCCCATTTGCGCCAGCGCCGTGGAAAACAATGTGACGGATCGCTCTGTCAGACCAGTAGTATGCGTCAAATGCGGTACGCTGTATCATCAAACCTGTTGGGAACAAAGCGGGGGTAAATGCGCCATTCTGGGCTGCGAATGTACCGAAAATTACCTCTACGGCCGCAACCGGGACCCGGCCCTGACCATCACCTACTCAGACCTACCTTCTCCTTCTGTAAACGGCCGTGGGTCATCAGCCCAAACTAAACGACTCAAAGCCCAACAAGCTCGTGAAGTGGAACGCCTGCGCCGACCCGGTTTTTGGCAGCGCTTGTGGCAGTGGCTTTTAGATCAAATACAAGTGGGGTGAAGGCAGTGAACAGTAGTCAGTGGCCAGTGGACAATAAAAACATCGCCACTGTATACTGTTTACTGCTTACTGTACACTGATATGATTCGTCCTCTCCGCGTTAGCTCTCGATCTGCATTTCTCGAACAGCAGTGCGCCCTGTGCAAAGAAACTTTTGTGCCAGGGGATGACTTGGTCATTTGCCCAGAGGATGGCGCGCGGCACCATGCGGCTTGCTGGCAGGCGAATGGATATAAGTGTTCGGCGTTTGGTTGCCCTGGTAAGGGCCAAATCTCCAATGGCGCGGAAACGACAACCGGCCCTCAAACAGCTCCCTCATCGTCTGAAAAAAGCGCTTCAAAAGTGCGCGTCATGCCCAGCAGCAGTTTGGGCTGCGGACAAAGCTGCTTGCTTCTCAGCATTGCCGCCGCCATCATCATCATGGCAATTGCCTGTTTTGGGCTGTGGGCGATTGCCGATTATTTGATGCTAAACGTGTATCACCTGGATTACCGGACTCCGCTTGGTGGCATGATTCTGCCGCTGCAAAATCTGCTTGCCATTTATTTTTGAGAGGGTATGCTCGCAAAGATGTTTGGGCATCGGGCAGGATACCCGATTTATGAATGAGGTAAATCATGAAACAGTGGCCTTCTGATACAATTTCCACTCATTATTGGCATAAGCTGGACAACGGCCGTTTCCAATGTGACCTCTGTCCGCGAGAATGTAAGCTACAAAATGGGCAGCGCGGCCTCTGCTTTGTGCGCATGGCCCTGGATGATCAGATCGTGCTCACCACTTACGGCCGTTCCAGCGGCTTTTGCATTGATCCCATCGAAAAGAAACCCCTCAACCATTTTTATCCCGGTACGCCGGTTTTATCCTTCGGCACGGCCGGCTGCAACCTGGCCTGCAAATTCTGCCAAAATTGGGACATCAGCAAATCCCGCCAGTTCGATATCCTGGCCGACGCCGCCAGCCCAGAGACCATCGCCCGCGCCGCCCGAGAATTAGGCTGCCACAGCGTGGCCTACACCTACAACGACCCCACCATCTTCATGGAATACGCCATCGACGTAGCCCAGGCCTGCCATGACCAGGATATTTTATCGGTGGCCGTCACTGCCGGTTACATTCACCCCCGGCCGCGCCGCGACTTATACGCCCACATGGACGCCGCCAATATAGACCTCAAAGGCTTCAACGAGGCGTTTTACCAAAAGTTATGCGCCGGCAGCCTGGCTCCAGTGCTAGACACCCTGCTCTACTTGAAGCATGAAACCGATGTCTGGCTGGAAATCACCAATTTGCTCATCCCCGGTGAAAACGACTCCAACGCCGAATTAGCGGCGCTAACGCGCTGGGTGGTGGATGAACTTGGCCCCGATGTGCCGCTGCACTTTAGCGCCTTCCACCCCGACTACAAAATGCTCGACATCCCACGCACCCCCAGCAGCACCCTCAGCCGCGCCCGGCACATTGCTCTGGATAACGGTGTGCGCTACGCCTACACAGGCAACGTTTATGATACAGACGGTGGCAGCACCTATTGTCATGTCTGCGGTGAAAAAGTGATTGAGCGGAACTGGTATGTCTTGGGCGAATGGCATGTGGATGAAAACGGCCGTTGTCATTTCTGCGACACCCCACTTGCCGGCCACTTTGCCGCCAAACCAGGTCAATGGGGATCGCGCCGCCAGCCAGTGAGTCTAACCCCGTTTGTGCGCTAGAAAAGTGTCCGGGCTTTCAAAATCTGACAGGTTTTTTGCGCATTTGATAAGCATAGGCTCTGGTAGAACCCTATCAGGTCTGAATGGCTGCCTCAATTGGTTCAAAAAACAAGACAAAGTTATACTTAGCCTATGTCTTCATTAAGAATATTGTTGGTTGATGATCATGAAGTTGTTCGCCTGGGATTACGCAGTCTATTAGACCGCCATCCCGGCTTTGACGTCGTGGGAGAAGCGTCTGCAGAAGCGGAAGCGGTGCAGAAGGCCTTGGAATTGCTGCCCGACCTGGTATTGATGGATATTCGGCTGGCTGGAGGCAGCGGCGTGGACGCTTGCCAACAGATTATGCTGCTTCTGCCTGAAACAAAAGTGATCATGTTGACTTCTTATGCGGAAGATGAAATGCTTTTTGCTGCAATTCGGGCGGGCGCTTCCGGTTATGTATTAAAACAAGTGGGCAGCAATGATTTAATCCGAGCTATTGAAGCCGCTTCTCGGGGGGAAGCGACGCTTGATCCCTCCTTAACACAGCGCGTATTCTCAGAAATTCGCCACTCCATTCAAAAAGAGGAAGCGGCTGCCTTTGGAGATTTAACTGCCCAAGAAATGCAAGTGTTAGCTCTGATCGCGGAAGGAAAAACGAACCGAGAAATTGCCACCGCACTTTTCTTGAGTGAAGGCACTGTGCGGAACTATGTTAGCAGCATCCTGGCTAAACTGCGCGTTTCCAATCGCGCTGAAGCGGCCGCCTACGCCATTCAACACCATTTAAACGACTATCTCTAATAATTCGTATGACTGAAACATCTCTCGCGTCGGCCGAAGCATTAACCAATCAACAATTAGCCATTTGGAACCGACAGTTATCCGCTTTGCATCGGGCTGCATTGGCGATAGCGGCCGAGTTAAGCCTGGAAAAAGTTCTCAAGCAAATTGTGGATTCAGCCCGGGATGTGGCGGATGCTCAATATGCGGCCGTGGGTGTGCCCAATGCCGAAGGCCAGTTGGAAACCTTTGTACACAGTGGCATGCCCACTGAAATCGCTAAGAAAATTCCTACCCTGCCACAAGGTCATGGTTTGTTGGGGGCGCTGATTTCAGAGGAGCGAGCGATACGCATTCCGCGTATCAGTGAAGATGTGCGCTCTGTTGGTTTTCCCCGGTATCATCCGCCGATGGAAAGTTTTTTAGGCGTACCCATAAAAGCGGGGAATCAAATTTTAGGCAACCTTTACTTAACGAATAAATTGACGGCGATTGAATTTAGCGAGTCTGATCAGGAATTAGTAGAGATGTTGGCGGCGCATGTGGCTGTGGCGATTCAAAATGCCCGCCTTTATGAACAGGTGGGGCGGCTGGCCATTGTGGATGAACGGGCGCGCATTGGCATGGATTTACATGATGGCATTATTCAATCTATTTATGCCGTTGGTTTAATTTTAGAATCAACTCGTTTGGAAATTCAGGATAAGGATGTGGGCCAGGCTGATAAATTATTGGCGGGAGCCATTGGCAGCTTAAATGACACGATCCGGGATATACGTAATTTTATCTTGGATCTAAGGCCACATCGTTTTAGCGGTAATTTGGATCAAGGGCTATCGCGGTTGGTGCGGGAATTTCAGGCGAATACGATGGTGCCGGTGACGTTGGATGTGCCGCAATGGGTGGGAGGCAGCCTGTCAACGCCAGTGATAAGGGCGGTTTTTCTGACAGCGCAGGAAGCGTTGGCAAATGTGGCCCGCCATGCCCAAGCGACTGAAGTGAAGGTGAAGGCGAGACGGGTAGGAAAAGGGGTGGAACTGAGCATTACCGATAACGGCCGTGGCTTTGATCCGCATACTATGGACAATACAGTAGGGCATGGTTTAGCCAATATGCGGGCGCGGGCTGAAGAGTTAAATGGCTCTTACCAAATCGAATCTACGCCTGGTCAAGGCACAAAAATCACGCTGGTATTCCCCTCAAGTAAAGCAAGACCCATGTAAAAAAGCAAAATGGAGAAGTTCAACTTCTCTAAAAAAGCTGAACTTCTTGGCGTCAGGTCTGGCTGGTGGCGAAGAAGTCGAGGAAGTCGGTGACGGTGATAATGCCTACGAGCGTGTCCTTTTCCACAACGGGGAGCGCCCCGAATTTGTAAATGCTCAACATTTCTGCGGCGCGGAAGGCGGGGGTGTCTGGGGCTACACTAACGGGATTGGGGGTCATGCAGCTTTCGGCAGTAACGGCGTCAATTAACTCTTCATCCTGGCGCCGTTCATGCAAAACCATCGGCGAATTCATAACCAGACGAATATCACGATCTGTGATGATGCCTACCAGTTTGCCGTCATCTACCACGGGGAGGTGTCTGTACCCTTCTGTCTTCATCATACCAATGATATCGCGAAGGGTTGTTGTCGGCGAAATGGTATCCGGAACAATTGTCATCATGTCTTGTACAGTTAGCATATTTTTCCCCTTTTTTTGGGGGCAGCCTTCCTCAATTGCATTGCAATGATCTCTCGGCCACCAATTCGGACGTTAATACGGTTCTAGTTTACCTGATTTCGGGCTAAATATGTCTGTGGCATATGTCATGCTTATCTGGTGACTTTTGTCCTTCTTAGCTTTGCGGTGTAACCATTCAGAGGGTGACATTAATCTTCAGTATCCATGACATTCGATACTAGAGACAAAGGCACAGTTGTCTTACACTTTATGTCAGAATTCCTCATTATTTTGTGTATCGAATTGATTATTATGGCTAAGGTACGTTTATTAATTATAGATGAGCATGAAGCGGTACGAAATGCGCTGGCAAGACGGCTCAATTCGACCCCTTCTATTGAGGTTGTAGCGGCCACATCAGATATGAATGCCATCGGTAATATGGCGTTTCAGCATTCTGATGTGGCGCTTTTGGGTTTGAAAAGCCGCAGTGATTTTGATTTTGATGTGACGATTGAGATGGTGACACAGTTAACGCAACTGGGAACGGCCGTTATTATTCTCACTTCATATGCCGACGATATTGAACGGGAGTTGGTCCTCCATGCTGGCGCTTACCGCTATTTGCTTAAGAATATAAACTCGCCGCAGCTCATTTCTGAGATCATTGAGGTGTCCCACGAGCAGGCCAGGCTGGCGGCGTGAACGGTGGACAGTTTACAGTGGACAGTGGACAGTTTACCGTATTGAGACGCTTTTTTCCCCTTTGACGATTTCTCCAACTTGATAGATGCCAGCGCCGAGGCTTTTTTGGGCGAGTTCGGCCTGGTCTGGAGCCACGACGATGAGCATACCGAGACCCATATTGAAGACGTGGTGCATTTCAGCCTCGGGGATACCGCCCAGCTGCTGGATGAGACTGAAGATGGGCGGAAGGGGCCAACTACCTTGATGAAGCTTTGCGCCTAAACCATCAGGAAAAATGCGTGGGGGGTTGTCAATGAGGCCGCCGCCGGTGATATGCGCCAATCCGCGGATCTCGACGCCAGCGGCCCATAGGCGGCGGATTTCTGTCAGGTAAGCGCGGTGAACCGCCAGCAGCGCCTCGCCAGGCGTTTGCCCCAGAGCGGGGTGGATGCTGTGCCAGTCCAGGTTAGCCAGGACGGTACGGGCCAGGGTGTAGCCGTTGGTATGCAGACCGCTGGAGGGCAGCCCCAGAATGATGTCGCCGGCTTGGATGGAACGGCCGTTTATCACCCGCGCCTGCTCCACCACCCCCACCATCGTACCCACCAGGTCCAGTTCACCTGGTTGGTAGACGCCGGGCATCTCCGCCGTTTCGCCCCCAAGCAAAGCGCAGCCAGCTTTCCGGCACGCCTGGGCTGCGCCGCCCACCACCTCCGCAATTTTCTGCGGGTCTAGGGCGCTGGCGGCCACGTAGTCGAGAAAAAAGAGGGGTTGTGCTCCCTGCACCAGAATGTCGTTGAGGCAATGGTTTACAATGTCCTGCCCGATGGTATCCCAGCGATTCATGATTGCGGCGACTCTGGTTTTCGTGCCTACGCCGTCGGTGGAGGCTACCAGGACGGGGGAGGCCATCTCTTTGAGCGCCAGGGCGCTGTACAGCCCACCAAAACTACCCACCTCTGACAATACTTCAGGGCCAAAAGTGGCTTGAACGGCCGTTTTCATCAATCGTGTCGCTTCATGGCCGGCGGCGATATCGACGCCGGCGTTAGCGTATGCGGATTTAGCCATGTGGCGGGTACTCCTTAGTCGGGTAGGCAGGCAGGCTGTGAGCGGCCGATGTCGGTGCGGTAGTGGGCCCCATCGAAATGGATTTTTTGGACGCCAGCATAGGCCCGGGAAACGGCCGTTTCTACATCATCACCCCGCGCCGTCACGCAGAGAACACGGCCGCCATTGGTGACGATGTGGCCGTCTGCCTGAGCTGTGCCGGCATGAAAAACAATCACATCATCGGGCACAGCGTCCAGGCCACTGATGGGCAGCCCTTTGGGGTAGTTGCCTGGATAGCCTGGCGCCGCCATGACAACGGTGGCCGCCGCGCCAGGGAATACCTCAATCAGATCAGTGGTCAAGCGCCCGGCAACGCAGGCCAACATAATTTCGGCCAGATCGCTTTGCAACATGGGCAGGACGACTTGCGTTTCCGGATCGCCGAAGCGGCAGTTGAATTCCAACACTTTGGGGCCGGCGGCCGTGAGCATGACGCCGGCATAGAGGACGCCGCTAAAAGGCGTACCCCGCCGCGCCATGCCTTCAATCGTGGGCTGAATGACTTGCGCCATGATTTGCTGCACCAGCGCATCATCCACATCGGGCGGCGGGGCGTAGACGCCCATGCCGCCGGTGTTGGGGCCTTCGTCCTGATTGTAGGCGCGTTTGTGATCACGGGCAGGTAACATGGGAACGGCCGTTTTGCCATCACAAAAAGCAAGCAGGGAGACTTCCGGGCCGTTCAGTCGCTCTTCCAACAGCACCAGGTCGCCAGATTCGCCAAAGGCTTTATCGAGCATGATCTGGCGCAGGGCAATTTCTGCTTGCGCGACGGTATCGCAGACCACGACGCCTTTACCCGCCGCCAGACCGCTGGCTTTGATGACGATGCCCTGCGGTAAAGGCGCTTCACGAAGCGCCCTTACCGCACAATTGTACTCGTTGAATGTTTGGGAAACGGCCGTGGGGATGCCAAATTCCTGCATAAACTCTTTAGCGAAGGCTTTAGACGCTTCCAATTGCGCGGCGGCTTTGGAGGGGCCAAATACAGTGAGACCGGCCGCCTGAAAAGCATTTACAATGCCGATTGCCAGGGAAACTTCGGGGCCAACGGCCGTTAAGTCAATCCTATTATCTCTGGCAAAGGTGAGCAAAGCCTCAACATCTTCTGCCCCAATGGGCACATTTGTACCGACCATTGCCGTGCCGGCATTACCTGGGGCGATGTACAATCTATCGACTTGGGCTGACTGCCTTAATTTCCAGGCAACTGCATGTTCACGCCCCCCACTGCCGATCACGAGAACAGACATCTTTTTCATTGACAGACAATTATTTACTCGTTTGTGTCATTACTTTTGCTTTTCTGCCAAAAATAGATAAGGGGCGCAGAAATCAGCGCGATTACAAATAAAGCAACGAGAATAACAACCATATCACTAAACATTATTTCTCCTTGAATTTAACTGTTTTCCCATTTTCAAAGCGTTTGAAAACGAGGCAGGCATTTTGCCCACCCATGCCAAACGAATTGGACAAGACATACGCCAATTTGGCTTCTCGGGGCGCGTTGGGCACATAATCAAGGTCGCATTCCGGGTCTGGCGTCTCATAATTCCAGGTAGGAGGGATCATCCCTTTTTGCAAAGCATAGGCGGCGTAAATGGCCTCAATGGCGCCGGTAGCCCCCATGGCGTGGCCGGTGATAGATTTGGTGCTGCTGACTGGAATGTTATAAGCGTATTCGCCAAACAAGCGCTTGATGGCAAAGGTTTCCGTGGCGTCGTTGAGTGGCGTGGAAGTGCCATGTGCGTTGATGTAATCGATCTGTTCAGTAGAGACGCCCGCATCTGCCAACGCCCATTTCATGGCGCGATACATGCCGCCAGCATCCGGGTCTGGTTGGGAGATGTGGAAGGCATCAGAAGAGGAAGCATGACCGAGGATTTCCGCATAAATATAGGCGTTTCGAGCCAGGGCATGGTCTAATCTTTCCAAGATCAACATTCCGGCGCCTTCGCTCATGATGGTGCCATCGCGCTCTTTGTCGAAGGGGCGGCTGGCTTTTTCCGGCTCGTCATTACGCATGGAAAGCGCCCTCATGCGGGCGAAGCCGGTAATGGCTGATTCATGAACCAATCCTTCTACGCCGCCGGTGATCACGATGTCGGCGCGACCATGACGAATGTAGTCCAGCGCTTCACCAATGGCTTGTGTGCCGCTGGCGCACGCTGCCACGACAGTGTTGATAGGCCCTTTAGCGCCAGTCAACAAGCTCACGTGATAGGCGGGCATATTGGGCAAGAAGCCCACCATGGCAAAAGGACTGACGCGGTTAAAGCCTTGTGCCCGTAAAATGCCCAATTCACGGTCGGCTACTTCCAGACCACCAGCGCCAGTGCCGATGACGGTGGCCGCTCGTTCACCATCAGCCAGCGGCGCTTCCAGGTCGGCGTCTGCCAACGCCATTTTGGTGGCGGCAATGATGAGTTGAGAGCCTCGGGACATGCGTCGCGCTTCTTTAAAATTCATATAATCGGCGGGATCAAAATCTTTGACTTCGCCGGCAATGTGGACGGGCAGGTGACTGGAATCAAATTGGGTAATAGGACCGATGCCTGAACGGCCGTTCATCAGGCTCGTCCAGTTTTCGTCAGCGGTATTACCAATGGGGCTGACGATACCGACGCCGGTAATGACCACACGGGAACGGCCGTTTCTATGCATATTGGTTTCCATAGATGCTCCTGTACAAAAACTGAAGTATCCTCCAATTTTACGGCAAACTGAAAGATGTGGCATCTATTGCTGTGGCGTCTATGCAAAAATTCCCCTTTCTCCGCGAAGCAATGTAAATTCCCCCACTGCCCACCTGACGATTCCCTGGTTAAACCTCAACGGAAACCGCCATATGTTTTACGCATCAATTCTGCTACGTTATAATCCAGCTGCTCAAACCATAGAAAATAAAATACGCAAGGAGAAATGATATGCCTACAGCCTTGATTACAGGCATTACCGGTCAAGATGGTTCTTATTTGGCCGAATTTTTATTGGAAAAGGGATACGACGTCGTGGGTATGGTGCGCCGTACCAGCACCGTCAACTTCCATCGGGTGGCCCACATCCAAGACCGTCTCACGCTGGTTCCCGGCGATCTAGGTGATCAAATTTCATTGATCCGCATCTTGGAAGAATACAAACCAGACGAAATCTATAATCTGGCTGCCCAATCTTTTGTGCAGACCTCGTGGAACCAACCGGTCTTCACCGGCGATGTGACGGCTTTGGGCGTCACTCGGGTCCTGGACGCCATTCGCATTGTTGACCCGAAAATCCGTTTTTACCAGGCCAGTTCCAGCGAGATGTTTGGCAAAGTGGTGGAAGTGCCCCAAAAAGAGACCACGCCTTTTTACCCGCGCAGCCCTTATGGGGTGGCAAAGGTGTATGGGCATTGGATCACGATCAATTACCGGGAAAGTTATGATCTGCACGCCTCTTCTGGCATTTTATTTAATCATGAATCGCCGCGGCGTGGTTTGGAATTTGTCACGCGCAAAATTACCTATCATGTGGCCCAAATCAAAATGGGGCTGGCTGATGAACTCCGTTTAGGCAACCTGGATGCCCGGCGCGACTGGGGCTTTGCTGGCGATTATGTGAAAGCGATGTGGCTGATGCTGCAACAAGATAAACCGGATGATTTTGTGGTAGCCACCGGTGAGACGTATTCTGTGGAAGAATTTTTGCAAGAGGCGTTTGGTTATGTCAACCTGGATTGGCATGATTATGTGGTGCAAGACCCGCGTTTTATGCGGCCGGCCGAGATCGATTTATTGGTAGGCGATCCAAGTAAGGCAGGGCGGCAGTTGGGCTGGGAACCGACCGTCTCTTTTTCTGAACTGGTTAAGATGATGGTGGAGTCTGATCTGTCCCTGATTCAAAGCGGCAAAAAGGCGATGTGAGAAGATAGCGT
>CAZXVH010000035.1:17423-26833 GCA_964643965.1 uncultured Ardenticatenaceae bacterium
TCTATCTGGCTGAGGAGAATTTTTATGGATATTAAGTTCGGTACGGATGGCTGGCGGGCGCGGATTGGGGCGGATTATACATTTGAAAATGTGGCTCGCTGCGCCCAGGGATTTGCGGCGTTTTTGCGGGAGAACGGCCGTTCCCAGCAAGGTGTGGTTATCGGTCATGACAAGCGCTTTCAGGCGGAGTTTTTTGCCGCCGCCGCCGCCGAAGTGTTGGCCGCCAATGGCATTCACGTCTGGTTGACGGACAGGGCGACGCCCACGCCCGCCATTTCTTATGCAGTGGTAGACAAGCAGGCTGGCGGCGCTATTAACATCACCGCCAGCCACAACCCTTATTGGGATTGCGGTTTCAAGGTGCGTGATCCGCAGGGTGGAGCCATTCCCCCGGCTGGCTTGCAAAAAATTGAGGCGCAGATTCCGGCGAGAACGGCCGTTTCCACCATGAAACTTGACGACGCGCTCTCTGATGGTCTGGTGACGATGTTTGACGCCTCACCGGCTTACGAGGCGCAACTGCACCGCCTGGTAGATGTGGCCCCAATCAAGAAAGCGGGCTTTGACGTGGCGGTGGACGCCATGTGGGGCAATGGCGCCGGTTGGTTCCCTCGTTTGCTGGCTGATGGCAAAACAAGCATCAGTGAAATCCATAATACGCGCAACCCTATCTACCCAAACATGACCCGTCCCGAACCGATCCCGCCAAACGTGGATCATGGGCTGGCCTTTGCCAAAAAGATCAAGGCGGATGTGACCGTTATCAATGATGGCGATGCGGATCGGGTAGGCTTTGGGGATGAAAACGGCCGTTTTCTCAATCAGCTTCAGGTATATGGCCTCATGGGTTATTACTTCCTGGAGGTACGCGGCGAACGCGGCCCCATCGTCAAAACCATTTCAACCACCAAAATGCTCAATAAGTTGGCGCAAATTTATAACGTGCCGGTTTATGAAACGGGCGTTGGTTTCAAATACATTGCCCCCAAAATGGTGGAAGTAGGCGCCATGATCGGCGGCGAAGAAAGCGGTGGCTACGCTTTCCGCGGGCATGTGCCGGAACGGGATGGCATTCTGGCCGGCCTCTATTTCCTGGATATGATGGTGCAAACGGGCAAGAAACCGTCAGAACTGTTGGCTATTCTGTATGAAAAAGTTGGCCCACACTTCTATGACCGTATCGACAGTCGCTTTGACCCCGAGTTGAAGGCGGAAATCCTGGCGCGGGTCCATGCGGCGCGGCCCCTGACCATTGGCGGCCTGAAAGTGACCGACATTGTGACCATCGACGGCCACCAGTTCATCATGGAAGATGGCGGCTGGCTGCTGGTGCGTTTCAGCGGCACGGAGCCAGTTATCCGCGTCTACTGTGAAACCACCCACGAGGATCGGGTGCAAGCTATTTTGGCGGACGGCATGAAAATCGCTGGTCTGTAGGAAAATATTAGAAAGGAACAAAAGGACGAAGGGACAAAGAAAAACCCTTTGTTTCTTTGTTTCTTTGTCCCTTTATATTGAGGTTTTTATGAACGAGAAAGCATTTCAAGATTATTATCCTGATGAAGTGAGTTACTGTTATGGTTGCGGCCGACTGAATGAGAAGGGGCTGCAAATTAAGAGCTATTGGGAAGGGGAAACGGCCGTTTGCCGGTATCAGCCGCGTGATGAGCATATGGCGCTGCCCGGTTTTGTCTATGGCGGCCTGATCGCTTCGTTGATTGATTGTCACGGCACGGGCACAGCGGCGGCCGCCATGCACCGGCATCAAGGCGTGCCCATGGGCCAGGAGCCAGCTTTCCGCTTTGTCACCGCTTCGCTGCATGTTGATTACTTGAAGCCAACCCCCATTGATGGCGTCCTGGAAATTCGAGCCACCGTCAAAGAAATTAAAGGGCGTAAAGTGGTCGTGGCTGAATCACTTTTTGCGAACGGCGTAGAGTGCGCCCGTGGTGAAGTGGTGGCGGTGCAAGTGCCGGAAGATTTCATGTTGGCCGCGCTTAATCGAGAAAAATAAAAAGAAGGAACACCGCCTTGCATAGAGGATAGATAGAGAATCACAGAAAGAATAAGAGAAAATCTCTGTGTAACTCTGTGACATCTCCGTATTCTCTGTGTTCCTTCTTTTCCTCATCCCCCTTATGAAATTAGTTGATACCCACTGCCATTTGGATTTTGATAAGTTTGATGGTGAACGTGACGCCGTTGTACAGCGGGCTTTTGAGAATGGCGTGACGCGCATCATTGTGCCGGCGCTGGATTTGCAGAACTGTGAACCAGTTTTGCAATTAACGGAGCAGTATGAAGGCGTTTTTGCGGCGATGGGGGTGCATCCAAATGCAACGGCCGTTCTGCCTGAAAACTGGCTGGAAACCATCAAGCGCTTCGCTCAACACAAAAAAGTGGTGGCAATCGGTGAAATTGGCCTGGACTATTACTGGCACGATTCGCCCCCGGCGGTGCAGCATGAGGCGCTGCGGAGGCAGTTGGCGCTGGCCGCCGCGTTGGATTTGCCTGTGATCATCCATAATCGGGATGCCAGCCAAGATGTCATTCGCCTGCTGGCGGAATCGCCGCTGGCCGGGCGGGAGCGGCCCGGTGTGCTGCACTCCTTTTCCGCCGATTGGGCCACGGCGCAGGCGGCGCTCGACATGGGTTTTTACCTCGGGTTCACCGGCCCGGTGACGTTTAAGAAAGCCGACGAGTTGCGTGATATTGCCGCCCAAGCGCCGTTGGCGCGCATTTTGGTGGAGACCGACGCGCCCTTTCTCACGCCTCATCCTTTCAGGGGCAAACGGAATGAGCCGGGATATGTCCGTTTTGTGGCCGAGAAAATTGCAGAGATCAGGGGGCTGGAAACGGCCGTTTTCGCTGCTCAGACCACTGAAAATGCAGAACGGCTTTTTGTGGGAATAAAAGAGTTAAGATGATTGAATGCCAGCATTGACCCCCCACCCCCTTCGTGATCTCTCCATCATCATCGTCAATTGGAACGTGGCGGATTTGCTGCGGGCTTGTTTGCGCTCCATTGAGGCGAATCGGGGCGGGCTTGACCTGGAGGTGATTGTGGTGGACAGCGCTTCCAGCGATGACAGCGTGGCCATGGTACAAACCGAATTTCCCTGGGTGACGCTGCTGGCCTGTGAGCAAAATGTGGGCTTTCCTCGCGGGAATAATTTGGGGCTGGCGCAGGCAAACGGCCGTTACCTCCTGCTGCTCAATCCCGACACCGTTGTGGTAGACGACGCCCTGGTTAAAATGTTAACCTACGCCCAGAAAAACCCGAGCATAGGGGTACTAGGGTGCCAATTGCTAAACCGGGATGGTACGGTACAATCTTCCAGGCGACGATTTCCCACCCTCCTCACCGCTTTTTTTGAAAGCACCTGGCTGGAAAAACTGGCGCCGAAAAAGGTGCTGTCTCGCTATTATGCCCAAGATTTGCCGGATGATGCGATCCACGATGTGGATTGGGTCATGGGGGCCTGTATGTTAGCGCCGCAGCCGGTGGTAGCCGCCGTGGGCGGGCTGGATGAAGCCTACTTCATGTATTCTGAAGAGCTGGATTGGTGCCGCCGTATTAAAGATTCTGGCTGGCGTGTGGTATATTATCCAGAAGCTCAAATTATTCATTATGTGGGGCAGAGCAGCGACCAGGCAGTTGTGGCCCGGCACATTAATTTTCAACAAGCAAAACTACGTTATTTTCGTAAGTATCACGGCCGTTTTCCCACCCTGTCACTGCGTCTATTTTTATTAGTAAGTTATAGTTGGCAGTTAATAGTGGAAGCAGGAAAAGGAGCGCTGGGGCATAAACGGCCGTTACGCCGCCAGCGGGTTCAGGCATATTGGCAAGTGATCCGTTCCGGTTTACGTCCAGCCGGATATTAAAAACAGACCGGACCAGGTAGATAGACAGATTTATTTTGAGCAATCATTTTAGAATACCGGTCGGGTCGCCATCATACAAGAGAGGTGACGGATGGGCACAGTAACAGTAAAAGTTGAACTCGAAGAAGATGTCTATGCGGAATTGCAGCAAATGGCAAAGGCTTCCACCTGGACTATCGAGCAAGTAGTAGCGCAATCCATCAAATCCGGGCTGCCGCCTTCGCTGGCAAAAGTGCCGCTGGCCTTTCACCAGGATCTGCTCAGTTTAAACAACCTGGGCGACAAAGACCTGATGAAAGTAGCGGACGGCGATTGGCCGGCCCCGGCAATGGATGAACAGCACCAAAAGGCGGATTTTCTGACCTTGCGTCGCACCTATGCCATGTCGATTTTGCGTTGGCGCGGCCATCCGGTGCCGAATCTGTATGAATTTGGTTAATCATCCTGACCTGGAAAAACCAGAAAAGATATATACGTAGATTTCTTTATACGTAGATTTCGTAGAAGGCGCAGATTTTCCTTTACTCGGTGGAATATACGTCATTTGCGGCTGAATTTTTGTTTTTGACCCAGTAATTCATGGACAAGCAACTCTATGAAAATTGGTTTGGTGACAGGTGAATATCCGCCCATGGAAGGGGGCGTAGGCGCGTTTACCCAGGAATTGGCGCAAGCCCTGGCTGCTGCGGGGCACGAGATTCACATTATCACCAGCAAACAGGCCCGGCCGGACAGCGCCCCCCGACGCGCCTCGCAGCTTTTGGAACCGGTCGATTTACAGTTCGCCCACCTGCATCCCCGCGTAAAAAAATGGCGTTGGCCCGCCCTCTCTGAGGTGGTGGAAGTTACTCTTCGTCATGAATTAGAAATTATCAATATTCAATATCAAGCAGCCGCCTACGAGATGCGCAGCGCGGCTGTTAATTTTTTACCCTGGCGTTTAAAACATGTGGCGCCAACGGCCGTTACCTTTCATGATCTGCGTGTCCCTTATCTCTTTCCTAAAGCGGGGCGGCTGCGGCAAACGGCCGTTCACTTCATGGCAAAACAGGCAAACGGCGTCATCGTCACCAACCCGGAAGATTTCGCCAGCCTCACCCCCCTGCTCAAAACGCCACTGCGCCAGATTCCTATTGGCAGCAACATCAAAACCTACCGACCCAACCACATCGAAATTGCCGAAGCGCGAGAACTGCTGCACGTAAGCCAGGCAGATTATTTACTCGGTTATTTTGGCTTCCTCCACGAGAGCAAAGGGGCAGACACGCTCATCGAAGCGCTGGCGCAGTTGCCGGCGTCCACCCATCTGGTATTTATTGGCGGGCAAACGGGGGCCAGCGACCCGGACAACAATCAATCTTTTCTGCGGCAGTTACAGGGGCAAATCAAGGCGCTTGGTTTGGCAGAGCGGGTGCATTGGACAGGTTTTGTCGATGACCGGCGCGTCTCTACCTTTCTCCATGCGGCGGATCTGATGGTGATGCCTTACCGGGATGGCGTTTCCTTGCGCCGAGGCACATTGATGGCGGCGTTGGCTCATGAACGGCCGTTACTCTCCACCATTCCCCAAACGCCCACCCCTGAGTTGATTCACGGCAAAAACTGCTGGCTGGTTCCGGCAAACGACGCCGCTGTCTTAGCCCAGGCAGTACAAACCTTGATAGCTGATCCTGATTTACGCCAGAACTTGGGGGCCGGCGCAACGGCCGTTGCCGGCCATTTCACCTGGGATCATATTGCCGCCCAAACGCTCGACTTTTTCCGGGAACTTAAGTATAAAAACTTCTTGCCGGGTAAGGATTCAGCCACACCTGATAGCTCTTACTCGCCCTAAAAAGGGAAGATCAAGGGAAGCACAATCAAAGTAACAATAAGCGACAAGAAAATAAGCGGCGTCCCCACTTTCATATAATCAGTAAAGCGGTAGTTGCCAGCGCCCATGACTAATGTATTGGAGGGGGAAGCCACCGGCGTCGCAAACGCCATTGAGGCTGCAATCGCCACTGCCATCAAAAAGGCATAAGGCTGGATGCCCAACGTCTCTGCTGAAGCCAGGGCCACCGGGGCCACAACCACTGTTGTCGCCGTATTTGAAATAAATTGGGTGAATAAAGAGGTCAGCAGAAACAGCCCCGCCATAATAGCCAATGGGCCATATTTCCCAAATATATCGACCAGATTATTTGCCGCCAGATCAATTAAACCTACTTTTTCCAGAGCAATGCTCATGGGAATCATGCCAGCAATCAATACAATGCTTTTCCAATCAATAGCATTATACGCCTCATCCATCGTCAAGCACTTTGTTAAAACCATCACCAGAGCGGCCGATAAAGCAATGGCTGTCAGGGGCAGCCAGTTGGTGATCATCAGGACGATCATACCGGCCAAAACAGCCAGGGCGACCATCGCTTTTTGGCGGTTGGGATTACGCAGCATCATTTCCGGCTGCCCCAATACCACGAAGTCGCGTCTTTCATCACGCATGGCAATGATGTCTTCCCAGCGCCCCTGCACTAACAAGGTGTCGCCAAACCTCAGGCGGTGATCACGTATATTTACCTCGTCTTTTTTGCCCGGAGTCACAATGCCTAATACATTTAAGTTATAGGTCTGGCTAAAGCGGGTTTCGATCACGGTCTTCCCGATTAAGCGTGACCGGTTAGGCACCAGAACTTCCGCCACCCCCACTTCATCGTCAATCCGCGCCACTGATTCTTTGGCGTCCTCTGTGCCAGTCGTTGCCTGCACACCCAACTCCCAACTGGCAGCACAACGACCAACATCATGAACGTCACCGCGCACGATAAGAATATCGTCTGCTTCAATAATTGTATCGGCGTCTGGCGCGATGGAACGACGCCTGATTTCCTGATCTTCACCTGATCGAGAGCCTACCAAACGCAGCGCCGGCCGTGGCTCTTCGCGGCGTAATATTTCCAATACCGTAATATGATACCGGGCGCCAAAATCCCCTTCAGCTATCGATTTGCCAATCAGCTTTGACCCCAAGCGCACCCGCAGCCGAAAAATATTGCTTGTCAAACCATACCGATCCACCACTTCCTCATGGGTTTCCATGATCGGTTCGGCCTTAACCGTTTCCCGCACCGGCAGCAGTTTGCGTCCAATAAACAACATGTACAACACGCCCACGCCCACCAACGCCAACCCGGCCGGAGTGTAACTGAAAAAAGTGAACGGTTTATAACCTGTTTCCAGCAGCAAATCACTGACAATAATGTTGGGGGGCGTGCCAATGAGCGTCATAGAGCCGCCCAATAAGGAACCATAGGCCAGCGGAATCAAGAGCTTGGAGGGGCTGATCTTGGTCGTTCGCGCCAGCATAATAACCGCTGGCAACAACACCGCCACAGTACCCGTATCACTCATAAAACTTGACAGAAGGGCAACGGCAATGATCAGGACCACGGTCAACCTCTTTTCGTCTGTACCAGCGACGGTCAGGATACGGCGCCCAATCATACCGGCAAGCCCTGTTTGCAAAACGGCCCCGCCCACGATGAACAAGGCCGCAATGGTAATAACGGCCGAGTTGGAAAAGCCAGATATAGCCTCTGAAGCCGTCAGGATATTGGTTAACATAAGCGCTATCACCACGCCGAGCGCCACAATGTCCACGCGCAGCGTTTCCGTGATGAATAAAACAACAGCAATGAGCAATATGCCTAAAACAAGCCAGGCGTCGGCAGTCATAACTTAATCCTTTGCGTGTGTGGCGGCGGAAAACGGCCGTTTCTATCCTTCATTTCCAGGATATCCACCCCCTTCTCTAACCTGCCAGGCCACAACACTCATCTGTGAATTTTTTTCAACCAGCGATTATACGCCACAATGGTAACATACGTACCATACCTATGAGCAAAAGATCGCAAGTCTATTTGTGCAAGTTGTGCAGATGTCGATAAAATCAGAGGTGATGAATGAAAAACGTATGGTGGCTCTCATACTCGCCTTGTTTGTGCTGCTGGGCATCGTCTATGCCCTGACCACGCCTGTTTTTGAAGCATCCGACGAGCTGTGGCATTATCCCATGATTCGCCATCTGGCAGAGGGCAACCCCCTGCCGGTGCAGGTTTATGATCCGGCGCAGGCTGGCCCCTGGAAACAAGAAGCGAGCCAACCGCCCCTCTACTATTACGTGGGCGCGGCGCTGACTTTCTGGATTGACACGGCCGATATGGAGACGGTACGCTGGCTCAACCCACATGTAGATAACGGCATCATCACCGAAGATGGCAACACCAATCTGGTCATCCACGACCCCCAGGCGAATCCCTGGCAAGGCACACTGTTAGCCGTGAGAATTGTGCGCCTGGTTTCGGTGCTGATGAGCGCGGGCACGGTGCTGCTGACGTATTTGATTGCCACGGAAGTGGCGCCGGGTCGGCCGGAGATTGCGTTGGGAGCAACGGCCGTTAATGCCTTTTTGCCTATGTTTTTGTTCATCAGTGGGGCGGTCAACAATGATAATTTAGCGATTTTGTTGGCCTCGCTGGCCGTGTGGCTGATGATCAGGGCGGTGAACAGTGAACAGTCTATTGATTATCGATCACCGTCGCTCTGGCGTTGGCTGCTGTTGGGCGTGGTGATCGGGCTGGCTTTGCTGACAAAGGAGGGCACGTTTGCCCTGCTGCCGTTGGCCTGGGGCACGATTTTTGTGGCGCGGTGGCGGGCAATGGTGCAGGCAATGGTGAGGAAGAACGGCCGTTTCTCATCCTATTCTCAACTCTTCAAAGTGCTCCTTCAATCCATCCTCTACTTTGCTCTACTACTCATCCCCGTTATCCTGATTGCGGGCTGGTGGTACTGGCGTAACATCCAGTTATATGGCGATTTTCTCGGCTGGAGCGCCTTCATCGCGGTGTTAGGCGAACGAGCCAGCCCGGCTTCTTTGGCCCAGTTGTGGGATGAACGGGTAGGCTTCATGATGGCTTACTGGGGGCTGTTTGGCGGCGTCAACATTCCCATGCCGCTGTGGATTTACACGCTGCTGAACGGCGTTGTACTGGCGTCGGTGGTGGGGTTTGTGGTGTATTTTGGGCAAAAAATTAGAGAATGGAAAACTCGTCCTGAGCCTGCCCAAGGATTGAAAATTGCCCATGGGTCATGGGACTTGAAATCTTTGCTCTTTACTCTTCTCAACTTCGTCGTCTTCCAATTTGGCCTCATTGTCTGTCTATTATTCGCGGGCGCGGTGGTCTTTGGCCTGATTCAGTGGGCCACCACCACCTGGTCTTCGCAGGGGCGGCTGGTCTTTACCGCTATTTCGGCGCTGTCTGTGCTGCTGGTGGTGGGATTGGTGGGCTGGCTGCCACCAAAACTGGCGCAATGGCTGGTCGGTGCATTGGGCGTATTTATGTTTGTCGTCGCGGCGTTGGCCCCCTGGCTTTGGATTCAACCGGCGTATGCAGCGCCGGTCTACGCCTCACCGCCAAACCAGGTGGGCGCGGAATTTGGCGCCCAACTGCGGCTGGTGGGCTATGAACTGGAAGAAGGGC
>CAZXVH010000035.1:26933-40355 GCA_964643965.1 uncultured Ardenticatenaceae bacterium
GGCGCGGAATTTGGCGCCCAACTGCGGCTGGTGGGCTATGAACTGGAAGAAGGGCTTGCCCTGAGCGGAGCCGAAGGGCCTGTTTTTCCTGGGGACGCGCTCTGGTTGACGTTAGAATGGGAAGTGCTGGCAGAAATGGATCGAGATTGGTCTGTGTTTGTGCATCTCAACGATCCCGTTTTAGACAGCCCCATTGCCCAACGTGATATGTTCCCAGGCCAGGGTTTGCGAGCCACACGACTCCTGAAACCCGGGGAACGGCTGGTCAACCGCTACAAGTTAGACATTCCGGCGTCGGCAATCGCCCCCGCCGCATTGGATTTGCGCGTCGGTTTATACGATTATCAGACCTGCCATCCTTGTGAACGGCTGCCGGTCACAGACGCCGGACTATTAACCGCTGACAGTGACGCCGTGAAGATAGCTACCTTGTCTTTAACGGCCGTTCCGGGCGACCAGCCCAATCCAATTTCCGTGAACTTTGGCGACGAGTTGGAACTGGTCGGCTACGAAATCGACCCCAGGCGAGCGCAGCCGGGTGATGTGATTGAATTGATCACCTATTGGCGGGGGAAACGGCCGGTAACCACCGACTACACCTTCTTCGCCCAAGTCGTCAACCTGGAAACCACTACCCGCTACGGCAGCACAGACCCTACCGCGCCCACCTCCACCTGGGAACCAGGCGTCACACAAACCGTCCCCATGGCCATCACCCTGGACGACAACATCCCGCCAGACGTCTATCCCATCATCATCGGCGCTTACACGCATTCACCCGAAACCGGCTTCAACCGCCTGCAAATCGTCACCGCCCAAGGCCGCATCACCCAAGATGATTTTTTCAACCTGACGCCGCTGCGCGTGGCAGAGTGAGAAGGTGACAACCTTGTCATCACCCACTGCTACCGTTACACTATTAGTCAGCATAAAAAAGGAGAACAAAATGAACCCTCTCGTTGAATTACACGCCTTCGGGCAAAGCTTTTGGTACGACAACATCCGCCGCAAATATTTACAAGACGGCTCTCTGCAAAACCTCATCGACAACGACGGCCTGCGCGGCATGACTTCCAATCCCTCTATTTTTGATAAAGCCATTGGCAGCAGCGATGATTACGACGCACAAATGGCCCAACTGGTAGCGGCCGGCGCCTCGACTGAAGACATCTATGAAAAACTGGTCATCACCGACATCCAGATGGCCTGCGACATCTTTGCTCCACTGTACGCCGAATCAGAAGGCGGCGACGGCTATGTCAGCCTGGAAGTGTCGCCCCGGTTAGCCCGCGACACAGAGGGTACCATCCACGAAGCCCGCGCCCTCTTTGCCGCTGTCAACCGCCCCAACCTGATGATCAAAGTGCCGGCCACCCCAGAAGGCATCCCCGCCATCCAACAGTTGATCAGCGAAGGCATCAACATCAACATCACGCTCATGTTCAACATGACCCACTACGAAGCGGTGGCCCAAGCCTATATGAACGGCCTCTCGCAGTTGATCGAGAAAGGGGGCGACCCCGGCAAAGTGGCTTCGGTGGCCTCCTTCTTCGTCAGCCGGGTAGACAGCGCCGTCGATAAACAGGTGGCTGAGGTGGGCGGGCTGGCGGCCGAATCCTTCGCCGGCAAGGCAGCCATCGCCAACAGCAAAGTGGTCTACAAACGGTTTAAGGAACTATTCCATGCCGGACCATTCCTGCCTTTGCAGGCGGCCGGCGCCAGGCGGCAGCGGCTGCTGTGGGCTTCCACCAGCACCAAAAATCCAGCGTATCCGGCCACCATGTATGTGGATGAACTGATCGGCCCGGAAACGATCAATACCATGCCCCCCGTCACCATTGACGCCTTCCGCAAACAAGGCTCAGTCGCTAATACGCTCGAAGCGGATGTGCCCGCCGCCGAACAACTGCTGGCAAATTTGGCAGAATTGGGCATCGATCTGGAGGCCATCACCGAAAAGCTGCAAGTTGATGGCGTAGACGCCTTTGCCGACGCCTTTACCAGTCTGCTTACCACCATCGACAAGAAGAAGGCGTCTTTCTAAACGCTTTGTTTTTCAATACAAGAGACAAAGAAAACGCTTTGTTCCTTTGTCTCTTGTATTAAAGATATAACGGCCGTTTCCGTCATATCTTTCTCTCTCATCCCCACACCATCCTCATCCACAAAACATCATTTTGTATTTCTTCTTATTTCCGTGTTATCTTTCAACTAGATACACAAACACAAAAGAATCGTTCATAATAAAGAGGAATGACCATGCAAAAAACATCTGACTTTGAGCTGGATGAACTGGACCTTTCCATCCTACGGTTATTGCAGGGAAACGGCCGTTTAAGCAATGTAGACCTCGCCAGCGCCATCAATCTGTCACCGCCCGCCACTTACACCCGGCTCAAGCGGCTGGAAAAGCAAGGTTACATCCGTGATTATGTGGCCTTGCTCAACTGGAGCAAAATGGGCTACGACATGATCTGCTTCATCAACATCAGCCTGCAAATGCACCAACCCGGCGAAGTCGAGAAATTCCGGCAGCGCATCAGCCGCCTGCCCGAAGTGCTGGAATGTCACCACGTCACCGGTGAATTTGATTACCTGCTCAAAGTCGCCATTCAAAACCGGGATGATCTGGACCGTTTCGTCATGAAGCAGCTCACGCCCATCCCCGGCATTGCCCGCATCTACACCAGCCTGGCGCTCAACGAAATCAAAGCGACAACTGCCTTACCCATTTAATAACCAACCATCTCTGGTAGGGGCGACACAGGCGGGTATGACATCGGCCACGAAGAAACAAGACTTCTCCGCCTGTCTCGCCCGCCGAGGTAATGACAAGATAACCTCAGCGGGCGAGGCAATTGGAGACACGGTAACGCATTTGGCTAACAGTTGACCCAATTGCCTAGCCCCTACGAAGATTCGATTTTTTAATCTGCGAAATCCGCGAAATCTGCGGATAAAAATATTTTTTATAGGAGACCCACATGACCCATCCCACCCCCCAAACCATCGGCCAACAATACGGCCGCCGCTCCTGGGCGGAACCCTGGAAAATCAAAATGGTCGAACCGATCCACATGACCACCCGTGAAACACGGGAAGCGGCGCTCAACGAGGCCGGTTTCAACACCTTCCTCCTCCGCGCCGACGATGTGTACATCGACCTGCTCACCGACAGCGGCACCAACGCCATGAGCGACCGCCAATGGGCGGGCATGATGCTCGGCGACGAAGCTTACGCCGGCAGCCGTAATTTCTACCATTTGGAAGAAACGATCCAAACCTATTACGGCTACAAACATATCGTGCCCACCCATCAGGGACGTGGCGCCGAACATCTCATCAGCCAGGCCGTCATCAAACCGGGCATGGTCATACCGGGCAACATGTATTTCACCACCACCCGCCTGCATCAAGAACTGGCTGGCGGCCGTTTTGTAGACGTGATCATCGACGAAGCCCACGACGCCGCCAATCCCCATCCCTTCAAAGGCAACGTTGACCTGGATAAACTGCAAGCGCTCATCGACGACGTGGGCGCAGAAACCATCGCCTATGTCAGCCTGGCCGGCACGGTCAACATGGCCGGCGGCCAACCCGTCAGCATGGCAAATGTGAAGGCGCTGCGCGAACTGTGCGACAAATATGGCATCCGCATTTATCTGGACGCCACGCGCATGGCGGAAAACAGCTACTTCATCCAACAGCGTGAAGAAGGGTACGCCGACAAATCTATCGCCGCCATCCTCAGGGAATTCTGCGACTACACCGACGGCGCCTGGATGAGCGCCAAGAAAGATAATCTGGTCAACATCGGCGGCTGGCTGGCGTTGAATGACGAGAAAGTCTTCGATTTAGCGCGGAATATGGTGGTGATTTACGAAGGGCTGCACACCTATGGTGGTATGGCCGGCCGTGACATGGAAGCGCTGGCTATCGGCATCACCGAATCGGTGCAAGACGACCATGTGCATTCCCGCGTGGGGCAGGTGTTATATTTAGGCGAACTGTTGACGAAATGGGGTGTGCCCATCGTCACCCCCGTGGGCGGCCATGCCATCTTCCTGGACGCCAAACGTTTCTATCCCCACATTGCCCAAGACCAGTTCCCGGCGCAAACGCTGGCTTCTGAACTGTATCTGGATTCCGGGGTGCGCAGCATGGAACGGGGCAACGTGTCGGCCGGGCGCGATCCGAAAACGGGCGGTCATCGTTATCCGGCTTTGGAACTGACTCGTCTCACCATCCCACGCCGCGTGTATACCCAGGCGCATATGGATGTGGTGGCGGAGTCGGTGAAGGCTGTCTATGACAATCGGGAGCAAACGAAGGGCTTGAAGATGGTGTATGAACCGGAATATCTGCGCTTCTTCCAGGCGCGGTTTGAGCGGATTTAGTTAGGTCGGGGTGGGAGACGCTTCTCAACTCCCGCTTCGTACCTGGGAGTGCGGACAGGCTGTCCGCGCTCCCAGGTTTTCATTCATGGTGGCTTCGGCGTGAGCGGTTCTCGAGCCTGTCGAGAGGCAGTCGAACGGCGACCCCCTCATGGCGAACTCCTCCTAATTTAAAAACCCCTGAACGGTTGAAAGTTCAGGGGTTTTTGTGATGCACCTCGATTAACGTATTACAACGCTATTTTTTAATCACTTCCCTTAATAGTAACCGGCAAATAGATGTAATACTCTGGCGTAGCTGTCGCCGTAGGCGTTAGCGTTGGTGTATTCGTGGGGACATAGACAGAGGTGCCTGTTGAGGTGGGGATATAGACAGGTGTGTTCGTTGAGGTGGGGGTGTGGGTTGGTGATATAGGTGTGTTCGTTGAGGTGGCGGTGGGGGTGCGGGTTGGTGATGCAGGTGTATTTGTTGATGTGGCGGTGGGCGTGTAGGTTGGTGATGCAGGTGTATTTGTTGATGTGGCGGTGGGCGTGTAGGTTGGTGGTACAGGTGTGTTCGTTGATGTACTAGTGTAGGTTGGTGATACAGGTGTATTTGTTGATGTGGCGGTGGGCGTGTGGGTCGGCGGCACAGGTGTGTTCGTTGATGTGGCGGTATTGGTCGGCGGCACGGGGGTATGCGTATATGTTGCTGTTGCAGTTGGAACCATATCTAAAATACCTTCGGCCAAAGCCAACATATCGACTCTAGGAAAATTAGCATTGGTATTGGTCACATTATCGTTCTCATCATCACCATCATTGACAATAACGGCCGTGGTTTCTAATAGAGATTCTATTTCTGAGACCGTTAAACGGCGACCCAACTCCTGGTCAGCTAACTGCTGCATCAAGGCAACAATACCTGCAATATGGGGGGAGGCCTGGCTCGTACCATGCATCGTGGTCACACCACCAGTGGGACCCGCTCCCGTAATAGCAGCCCCAGGCGCCATCAAATCCAATAAGCTCGTATGCCTCTGCGAAAATGGGGAAACACGATCAGCGGCAGTGGTATAAGCAATTGCCCCTGAACTATAATTAATCTGCCCAATATTCGCATCATACACAGCACCAATAGCCAATGAATTTGCATCAGCAGCTGGATAACCTACGCCTTGTACGCTGCTAAAATTATAAAAACTATTCCCCGCAGCAGAAACTGTGACTATACCCAAAGCTTCCAGTGCCGCCAATTCATCGCTAATACCATAAAGCGCTTGCGCAGAAGAATGATTTTGTGAATCACTTAAAGACATATTGACACTAACAATATTGTAAGTATCTTCATTATTGATGACCCAGGTTAAGGCATTCTCCAAAAAACCAAAGGTCCCACCACCGGCATTCGTAAAAACTTTCAAATGTATGAGGTTTGCTCCGGGAGCCATTCCCGTATGTGTGCCATTACTACTACCAATGATGCTCGATACATTAGAGCCATGCCCATTTACGTCGCTGGCATCACCATCTGAATCTGCAAAATCATATTGATAAACAATCCGGTCTGCTATGCCGTTATTATCGGAATCAGGGCCAAAGTAGGGGTGATTTAAATCAATTCCTGTATCGAGTATCACAACTGTGTAACCTGTGCCATCAATACCACTAAATCTGGCATCTGCTCGAAAATCATCCATGTTAATGAGTATGGATGATTGCGCTGTCGTGGGCGCCAGGGGGTCACCTATTGGATATTCAACAGGTGGTTCAGGTTCTTCAATAGGTACGGCCGATCCTGTTTTTAATATGGTTATCGGTTCCTTTGAATAGACGTTCCTTGCGAGGGCAAACAATGAACTCCCTACAACAACACAAATTAACAAGGCTAAAATTTTGATTTGTCTCATGGATGCCATTCTCCCTAATTGATTGGTACGTTTTTGATAAATTATGAAAACTTTAAAAATCCACAAACATTATATGCGAGTTGGTGCCAGAACGGCCGTTTTCTACACCCCAGTTTCACCCATACCGGCTAAAACAAGTTTGATTGTTTCACAGAGCGAGGGTAAATCTTCTTGAATGGTGCGCCACTGACACGACCTCAGCTAAAACAGCTTCACCAATCTTCGGTTTAAGCGCACTTCTCATCACTAAATCAACGGGTATGCTCAACAACTCGCTCAATTCATTTTTGAGGCGCACAAATTGAAAGAGCGATGGCGGCGTGGAAAAACCGACCGAAATATCAAGATCGCTTTCTGGCGTCGCTTCTTCGCGCACATACGAGCCAAATATTCCCAAATAATTGACGGCGTACCGCTGTTCAATATCGGGTAATTGTTGCTGCAACTGGCGGCGAATGGTTTCTAAATCTTTATTCATGGCGTAATTGTAACATATCTGATTTATTAAGGCGGCAGTCAAACTGACATTACACTGGCAAAACGGCCGTTCGCAAATCCTTCAGGTCTGGCTAAATTGTAGTGACTTTTGCTAATCAAGAGTGATGTCGCTATCATTGCCGCCATGCAAGAAACAAGCCACGCTCCTGACTTCTTGGCCGACCTGAAACGAGAACTGCGCGACGTGCAGACGGCGCTCTCTACTACCTGGGTCAGCGGAACCGTCTCTTTACGCAACTGGCTGCGCTCCCTGCGCGGTGTGTCGCTGGATTATGTGCTGATGCCGTTGGGCGGCTCGCTGCCGGAACGGAATGCGCCGCCGCGCAGCTTCATCGAACGCCAACTCCCCCTGCCGCCGCCACCCTTGAGCCTGGAAACTTTGAACGGCCGTTTGCAAGCCATTGCCGACGCCGATAACGTCAAAGGGGTCGTCTTCTTGTTTCAGGGCTTTGGCGCGGGGCTGGCCACCCTGCAAAATGTGCGCCGGGCTATACTGCGCCTGCGTGAAGCAGGTAAGGAAGTGGTCGTTTTTACGCCCTATCTGGATACCGCCCATTACTACGTGGCTTCGGCCGCAGACCGCATTATCATCCCGCCGGGCGTACAGTTTGAGGTGTTGGGCCTGCGCCTGGAAGCCGTTTTCCTCAAAGATGCCCTGGCGCAGGTGGGGATGCAGATGGATGTGGTGCAGATTTCGCCCTACAAAACGGCGCTCAACATGTTTGGCGAACCGGACATCACCCCGGAACAGCAAGAACAGCTCACCTGGCTGCTGGATGATCGCTTTGATGAGATGACGGCAGCCATGGCAAACGGCCGTTCCCTCTCCCAATCAGCCCTGCAAGCCCTCATCAACCAGGCCCCCCTCTTTGCCGAAGACGCCCTGGCCGCCAACCTGGTCGATGCCCTGGCTTATGAAGATGAGTTGGCTTATTTGTTGGCGGAGGCCGCTGCGCCGGCCGAAAACGGGGCGGACAAGCTGTCCGCGCTCCCAGATTCAGAAGAGAAACGGCCGTCGGCCAAACTGACGCCCTGGGCAGACGCCGCCAACAAGCTCACCGAAAAACCACGACGGCGGCAGAAAAAATTTGTGGGCGTCATCAGCCTGGAAGGGGGCATTGTCATGGGCAGCAGCCGCAAGCCGCCGGTAGACCTGCCCATCCCCTTTGTGGGCGGCGAGATGGCAGGTGAAGAAACCTTGTGCAGATTGCTGCGCTCCGCCGAAAAGATGGAGCAGATGGGCGCCCTCATTTTTCACGTCGATTCCGGCGGCGGCTCGGCGCTGGCCTCAGATTTGATCGGCCGCGAGATTGAGCGCCTCAGCAAAAAAAAGCCGGTGCTGGTCTATATGGGCAACACGGCGGCCTCCGGCGGCTACTATGTGGCGGCTCATGCCGACCACATTATGTGCCAAACCGGCACAATCACCGGTTCTATTGGCGTTATCAGCGGCCGTTTAAGCACACAAGGTTTGTGGCAAAAGTTGAATGTCAACCAGGTCAGTTTACAGCGCGGAGATCACGCCGGCCTCTACCAGGAGAACAAACCGCTGAATGAGAGCGAACGGCAGATTTTCTGGAACAGCATTGTCAAGACGTATGAGCAATTTAAACAGGTGGTGGCAAACGGCCGTTCCCTACCTTATGCTGAACTGGACCCCCTGTGTGAAGGGCGGGTGTGGACGGGGGGACAGGCGGCAAACCTGAAGCTGGTAGACAGCCACGGCGACTTTGTAGACGCGGTGCGCAAAGTGGCGGAAATGGGCGGCCTGGAAACTGACGAAACGTTTGAGATTTCGGTGATGAATGTGTATGAGAAAGACGGCCGTTATCTACCCCCGCGCCCCTTTGAAACCGCCTCCCCCACAGATGAGCCTGTGCAAAACCTGGCCGACCTGGCCCGCCTGCTGCTGGGCGACAACATCGCTGCCTTCAACGGCCGGCCGCTCCTGCTCATGCCCTTCAAGCTACGCTTAAGTTCGTAATGGCGGCTTTAGCCGTCTTTCCCGCTAAAGCGGTTACTACGAACCAAATCGCCAAGCTAATTACAAACGCTCCTTAGAAGCCGGCAGCGTAAAATAAAAACGGCTGCCGCCATTTGCCCGATTTTCCATCCCCACCCGGCCGTCCAATTTTTCAACAATGCGCTTCACAATCGACAAACCGAGGCCATGTCCCTTCGCCCGCGTTTGGTCCAGGCGCGTGAATTCCACAAACAGCTTGTTCGCCACTTCTGGCGACACCCCCTCACCATTGTCACACACGTCAAAATAAACCTGACCGTTTGCCTCAAGCCGCGTTCTGATGTCTATCAGCGGCGGCTTGCCCCCATATTTAATCGCATTGCTCAAATAATTAACCCACACTTCCTCCACCCAGGGCGCATAACCCAGCGCCACCGGCCACTCCTCAGGTACATGCAGCGTGGCTTCAAACTCGGCAATCATGCCGTCTAAGCGCTCAATCACCTGTTTCATAATATCCGCCATCGGCAATGGCGTCCTTTCCACCGTTTCCTTACGCACACTAGCTAACAAGAGCAGTTCATCAATGATATTGTTCAGCTTGAGGCCCCCTTCTCGCACCGAAACAATCGTCTTTAAAGCCTTGTTTCTCATATCCTGGGCAATAAAAATCTCAAGCAAATCAAGGTTGAGCATGGTACTGGCAAGCGGATTTTTCAAATCATGGGCGACCGTATGGGCAAAGGCATTCAGTTCATCATTGCTGGCTTGCAGGGCGTCGTTGGCGTTCACCAAATTGCCCGTTAATGTTTGCAGCGCCTCAATCTGTTTTTCCAACTGCCCTTGCAAAGCGCTGATGGTGAGATGAGTTTTCACCCGCGCCAACACCTCTTCCACCTGAAACGGCTTGGTAATATAGTCCACGCCGCCCACATCAAACGCCTGCACTTTATCCACCACATCATCCAGCGCACTGATGAAGATCACGGGGACTTCCCGGCTTTGCGGATCTGCTTTTAGCTGGCGGCACACTTCATAACCGTTTTGTCCTGGCATGGTGATGTCTAACAAGATGAGGTCTGGCGGCTCGGCCTTCACCACCGTCATGACCATAGCGCTGTTGGAAATGCCGCGCACCTGGTAACCACTATCTTTTAGCATCCGCGAGAGAAGGCGTAAATTGGGCAACGCATCATCTACAATGAGAATATCGCCTTTGGCTTTTGCCAATGAGTCCGTTATCATGCTTCCTGGTCTCCTTGATTGGGGGGTGGGGCTATGGTCAGGATCATAATCTTATCAAACTGAAACTCATCTACCAGACGGGCAAATGTCTGGGCCACCAGAGGATGTTCCGCCTCAATCTCTCTTAAAAGCCGGGTGATTTTATCGGCTCTGGCTCGGGTAGCCGCGTCATGAAGCTCTTGCCGCCACTCCGCCGGCATCGTGGCTAATACGGCCGGCGTGATTACTTCTTCCACCCGGCTAGACTTTGGCGCGGTCTTAACAACCGGTTGATTATCATAAAGGTATTGCACCCCCAGATATTCCGTCATTTTGTCGAAAATTTCGCTTTCGCGGAATGGTTTACGCACAAAATCGTCACAACCGGCAATGATGATGTTGGCTCGTTGTTCTTCAAAAGCGCTGGCGGTGAGGGCCAGGATGAAGGTTTCTTTCCCTTGCGGTTTCTCACGGATGAGGCGGGTGGCTTCATAGCCGTTCATAATGGGCATGCGCATATCCATCCAGATGAGGTGAGGCTGGAAACGTTCAAATAACTCGACGGCTTCACGGCCGTTTTCCGCTTCCTCCACCTGAAAACCCACAGATTCCAACAACTGAAGCAGCAGCAGGCGGCTGTATTCGTTATCTTCCACAACGAGTACCCGGAAATCAGGCTGCTCAGGCTGGATACCGGTGACTTTGAGAGCGGCGTCTTCCAGGATAACGGCCGTTGGCTCTGTTAGTTCCGCTTGAATAACAAAACGGAACGTGGCCCCTCGTCCCGGCCGTCTCTCAAAATACACATCGCCGCCCATCAACTGCGCAAACTGGCGGCTAATGGGCAACCCTAGTCCCGTGCTTCCCTGCGCTGAGACGCCGTGGACTGTTTGCACAAACGGCTCAAACAAGTTGGAAATATCATCCTCGACAATGCCCGGGCCGGTATCAGATACGGTAAAACTGAGGGTCACACGGGTCTCTTCGTAATGGGCCAGACTCGCTTCAACGGCAACGCCCCCCACTTCTGTGAATTTGATGGCGTTGCTCAACAAATTGGTGATGATCTGGCGCAGTTTCTGTTCATCGGTCATGATGTAACGAGGCAGGTCAGGCGCTATCTCTGTTTCCAGGAACAACCCTTTTTTAACGGCCGTTAAGCGGAACATCTCTGTTAAATTTTTCAGCACTTCATGCAAATCAAAAGTGGTGGCAATTAAAGTAGTACGTCCCGCTTCAATTTTAGAAAGCTCCAATACATCATTGATAAGCCCCAGCAGATGAACGCCGCTTTTAGAGATAATATCCAGATACTCTCGTTGAGAGGCAGAAATATTCGGGTCTCGCTCCATGAGTTGGGAAAATCCCAAAATGGCATTGAGCGGAGTGCGTAATTCATGGCTCATATTGGCCAAGAAAGCGCTCTTGGCGCGGTTGGCAGATTCTGCCGACTCTTTGGCTTCTGCCAATTCTTCCGTGCGCTTGGCCACCAGCTCTTCCAAATGATCCTGGTATTGGCGCAATTCAGCCTCAATATTCTTCCGTTCAGTGACATTGCTAATGACGCCATAAACCAGAATAGAATCCCCTTCTTGTTTCACGCGGGCGCTGTCGCGTACCCAAATGATGTCGCCAGTCGCTTTAACCAGGCGATACTCTACCTCGCTGCTCTGACCCAGGGCCAATAAACGGCGCTGCGCATTGATCCTGTTTACATCCTCGGGATGCACCAACGTGGACCACAAATTGGCGTCATCAATAATTGCCTGGGGCATATAACCGGTTAAAGCGATGCAGTTGGGAGAAACATAACGGTAAAGCAGTTGTTTATCGGCGGTAAATTCCATCTGATAAATATGATCGCTGACGGAAGAGACCACTTGCCTGAACCGCTCTTCACTGTTACGCAGCAGTTTTTCTGCCTGTTTACGCTCCTGAATATGGCTCCATTCTCGCCAGGCCCGGTTGGCAATGTGGGGCATTTGCAGCAGCGTGACTTCAGATTTAACAACGTAGTCCAGCGCTCCCGCTTTGATGGCCTCAACGGCGATCTGTTCATCGCCGTGACTGGTCATGATGATGATGGGATAGGGGGCGTCGGGGCCGGCCATGGCCAGGAACTCAATGCCTTTGCCATCCGGCAGCAAGAGGTCTACGATGGCTAGATCGGGCACGAATTCGGCAACGGCCGTTTGCGCTTCCTGCAAGCTCCTGACGCGCTTAATCTCCGTCTGGAATACGCTGGAGTCAAACGCCCGTCGGATTAACTCCGCATGACCCAAATTATCTTCAATCAATAAGAGTTGTTTCATTTTTTCGGCCAAAGGTTCACCCTTTAGTCAATGATTATTGAGAGTTTTTTGTGAGGGATGCCGGTTTACCGAACAGCGCCCGGCGCTATTTTCTGATTATGATTCCATCGTAGCCAGTAAAAACCCAATTCTTCCATTAATTTCATAAATTTATCAAATTCAACTGGTTTAACCAGATAACTATTTACATAATGTTTGTAGGCGTTGGCTACATCCTGTTCTGCTTCTGATGTTGTCAGAATAACAACTGGTATATGACGCAGTTCTTCTGACGCTTTAAGTTCCTTTAAAACGTCAATCCCATTAATTTTAGGCATACGAATGTCAAGCAAAATGATATGCGGCAAGGGATACGCTTCTTCATCAGTAAAATCACGCCGCCGAAACAAATAATCAAGCGCCAATTCTCCATTCGCCACATGATAAATATTGCTGGCTATCTCATGATCCTTGAAGCTGCGGATAACGAGTTCTGCGTGGGCAGGATTATCTTCTACAAGCAAAATATTGAGGGGCGCACCAATTGCAGTTTTACGTATCATGTTTACTGCTTCCTTAAGTAGTATGAAAAGTTTGCCAAACTTCTGCTTTATTGTAACAGAAATTTAACGGTGTAGATGAGCGGGAAATTTTGCTTGGACCACATTGTCGCAAAATCCAGGAGCAGCCGACAATGCAGACAGCCTGTAATTTGACGGCCGTTTTTACCTATGTTATACTCTACCCGCATACCCCCCCCCAGGGGGATGGGTAATCATGGAGAAATGCGATGGACGACACCACGAAAACGGCCGTTACCCGTAGATTGGCCAGCGCCGCCGGCCACATCAAAGGCATTGAGCGCATGGTCAACGAAGACACCTACTGCATCGACGTCATTAAACAAATCCAGGCCGTACAAGCCGCTCTCAACAAAGTGAGCACCATGATGCTAGACAACCACCTGCACACCTGCGTCATCTCCGCCATCCAGGGCAACGACCCCGAAGAACGAGAACGCATGTTGCAAGAAGTTTCCAGCGTTTTTGCCGTCACTGGCAAAAAATAAGCAAAGATTGAAGATTAAACAATGCCCATATTGCAGCAAAATCGTCAATCGTCAATCGTCAATCGTCAATCGTCAATCGTCAATCGTCAATCGT
>CAZXVH010000036.1:0-13287 GCA_964643965.1 uncultured Ardenticatenaceae bacterium
GGATGTGGTTCCAGGCACGGAGATTGAGGCCACTGGCCTCCCTGGTTTAGCGGGCGTCTTAGAAGCGGAAAAGATCGTCGTTTTAAGTTGGGATGGGTAAACGGCCGTTTACCTGACGCTCTTCTTGCCAACCTGCCAACCATTCAACCGGCCACCCCCTAATGAACCAACGCCTCTTGCGCCAGGGAACGGCCGTTATCCAACAACACCAAATGCCCATTCTCTCGTTTTACCAAATGGCGGCGCTGCGCTTTGGCCACCACCTCATCCGCGAAGGTGGGCTGCCAGCGGAAATGCTCTTGCAGATGCTCGACGGTGCATTCGTCGGCGGCGGCGGGCGTGGCTTCGTGGTTCATGAGGTGCATCGCCAGCGACGTTTGCGCAAATTCCCATTTTTGCCGCTTTTTGCGCTGCGCCACCGCCACCATGCCCCGTTTCGGCGCAAACAGAAAAGTGAGCAGAAAAACCACGCCCGTCATCGTGGCCATCGAGCCAGCGATATTGGCGTCCAACACCCGCGCCAGCCAGTAGCCGCTGATGGCGCTGATCACGCCGATGAGCGCCGCCAACCCGATCATCCTGGGCAGGCTGTCTGTTATCAGATAGGCCGCCGCCGCCGGAGCGATCATGAGGGCTACGACTAAAATAGAACCAACGGCATCGAAGGCGCCCACGACCGTTATCGACACCACGCCCATCAGCCCATAATGCACCAACGCGGGCGAAAGTCCCAATGTCGCCGCCAAACCGGCATCAAAGGTCGCCAGCTTTAGCTCCTTGTAGAACAGCGTGATAAACAGCGTATTCAACAGTAAAATGCCGCTCATCACCACCAATGATTTGGGGACGCTGAAGCCGAATAAATCGAGGCGGTTAAAGGGAGCGAAGGCCAGTTCGCCCAGCAGCACCGCATCTGCATCCAGATGCACCCCTTTGGCATAGCGCGAAATGAGAATGATGGCCAGGCTAAACAAGGCCGGAAACACCAGACCGATGGCGGCGTCTTGCTTGACCAGACCCGTTTTATGGAGCAGTTCCACCAGGCTAACCGTGAGTAAACCCATGGCCGCCGCGCCCAAAATAAGGAGAGGCGATTCCAACGATCCGACCAAAAAGAAGACGAGAACAATGCCCAGCAGCACGGTATGGCTAATGGCGTCGCTCATCATCGCCATACGTCGCAGCACTAAAAACACGCCCGGTAGGGCACAGGCCAGCGCCACTACCGCCGCAATCAGTTGAATTTCAATTTGTGATGAAGTCATGTTTAAAGTCCTGAAAGTAGAGATTAGAAATCATTTAATTTCTTTAAATCAAATACCGCTCCGCTTCTGCCACGCCAATGTCCGTCAGCGCCCAATGGTCTTTATCCACCTGCTGCACCCAACCGAGATCGGATAGGGCGGCGAGGCTGTTACGAACGCCGCCCTTGCCGAAGCTCATTGTTTGCAGAACGGCCGTTTCATGGGCATGTTGTGGATCGTCATGTTGTTCCGCCAGGCGATAGAGGTGAGACAGCACCGCCCGTACCCGCAGATTTTGATGATTTTTCCGGCGACGCAGCCAGTTCCACACCAAGCCCCGATTGGGCGCAAACAAGAATGAAAACAGCACAATGACGCTGATAGAAAGCACCACCAGCGGCCCCGTAGACAAACCGCTGCCCATGCTGCTGATCATCGCGCCGCTGACGCCGGCAATGGCCCCAAACAAGGCCGCCAACCCCACCATCACGCTCAAGCGATCCGTCCATTGGCGAGCGGCGGCGGCGGGCGCCACAATCATAGCGCTCATCAGCACCACCCCCACCGCCTGCAAGCCAATGGCGATGGCCACCACGAGCAAGCTGGTGAGCAAAATATCCAGGAAGCGCATCGAGAAGCCCAAACTCGCGCCGAAATCGGCGTCAAAGCTGAGCAGTTTGAATTCTTTCCAGAACAGTGCCATGAGCAGCAAAGCGCCGCCGCCAAACAGCGCCATAGTCACCACATCCCGTTCTAACAAAGTGGCTGCCTGCCCAAAGAGGAAGTTGTTCAAGCCGGCCTGCCTGGCGTCAGGATGACGCTGCAAAAAGGTGAGCAGCATCAGGCCAAAGCCGAAGAAAACGGAAAGGATAATGCCCAGCGCACTATCTTCTTTGATGCGGGTATGGCGGGTGATGCCCATCATGAGCAGTGTGCCTAAAATGCCAGCGATGGCCGCCCCCAGCAGCAGTACGATGGGCGCTTTGCTGCCCGTAATCATGAAGGCCAGCACCACGCCCGGCAGCGCCGCATGTGAGATGGCGTCGCCCAGTAAACTTTGGCGGCGCAGCACTGCAAAGGAGCCTAATGCGCCACTGACGAGACCCAGCGTGGCCGCGCCCAGGGCGATGGTGCGTAATGTGTAGTTGAAGAATAAATCGGTAAAAATGTCCATTGTTTCTCGTTCTCATACGCTGTGTTCTAAACGATGCAAAACGTCTTGTTTTTCATTGTGGCGTTAGGCGCACATATGTCCCACGCCCCTCTGTCGGGTTCTACAAGATTGGTTCGTACCTGGGTGTGCGAACGCTGCTTTGAGTGAAGCTGTTGCCGCGAACGACTCTTCGATCCGCCATCCCTAATCCCCAATCTCAACGGGCTGTTCATACGTTTCAGATGTCGCTGCCCCATTGCCATGACTGCGGGAGAGGAAGTTGACCTTGCCGCCATAAGTTAAGCGCAAATTTTCCTCCGTGAAAACCTGGCCGACGGGACCGCTGGCAATGCGGCGCACGTTGAGCAGCATGACCCAGTCGAAATATTCCGGCACAGTTTGCAAATCATGATGCACCACCACGACGGTTTTGCCTGCTTCGCGCAATTCTTTGAGCAGGGCGACGATGGCCCGTTCGGTAGTGGCGTCGACGCCCTGGAACGGTTCGTCCATGAAGTAGACTTGGGCGTCTTGCACCAGCGCCCGCGCCAAAAAGGTGCGCTGCTGCTGCCCGCCGGAAAGCTGGCTGATTTGGCGATGGGCGTATTGGGTCATGCCCACTTTTTCTAACGCTTCCATTGCCAATTTCTTTTCTTCTTTGCCGGGGCGACGGAACCAGCCCAATTTGCCGTAACGCCCCATCATCACCACATCGAGGACGCTGGTGGGAAAGTCCCAATCGACGCTGCCCCGTTGGGGTACGTAGCCGACGAGTTTGCGCTGTTCTTCATAGGAACGGCCGTAAATGAGGACACGCCCCGCCGCTGGTTTGAGCAGCCCGAGAATGGCTTTGATGAGAGTGGTTTTGCCCGCCCCGTTCGGCCCGACGATAGCCATCAGCGTACCTTCGGGAACGTGCATGTCGATGTCCCAGAGAACGGGCTTTTCACCGTAGGCCATGGTTAAATCTTCTACTTCGATTGCGTATTTTGTGTTCATCGTAATTCCTGTTGCTGGTTGCGTGTGGCTGGTGGCTGGTGGCTGTTGGCTGGTGGCAAGTGAATGTTTACCCGCGATCCGCCACTCGCCACCCGTCACTTTTTATTCGTTTAACAAGGCGCCCACAATCGTATTGATATTATGTTCCACCATGCCGATGTAGTGACCTTCGGGCGTGTCGGCGTTGCCCATGGCGTCGGAGAAGAGGGAGCCGCCGATTTCGGTAGTATACCCCTGGGCCTTGACGGCCGCTTGCACAGCTTGAATGGTGCGTACCGGGACGGAAGATTCGACGAAGATGGCGGGGATTTTATTTTCGACAATGAAGTCGGCTAATCCTTGCACATCGGCGGCGGAAGCTTCTGAGGCGGTGCTGATGCCTTGCAGCCCGAGTACCTGGAAGTCGTAAGCGCGGCCAAAGTAGTTAAAGGCGTCGTGGGCGGTGATGAGGACGCGCTGCTGTTCGGGGACTCGCGCCGCTTGTTCCCTGACGTAGTTATCGAGTTCAGCCAGTTCTGCCAGGTAAGCTTCGGCATTGGCCTGGTAGTCGGCGGCGTTGTCGGGATCGGCTGCCATGAAGGTGTCGCGCACGGCGCCCACGGCGAGTGACCATAGCTCCACGTCAAACCAGACGTGGGGATCGTGTTCATCGGGATAGCGGGGGGATGAGAGTAATCTCTCTTCGGGAATGGCGTTTGCGGCGGCAACGGCCGTTTTTGTTTCGCCTATTTGTTTAAGCACATTCGCCATCTGCGCTTCCAGGAAGAGGCCGTTGTAAAGGATGACATCAGCTTCGGCCAGTTTGGACACGTCACTTTCGCTGGCGGTGTACAGATGTGGGTCTACGCCCGGCCCCATCAAGCTGACGACGGTGACATGTTCGCCGCCGATGATTTGGGCAGCGTCGCCCAGCTGTCCAATGGTCGTTACCACATACAGAGTATCGTCATCGGCGGCGGAAGTTCCCCCACCGCAGGCGGCTAAAAGCAAGGCCAGGATGATGATAAGGGGGAGGGTTGCTATTTTTTTCACAGTGAATGGGTCTCCTTGGTTTGTTAGTTTGATAGGTGGTTGGGTAGATTGTCTACAAAGATGATGTCGGCGATGGCAGGGATCAGGTCGATTTGTTCTTTATTGGTTCGGATGCGCTGGTTGCCGTTGGCGCTGGTGCAGGTGAGTTGGATTTTTGCGCCAGGGCGCAGGTTATGTTGCGCCAGCCAGCGTAAGGTTTCTGGATTGGCGTCACAGACGCGGCGGATAACGGCCGTTTCTCCCACTGCCAGCTCTGTTAATGGGAACTCGGTGATCAAGCGGGTCTCGAGGTCGGTTGAGGGGATGAGATGACCGTGTGGGTCCCGTTCTGGATGTCCGAGAGCGGCAGCCAGGCGGGCGGCCATCGCTTTTGAGATGACATGTTCCAGGCGGTCGGCTTCTTCATGAACTTCATCCCACTCGTAGCCCAATTTTTCATACAGGAAAGATTCGATGAGCCGGTGATGACGGATCATTTCCAGGGCGGCGCGTTCACCAACGGCCGTTAACTCGACCCCTTGATATTTGCGGTAGATAACGAGCGGAGGTTGACTCTTTGCCATCTTTTGCACCATGCTCGTCACAGAAGCAGGTTTTACAGCCAGTTCCTCAGCCAGTTGATTGGTGGTGGCGCGGCCGCCTTTTGCTGTGAGGTGGTAAATCGTTTTTAGATAATCTTGAGATGCTTGTGATAAATCATTCATATGCCATATCCCCGGTAACTAAATTGTAATTTAGATGGAGCTAAATTAGACATGCCTAAATTATACGTTCCTTACCATAAATGTCAAAATAAAAAGATGACATTGAATTTTTTGATTTTCCTCAACAAAAACTTGTGATAATTCGATCTGATTGACGAAGGCGCGGTACAATCAGACCGTACGCCGTAAGTCAAACTGCATAAAACCGCCAGGAAGGTGAAATGGAAACGAAACAATATGTAGTGGATCGGGTGCTGTTGCCGTTGAATTTATGGCTGGCGGTTTCTGGACAGCAGTAAGCTATGAAGTCATTCCTCAAATACAGCGCCCTTTTTTTGGCGGCGCTGGCGCTCATCCGGGCGCTGCTGACGCGGTTAATCGCCCCCTTGATCGACAGGCTGCTCAACCGGGTTGCTGCCAGGTCGTCTTATGAGATAGATGAGGAAACGGCCGTTTTTCACAATCAACTTTTCATCGCCGATCTCCATTCCGATCCCTTCCTATGGAACCGCGACCTGCGCCGTCGGCATCGTTATGGGCATATTGACCTGCCCCGCCTGCGTGAAGGCAATATCGCCTTGCAAACGGTAGGCGTCGCCGCCAAAATCCCCTGGGGGCTTAACTTTGAACGCAATCCCGGCCGTAGCGATATGCTGGCGGCCTTGAGTTTCGTGCAAAACTGGCCCATACGCACCTGGTTCGACCAGTACCAACGCGCCCTCTACCACAGCCAGCGACTGCATGATCTGATCGCCCACGACCCCGATACCTTAATGCTGGTTGGCAGCACGGCCGACCTCGAGACGTTGCTGGCCAGGCGACAGCGAAACAGAGCGGTTACTGGCTTTTTGCTGGGGCTGGAAGGCGTCCATGCCCTGGAAGGAGATTTGACGCGGCTTGGTGGCCTCTATGACGCCGGGTTCCGCCTGTTGGGATTGATGCACTTCTTCGACAACGAAGCGGGCGGCTCGGCGCACGGCTGGTCTAAAGGTGGCCTCACCCCCTTTGGCGAGAGGCTTATCCAGGCTGCCGAATCCCGACAGATGATTATCGATCTGGCCCATGCCTCGCCACAGCTTATCGAAGATGTTGCCGCTGTTGCCGCCTGCCCCCTGCTCGTCTCCCACACTGGCGTCTGCGGCACTTGTAGCACTACGCGAAACATAAATGACCACAACCTTAAGCTGGTAGCGGCGTCCGGCGGACTCATCGGCATTGCCCTGTTTGATATGGCGGTTTGCGGACATACTGTGATGGCCACGGCCGAAGCGATGCGCTACACGGCCGACCTGGTGGGCGTAGAACATGTGGCGTTGGGCACCGATTTCGATGGCGCCATCAAGGCCCCCATCGACGCCAGCGGCATGGCGCTCTTAACGCGAGACTTGCTGGCCGTTGGCTTTTCGCCGGCGCAGGCGGCGCAAATCATGGGTGGCAATGCCTTCCGGTTCCTGCAAGAGAACCTGCCGCCCACGGCCGCTCCCCCTACCCTACCCTCTTGACCCGCGCTTCTTCGCTGTCGTGGCGCTTTGCCGCATGATGTATACATCTTTATACATTGCCCTGGCTACGCAAACAAGCGCATACAACAGATTACAAACGTTTGTTTACTCACACATATGTATACATCTGTACTCAACTGTTTGTTCACTTTCATCGCTGTCAATCCGCCTGCGCCTCCAGGCCATCCTGTAGTGAACCGGAATTTTCAGCGTTTAGCGGAGCGCCGCCTGAAAAGCGGCGCTGTTTTGGCCTTTATGTCCCTCTGATTGCCTGCAAATATCCGTTTTGAGCGTTCTTCTCGCCGATCACAGCAATCGGGAAATACAAAGCGGTGGCGCCCGTTTCAAGCCCCCAAAAATCCAGCGTCGTTTGGGGGCCGCGATTTGTCGTCATCGTTTAGGCGTCAAATTTGAGAATTCACGTGCATACTCGCGTAATCATATGTATACATATATTTACTATTGCGTGTGCATGTAGGCATAGGTATAATCTTGTTTGTATACGTAAATAAGCACGGACACATGTTAACAAGCAGCCTGGCGGCAGAGGAAAGAAATGATGACACGAATTGTGGCGGTGGTCAGCCAAAAGGGTGGGGTGGGCAAAACCTCGCTCGTGCAAAATTTAGGCGCGGAACTGGCAAAGTCAGGGCAGCGCGTTTTGTTGATCGATTATGATCCACAAAGTAATCTCACCACCGGCTGGGGGATAGACCCCATGGCTGAACGGGGGACGGTGTATGATGCCATGACGATGCCGGAAACGGCCGTTGACACCCTTTTAGAAGTACGCCCCAATCTCTATCTTATGCCCGCCAGCCTTGATCTGGCCGGGGCCGAATTGGCCTTCATCAATGCCATCGACCGCAACAGCAAGCTGCGCAAGGCGCTGCAACCCATCAGCCATTACTTCGACATCATCCTCATTGATGGGCCGCCCAGCCTGGGATTTTTCACGGTCAACGCTCTATCTGCCGCCAATGAAATTCTCATCCCCTTGCAAGTGCATCCCTATGCCTATAAAGCGCTGGATCAACTGCTGGGCATTGTAGACCAGGTGGAAGAAATCAACCCGAATTTGGCTTTAACCGGCATCGTCTTGACCATGTATGATCAGCGCAACTCGCTCACATCCGCCATTGAGGAGGCGGCGCGGCAGCGCTTTGGCAGTCGCGTGTTTAAGACGGTCATTCCCATCAATGTACGCATTCCTGAAGCCACTTTAGATGGGCTGAGTGTGGGCGAATATGAAGAATCAAGCCGCGGCGCAGCGGCCTACCGAGATTTAGCGGAGGAGGTAATCGCAAATGACCAGAAGGAAAAGTCAATTAGCTGACAAATTAGGCGGAACCAGCGCGGAATCACGTCCAGGCTGGCGCGACACCATTCTCCCCAGCGCCGCCGCATCTGCGGTGGAGACGCCGACTGAAACGCCGCTGCCGCCTCAGCGTAAACCGGCTCGCAATAAACCGATGCGGAAGACCTATTATCTGCCGCCATCCCTCATTGAGCGCATTGATATCCTGGCCGAAGAAGAGCAGGTGGGCATTAGCGCCCTGGTCACCTTTTTGCTCTCCACATCGGTAGACTTGATTGAATCCGGCCACCTGGAAATTCCCACCGAACCGGCTAAACGCCAAATTGTGCAATAATCGAGAATTAAATGACGTAAGAAATTTCGTGTAGTATTGAGCGGCGCATTCACTTTGGCAACTTGGACCACAAAAGATGAGATGAGATGGCAGAAAAATTAATGGTTGTAGAACAAAAAGAAGTCCTTTTTTATGAAGACACCATTGTGGCGGTGCGGCTTGAGGATGGCGCTGTTTACGTCCCGATTCGGCCCATTTGTGACAATTTGGGCGTGGCGTTAGCCGGGCAGCGGGAGCGCATCAACCGAGACGCCGTTTTGTCTGAGGTGGTGGCCTCTGTAAGTGTTACGCTTACGCAGCAGGCGCGGGAGATGTTGTGCCTGCCCCTGAAGTATATACCCGGCTGGCTCTTCGGCATTAACGCCAATCGCATCAAAGAAGAACTGCGTGATCGAGTGGTGCGCTACCAGCGCGAATGTTTTGATGTGCTGTCTGAAGCTTTTATGGAAGGGCGGCTGACGGCCGATCCCGTCCTGGATGAACTGTTGCAGCAAGATACGGAGGCCGTGCAGGCTTATAAGATGCTGCAAGCGATGGCTCGCCTGGCGCGTAACCAGGTGCTTCTGGAAGCGAAATTGCAACAGCACGACAATACCTTGCAAGAGTTTGGCTCACGTATCGGGGCGCTGGAGGCCAGTCTGGGCGATGAGGAACGGTATCTGAGCCAGGAGCAGGCCAGCCGCCTTTCTCAGGCGGTACGCGGCATTGGCCTGCTGCTGACCAAACAGAGCGGCACTTCAGAATACGGCCGTGTTTATGGCGAGTTGTATCGCAAATTTGAGATCAGCGCTTACCGAGAACTGCCGGCCGCCAAATACGAGGAAGCAATGGGGTGGTTAAATGAATGGCGGCAAAGCCTGGTCGAGGACGTTGCGTTCTAAACCACCCTCGACGGCTCGCCCCTCCTCTTGCAAAAGAGAGAAATCCATGCAAGGCCCGCTGCCCGCTCAAACTTACGCCATCCTGCAAGCCATCGTCGCCTATAAAACGACCCAAGATGGCGTTTCCCCCAGCCTGGATGAACTGGCGCCGGCCGTTTCCTTGAACAAATCTCAACTGCCCGCCCACATCTCTCGCCTGGTTAAACATGGGCTGCTGCGCAAAACCCCCGGCCAAAGCCGCAACCTGGCCGTCAGCGGCGGCCATTGGCGTTGGGCTGCGCCTCAACTGGAACCGCCAGGCCGCGTCGGGGATGTGCTGCGCCTGGTAATCGCTTACAAAACAGAGCATGACGGCAACGCCCCCAGCCACCGCCAGATCGCCGAAGCGTTGGGCCTGGTCTACACGGGTGACATCAAAACGTATCTGGATGAGCTGGCGGAGAGGGGCTGCCTGACGCTCAGTTACGCCACAGACCGGCATATTATGGTGATGGGCGGAGAGTGGGGGGTGGAAACGGCCGTTCTCCAGGCCGCCGCCGCTCGTGTGCCCCACCAAAACACCTTCCTGCCCCCAGACAAATAGCGGTTTTCCCTCAAACAACGATCATTGAATATCTGGCCCCGTTTCCGCATGTTGGAAAGGTTGCCCATCGATCCGCTTGGCCTTGTCGCGGTTGCTTTCCGCTAAATGGCTGGTAAAAGTAAGGCCCACCCAACGCGGTTGGAAGCGGGCTATATCGTCCCCACCCCCCACACTGGATGATTTGCGCTCATTGAAGACTTTGGTGACCAGTTCAAGATTGTTTTCGCTGGTGGTATGGCTCCACCTTTCTGAATCGCCCACCAAATTGCCGCTGCGATGCTGCCAATGTTCAGCCAAGGATATTTTGTGATCCAGATGATACTTTATAGCGCCGTTGATGATCCAATCGGGATCAAATGTGACAATATCGGCGCTGGAAGGAATAAACTTATCTTCCCGTTTCAAGGCGTTAAAGCTGGCAATATCATTGCTTTTTTGGGCATTGATGACCTGTGAGCGAATGTCATTCTTGCCTTCGCGGGTTAAGCGCACCCGAATGCCATCCCAGCCACTGTTGGGGCCTTCATAAAGCCGCGCCCGCACATCATACTTGCTGGGCAAGTACCGCTTTTCAGGCACGGCCGCAAAATAGTTTTTAAGATCACGTAGATTATGATGCTCTGCTAAACCAATTAGTTGTAACATGAGCTGCGTTAGTTCACGGTCAACATAGGTCTCAAAGGCGAGTGTTCTTTCTCCTGGCTGCATAATGCTTGCTCGTGCGTCGCTAGCCAGATAGTTTTGGTGCATCTCGTTTTCATCTTGTCTGGCGGCTGACAGAATCCTTTCCAATACCCTAAGTAGCCCTTCAGGAGCAGAATCCCCCAAACCTCTCACTTCTTCTACCGAATTTTCAAGCGCGATTATAAGCGGTTGTGGCACGACGCTCGCCATCTTTATGCTCACCGAGCCATTGGGTAAAATGGTAGCCGACAATGTGTGCGGCTGCCCTTGCATCGTAAAAGGTTTTTCAACGGTTATCGTGCCTGCTGGCTGTTCGCCAGCAGGCGCTTCAGCAGGGGTTTCGCCCTCTTCGCCGCCGCCCATGCCCAACATGTTTAGCACCGACTGCCCCAGGCGGATGGCTTGATCCAGCAGCCAGTCCAGCGCCCGGTCGATCACTTCCCGGATGCTGGCGATGATTTCCGCGATTTTATCGGCCAGGCGGCCCAATCCCACCTGGTTTGCCAGGAAACCAATCGCCACCGGAATGGCGTTGGCTAACGCCTGCTCCAACCTGGCCGCGCCAGGCTGGAGTTCGCCGCGAGCCACGGCCGCAATGGTAGACACATAATCATCGACAATGAGCAGCATCGCCCGGAAATATTCAATGGCCGACTGCACCGCCTTGAAAAAAGCGATGAAACTGTTGACCACCGCCATAATGCCGGTGGGGTCCAGCATACTGAGCAGCTTCACCGTCACCTGCTCAATGATGCGCGTCACGATCCAGTTACGCGCCTGCTCCATTACCATATCCCACAAATTGCTGATCTGCCCTTGAATGTACTCCCAGATGGCAGCCACGCCGCGCTCCTGCACGTCGCGCACAAAGTTCCAGATGCCCACCAGCCGGTCGATGGCCCCACGAATACGGGCCACGTTTTCCGGGCCGATGCGTTCCCCCAGCTTTTCCCAAATGCGATCTATGCTGATGCCCAATATTTGCAGCACCAGATCGAGAATGGAGGAGGGGGTGATTTCCGCAGGCGGCTCAATGCCGGCGTCACGCAGCTGCCCAAAGAGCCATTCGGTGACGCCGCTGAGGAGATGTTGCAAGATATTGTCGAAGAAATTGGAAAAGCCCAGTTTCACCGCAGCCAGCATGTTTTTCAGGAAGCCGACCGGGTCTCGTTGGATGTCCTCAAAGGCTTGCATGGCGTTGGCGATGATGCGCTGGATGATGTCGAGGGGGAAGTTCATGATTTGCAGGATGAGTTCCAGCACGATTTTGACCACTTCTACCACGAAGGCGAAGAGACGGCTGATCGGTTCGCCAAACTGGGCGGTGATGCGGGCGAACGCTGCCAACGGCGCGATGAGGTCTTCGATGGTCAGGGCGTTCCAGATGCCCAGGAAGAGTTCCTGCACAAAAGGCCAGGAGATGCCCAGTTGGCTGAGCAGCGCTTCAATGCGCTGCGCCGCCTGGGGGATGACGCCGGTTTCTTGCATCTGTTGGAACTGGCGTTCGCCGCCGGGCATGAGGCTCATGAAGCCGCGTATGAGATTGGTGGGGGTGGGCGGTACTTCTTCTTGCGTGAACACATCTTTGCCCAGGATGACGGTGAGCAGGTGGTAGCCGGGGATGTCGGTGGCGAAGGTTTTGAGCCAGCCCAACAGGGCGTTTTTGATGAGTTCCAGCACTTTGGCGGCGACCGTTGTGGCGAAATCCCACACGCCTTGCAGCAGCCCCACCACCTGTCCCGCCAACGTTTGCAAGTTGGTCATCAGGTTGGGCAGGTTGGCCGGTTGAATAGCGTCCCAGGCGGCCGTCATGAGGGTGCGGAACTGGCTGAGTAGTCCCATGAAAACGGCGAATTGGGTATCCAGCCAAACGGCCGTTTCCGCCAATGTGCCCCGTTCTCGCATCTGAGCCAACTCTTGCTCTTTGCCGATGAGCAGCAAAAAGTCCGCCAAAATATCTTCGGTGGTGGCCTCCACCGGCTCACCGCGCAGGGGATCCGTTTTGAGTATCTTTTTGATCAACGCCCAGGCGGCATTGTCGGCCAGCAGCCCTTCAGCCACGCCGATGGCGGCCTCTTTGATCAACTGAATGATGGCCGTCACCAGGTTTCCGGCGAAGGTGGTCACATCGTTGAGCAGGCTGCCAAATTTGCGGCTGAGGACGCCCACGTTGTATTCAAAGGGATCGAGCCGGAGGAAATCCATCTCGGATTTCGCTTCTTCAAGCATCCGCTCAAGGCGTGACAAGGAGAGGTCGAGGGTGGCTAACTGGCTTTCCACCCAGGTGAAGGCGTCCTGGATAATGCCCAGTTCAGACAGTTTATCGAAGATGGCTGTGCCAAAGGGAACCAGCCCCATTAACCCTTGCAACAGGTTAACGGCCGTTCGTTCCACCCGTGAACCGGTCAGCGGATTAAAGCCAATGATGACGGTAAACAAAGTATAGCCGGGGATGTGGCGGGCATAGCTGGCCAGTTCGTTGGTGATGAAATCGGGCAGCCGTTGCACCTGGGGCGTGGTTCTCAACAGGGCGGGGCTGAAGGCGGCCGCCGCGCCTTGCTGCACCACATGGGTCGATTCGTGCGCCAGCAGCCGCACGTCGCCGCGTGACTCACGCGGACCGAGAAAAATGTGGCTGCCGTGGGTGAAGGCGCGGGCCTGGATGCTGGCGGCGGCGCGTTGGGCGTGGGCGTCGCTGTGAACCTGCACATGGCCCAAATTGGCGCCGAGGCGCTGCTCAAGGCGCGGCCGTATCGAGCGGGGAATAGGCGATCCAGAGCCGGGATTCTGGATAATCGCTTCTGTGGCGGTTGGGACGCGAGGGACGCCGCCGCGGAATCCCTGCACCGTTTC
>CAZXVH010000036.1:13387-39472 GCA_964643965.1 uncultured Ardenticatenaceae bacterium
TGAACGGCCGTTTCTTCCTCTTCTTCCTGTCGTTGGATAGGGTGAGCTTGAACGGCCGTTTCCTCCTCTTCTTCCTGTCGTTGGATGAGGTGAGCTTGAACGGCCGTTTCTTGCTCTTGCTCTTGCTCTTGCTCTTGCCTCTGCGCCGCACCGTTAGCCGGCAGTCGTGAAACAGCGCCCCCGGCCTGGCCGGTGACGACCTGTTCGGCGACGGCGTCCGCTTCCTGCTCGTAAGCGTCGTTAGGCGGCCCTACAGCCAGCTTGGTTTGGATGGGCAGCGCCAGTCCCGCGATGGGGGCAGCGGCCAACAGCCCCATTTTCTGCCCCTGCGCAGGCGAGGTAGTGGGGGGGTGGCCGTTTTTAGGGGTGGGTTCGGCGCCGGCCGTTTTGCTGCTGGTTTTCGTCGCTGTACTCATAAGTTAAACTCAGTCGTTCAAAATCGTAAAAAAGATGATCCGCAGATAAAAACTGTTTTTCGATCTACTGAAACGTTACGATAAGGTTTTCAAGAAGCTGGCGACATTGCCATTGTGATGGGTGGAACGGCCGTTTCCCGGCAGTGGTGAGGTAGCGCCCGCTTTACGATATTCGCTGGCCACCGCCTGGTTGAGATGCTCGTCGGAAACGACCCCTTCGGCTCCGCTCAGGGTGGCTAGCGCCAACAGCGTGGCATGGAAAGCGGCATTGCGAATCTGCCCGCCCGTTAACTGGCAGCGCTGCGCCACCGTCTCCAAAAAGGAGGATGAAACCACATGATCCGGCGGCAGATGCAGCCGCCAGATGCGCAGCCGTTCCTCGGCCTGCGGCGGCACAAAATTCACCACCACGTCCATGCGCCGCAAAAAAGCGCCGTCGATGTTCTCGCCCAAATTGGTCGTCACCACCACAATACCCTTGTAATGCTCCAGCCGTTGCAGCAGATAGTTGGTTTCCAAATTGGCGTAGCGGTCATTGGCCGATTTCACATCGGTGCGGCTGCTCAGCAGCGCATCCCCTTCATCCAGCAGCAGCAGCACATCCAGTTCCTCGGCGTAAGACAAAATGCGGTGTAGATTCTTCTCCGTCTCGCCAATATACTTGTTGACCACCGCCGCCAGATCCACCCGGTATAAATCCATGCCCAATTCGGCCGCCAGCGCCCGCGCCGCCAACGTCTTGCCGGTGCCGCTGCCGCCGGTAAACAGCGCTCGCACCCCCGGCCCCGTCGCGCCAAACACCGGCGACAAATGGTCTAAAAGCTGCTCTCGATGGCGGCAGCGCAGCGTCAACTCTTGCAAACGCGCCGCCGCGCCGCCCCCCACCACCACCTCATCCCAACTGCCAGCGGCGGGCAGCGGCGCCGCCAGCGAATCCAGCGTTTGCCGGTTCAACAGGCGGCTGGCAGCCTGCACATCGGCCAGGGTGACGCGGTTGTCCTGACGCAGGGCGGCCTGGGTGAGGGCCAGCGGGGCCAACTGGCGGATGGTTCCGCCGGGCAGCCGGAAGCGGCGGCAGATTTCCGTCAGGTCGGTGGGAGCATGGCGGCCCAGGGCAGACCGCCATTGCTGATGGCGCTGGTCCAATTGGGTCTCCGGTAGGGTGAGCGTAACCAGATTATCCGCGCCACTTTGCTGCACGCCGCCCGCCAGCCCCAGGGCGATGAGATACGGGCCGCTGTAACCGGTTAAGGCGGGCTGCGGCGTGTGCTCACCAGGGCTGAGGTCGTAGACAAACAGAGGGATGGCGTGGCTGAGGGTGCAAAAGGGGCCTAACAGGGCTGGCTCAAGGCTGGGTGTTTCTGCGCCTGCCGTCACCCTGACGAGATGGCGGCCCAGCGCCCGCGCCAAAAATCCGGCGGTGTGCAGCCGGTCGCTGCCCGGGGAGCCGCGCAGGATGACGCCGTTTACCTGCCCCGACTCGATCAAGGGCGGCACAAGTTGGAGCTGCGCCATAAACTCCTCGGGGAAAAAGAGGTCGGCCGCCTGGGGCAGGCTGTCGTGGGACTGGCGGGTGAACCAGGCTGCGTCGGTGGGGGAACCACCGCGTACCACATCCCACAACAAACCGGGCACATGTAACTGCCATTCGGCGCGGGGCAGCGCCTTGTTGGGGACGCTGATCAATCCCGCTTGCAGCAGCGCTTGTAGGGGCGCTTCTGCGCCGATGATTTGGGTGACGAGTTCGAGAGTGGGGCGGCGGTTGGTTAACGGCCGTTGTAAATGCGCCATCAACGTGCCAAAACGAGAATCCTCTTCCACCAATCCCACCAATACCAGGGTGATTTGCCGCAGCGCCTGGGCCTGACCAACGCCGTCCAGCCGGGCGAGCGGCAGGTCGGCGCCGTTTTCTGGGGCTTGCCTGGCAGCCTGCGACCAGTGCGCCACGCTTTGCCGCCACCAGACCAACCCTTCCGCCCAACTGATGTTCTGGGGCATAAAGGGCAGCATCGCCTGGAAATAAGCGGCCAGGAAGGGGAACTCTGCCAGCGTTTCCTCCAGGGTATCGTCCTCATCTGTGCCCAAACAGTAAATGGTATGCAGCAGGTAATAGACCGCCGCATAAAAACAAAGCTGAAAATGCCCAACGGCCGTTTGCGGCATGTCTGTAACTTTGGCTGTAGCTTGGTTCATAAGTTATCCTGAGCGCCATGATGGCTATTCAAAAAATATTGATGATCCACAGATTTCGCAGATTGCGCAGATTCTTGCCTCGCGTTCTCGAAAAATCTGCGTTAATCTGCGTAATCGGTGGATAAATTCTTTACCCAATTCACGCTTCATAATGAAACTGCACCACCCGGCCGTAGTCGGGCAGCCAGCCTGGGTCTAAATCCAGCCCGGCCAGGCGTATGGGCAGGCTGATGCTGTTGAGCGGCATGACGATATCTACGTGACTGCGGCTGAGGTGTAAACGGCCGTCTCTCATCAAAAACAAGGATGAAGGATCGCCGGGTTCGGCCACTGCTTTGGAGAGCCAATAGCGGATAAACGGCAGCACACATGCCAGCCACCGGTTGAGATCAGGGCTGAGGTCGTGGCGCAGGGGCGTTTCGCCGCTCTCAAGCGGGGCGTCGGCGAAACGGCCGCGTGTGAGAATGGGGCGGCTGTGATGCTTTGCCTGCTGCATCCAGGCGGCAGCGGCGGCGCGGGCCTGTTGGCCGGACGCCAGCGGCTGGTGGCAAAGCAGGAACCCTTTTTCAGACCAGAGGCGGTAATAATTGCCCTTGCTGCCCCAGACCCACACATCATGCTCATCCAGTTCAGACCGCCAGGCGGGCGGCAGTTCGTACTGATCTGCTCCCTGAAAATTTGCGCCGGGCGGGGTTCCGGGTAAACGGCCACTTCGACCCGGCTCAGTGCGGCCGTCTAACTGCGCCAGCGCCAGCCAGACCGGGTCGGCTGCAATCGCCTCGTCGGCGTTAGCCAGCAGCCCTCGCGCCAGCAGTTCCAGCGCCGCCCAGGGGGAAAGCTGCTGGCCGAGCGCCCAACTCTCGTCAAAACAGGCGGGCAGACCCAGCCGCTGCATCACGTTGATGAGGTAAAAAATACCGGCCAGGCGAGTCGGCGCGCCGTCTGTCCAGGAAACCGGCGCGGGCGAGGCCCTGTCAGGTAATGGGGGCGAAATGGCGGCGTTGGAATTGGGGGAAACGGCCGTTTCCTGTTCTATTTCTGCTAATGATTCTGGGATAGCTGGCGTTGTTTCCAGAAAATGTTGGACTGTTGGCGGCGCAGTAGCGGAAAGAGACGGTTCTGTGGGTGAGGCGAGATGTGGGGGAGAAACGGCCGTGCTGAACGCAGGCGAAGGGTCTGTTCCCGGCAGTGTCGGCTGTCCGGCTGCCGCCGGTGTGGATGCAAACGGTTCTGGCTCAATGGGCGGCGGGCTGCTCTGCTTTTTTTGGGGGATGCCGGGAGTTTGAGATTGCATCGCCAACCACTGCTGCGCCGCCTGCTGACAGGCGGGCCGCCGCGCCGCGCCCGGATTGTGGTGCAGGCTGACTGCCCAGCGCCACAGGTAGCGCTGCAAAGGCGTCAGCCCGTCCGGTTCACGCTGGCCGCCCCACAACGCCATCCAGGAAGGCGCTGCCCGCTCTGGTTGGGGCAGGGCGGGCGGAAGGGGGGGGGCGGAACGGCCGTTTTCCGGTTCATCTATCACACGCGCCGCCGGGTTTGAGACAGGGGCCGGTGGGGGCAGCAAAGCGGGCAGTTTATAGACCGCCGCCAGCGCCGCCAAAAGGCGTTCGCTTTGCCCGTCGGTTAAACGGCTCAACACCTTGTCTGCCTGCCCCCAGGCTGTGAGGTGAGCCACCGCCGCCGGTATGTAGATTGCTTTTTCACACCAGGAAGCCGTTAAGGCGGCCAGAGTGTCAGCGGGCAGGACGCGCAGGGGAACCTGCCACCACCATTTCTGCCGCGCTTCGCCCCGCGCCAGATCAAGCGCCAGGCAGGCCAGCAGTTCGCTCTCGTCGGCAAACAGTACGGCGTTGGCCCCAGAAGGCAAATAGCCCCGTTCGGGCCGGGCGGCTTGTTGGTAATAGGCGGACAAGGTGTGGCGAACGGCCGTTTCCCAGGCGGCGTCCGGGCGCAGAGAAGTCCCATCCAGCGCCAACCGGCCCGGTTTGGGGTCTGATAGATGGCGCACAATGAGAACGGCCGGGGGCGGCGCGCCCGCCGGACGCAAATCCGCGCTGTTCAAGGCCGCTGCCAGCCACAGTTTCAGCGCCGCCTCTTGTTTGGCGGCGCTGTGTACGCGCACTTTGTTGATCTGAGTCTGTACAGTCATCATATGAACCAGGAGCTGACAGGTTTATGAACGATCCAATCTGTAAAGATAATTTGCCATGCAAAACCACTTGAACGGGAGCGTCCCTGTGTAAACCTGTCAGCTCTGCTACACTCAACCAAAGAGGCGTTTCAAGAAATGACACCCTTCCGTGTCAATCGCCATGATCGTGTTGGTGACGGTAGCCACGCCGCTGTCCGGCACGGCCAGCAGATAAAAGTTCTCCGCGATTTTCTGAGCGCCTTGCAGCGTTTGATCCCAGCCGTACAAGTCGCCCTCATGCTCCACGTAATAGCCGTAAGAAGCCTGCGCCCGCACCACCGGCATCTCCTTGCCCTGAATCGTCACCCGCTCACCGGTATCGTGGTACACGTGGACGCGCACGGTGGGCATGAATTGCTCCAGGCGTTCCAGGGGGAAACGGCCGTTCTTCGCCATAGCCAACGCTTCCACCGCCGGGATCATGAGCGGCCTTTCTCCTTTATCGCCTCTGTCACGCTTTGCCGTCGCCGCTTCACTTTCTTTCTCGTTGTCATCTGGCTGTTCGCCCAACTCATACGGCCACACAGCCACATACGGTGTTTCTTTGTCGTCTCCCTGGCGCACCGTGTCTGGCATGTTGATCTCTTCAACGGCCAGGTACACATCACGGCCAACGCCGCCTCCGCCCAGCGGGTCCAGGCCCAAGATATTGATTTCCGCCTGGCGCTGGAACGTGGAAGCCGACACAAAGTCCATATTGCGATAAGCGCTGTCGTTGAAGAAGGTGAGTCCGGCCCCGGAAAGCTCCACCAACACGCATTTATGCGTCGTCTTGCCGGTGATAAGATTGGCAATATCGGCATTATTGAGCGCCCAATTAAAACGGATGGGGTTGGTAGCGGGCGGAGAAGCGCCGGCCGCCAGCGGGGGAATCGGATCCACATTGGCCACACTGGCCCCGCCGGGAATGTCTTCCCAGGAAACGGCCGGGTCGGCCACAGACCCCCAATTGGCGATGCGGAAACGGGCCGTCATGTCGCCAATGTTCAAGGGATTGCTGGTGTAGTTGCGCGGCCGGGCAAAAAAGGTGTTGTTCGGCCGGGGGTCAACCAGGCTGTAACTGATCTGGCTGGCGGGCGTATTGGTGGTGCCGATGTCGGCATAGGTGAGAGAAATGCCGCCGGTAGTGGGGCAAACGGGATCGCCCGCCCCCGTGCTGAGGTGGAAGGTGTCCCAGTTGGCCGGATCGGGGAAATTGTTGCTGAGAATGCTGATAGCTGAAGTGGGCGGTTGGCCGGGCAGCCACTCATAAAAGGTGACGGCGGCCGGCATGGTCACTTGCTGCGTATACCACATGTTGAAATCAGCGGCCAGGTTCAAGCCGCCGTTATCCAGGACGCCCGCCGCGCCGGTGATGGGAATGCGCATTTGCACCGCCCAATAAAAGGGGGCCGCCGCCGCCAGCCAGACATGGGTATTGTCGTTGATCCAGTCTGGTTCGACGCCGGCTAATGTCCAGCCGCCGCCGCCTGTTTTGGTAAACGCCTGCACCGAACCGCCAATGGCCGGGGCGTCAATTTGGGTCGCTGCTTGGGCGACGGCCGGAATGATGTTGAACGGGGTCAGGCGTAAGACCAGGGAGTCGGCGCTGCCGTTGGGGCGCAAACCCACGTACAACATATCGCCGCCATTGTTGAGCGAGGGATCAAACTTGACGTGCCAGGAGAGGTAGAGGCTGCTGTCGCCCCCGCCGTCGGTGTGGTACAGGGCGCGGAAGGCCATCTCTTCGCTGGTTCCAGAGAGCAGGGGGAAGCCTTGCCGCGTCGCCCCCCGCCAGCGGGGATCGTCTAAGGCGGTGTATTGGGGAAAGGCCCCGCCGGGCAGCCAGTAGGGGGGTTGATTCCAGTAGAAACCGGGAACGCCTTGTGCTTTTGGTATGCAAATCATGGTTTATCTCCTTCGTATAGGAGCGCGAACGTCTCGTTCGCCAGCGGCAGGCGAGACGCCTGCGCTCCCGGGTTGATTAATTCAGCCGGTTCAAGCGATAGATAACTGTTTGCTCTTGGGTGACGTCACGACGCTGGACGTGCAGCGCCAGTTCACCGCTGGCGGAAGCGTCCGGGGTCACTTGCAGTTGGACATGGAGATTTTCATTCACGGGCATGGTCTGGCCCCGTTCATCAAACGAGAAGGTTTGTGGCGATTGGGCGGACGGGGCGCCTTCCAGGCCAATGAGCCAGCCGGCCGAACCACCGGTGCGGGCCAATGTCACATCGTAAAGGGCGGCGAACTGCTCAAAGGTAATCACCAGCGAGAGCAAACCAAATGAACCGCTTTGCAGATTGATGGTATTGGTGGCCGGGTTGAAATTGCTGATGGTATCCAATCCCCCGGCGGCGGTAAACGCCTGGAAGCTGTTGAAGGCGATGGTGATGGTATCGTCGGGCGGCTCGATGGGTACGCCAATGGGGATCATCCGGGAATGGGCGCCAACCACCTGTTCCGCCTGCGCGGTGACGGTCAGGCGGAAGGGGTCGCGCCCGGCCGCTGCGGGAATATTGACGATGCGAATGAAAAACGGCCGTTCCTCTCCCTGTGTTAACGTGATGATATTGTTGGTGATGGGCTGCTGGCTCCCGTCCAACACCACCAACGTACTTTGCCAGGCCACGTCAGTGATGTGGGCGCTGATCACAAAATCAGCTGGCGCGGAGGCGCGGGAGTGCAAGATGTAACCCACCAGCGCCCCGCCACCGGCCAACACCGGGTTGGGGTCCGGGTTGACATCCAGGTCATCATTCCACAAGACATCGACATTCCCTTGCAGCACCGGCGTCGGTGGCGCCACGCGCACCGTCTGGCTCACCGAATCCAGGCCGTTATCGACGCGCAAAACCATGTCACGGCCGTTTTCCGGCAGACCATCTATCGGCGGCACATTCACCACCAGGTTAAAATCGTTGGAAAGCAGATGGTCATAGCTGGTAAGCTGGTTGCCATCCAGGGAAACGCGCTGGGCGCCCACCGAATAGCGGAAATTACCGCCCTCAATTTGCAGCGGCTCCCCGGTGATGCTGGGGTCGGCCGCCGTGCCGTCCGGCGTCAGGTTGGTGATGACCAACGGCTCATCGCCACTGCTGATTTCACCCAGGAAAGGCATGTGGGCGCTGCTGAACACCAGGTATTGCTGCGGGCCGCCCGCGCCGCCGCTGGCCGCCGCCGCCTGATTTTCCTGGATGCGGTACAGGTAAAATTCGCTGTCGTTTTGAATATTGACTGGTGGGTAGGCGAAGGAGCGGCGCAGCAGGGATTCCACCGGCGCATAGGCGATCTCTTGGGGCGCAGTGGTGGTGAGATCCGCGAAAAACTGGATGTAGTTGAAACCGCGGGGGTGAACGGCCGTTGTTAGAGGCAGCACCCCGGCGGGCGGCAGGTAATGAAAATAATCACGCGCCGCGGCCCCGGCCAACTGCGCATTGCTCAGGCCGCTGCCATTTTTAAGCAGGGCGGCGAGATGCTGTTGAAACTGCAAAAAGGCGGCTTCTCCTTCCGCCAGGTGGTGGTCGCTGGTGGGCGGGGGCCAGATCAGGCTGGTATCGACCTGCGCCACGCGCCGCCGCACCGTCCACATGTCGAGGATGCGGATGCCGTCATTGTGCCAGTAGAGCAGCGCCAGGGGCACGGCGCAGGCGGTGAGGGTAGTCAGTCGCTCCAGCAGACCGGCGGGCGGCGCTGTTTTTTGCACATACGCTACCAGGTCCTTGCCTATTTCGGCCGATTCCCGTGTATCCAAACACAACTGCGCCAGCAAATTTCTGGCGCGGGAGAGGCTGGCAGGCGTATTGGCGTTTAAGGCAGAGGAGATAGCAGCCGCCACCGGCGCAGCTACCACCGACGAGTTATTGAGACTCACGTTTATCAGGCGAAACGTAACGCCTTCTACAGCGTAACGGTCGCCGCAGTCACGGGCCACGCCAGCAGCGTGGCCCACGCCAGCAGCGTGGCCCACGCCATTGCCGCTGAATTCGTGCATGGGCGCTTTTTCAGCATAACCTGAGGCGGGTTCGATGACCAGAATGAAGACGCCGCCGTTAAAGAGAACGGCCGTTTGCGGGGGCGAGCAGGTGGCAAACAAACCAGCGTCTCGGGCGATCTCTTCCTCTGTCGGCAGCAGCGTCACCTCAATGTGGGTGAGCGTCTCCGGCTCTTTTTTGATCTCCAACGGCTGGCCCAGCTTGTTGAAAGCCAGGCCGGGCGTGATATGGACGACAGGGGCGCTGCTGCTGCCCAGCGTCACTTCCAGGCCGTGGACGACGCCGTGTCCCAGGGCGCGGGCCACCTGCTGCCGCTGCTGGCGCTGGGCGGTCTGCTCGTTTTGCAGGTCTTCGGCGGTGAGTAAACGGCCGTTAAAATAATGCGTGTTCTTGATCCCGTTTGTCAAAATAGGGCTTTCTAAATCGTAAGGCATTGTCTACCTCCCACGGATCGTCAGAAACGGCCGTACATCTTCAATGGATGCGCTGCCAATGCCGCTGACCCGCGTCAGATCATCGACAGAGGCAAAATCACCGTTCCGCTCCCGCTCGGCCACAATATTGGCCGCCAGCGTGGGGCCGATGCGCGGCACAGTTCGTAGTTCTTCTTCCGTAGCGATATTGATGTTGACCCGGCGCGGACTGCCGCCATTTCCCGCTTTGTAATAACTGATTTCCACCATAAAGCGGCGTGATATGGGCCGGAAACGCAGCATATTTTCAAACACTTTAGCGTCGATCTGCCCTTCCAGCGCCGCCCCAATGAACGCCCCCAAGAGGGTGGGCTGCGTGATCCAGATCAAGATGCCTTCATCTAAAAACGTCACCACTTGAAAAACGGCCGGAGCGGTGGCGGGATGATCGGGGTCGAAGGGATCAAAATCGATCAGTTCCGGCAAATCCGGCTCAATGATGGTTCCTTTGACGATATAGGCGCCCTCTCCTCTCGGTTCCGGCCGTTCATAGCCGGGAAAGCGCAGGATAAACTGCCCCTCGCCATTGGCCACTGCTTCTAATCCGTTATACGGCGTAAAGAGGGGGTCGCCCTCCACGCCAAAGACGCCCGCGCCCACAATCTCGTAATGGCCGGCGGGGGCGATGACAAAATCACCCCCGCCGCCCCCGCCGGGGCCGGGAACCCAGGCGCTGCCGTTCCAGGTAAGTACCTGGTTCACGCCGGGAGATGGCGCATTCACGTCAGACAGCGAGTTGAGGCTGTGGCGGTGGCGCTGGTTTTGCCACTCACCGGCGGCGTTGTTCCAGACGATGATGTCGCCGTTGCTCGGCGCTGCGGCGGCCACATCGGCCAGATCATCCAGGCTGGGAATGCCCACCACCACCAGGTAGGCGGCGACGATATTGTTGTCTCGATCCAGGAAGGCATAATCCAAATCGTCGGCGATTTCGGCCAGGTTGGCCCCGCCGCCGCCCGCTTCGGCCATCCCTTCCAGGCCGAAAAAGACCACCACCCGATCATCATTGCTGAGGGTCACGCCGTCCAGGGTCAGGTCGAATACATTGGTATCGGGCAGGGGTTGGGTGACGCCGCTGAGGGAAACGGCCGTTTCATTCACCCTCACGCGCAGCGCACCCACGGCCAACGGGGCTAACGGCCGGGGATGATGCAGCCAGGCGCGGAGGGTGGTCTCGTTGGGGGCGGACAGGGTGGCAAAGGTATGGCTCAATTCGCCTTGACCGGCGCTGCGGCCGCAAAGCAGCCACTCTTGCAGCAGGCGGCTGTGCAGCAAAATGGGGCGCATGTCGTCTACCATCGTCACGGCGCCATCTACCTGCCCAGCGGCCGTCAGGGTCATGTCCAGCCGCGCCAATATGACGCAGCCCTCATCCGGTTCGCCGCCAGCGCAGTTATGGCCATCGGCCAGCAGGGTGGGGCGCACTTCTGTCACCCACACGCGAAAGGCGTCGTGCAAAATGGCGCAGGAGTCGGCCGCTGCCAGGTAGAGCGGCGAACTGTCTGGCGTTTCTGGCGGCTCCTCAGGCAGCGCCCGCACCAGCTCTGCCAGTTCTTCGGCGGTGGTGAAAGCGGCCGCTTCATGGCTGATTTGGATGCGCTGGAGCAACGCGCCAAAACGACCTACTACCTCTTCCTCGATCTGCTGGGGCAGGTCGTCGTCAAAGCGGAAGCTCAGTTCAAAGTCGTCGGCGAGGCGAGAGGCGGCCATGCTGTCTTCTTGCAGGCGGCAGGGGCCGCCGGGCACGGGAACCAGGTCGGTTTCGCATTCCCGGTAGCAAAGGACGACGGTGAGGGAGAGGCTGTTGTCCGGGGCGAGATGGTCGGAAACGGCCGTTTCGTGATTCGCCAGCCAGTCGTTGAGTTGGGCGCACTGCGCCAACGGTACCCGAATCGTCTGCCCCAGTGGATTCACCGCCATGCCTGGGGAGACCAGCACCTCTGGCGGACCGTCCTCGGCTATGGTCACCTGCAAGCCGCAAATCGTGCCATAACCATGCAAGCCGCGTTGATGCAGATGATCCCGGGCCATCAGATAGGTTTGCTCTTGGTCAAACTCATCGACGCCGAGCACCAGGCCGAGGCTGTATTTCACTCGTTTGAAGGGGTCGAGCGCCCCTCCGCTTGTCGTTGCTGTACTGAAATCACTCATCGCGCAATCTCCTTAATAAAAAGCGGAGCGCGAACGTCTCGTTCGCTCTTTGCAGGCGAGACGCCTGCGCTCCATCTCACAAAATCGAATGTTCGCCAGGGCGGTTGCGGCCGGCCACGATACGATCCGGCACATTCCAGGGATGCCCTGCGCCCAAATATCCTTCTGCCAGGTAACTCTGGCCCAACATCAAGGCCACAAAACGGCTGCCCACATCCAGCAGCGTATCCAAACCCAGGCGCACTTCGCCCACGCGGAACAGCGCCCAATATGGCTTCACAGTAAACGAGGTGTGGGCCGGTTTTTCAATGTTGACAATGCGTTCAACCAGCGCCAACTCCTGTAAAACGGCGTCGGTGCGGCGGCTGCTGTTGGTGGGAACCAGGACGCTGAAGTGATGGGCGCTGCGGCGGATGGGCAGCGCCAGGGAGACGAACTGAATCCAATCAAACAGATAAGCGCCATCGGCCGGGAATTCATTTTCGGCCGGCAGCGCAATCTGGCTGAACGAGACGTATGCCTGCGCCCCGCTGAGGGCATAGGCGGCGTTGAGGGCGCTGAGGCGTTGGTAACGGCGGGCCAAAAACGCCTGGTAAGCCGGTTGGTCTAACGAGTTGACATCGGCGTAGGTGAAGCCGATGGCCCCGCGTATAAAGCGCAGCCAGTCGGCGGCCTTTGCCGCGCCTTGCGGCGTCACCGGCGGCAGGGTGAGTGCGGCAAAACTGCCGAACGCCGCGCCCCACGCTTCATTGAGCGCCGTGATTTGTGGCTGCCCGGCCGCATCCTGGTAAACACCCTGCAAATAGCTGCGCCACCGTTCATGCAAGACGCCGACCCCCTGGGCGGGCGTCCAGGCGTCGCTGGCCGAAATCATCTGTACGCCGCCTAAATCGGTGGGGTCGCCATAGACCACGCCGGGCTGACTGCGGGTGAGATACTGCTCCACAATGCGGATGGAATGGCGCATAAACTGCCCGCCGCTGCCGCCCATTGTTCCCCCCACCACATCTTCGGTGAAAAGGGAGTCGTCAGGGCAGGGGTCGAGCGCCAGACGCAGCGCCCGCAGCAGTCCGGCGGGCGTGCCCCGCTGCCGGAACAGGTCGATGGCGTAGCGCAGAAACAGCCGCCGCCGCCCCTCTTCCCAATCGGGGTCTAAAATGACGCCGAACCAATCGGCCAGCCACTCTAAATATTCGGTATGGGTGGCGTCCACGTCCAGCAGCGTTTGCACCTGGGCGATGCGCCCTTCCAGGCCGGTGAAGGCGCCTTCTACATTTGCCAGAAAGCGATCGCTAAACGAAGCGGACGCCTCGTCGTACTGATAAACGGCCGGCAAATATTGGCGCAGGTAGGAAAAGCGCGGGTAATAGAGGCGCAGCGAACGCAAACGGGGCGTGGCCCGGCCGTTGCCGCGAAAGGTGAGGCGTAGTTGGGCGTAACGGCCGTTTGCCTGCTGCATCAAAAGTTCCCACGTACCCACGCCGTCTAAAATCATCTCGTCATCCGTGAAGGGGCGATGGTATGGTATCTCGGAGCCGGTGTGCCGCAGATAGGGGCGCGGTTCCGCCTGCCAGGCCATCTGCGCCAGCATCGTCAGATCGTTGGCGGCGCGGCTTTCCACGATGAGGGCAGTATCGGGCGGAATACGCCCATCGAGACAAAGCCGGTGCCACACGCAGTCCGGCTCTTTGCCATCGAAGACGGCCGTTTCCAACGCCCCCATCAGCCGGTAACGGGGGCGGGGCTGCGCCGCCAGCGGCAGCCAGCGCGCCTGCTTGTCGTCGTAATAAACCGCGCCGTCATGGGCTACCAGCGCTCTGCCCCCATACAGCCGGATGGGAAAATATTGGGGAACCAGGGTCAGCGTCAGGCTGGTTTCCTGGGCCAGCAGGCGCAGGGCAAAGGCTTGATTGCCTTCGGCCGTCACCAGGTAGAGCGTGCCCTGCACGCTGTCTGGCTCCTGGCTGGCGTCGGCCGCAAAGGCGATGTCATGTCCCCGGCGGGCGCTGCTGGGCGGGGCGGCGATGTCTTCCAGGAAGGCGGCCAGGGCGTCGTCCAGGGGCACGGCGCCGCCCAACTGCTGGCCGAAGCGGTAGCGGCTGATAGTAGATTGGCCGCTCGCCGGCGTATCTAAAATGAGGACGGAGCCGTCGGGCAGGCTCTCAATGGCGATGGCGCGGGCTGTGTTGAGCGGCGACGCCAGGCTGCTGCTGATGGGGGTGGGCGGCGCATGTTCTCCCGGCGCGGCGCTCTCATCGACCGGCCGAAAAACGGGAACGGGCGCGGCCGGCTCGGGTATCTCCTGGTCGGTGACGACGCGGAAATAGCGATCCAGCCCCCAATACCGGTTGGCTTCGTCCAAAATCCAGACGCCGCTGTTGGGGCCAGGGGCGATGTCGAGCGGGGCAAAATCGACGGCGTCCGGCCAATGCAGGCGCAGCGGCGATCCGCCGGTGTGCAGGTCAAAGACGAGCAGCCCTTTTGGCTCCAGGACGCCTACTACCAAATAATGATGGTCGGTGACGGCCAGGCCGCGCAAATTGAGCGGCGCAGTTACCGGTGGGGCGATGGTCTGGAAGGCGCCGCGGTGCTCGGGCAGCGGGCAGTTATCTTGGGCATGGGCCACCGACCAGAACAGTTCAGGAGAACGGCCGTTATGCCCCCAAAACCAGATTTCTTGCCCATTCTCAGACAGCCAATACCAGTTGCCATAGCGGTCCCGGTCCGCGCCGCGCCGGTGGGTGGGCGTCACCGCTTCATCCAGGGAAGAGGTGGGGAAGCGGAACAGGCGCGGCCGCAGGCCAATGGCGCGGCGCTCCTCATCCCACCACAAATCCGGCTCTCCTTCAGCGGCAGGGGGGATGAGGGGGTTCCAGTCGGAACGGCCGTTTATCAAATGAAATTTCGTGTTATTGACATCCATTGGTTAGTCCAGTAGTTGAGTAGTCGGATAGTCTGGTAGTCGAGTAGTCGGATAGTCGGGTTGTCCTTCATCATTCATCGTTTTATAGGCATTCTGCGGGCAGCACGGGCACGGGCGTCACTTTAGTGGTGGGGGGCGGGGCTGCGCCGCCGCGCAGATCGTCCAGTGGTTGGGGGCTGCCAGACTGCACGGCCAGACCGGCCAGCCGGGGAAGCTGAAGACCGGTGAGGGGAACGGCCGTTTGCGCCCCGCCTGTCTGCAAAGCCACCAGCACCGAATTGACCTTGGCCACGCCGGGAACCCGCGCCGCCACGGCCAGCAGTTCTAACGGTTCCACCGGTTTTTGCAGCGGCCAACCGCTGCCTTCAAAGCCGCCGGTTAGCGGCGATAAAAATTGGCGCAAAATCTCTTTCACCGCTTCCCGAATAGGGGCGACGTTTTGCCCCGGCGCCACATCAATGCCCACGGAGACCCAGATGGGCACATACGCCGGGCCGCGCACATGCACTTCGGTGGTGATCACGCGGCGGGGATCCAGGTATTGGCATACCGTGTCCAGGAAGAGGCGGTCGGGCACGGGCGCTTCCGGCTGAGCCTGGTCATAAAGGGGAATCACCAGCACCGTGACCACGCCGTCGGACAAGACATCCGGTATCTCGGGGTGATGCAGGGCCAGCACTTCCACCCGGCCCAAATCCACGCCGGGGGTGCGCCAGGTGATCGTTTTGAAATCAGCCTGGGAAACCAGCCGATCCCGGTGCTGCAAATAGGTGGGGATGCGCCGCTCCGCTTCTGTCACCGTTTCCGCTTCATCGCCGCCCCAGGTGGGGATGGGATTGGCGACCTTGACGCCGGCCGGCAGGCTGGGGCCTTTGTTGATGGCGCCGATGCCCACATTTCCCTGACGGCCGCCGCCATAATCATAGCTGGCGCGGATGACAGCGCCGCGTGGGGGGCGCATCCCGCGCAGGCCGTCGCCAAAACGCAGTTCGCCCGATTCCCGATCCAACGTGAACACCTTGGTGGGCTGCGCCGCGCTCTCCATCGGTTGACTGCCGGGCGTGGTTTGGGGAGCGCGTACCGGCACTTCTGGCCCGGCCGCCAGCAGATCGTCCGTTTCTTGCCACAGTTCGCCGTTGACGGTGAGCTGCACCGTGCCTTTCAAGACCGGCGTGTTGACCAGCGTCAAAATCTGGTCTGGTTCGCCGCTGCCCTGCCCCACGTTTTCAGAGAAGAGATGCACCCGTTGGCTGATGCGGGCGGTATTGACGCCCAGCCAACTGAGTGAGCCGTGCAGCTGGTTGGTAGACTCTGCTTGCGCCTCGTCGCGGCGCAGCCCCACGCGCAGCCAGGTGATGACGCGAGCCTGCACGTCGGTGTCTTCCAGGTAGGGTGGGAAATCGCCTGAACCCTGCTCCATCGGTTCCAGGTTGGGCCAGAGGGTGAGGTCGCTGCTGCCGGGCAGGGGGATCTGCACCACGCCCGGTTCGGTGAGCAGGTCGGCGCTGGGAATCACATCCAGGCTGCGGTAATGGGCGACGCGCTCGCTCTCGTTGAGGGGCAGGCCGCCGGCCGGAATCAGCGGCATCTGGAAGGTGAGGCCGCCTTGATTGGCGGTAGAAGGGGGGCCGCCGGGCAGCAGCACGTGTTCGGCGGCGGTCAATGAAGGCAGCACGCCCAGCGTCAGCACTTTGTGGGCGATGGCTTCCCGCGTCTGCTGGATGACGGCGGCATTGGCGTCGCGGGCCAGCAGCGCCACCCAGAGGGAGCCGTCTACCGTGTCCTGGTTGCTGGCTAAATTGATGGCCGGGAAGTCGGCGCCGGCCGTGGGCGCTTCCAGCGGTTTGGTTTCGTAGTAGCTCAAGACTTCGCCGCTGCTTTCATCGGCAAAGCTCTCGTATAGTTGTCTATAGATGGCGTCCACTTCGCTGAATTGGGCGGCGGCGAGGGGGGCTTTGTAGTAGATGCGGCTTTCGATGGGCAGCACGTCGAGGCCATCGAGCAGGCGGAAGGGGACGGGGCCGGCAAACAGGTCTAAACCGGCCGTGAGGGTTTCTACCTGGAGTGGGCCGCGTAAGTTGCTGAAGCTGACGAGTCCCTGGGCGGCGGCGGCCGGCTGCATGGGGATGCGCAGCAGTTGCAAGAACTTTTTGCGGTTGCGTTCTGGGATGAGGTTGCTGCGGTAGAGCAGGTTTTCGGTCATGAAGGCGAAAAGCTGGAGCAGGGTGACGCCAGGGTCGCTGTCGTTGAAGTTGGTCCATTCCGGGTTGTGCACGGGGATGCGGGCCAGCGCTTCAGCCAGGATTTGGTTGTAGTTTCGGTCGTCGAGGGTCGGTATGGTTAAGGGCATTGGTTAGTCTCCTGTAAAAATGGGAGCGCGGACAGCCTGTCCGCCCAACGCCGTCTGGAAGACGGCGCTCCATTAGCCTGTTAATTTGACGGTGAGGCTGATCTGGTCTGGGGTGTTGGCAGCGATGAGACGATAGCGGATGGTGACAACGGCCGTTTGCCCATCAGTAGGGTGTGGTTTGACGGTGACTTCATCCAGGGCAATGCGCGGTTCCCAACGCCCCAATGATTGGCTGATGCGTTCCTGGATGAGGCGGTGGGTGGCGACGGTGTTGGGTTCGTACAGGAAGGATTGCAAGCCGCCGCCAAAGGTGGGCAGCAAGAGCCGTTCCTTTGCTTCCGTCATCAAAATAACTTGAATGGATTCCCGAATGTTATCCGCGCCGCTTGACCAGGCTAAACGGCCGTTGGCGTCAATGCGCGGCGGGAAACTGATACTGCGTCCATACAATTTGCCTTCGTCAAACATCTGTTACTCCACGTCGATACTGATTGGTAAACAAATCTTCAGGAACGGTATCCAGAAGAAAATGATATTGAGCAAAGAGACGATAATCATCAGCAAAATCAGGGCGCAAATGGTGATGATAGGGATGGAGAGCGAACAGATCATGCCGATGTTGATGTTAGGCGGGCCGGGAATATCGCCGTTGTCCAAATCTTCCAGGCTGATGTTTTGCACCCGATCCATCTGCTTGCGCAGTTCGTTGGAGATGAGGAACGAGACGCTTTTGGGGAACTTGCGCAGCCCTTTGATGCTGGTATCCACCGGCATGGCGATGCGGATGGGTCGCGCCGGGGCGTCCGGATCAAAGAAGGGGGCCAGTTGGAAGGGAACCGATGGCTCCTGGCTGACAACGGCCGGAAAGGTGGGGCAGTTTTGCTTTTCGTACACGCAGCGCGCCACATAAAACGCCCCGGCATTGGCGTCAACTTTGGGCAGGCGCTCCAGGTCGGGCGCTAAATCGGCGAACTGCTCACTGGGCGGCGCAGGGTTGGCGGGCAAATTATTTTTGACGGTTTGCTCAAAATCACTGTTGGCGTCGTCGTGGCTGGCATTGAGAATGGCTAAATCGTCAATGGCGGCGGCGATGTTGGCGTCGATATTGCCGGCCGTAATTTGGGGCGTGATGAAGGTGAGGGTGGTGATGTCGCCGCTGAGGATGGCAGCGCGGTGGGCGAGAACGGTTTGCAGCGCCTCGCCCCAATCGGTGTCGGCCGTGAAATCCCGCCCGGCCAGATTGCCCCCCGCCAGATCATCATCCCAGCCGTCGGGCAGGTAATCGTCGATGAACTCGGCTAAATCCAGCAGGGCAAAGAGCATCACTTCCTGCGCCTGGTCAGTGGGCAGGGGGTGGGTTGTATTTGCCAATGCCTGCCGCAGACCCACGAAACCGCCGATAACGGCCGTTTCAAACTGCGCCATGCGGTAATCAGCCAACGGGTCAGATGGGGAAGGCGTCACGTCTAGCGGATTGGGGCCGCCAGCCGCTTCATACGTCTCCCGGCTGCCCACTGACAGAAAACCGGCCAACATGCGCCGCCGGCGGCCGTTTTCGCCGTAACTCAGGGGGAACATGGGCAGCCGTTCTTCGGCAAACGGGATTTCTCCCACCGTCAGGTCATCGACATTCAAAGCATGAGGCACGGGCCGCCAGCCCAGGCCGGTAAACCAGCCGTACTCCTGCGTTGGCCCCCCGTTTTCATCTGCCACCAGGCGGCGCAGCACAAAGGAAACCTTCTCCGCTTTGGCCGTGTCGATGACCCGATCCGGCAGGCCGGGAATGCGGCAGACGAGGCTGGCTGTCACCAGGTAAAAGCGCTGGTGGGCGGGATGGTACAGCTTGAGCGGTTGGGCAGAGGCTTGTTCCAGCCAGCCGACTTTTGGCTGCTGCCAGGTTTCCGGTTGGGCGACGTAACGGGTAACGGCCGTTTCATCATCCCCTATCCGCCCCAAACTGGCCGACAACTCTTCCATAAAATTGTCATTGTCAAAGCGCAGCAGCGTGGGCTGGCGAAAACGGCGTTTATTCGTTTCATCTTTCAGCGCCGCTGACCATACGGGTGAGGGCGCCTGCCATTGCACGGTATGAGAATGCACGTTTTAGTCCTTTACCAAATATTGCCCGCGCCAGGGGTATAACTGGCGCTGACCACTGAATTGCTGATAACCGTATCCGCCTGCACTACACCGCTGAATTTGCTCATGCCGGCGTTGACGGTGACCATGCCCGCCGATATTTCCACGGTGCTGGCGTTGATGGTCACTTTGGCCGAGGCGTTGACGGTGATACCGGCTGATTCCAGGGTGACGCTGTTGCCGTTGCTGTCTACCGCTTCCACCGTGCCGGGACCGTCTTTGAGCGTGATTTTTTGGCCGCCCGGCGTTTCCAGGATCATCGTTTCCTGGCCGCTGCTGTCGTCCAGGGTGATCTGTACGCCGCTGCGGGTGCGCAGCTTTTTGATGTTGTTCTCGCCGCCGCCGTCCATGCTCTCCGGCGGCGCGTCCTGGCCGTTCCACAGCGCCCCCACCACATACGGGCGGCGGGGATCGCCGGCTTCAAAGGCGACCAGCACCTCATCTTCCACGTCGGGGATGAACCAACTGCCCCGATCATTGCCCGCCATCATGGTTGCCAGCCGCGCCCACGCCTCATAGGCGCTGCCCTCGCTGTCCGGCGACCAGGGCAGTTTTACGCGAACGCGCCCCTGTCCATCGGGATCGGCAATGTCGGTAACGAGCGCCGCATAGACACCGTAAAATGTGCCGCCGTAGCCCAGAGGGGAACGGCCGTTTATGGGTTCATCGAGTAAATAAGGTGTTAAGTGCATAAGATCACATGTTTGAGATTAGAGATTGGAGATTGGAGATATTGTGCCTCTCGCTCTCGCTCTATTCTCTAGCTCTGGCCCAATCCGGGCCGTTCCACTTCAAAATGGGTGCGGAATCCTTGTTGACCGTCGAAGGTGTGGCGAACGGCCGTTACAAAATATTTACCGTCAAACAGCGGGCCTAAACCGGATAGAGAAACATATGCGCCCACCCGGATGCGGCCGTCGCCTTCCGCCACGCCGCGCCCCGTCACAAAACGGCGGGCGATGCGCCGGTATTGAGCTTCCGCCTGGGCCTGCGCTTCCTGCAAAGTAAGAGGCACGGTATGCACCAGACGATCCGCACGTACGCCAACGGCCGTTTCCAACACCTGCCCGCCGCCTTGATGGCCGTTTAACTCGCTCTGAATGGCGGCGGCCGTCGCTTCATGTTCGATGGTATCCTTCGCCGACACATCCCAGCCGCTGACGGTGAGCGACGAGCGCTGCTGCGCCAAATCCGCCAGCACCGAAAAGGCGATGAGTCTCTGCCCATAGGTCAGTGCCACGCTGCCTTCGTCGCGGCGGCCTCGCGCTTGCACATGGAGCGTGTCGCCGGCCAGCCAACATTCGGCGTCAATGGCACGGGCGCGATCCCGCAAAAAGGCGAGATCGCTCTGGTTCACCTGCGCCAACACCCGGTAGGTTGGCCCGTCGATGTCAAAGGCGGTGCGCAGGCTGTGCTGCGAGGCGATTTGCTGCATCACATCTTCATCGCTGACATCCTCAAAGGTGCGGGTACGCCGCGTCATGCGCAGGTCTTGCAGCCGGTCTTCCGCCAGCACCACCAGCTCCGGCGGCCGGGTTTGCGGATAATTGGCTTCCAGCCCCATGATGCGGCCGGCGAAAATCTCCGCTTCCGTCTCACCCGACCCGGCCGTGACGGCGAACGGTTTGCCAAACTCCACCACATCCCGGCCAAAATAGAGGAAGCCTACGCCGCCGCCGCTGGTCCCCCAGTTGCCAAAGGTGGCCTCGCAGCGATACAACCCGGCGGTGGTCTCTTCGACCATCAGGTTCATCAGCCCGTCAGACAGGGAGGCGTTCTTCTGTCCATCCAGTTGAATGGCCGGCCGTGCGGCGTAAAATGCGGAAGTTGTGGTCATAGTTGGTTAGTCGGATAGTCTGGTAGTCGGTTAGTCTGGTAGTCGGTTAGTCGGATAGTCGGTTAGTTTCCAATCTCTAATCTCTAATTTCTACTCTCTACTCTTCACCCTTCAATCTTTATCAATGGGCGTGGATGCGGTTGAAGCGGTCTGATTGGTGGCGCAGCACGTCTACGATGTCGGTGGGGGTGATGGGTGGCGCGGGTGGGGCAGGCGGGGTGGGAGGGGAAACGGCCGTTTCCTGCCCCTGCTGCTCCGGTATAATCTCAAATTCATTGATAATCACGCTCATCATTGCTCTCCTTCATACCTGGGAGCGCGAACGTCTCGTTCGCCACTTGCAGGCGAGACGCCTGCGCTCCAGTTTTATTCATTTATGGGGAACGCCCCAGCCCGGCTTGGGCGCTGGCAGAGGTCCCGGCCGTCAGGCCAAACTGCCCGCTGATACCCGCGCCTCCACTGGCTGAAACGCTCGCACTAACCCCCACGCTTGCGCCCACACCAACACTCACACTGCCTTTCACTTTGGCGCTCATATCCAGCAGCGCTCCGGCCGCCAACTGGCGCGGGTTTTCAATATTGTTGGCGGCGGCGATGGCTTTCCAATCATGGGGCTTGCCGGCGCGGGCGGCCATGCCCTGCACACTGTCCCCGGCGCGGGCTGGCTGCATCGGTTGGGCGCCCGGCGCGTTTCGCCCGCCGTTGCCGGGCGGCGTCTGGTTGCCAAATTGAAATTGAATCTCCTGCTTAGACAGGCTGATGGAAACGCCGGCTCGCAGCGGCTTGCCCTCTTCCGAGAAATATTCCAGATTTTCGTTTAAGGAATCCATCACCCCGTCAAACAAAAACGTACCCCAGATAAAGCGCACTCCCGGCGGAATCCATTTATCTTCTTCGCCCGGCGCCTTGGTGGGGGTGATGAAATAGGTCACTTTTTCCGTCAACTTACGCACGTCGCCATCCGGCTGCATGGAGCCATCGGGCAGCGGCGCGGTCACGTCGAACCAGAGATCGAGGCTTAACTTGGTGCTGCCTGCGCCCACAAACTGCACGGCCGAGCCGCCCCGCTGGTCGCCGCCCGCCTTTTGGTTGGAGAAGTTGACCTTGAGCGTTTCCGGGTTGAACTGCACCTGGACGCTCTTTTCCGGGTCGCCTTCCTGCACCTGCTGCTGGTCATCCCAGCTTATTTCACGCAGTTCTGCTTTAAGGAGTTTGATAGGTTCGGGCATAACTAACTTCCTGGCTGAATCGACAAGGTTTCATACGCAATTTGCATTTCTTCAACGGCCACAATGCCATCTTTGGCGTTCAAGGCGGGCGCTTTAACTTTGATGGGCAGGCAGCCGGTCAAGGTGAAGCGCACCTGTTCGGCCGCGCCGTCGCCGGCCAGCATGGCCACTTCGCCGGTGGCGCGGGTGGCGCGTTGGCCGGGGCTATTGACCTGCTCAAACCAGCGCCATAAATCGAGGCTGCTGGTCATGCCCCGTTTCAAGGAAAGCTGCCCATAGCTCACCGGCCCCAGAAGATGGATGGGCCGGTTGTTGTTGCCTCCTTCGCGGATCGTTTTGGGGGCCATGCTCATTTCCAGGCCGTCACATTCGGCAAAGGCCGCGCTGCACAAAGGGTCTGCCTGCCCCGGCAGGAAAAGCTCCACGCGGAAGTTGAAGGCGGTGAAGGGAGGCGTCACTTTTTCTTTAGCAGCGTCGGCCATGTTTTCTCCTGCAAAATAGGAGCGCGAACGTCTCGTTCGCCACATGCAGGCGAGACGCCTGCGCTCCCGTAAAATTAAAGTTCTTGCACGGCCAGACCTTCCTGGCCGGTTTGGATGAGGCGCACGGTGAGGAAGGCCAATGGCTGCGCCGGGGCGATGCGTAATTCCATGATGAAGCGCCCCTGATCGATGCTGTTTTGGCTGTTGATGCTTTTGTCGGCGGTGACTTGATACGCTTCGGCGGCGGTGGCCCCGGCGAATGCGCCGCGCACGTAGAGGTTGTTGAGCAGCCGCTCAAATTTATGGCGCACCAGCCGCCAAAACGCTTCGTTGTTGGGCTGGAAAACGTAGGCGCTGCCTTCGCGCAGGGCCAGACGGCGCAGCAAAATGAGCAGACGGCGCACGTTGATGGGGCGCAGTTGGCTGTCGCCGCTGAGGGTGTCGGCGCTGAGCAGCATAAAACCGCGTGGGTCTTGACGCACCAGGTTGACCTGGGCGGCGAACAGATTGACCCATTCGCCCCGGCTGAAGGCGGGCTGCAAGGCCACGACGCTGCGCAGCGGCTCATTGGCCGGGGCAATCCAGGCGCCCCGCTGCAAAGCGCGAGCGGCCATCATGCCACAGACGACCCCATCCGGCGGCGCTAAAATAACGGCCGTTCCTTCCCGAGTTTCCTGACGACGATGATGGAGCCAGGGATGGTACAGCGCCCCAAAACTGAGCGCCTTCTCTTCACCGCTTCTCAGGGCAGCGGTGTGGGCTAACGCCTCTTCCTGGCGGAAATGCAGGGGCAGGGAAAGCAGCGCCAGGATGTCGGCGCGGGCGGCGCAAAAACGGAGCAGCGCCCGCTGCACGGTGAGTAAATCGGCGGCGTCGTAGGCGGCGCTGGGCTGAACCACCCAGCGCGTCTGCGCTTCAGAGACCCACCAGCGGGTATTCGACCAGGGGCCAAACACTGCCCCTATCTCGGCGCGGAGGCGGTAAAAATAAAGGCCGTCGGCCGGTTTGCGCACCGTAAACCAGAGGGATGGCCCCTGGAAAATCGTGTCAGCCTCGGCAAAGTCTGGCGCGGCGCTGACTTGCAGGCGGTAGCTGACTGGCTCACCGTTGGGGCTGGAAACGGCCGTCCAGTTTAACGAATGGCCGGGGAAAGGTGTGGTCACGTTCACCGGCGACGCCAGCGCCGGACTGCCCAACAAGGTATCCTCACAGTCGAGGAAGGCGGCGGGCGGCGTCAGGATGGTTTCGCTGTTTGACCAGGGGCTTATTTCGCCCTCACGCAGGGCGCGAACCCGGTAATAAAGCTGCTGCGGGCAGTTGGCGGGCTGGGTGAGCAGTTCTTCTGTTTCTGCGCCCTGGTAGCGGGTGGAGGGGTAGGCAAAGTCGGGTGTGGCGGCTTCTTGCAGCAAATAGGCGGTGGCTTCAGGAACGGCCGTCCAACTCAGCCGGTAATGGTCCGCGCCGACCGGTTCCACCGGGTTCAAGGTGGGCGGCGGCAGCGGGGCGGGCGGCGGCGTCACCTGTTCCAGCCAACCGCGATGCAAGGCGTCTGGGGCGCTGATGAGCGTCACTTCCTCCAGGTGGAGCAGCGTATGCAGCCCGGTTAAAGGCAGATCGCGCACGTATAATTTGTGGTGCGCTTCCTGCAGCAGGTTGTATTCACTCACAGCACCGAGGTCGGCGTCCAAAAAGAGGTCGGCGGTGAAGGGATTGAGACCATCCCGTTCCAAACGAGCGGCGCTTTGAGGCCGGGGCAGCAGGGCGCGTTCAGGGTCTGGTTGGACGGCCATGCCCAACGGCAGGTAGAGCGGGGCGGCGCTGTCTGGCCCGGCCAGGGGGAAGCGGGGGGCGGCGGCGTCCTTTTCCAGACCAGAGAGCGGCGGGCGGAAGGATTGCCCGGAAGCCAGCCGGTAAAGCGATTGGTCGGATGGCAGGCGCGTCCAGGCGCGAGGGTGAGCCGGGCTGAAGGCCACGCTGCCCAGCCGCGCTTGTAACGTTTGCCCCTGCCACACGAGCAGGTCGAAGCTGAGGCGCTGGCCGATGGGCAGGCGGGCAGGATCGCCAGCCAGCCAGACCTGGGCCTGGGTCAGGCCATCATCCAGCGGCCAAACGCCCTGGCTGCTGCTGAGAACGCTGAGGGGAGTGAGGGCGGTGGATTCTGGGGCGGCAACGGCCGTTTCCGTGACAGGCAGCAGCAGTTGTTGGCCATCGTCAAAATCGACGCGCAGCACATTGCCCACCACCGGCATATCAGACAGGGCGAGATCGAACGCGGCTTCGACCGCTTCTCCTGCCTCGGTTGGCAGCGTGATGCTGCGTAAGGGCAGGGCGGTTTCGCCGTCGGGCGTCATGTTGACGGCGCTAACGGCCGTGGGCCACCCCTCAGCCTGAAGCGCAAACCAGCGACCGCTGCCGCCGAGGCGCTGCCCCCCGGAAACGGCCTGCCCTGAGCCTGTCGATGTGGCCGTTACGCTGTCTGCGACCATGTACAAAACGAGACCGGCCGAACCAAAGGAAAGCTGCACCATGTCGCCCACGGTGAGGGGACTGCTGGTGGAGGCCACCGCTACTTCCAGCCGTTCTCCGACGCCGCTAAAGGCCAGCACGGAGAGCGCCTGGCTTTGCAGGAGCGTACCGGCGCGCAAATTGTCGGCCCAACTGCCTTCACTGCGGGCGTTGGCCACGGCCGGCCGCCAGTTGTCGGCGCGGATGAGGCCGGGCAGAATGAACTGGCTGCCTACTGCCTCACCCGCCACGCGCACCACCCAGCAGCGCTTGCCTCCATTACGGAAGAAGGCGAAAACGGCCGTTGACAGATGGGCGTACTGCATCGCGCCCTGTTCTTCATCCCAGGCCAGGGGCAAATCCGGCCCGAAGATGTCGCGGAACTGGGCGATGTCTTCGATGGGCACAGGAGTATGCAGCGGTCCGGCAGCCGCCAGCCCCACGAAAGCGGTGATGTCCATGCGGGGCAGCGCTGCATCGGGAGCGGGCGATTCCACCTGAAAGGTGACGCCGGGAAGACGGGAAGGAGTGGTGAGTAGAGTCATGGGTTAGAGAGGAGAGATAGAGATAGAGATAGAGGCTTGCTTTATGGATTCCTCTATCTCTATCTCCAGCCTCTATCTTTACGCCATGTCGATCCGTTCACAGGCCAGCACCAGCTCTTCGATGGCGATGTCGGTGCCTTTGCCGTTGAGGCCGGGGCCGGTGTATTTGATGGGGCGGGCGTTGGTCAGTTTCCATTCCTGGGCGACGGTGGAATGGTCTTCATTTTGCAGCTGCACGGTGACAGTGCGCAGGGCATCTTGAGCGCCGTTGCGAATCTGGTTGAGCCATTCGTACAGGTCGAGGGAGCCGATGACGCCCCGTTTCAGGGTGACATCGGGCACTTTGTAGGTGCCGGTGATTTTGCGAGCGGTATTGTCTTTTTCATTGCCAGCGCGGTATTCGGCGATGTTGATCTCCAACCCCAGGCCGCTGACTTCCTGGAAGCCCGCCTGGGCGCTGGCGGCGTCCAGGCCGTCCCAACTGACGAGAAAATTAAACTGGCTGTAAGGGCGTTCACGAAATTCTGCCATTGCTCACTCTCCTTTGGCTGGCTCGGTCTGGAGACCGGCCAGAGCAGGTTTTAAAGCGTTACCCGCAGAGAGCGCGGAGAACGCAGAGATATTTACTGTCCACTGTCCACTGTCCACTGTCCACTGTCCACTGTCCACTGTCCACT
>CAZXVH010000037.1:0-4035 GCA_964643965.1 uncultured Ardenticatenaceae bacterium
GCGTTGGGACAGCTTGCGCTAAGCCTCGTTAAACCTCTAAGGGAATTAAACCATGAAAAGATTTAAGGTACACTTGGTAATAAAAGCTGAATTTTTTGTCTTGCTAAGTATCATTGTGTTCACACCTTTTTTTATATCTAGAAGTGTATCTGTAAATGCAAGTATTCAAAGGGGTAATTCGCCATGGTTAAGCTTAGATGAATTGGGTCTGGCTTCCAAAAGTAACAGGTTAAGTGTTGCACATGTCACCACCACTGGCACAACTGATCGCGTCTCCATATCATCTGATGGGACACAGGGGAATTATAGTTCCGCGAGGGGTTCCATTTCCGGTGACGGCCGTTACGTGGCTTTCGAATCTTCAGCCAACACTCTGGTTAGCGATGATACGAACAACAAAATTGATGTTTTTGTTCACGATCATCAGACAGGACAAACCAGTCGTATCTCCATTGCTTCCGATGGAACCCAAGGGAATGATACTTCCACCCGTTCTTCTATTTCTGTCGATGGTCGTTATGTTACATTTGATTCTGATGCTAGCAACCTGGTTAGCGATGACACAAATAATAGAAGCGATGTCTTTGTCTATGACCGCCAGACAGGACAGACTAGCCGCATCTCTATTACTTCTGATGGAACTCAAGGGGACAATAGTTCTTGGAGTCCTTCTATATCTGCGGATGGTCGTTATGTGGCTTTCGAGTCTACTGCTTGGTTAGTTGACTGTAGTGGCGGGGGGTATTGCGGTGGTATCCATATTTTTGTTCACGATCGGCAGACAAGTCAAACCACCCGCATTTCTGTCGCTTCTGATGGAACAGAAGGAGGTAGTAGCTCTTCTCTGTATACTTCCAATTCTATCTCCAACGATGGTCGTTATGTAGCTTTTAGTTCTGACGCCGACAACTTAATTAGTGGTGATACAAACTTCGATGTAGATATCTTTGTCCACGACCAAGAAACTGGACAAACTACTCGCGTCTCTATTGCTTCTGATGGAATCCAAGGGAATGGTGATTCTATGTATCCCTCTGTTTCAGCCGATGGTCGTTATATTGCTTTTCACTCTGATGCAAGCAACCTGGTTAGCGGCGACACAAATAACAGAAGCGACATCTTTGTCTATGACCGCCAAACAGGACAGACCAACCGTATTTCAGTAACTTCTGATGGGAATCAAGGGAATGGTGATTCTGTGTATCCCTCTATATCAGCCGACGGTCGTTATATTGCTTTTCACTCTGATGCAAGCAATCTAGTCAGTGAAGACACGAATGGTGAAAGTGACGTCTTTGTCCATGATCGGCAGACAGGGCAGACAACCCGCGTTTCCGTTGCATCTGATGGCACACAAGGAAATGATGGGGCTGGTAATCCAGCAATTTCCACCGATGGTCGTTATGTTGCCTTTAGTTCTAACGCTGACAACTTGGTAATTGGTGATACCAACGGTGTAGGCGACATCTTTGTCCATGACCGAGGAATAGGTAGTGGTACTGCCATAGATGACTTAACCTCAAAACCAGAAAATAGTGGGGAAATCAAACTTAGCTGGACGACTCCAAGCGATCCAGATATCGCAGAGTTTGATATTCGTTATAGCAACACCCCAATCAATGAAAGCAACTGGGACAGCGCCATTCAAGTAAGTGGTGAACCAACCCCAGTTCCGGGCAGTGCCCATTCGATGACCCTGTCTTTAATAACAGGTAGGCGCTGGTATTTTGGACTAAAAATAATAGATGCCCAAGGGATTCCTTCTCCATTATCAAACGTGCCTTCAATACTTGATACTGGTTTCCGTTCAAAACCCGATGGGTATAACTTTGAAAATACGTTCTTTCCAAATCCATTAGATTTTACAATAGGAGAAGGGATGGTAAGAATGTTCGGGGAAGATGCCGTATGCAATAGCGTTCATTTTAATTTCTGCATCCCTAAAAAAACGGCTTTGGATTGGTGGAGAGATATAGTAGATACTAACTTGGGGGAAATTATTGAAGGGGAAGGTCGTTGTTTTGGGATGGCCTCAACAAGCCTTCGTTTTTTTGCAGGATTGGATGAGCCAGCTAATTATCAACCGGGCGCAACTAACACATATGCTCTTTCCAAAAGTAATGCCAGAGAAAACATAATCTATTATCAAATATCTCAATTGGCTAATCCGGTCAGCAGAGAGATAAATGCATCACAAAATAAATTACCATCAGTCATTTTGGCTGAATTAGTTGAGAACATGAGTCATGAAATCAACGACCTAAGTCAGATCTTCTTTTCCCATCCAAGTTCAGGAAGTCACGGGGTAAGCACATTTGCGATAGAAGAAAAACCAAGCGGAGAGTTTTGGGTCTATGTCTATGATAATAACCATCCAGATGATGATAACCGATACATCATTATCAATCCCAGTGCCAATACTTGGAGCTATGATTTGGGCGGAAGCTTTAGCATATGGCATGGTGGAGAAGGAACAAATAACCCCAATAGCATAGGCATTGTCCCAAACTCAGTGAACAATGTACCAGATGGAGGTTATGAGTGCCCATTTTGTGATGAGGCATCCTCGGCAAGAAACCAGTCAGTTCAGGCAGCGACAAAAAGTACGGTTCTGTTGAATGGCAGCGGGCATTTATTAATCACCAATTCAACTGGGCAACGCATCGGTTATGAAGGCGAAATATTTATCAATGAGATTGCTGGTGCCTTTGGGAATACTATCATAGATGGTAGTGGTATACCGCATGAACCCATCTACAACCTGCCGCTAGAAGACAATTACACTATTTTACTTGATGGAGAAACGATAACTGAAACGACTGAAGTCTCCGTGTCAAAATTTGGGCCAGGATATGCCGTATCACTAGATAATGTAAACCTCAATCCAAATGATACCGACCAGATGATGATTTCATCAGATGGGAAACAGATTGTATTTGCGGCAACTGCTGAAAAGCAGGCAGATTTGGGAGTAGCTCTGGATGGTACAGAAGAAAGCAGCAAGTATGAACTACAAAATGTAGATATTGGAGCGGGAAAAGAAATATCATTGACGGTAAACAGCAATACAACTGAGTTAGTATTCGAGACTGGCGATAACAGTGGAGAATACAACCTGATAGTAGAAGTTGCAAACGGGACAGGGGAACATAGTTTCATGCACTCAAATATAATAATTCATTCAACAGACAGCCATTACATAAGATATGGAGACTGGGACGGGGAAGGAGAAATGGAAATTTGCGTGGATGAAGGAAGTACAGGACAAATAGATTCTTGCACTATGTTAGAAAATGAAATAAACAAAATCTATTTGCCAATAATAATTAAGAATTGAGACGGTTCCACTTTGCATAGAAGTCAGTATTTGCCAGAGCATTGGTGGGATGTAAAGTTTGCCCGTTTCACGCCATAAATTGCCAACGCATACCGCCAATGCACAGGTTTTGTGTTGTGTCAAAGCCTTTAGTTATTGTTAGTCGGGCTGGCTAGGCTAGGTTTTGGTCAAAAGCTGCCCAACATCGCTTCCACGCAGACTGGCGAGATCGATCTTTTTTGGAACTATTTGGTGAATGGCCGAGTTGTTGGCTCACCCTCGCCAACCGGTGAAGCAAGCGTTAGGGTGGATTCGTCGTTGCAATGCATCTTAATACTCTGAGCCAGCCCCCTAGCAGTGAACTGTGTGAGTAACGGCCGTTACCACCCCAAGATTTAAGATTTTCCGCTGAGCTTTTGTGTAGAAACGGCCGTTTCGTTTGCCAGCGCTAAATTATGAGGGTAACGGTCGTTCCCGCCCCAAGATTTAAGATTTTCCGCTGGGCTTTTGCATGAGAACGGCCGTTTTGTTTGCCAGCGCTAAACTGTGAGGATAACGGCCGTTATTGGCTACATGGATTTGGAATGGAACGGATTGCGTCGCTCGACGAACACTTTGGACATAGGCAGATTGGTAACGGCCGTTTTGGTTGCCAGTGCTAAATTATGAGGATAACGGCCGTTACCACCCCAAGATTTAAGATTTTCCGCTGAGCTTTT
>CAZXVH010000037.1:4135-33844 GCA_964643965.1 uncultured Ardenticatenaceae bacterium
AGATTTAAGATTTTCCGCTGAGCTTTTGTGTAGAAACGGCCGTTTTGTTTGCCAGCGCTAAACTATGAGGATAACGGCCGTTACCACCCCAAGATTTAAGATTTTCCGCTGAGCTTTTGTGTAGAAACGGCCGTTTTGTTTGCCAGTGCTAAATTATGAGGATAACGGCCGTTATTGGCTACATGGATTTGGAATGGAACGGATTGCGTCGCTCGGCAAACACTTTGGACATAGGCAGATTGGTAACGGCCGTTCCCACCCCAAGATTTTAGGTTTGCCGCTGAGTTTTTGTGTGGAAACGGCCGTTTCGTTTGTCAGCACTAAATTATGAGGGTAACGGCCGTTATTGGCTACATGGATTTGGAATGGAACGGATTGCGTCGCTCGACGAACACTTTGGACATAGGCAGATTGGTAACGGCCGTTTTGTTTGCCAGCGCTAAACTGTGAGGATAACGGCCGTTACCGCCCCAAGATTCAAGATTTTCCAAAGTATAAAAGTGAACTCGAATTAGATTAATTGTGGTATGCTATAAAAGAGTAACGATGGGGAAATGTCCTAATGTAATCAGTAAAAACACACTGGTTAGTGAAACCAATAAACCGTGAGGTGCATAATGCAAGTAACAACTTTTGAAGGTGTTATCGAGAACGGCAAAATACGGCTAAAAACAAACATTAACTTGCCAGAAAAAATGAAAGTTTACGTAATTATCCCTGATTTTGAGACCAAAAAGGTAGCTCACGTTTATAGCCCTCGTCTTGTGCATCCTGAACAAGCTATTGATTTCCAAAAAGAAGTTATTGAGGAATCACCCAATGCCGATGTATGATGACAGCTTGTTTGATCCGCCTGCGCCGCTGGCACGAGTGACTTTCCGTAATCCCGAGAATGCTGATATTGTATTTGATGTGCTAATGTTGCTAGACTCTGGTGCAGATGTTACTTTGATTCCAGCAGCATCAATAAATCAACTGGATTTGACTGCCAATGCAGATGAAACTTACGAGTTAATGGGTTTTGATGGCAGTACAAGTATCGCCTCTGTCATCCGTCTAGAAATGCTCTTTATGAAAAAAACTTTCAGAGGGCGTTTTTTGATTATTGATCAAGAATGGGGTGTTATTGGGAGGGATATTCTAAACCTTGTGGCCTTGGTACTGGATGGCCCAAACTTAACTTGGCATGAACAACGCCGCAGTCGCTAAAATCCATCGCCAAAAAATCCCTCAAAATATAAATTCCATGTTTCAAACGGCCGTTTCGTTTGTCAGCGCTAAATGATGGGGGTAACGGCCGTTCCCGCCCCAAGATTCAAGATTTGCCGCTGAGTTTTTGTATGGAAACGGCCGTTTCCAAAAATAGTACACCCAATGGACCACAAAAAAGAAATCTGCGCCAACAAAACATAAGCTTCATGGTAAAATGGAGAAAAATTATACAATAGGAGGCATCACCATGTTAGCTGATGTTCAAGCTTTTGAAAGCATTTTGACACAAGTAAATCAATTATCACCAGAGTATCGTTTGAGGCTTATCCAGCATGTAACAGCATCCTTGTTGCCTTTTCCTCAACAACAACAACAATCAAAACCTTTGCAGTTTGGAAAATACAAGGGCGAGCGTATGTCCACCTTAGCAGACTTTGCCATTGCTGTATGGCATCCAACAGACGACGAATTCAATGGCAAATAAATTCATTCTTGATACACACGCCTTGGTATGGTACTTGGAAGGAAACCCAAAACTGGGGCAGCAAGCCAAAATTATAATGGGAGCGGCTGACAGTTTAATGGTCTTGCCTCTGATTGCTGTAGCGGAAGTTACTTTTCTCATCGAACGTGGACGCATTGGAATTCCATCTGTATCAGATTTATTCAAGGATATATTTGAGGACAACCGAATTGAGATTCTCCCATTAACCTGGGATATTTTCGAGCGCAGTTTGACTGCGGAAGGCTTGCGCATTCCCGAACTACATGACCGATTTATTGTCAGTACCGGGCTTCATTTGCAAGATTTGGAGACTCTGTAGAGATCATCACAAGAGATCAAGCAATTACTGATGCCGGTGTTCTGCCGGTTATTTGGTGATTTGGGCTGGATTTTTGACAAACGGTCGTTTTGCTTGCCATCGCTAAATTGTGAGGGTAACGGCCGTTTCCACCCAAGATTTAAGATTTGCCGTTGAGCTTTTGCATGAAAACGGCCGTTCCCGCCCCAAGATTTAAGATGTGCCGCTGAGTTTTTGTAGGGAAACGGCCGTTTCATTTGCCAGCGCTAAACTGTGAGGGAAACGGCCGTTCCCGCCCCACCAATTAAACGCAAATAATTGAAAGGAAAACGGCCGTTTGTCACCTCATTCTTCAACGCAAATTGATAGGGGAACGGCCGTTTTCTGCTATACTTTTACGATGAAAATCAGGGAAGCTTTAATCAATGCCATGGAAAAAGCGGATTGTAGACTATCGGTAATTAATGATATGCTAAAAGAAAAAGGAGAGTAGTGCGACTATGAAAACTACAATTACGGTGCCGAATGAATTTTTGTTAGCGACGCGTATGACAACTGAAGAAATCCAACTGGAACTAGCTATTAGTCTGTTTCAACAAGAAAAACTCTCCTTTGGGAAAGCGCGTGAGTTAGCAGGTTTAGATTTTTGGACATTTCAACAAATCCTCGGCAGTCGTGGCATTGCGCCGCATTACGATGTCGCCGAGCTTCATGAAGATTTGGCTACAATTGAGAGACTACAACAGAAATGATTGTTGTGAGCGATACTTCAGTTCTGGTCAATTTGGCTTGGCTTAACCGACTGGATATTTTGCCAGCATTGTATGGAGAGGTGATTATTCCCACTGTCGTGTGGGAAGAGATTGTCGTTTTAGGTGTTGGCAAAGTCGGCTCGCAGGAAATCGCGCAGGCTACATGGATCCAACGAAAAAGCCCCCAAAATAAAGACTTGATCGATTCTTTACGTCAAACATTAGATGGTGGAGAAGCTCAAGGCATTGCATTAGCTTTAGAATTAGGAGCAGACTTACTTCTTATCGATGGGCGTCTGGGACGCATGACAGCCAAGTATTTTAACATTGAAATCATTGGTCTTCTGGGTATTCTGATTCAGGCAAAACAAGAGGGGCTTATTGAGAAAGTAAAACCATTAGTCGATCAACTGCGTTTTGAAATTGGTTTTCGCATATCATCACAGTTATACCAAGAAGTATTGCATCTAGCTCAGGAATTATCATAGACTTTGAACCAAAAGCGCGTCAGGCCTTAACTACACTGTATTCGTCAGGGCTAAATTGAAAGGGTAACGGCCGTTCCCACCCCAAGATTCAAGATTTTTCGTTGAGTTTTTGTAGGGAAACGGCCGTTTTGTTTGTCAGCACCAAATTATGAGGATAACGGCCGTTATTGGCTACATGGATTTAGAATGGAACGGATTGCGTCGCTCGGCTGACACTTTGGACATAGGCCGATTGGTAACGACCGTTTCGTCTGCCAGCGCTAAATTATGAGAGGAACGGCCGTTACCGCCCTAATGATTCAAGATTTGCCGCTGAGTTTTTGCATGGAAACGGCCGTTTTCAATCATCCAAAATCACGCAGCAAAAAAGATTGACAATACCCGACATTGTAAATACACTGTAGTTATGAAGCCAATTCGATTTACTTGGGATCCTGATAAGGAGACCTCCAATTTAAGCAAACATGGGGTCTCTTTCACAGAGGCAAAAAGTGTGTTTCTCGATGAAAACGGTATCGAATTCTATGACGACGAACATTCAGAATGGGAAGATCGGTTTCTTCTTCTGGGATTCAGTACAAAATTGCGGCTTCTGATGATTTGCCATTGTTATCGTAGTGATGAAGGTATTATCCACATCATTTCTGCTCGAAAAGCAACAAATGAAGAAGCGAAATATTATAAAAGGTGAGCAAATGAGTGAAAATTACGATCTCTCAAAAATGAAATCCAGACCAAACCCCTATGCAAAACAGCTCAAAAAACAGATCACTTTGCGTATGAATCCTGAAGTAATTGACTATTTCAAGGAAATGTCAGAGGAAACAGGTATTCCCTACCAAAGCCTCATGAATCTATACCTCAGCGACTGCATGAACGCCAATAGAAAATTGCAACTGTCTTGGCAATCTTGATTTTAGAAATATATTTCTTATCGTTCTGATATTCCCACTCTGAGCTTTTGCATGGAAACGGCCGTTTCCAACAATCAACTGAGAACAGTCACCTAAAGCCACCAGCACTTTCTCTAGCAATAGCATGACTTCCATGCTATGATATAAACATGATTCGGTCTTTCAAAAATCAAGGCACAGAAGACATTTTCAATGGCCTTAATTCCAAGTTTGCTCGCCGAACTTGTCCGAAATCTATATGGCGGGTCGCTTCCCGAAAACTAGACCAGCTTGATTCAGTCGAATCATTGCCCGAGCTGAGGTTGCCACCAGGAAATCAATTGGAGATGCTCAGTGGCGACCGTGCCGGACAGCATAGCATTCGCCTCAATAACCAGTACCGCATCTGCTTTGTTTGGCAGGATAATGAACCAGACGAAGTGGAAATTGTGGATTACCATTAGGCGACACGCCTGGAATGGAGAATAAAGATGGTTCGCGTACCTACTAACCGAGTTCCTACCCACCCAGGGGAGATGTTACTGGAAGAATTCCTGACCCCGATGGGCTTAAGTCAGCGTGACTTAGCTGATAGTATTCATGTACCGTATCAAAGAATCAACGAAATTATCAATGGGCGACGTGGGATAACGCCAAGTACAGCCTTGCGGCTGGCAAAGTATTTTGGCGTCTCCGCTGGCTTTTGGATGAATCTGCAACTACGTTGGGATTTGTACCATGCCCAGAAATCTGAAGCACGGTCATTGGAAACAATTCAGCCATATCAGGTGGCCTCAGGTGGCAGCACAATCGCCCAGCGCAGCTAGTAGGTTCATACTCCTGAACGTGCTACACCTCATTTTTCAGCGCTAAACTTTGAGGATAAGAAGCGGTCAACAAATCCCCGCCTTTCTCTTGTATCCGATAGCAGATTTCGCTATCATTGCTGGTGTGAATAAACGACACCAAAAGACCCTTGAGACCTTATTCAAAAAGCCAGCTCCAACTTCTTTGGAATGGAGCAGCATCGAAGCGCTTTTTCTCGCTATGGGCGCCCATGTCATTGAAGATCGAAGGTCACGAGTTCGCTTCGAGTTAAACGGCGTCATCGCCACATTCCATCGTCCCCATCCCCAAAAGGAAGCAAAACCATATCAAATTCGTGATGCACGACGTTTTTTGGAGCAAGCAGGAATTCAGCCATGAATACAATGATTTATAAAGGATACGCCGCTCAAATTGAATACAGCGATGAGGATCAAGGCTTTATCGGCCACATCGCTGGCATAAAAGATGTGGTGGGTTTTTACGGAGAGTCTGTTTCAGAACTGCGTGCGGCTTTTGAGGAAGCTGTTGACGATTATTTAGAGACTTGCGCCAAGCTGAATCGTTCACCGCAAAGAGTTTATTCCGGGAAGCTAATGCTGCGCATACCCCCTGAAATTCATGCGGCGGTGGCTATTGCCGCAGAAGTAAGTGGCAAAAGCATCAATCAATGGGCAACGGAAAAGTTTGCAGACGCTGTGCAGCCTTAAAAAGAGGCGGGTGAAACTTTGGAGAAAGGCAGATTGGAAACGGCCGTTTGCTGCCAGACATATCGGTAAAGCAATTGGTAAAAAAAGGGTGAAATGCTACAATGGTTATACCGTTAACCAAAAGGAAGGTATAACCATATGGCAACCACCATTAAAACAGCTATCTCCATCCAAAAACCGCTTTTTGAAGAAGCCAATGAATTGGCACAAGAATTGAATATCTCTCGAAGCCATTTGTTTGCGCTTGCCATTGAAAAATACATCGCGAACTACCAAAACCAGAATCTACTCGATAAACTAAATCAGGCATATGACGATCAAGATGATCCCAATGAGACACAACGCCTAGCCAAAATGAGCAAACGACAACGAGTGCAACTGGAGGGGGAGTGGTGATCCATCAAGGTGATATATTTTGGGTTGAATTAGATGAACCCACTGGTTCAGAACCGGGCTACCACCATCCCCATGTGGTCATACAAAACAATATTTTCAATCGCAGCAGAATAAATACCGTTGTTGTTTGTGCATTGACATCCAATCTAAAAAGAGCGCAGGCGCCAGGAAATGTATTGTTAGAAAAGGGAGAAGCGGACTTACCAAAACAAAGTGTGGTCGTGGTATCTCAGATTTTTACGGTAGATAAGACTCAACTGGAAACCTACATTGGTAAGTTATCTCAGCAGCGCATAATCCAAATTCTTGAGGGCATCCGCTTGTTGACTGAGCCACGTGATATTGAATAAGGCAAAATAAAGTACATCGCAATGGGAACGGCCGTTCCCACCCCAAGATTTAAGATTCTCTAAGGTTGTTTACACGGTATCCGTGAAGATGTACAATCGTCAATATGATTGTCTCTTTCGCTGATGAAGCTACAGCCGACCTGTATCATGGACGCCGCACCAGTCGGGTTCGCCGATTTCCTCATGATATTTTGCATGGTGCTTTGGTTAGATTGGACGTTATCAATACAGCGCAGAACTTGATGGATTTGAGTTCCCCGCCCGGTAATCGTCTTGAAGCTCTGCATGATGATTGGACGGGCTTTCACAGTATTCGGATTAACAGACAATGGCGAATCGTTTTCCGTTGGGAGAATGGAAACGCTTATGAAGTTCAGATAATAGATTATCATTGAAGGTGGAAAAAATGATTCCAGAAAATCGCATTCCTACTCATCCCGGGGTTGTACTCGAAGAAGAGTTTTTAATTCCTTTGAACCTTACACAAGTAGCTCTAGCCAAACATTTAGGAGTTTCCACACAAAGGATCAATGAGCTAGTTCGTGGCAAGCGAGGCGTTACTCCTGAAACAGCCTGGCTGCTCGCTGGCGCTTTTGGCACAACACCGCAATTCTGGCTCAATTTGCAGAGCAACTACGATTTGGCCACGAACAGACCCAAACAGCCCATCCAACCATTGGCTTTGACCGCCTAACTTGCCTTTCATTTGACGTTGGCGCGATGCCGCAAACAGCATCCACACTACTCCCCTTTTACCAGCGCTAAACTGTGAGGATAACGGCCGTTATTGACCACATGGATTTGGAATGGAATGGATTGTGCCGTTCGACGAACACTTTGGACATAGGTAGATTGGGAACGGCCGTTTGCTGCCAACATCGAACTGTGAGGATAACGGCCGTTCCCGAGCTTAGCTACCTTGATGTGCGTCAGGCAGTTAAGTGGCTCAAATGTTACAATCATGCGTGGAGGTGCGAAAATGAATTGCATACATCTTAACCAAATCAGGGAAGTTACGCCGAGCGCGGACGGATGCCAGGAATGCTTGCAGCTTGGTGATAATTGGGTGCATCTGCGGCTGTGTAAAGTTTGCGGCCACGTCGGTTGCTGCGACGATTCCAAAAACAAGCACGCCACCAAACATTTTCACGCCACACAGCACCCGATTATCCAATCGTTCGAGCCAGGCGAAAATTGGGGTTATTGTTACGTGGACGATTTGTTTATGGAAGAGTTGCCGGCATGAGCGAACCCGAAAATCAACGCGACGCTGGCGAGCGTGAACGGCGCAACGCAGAATATAAGCGTAATTATCCAACGGCGTTTCCCCGTTTGGATGAAAAGCAACTGGCAACTATCGAAGAGTTTGCCCAGCGCAAAACTTATCGTAATGGCGAGTATTTGCTTCGAGCGGGCGATACCGAATTCAAATTCCACGTCATTAGAACGGGGCGCGTCGAAATCGTTGACCGCTCATCGGGCGTGGTACACACGGTTCTGGTTCATGAACCCGGCGAATTTACCGGCGACTTAGCAAATTTAGCGGGCCGCGCTTCCAATGTGGATGCGGTTGCGTTGGGCGATGTTGATGTGTACGAAATTTCCAAGTCGAACTTTCAGCAGATTATCAGCGAACGGCCCAATCTTAGCGACTTGATTTTGCAAACCTTCATCGCACGTTCGGGTGCGCTGGTGGGGCGCGAAGGTTTCACCGGCCTGCGCGTCATTGGTTCGCAGTACTCGCGGGACACTTTTCGCATCCGCGATTTTCTGTCCAAAAACAGCGTGCTGTATACCTGGGTCAACGTCGAAACCGACACTCAGGCCGGCGTGCTGCTGGAACAGCTCCAGATTCGACCCGAAGAAACCCCGATCGTGAGCTACGCCGACGATTGGATGTTGCGCAACCCGACCAACAGTGAACTGGCGGAAAAAGTCGGCCTCAAAAGCGTTACCAGCGTCGATACGCTGTATGATCTGGCGATTGTCGGTGGCGGCCCGGCAGGTTTGGCGGCGGCGGTGTACGGCGCGTCTGAAGGGCTCAATACGATCGTCCTGGAACGCATCGCGCCCGGCGGGCAGGCAGTAGGCAGCGCAAGAATCGAAAACTATCTCGGCTTTCCTACCGGCTTATCCGGCGCCGAACTCGCTGAACGCGCTACCCTGCAAGCTCAGAAATTTGGCGCCCAGCTTTCGACGCCCGCGCAAGTGACGAAGCTGCATTTCGAGGGCAAGTTTCCGGTGCTGGAACTCGAAGGCGGCGAGATGATTACCGCCAAAGCCTTACTAATCGCCAGCGGCGCGAATTATCGCAAGTTGGCGGTTTTGGGGCGCGAGCGTTTCGACGGCGCGGGCGTGTATTATGCAGCCACGCCCATGGAGGCCAAGATGTGCGCCGGCGGACAGGTGGCTGTGGTCGGCGGCGGCAATTCGGCGGGGCAGGCAGCGATCTTTTTGTCCGAGCACGTGCGCCAGGTTTTCCTGCTGATTCGCGGCGATAATCTGCCTCAAACTATGTCGCACTACCTGCTGCAACGCATCGAAGAAACTCCCAATATCAAGGTTTTAACCCACACCGAAATCTCTCAGATGCATGGAGATACGCATCTGGAAAAGGTCGAACTGATCAATAATCGCAGCGGCGAAAAACGCGATCTGCCCGTCGCCGCCGTGTTTTCGTTCATCGGCGCGAGACCATGGACGGATTGGCTGCCCGCTGAAATCGAAACCGATAAAAATGGTTTCGTCTGCACCGGCCTGCAAGTCGCCCACTCCCCCCAGTGGAATTTGAGCCGCCAGCCGTTTTTTCTGGAAACCAGCCGCGCTGGCGTTTTCGCGGCGGGCGATGTGCGCGCCGCTTCCGTCAAGCGCGTCGCCTCGGCGGTCGGTGAAGGCTCGATGGCCGTGCAATTCGTGCATGAATATCTCAAAGAAATTTGAGCAACCTTTGAAATTTCTTTATAAAAAGGATTGCGACGTTCTAACACCAGCCTGACAAGGCGCTGTAGGCGGCATATGGGCTTGTCATTGCGCCATTGTAATCCACCTCAATAGTCTCCTTATCCGAGCCACCCCCTTTTCGCCAGCACCACATTATGGGGAGAACGGCCGTTATCGGCTACACAGATTTGGAAAGGAATGGATTGTGCCGTTCGACTAATACTTTGGACATAGGGAGGGTGAAAACGGCCGTTTCGTTTGCCAGCGCTAAATTATGGGGGAACGGCCGTACTCACCGCTGGTAAATATCTCGACGATGCCCAATTTTGACAATAAATACCGTCACTATTTCATCTTCAATTTTGTATAAAATACGGTAATCACCTTGTCGGATTCGGTATTTTTCTTCACTCGATAACTTTTCGCTTCCCGGGGGGCGAGGCTCTTGGGCTAATTGCTCTATTCTTTGGAGAATACGCTTGACATCTTTATTGGGAATTGGGCGCAAATCTTTTGCTACAGACTGTTTGATGACAATTTTATAGTTTGTCATGAGCTTGTAAATCTTGCAATAACGCTTCGTAACTCACAACAGGTTCATCGGCTCGATCCCGGAATGCCTTTAAATCTTCAGCATCTTCAAATAACTGCTCACGCACCAATTCATTCACTAACTCTGAAATTGAACGGTTTGTTTCTGCAGATTTCATGCGTAATGCTTGATGAAGTTCTTGTTCTAGGTAAATTGTCGTGCGCTTTGTAAGTAAACTCATTTCTCACCTCATTTAATTTCTAAAACACTACAACATTACAGCATTATAACGTTTCAGCTCTCGAGAATCAATTGTCATTTTACGGGAATAAGTTGACCATATTTTATCAGTGCATTTAGCTGGTCAAATCAAAAACAGTATGCTAAACTTCGATCCCAGTGTGACCAAAGGCAAAGGAGATAAACATGCTTAACTTCACCTGGAACCGCCAACAGCCAAAAAAACTACCACCATTTTTGCATTTCACAGCCTGATCCCTATTTTAGGGATTGGGCTTTTTTTTTGCCTGCCTGTAGTCAGATAGTCGGATAGCCAGACTGCCAGACTACCCAACTAAAGGAGACCCATGACTGCCATTACACTACCCGGATTCATCGACGTGCATACTCATTTGCGGGTTCCCGGCGGGGAACACAAAGAAGATTTTGCCAGCGGCACGGCCGCTGCCCTGGCGGGTGGCGTGACTATGCTGCTGGCAATGCCCAATACCAGCCCGCCGCTCAGCACCCTGGCAGCCATACAAATGGCCACCCGGCAGGCGCAGGCCGATACGCACTGCGATGTGGGCCTGTTTGCCGGGGCCAGCCCGGAAGCCGTTGATCAACTGCCAGCCCTGGCTCCTCACGCCGTCGCCCTTAAAATTTATCTCAATGATACCTTTGGTCCCCTGCGGGTGGAAGATGTGCCCACCCTGGTCGCCTGTTTTGCCACCTGGCCGCGTGACAAGATGATCGCCATGCACGCCGAGAAACAAAGCGTGGCAGTGGGCATTGGCCTGGCAGCCGCTTACAACCGGCCGGTACATTTTTGCCACATCAGCCGCCGCCAGGAAATCGAGTTGATCGCCCAGGCCAAAGCCGCCGGTCTGCCGGTGACCTGCGAAGTGACGCCCCACCACCTCTTTTTAGATGAAGCCGACGCCGCCCGTTTAGGGCCGTTGGGCGATATGCGCCCCCTGTTGGGTACGCCGGCTGATGTGGCGGCGCTCTGGGCGCACATTAACACCACGATTGATTGCATCGCCACAGATCACGCCCCACATACGTTGGCAGAAAAACGGTCGGCCACGCCTCCACCAGGGGTGGTGGGCTTGGAGACTTCCTTGCCCTTGATGCTGACGGCGGTGGAAAACGGCCGTTTATCCCTCGATCGCCTCATCCAACTCATGCACACCAATCCGCGCCGCCTCTTCAACCTGCCCGCCCAGCCCGACACCCATGTCGAAGTGGAAATGACGCCCACCACCATCCAGAACGAAAAGCTCTTCACTAAAGTCGGCTGGACCCCATTTCATGGCACAGAAGTCGCCGGGCAAATCAAGCGCGTCGTCCTGCGCGGCCAAACTGTATTCCAAGACGGCCGTCTGCTGGCCCAACCTGGCAGCGGCAGAGTCATTTTATAATCGTCAAACGTTATGCAAGGAGAAAGAAGCATGTCTGAATTACCCCCCCTGTTCAATTATGATGAAATGCTGGGGAAAAAGCCCAACAACAACGGCCTCACCAACCAGGATATCATCTCCGTAGACCAGTTTGACCGGGACAAGTTGGCGTATGTCTTCGCCCGCGCCCGAGAAATGCGCGAGATGGTGCAGCGCGTGGGCAGGGCGGATCTGCTCACAGGATTTGTCCTGGCCTGCCTTTTTTATGAACCCAGCACCCGTACCAGTTCCTCCTTCATTGCCGCCATGGAACGGTTAGGCGGCAATGTCATCCCTATCACCCAGGGCGTACAGTTCAGCTCCGTGAGCAAAGGCGAAAGCCTGGCCGACACCGTGCGCACCCTGGAGCAATACGCCGACGCCATCGTGCTGCGCCATCCTGAAATCGGTTCCGCCAGGTTAGCCGCCGACTATGCCAGCGTACCCCTCATCAATGCCGGCGATGGCGCGGGGGAACATCCCACCCAGGCCTTGCTCGACCTCTTCACCATACGCGAAGAGTTGGGCAAAATAGACGGCCTGAAAATCGCTATGATAGGCGACCTGCGTTACGGCCGTACTGTGCAATCTCTCACCAAGCTGCTGCTTCACTTTGATGTTAGCTTGCGTTACGTCTCGCCGGAAATTCTGCGCCTGCCTCTGAATACCATGAACCAGGTGATCAACGCCGGCCTGGATGTGCGCGAAACCCATGATGTGGCTGATGTGATTGAAAACGCCGATGTGCTGTACGTCACCCGGGTGCAGAAGGAACGTTTTTCTGATCTGACGCAGTATGAAGAAGTGCGAAATTATTACGAAATCACCCCCGAGCTGATGGAACAGGCAAAAGAGAAGATGGTGGTGATGCATCCGCTGCCCCGCGTGGGCGAAATTCATTATACCGTCGATAAAGATCCGCGGGCAGCCTATTTCCGCCAGGTACAAAATGGCATGTATATTCGCATGGCGCTGCTGGCGGCCGTTTTAGGACGAGCCTAGACAGCAGTATCATTTTCTATAGGATTCTTTGGCACGGGACACTTTCGGCCGCCCTCACATCTATCAGGAACTAAACGAGAATGACACACAATCTATCTCATTTGTACCCGTTCCTAAAAACTGCCTTACATGTTTAATCGTTGATACGTTTGAGGTAGACCACCCCCAAAGGCGGCAACGTTAATTCAATGGAGTAGGGTTGGTCATACCAGGGCGTCTCGGCGCTGTGCAAGGGTTGAGAGTTAATGACATTGCTGCCACCGTATTTTTCGGCGTCGCTGTTAAGTATTTCCTGGTAAGCGCCAGCTTCCAACACGCCCAGGCGATAATGGGGGCGGGGCACAGGGGTGAAATTGCAAACGATGAGGATGGTCTCCCGCTTATCGGCAGTGTGGCGGGCAAAGGCCAGCACACTGGTCTGGTAATTTTGGAAGTCGAGCCAGGTGAAGCCTTCCCAGGAGTCGTCTACCTCGTGTAGGGCGGGATGAACACAGTAAAGATGGCCCAAATCAGCCAGGTATTGTTGCAACATGATGTGGCGACCATGATTGTAGATGGGGTCGAGCAGGAACCAATCGAGGCTGCGCTCTTCGCTCCATTCCTGCCACTGGCCGATTTCTGCGCCCATGAAGAGCAGTTTTTTGCCGGGATGGCCGTATTGATAACCATACAGTAAACGGCCGTTCGCAAATTTCTGCCACACATCCCCTGGCATCTTATCTAACATACTCTTCTTGAGATGCACCACCTCGTCGTGAGAGAAGGGCAGCAAGAAATGCTCGCTGAAGGCGTAGAGCAAGGAGAAAGTGAGTGTGCCATGGTGGAAAGAGCGGTGTACCGATTCATGTTCCATGTATTTGAGCGTGTCATGCATCCAGCCCATATTCCATTTCAGGTCAAAACCGAGACCGCCCTCAGAAACGGAGCGGGTGACGCCGGGCCACGCCGTCGATTCTTCAGCAATGGTTAGTACATCCGGGAAATGTTCATGCACTTTCAAGTTGAACTGTTTGAGAAACTCAATGGCGCCCAAATTTTCTCGGCCGCCATAGCGATTGGGAACCCATTCCCCTGCTTCTCGCGAAAAGTCCAAATAAAGCATAGAAGCCACGGCGTCTACGCGCAGGCCATCGATGTGATATTTGTCCAGCCAGAACAGGGCGTTGTTGATCAGGAATTGGCTTACTTCGGGACGGTCATAGTTGAAAATGAGCGTGCCCCAATCGGGGTGACTACCCTGACGCGGGTCTTCATGTTCGTAGAGGTGGGTGCCGTCAAAGAAGCTGAGGCCCGATTGGTCTTTAGGGAAGTGGGCAGGAACCCAGTCTAAAATAACGCCAATGCCGGCCTGGTGGCAGACATCGACGAAGTATTGGAAGTCGTCAGGCGTACCGTAGCGGCTGGTGGGGGCAAAGTAGCCGGTGACTTGATAGCCCCAGGAGCCGTCGAAGGGATATTCAGAAATGGGCATCAGTTCGATATGGGTGAAGCCCATTTTTTGTACATAGGGAACCAGTTCTTCTGCCAGCTCCCGGTAGGTAAGCCATTCCCAGCCGTTTTTTAGTTTCCAGGAACCGAGGTGTATTTCGTAAATGTTGATAGGTGCGTCCAGGGCGTGGCGCTCGGCGCGGGCTGCCTGCCATTCTTGATCACGCCACCTGTGTTTGTCGATGTTCCAGACGATGGAGGCGTTTTTAGGGCGCATTTCGGTGAAGAAACCGACGGGATCGGTTTTGGTGACCATGTAGCCCTGGTAGCGGGTTTTGATTTCGTATTTGTACAAAGCGCCTTCGCTCAAGCCAGGGAGAAATATTTCCCAGATGCCACTGTCGTGATGGAAGCGCATAGGGTGACAACGGCCGTCCCAGGCATTAAATTCACCCACCACGCTAACCCGATCAGCATTGGGCGCCCACACGGCAAAGAGAACTCCAGAACGGCCGTTTATCTCTACCAGGTGCGCCCCCAGTTTCTCGTAAATTTGTTGATGTGATCCTTCGATCATCAAATGTTCGTCAAAATTGGAGATTTGGCTGGGAAAGTTATAGGGATCGTCGATGGTCTGGGTTTGCCCATTATGGTATTGAACTTGAAATTGGTAATCTACCGGTAGTTGATGCCAGTCGATGATCACTTCAAACAAACCGGCTTCGTGGATGCGTTGGCAGGGGATGGGTTGGTTTTTATGGGGCCAGAGGAGCTTGATTTCATTGGCGCTGGGAATGAAGGCGCGTATCACCAGGCCATTTTCCACTAGATGGGGGCCTAAAATGCTGAAGGGGTCGCCATGATAACCTTGAACAAGGGCGTCAACAGCGCCAGCGGGGAGGGGAGTATAGTCACTCATAAGATACTGTTCCTGATTTGTAAGGTTGCAGCACGACCACTCTGCATGGTTGATAAAAGGAAAAAGCTGTCTGTATTGTACCTGTTTTTATGAGGAATAGAAGAGATATTTTGTGGTCCCCAGATATGAAACAAGTAGCAGTTGTGGCTGACGCAAACGGAGAAATATCGTCAAAGCTGTTTATTTTACCGTCCGAGTAGTCATAGCGGCTCAACTACAAGACTATCTGACTAATCGACTACCCGACTACCCGACTACCCGACTACCCGACTATATGTTGAACTTGATGTTGATGATGTCGCCGTCTTGTACGAGGTAGGTTTTGCCTTCCTGGCGCAGTTTGCCGGCGGCGCGGGCTTTAGCCATGCCGCCCAATACAATCAGGTCGTCGTAATGCACGGTTTCGGCGCGGATGAAACCTTTGGCCAAATCAGAATGGATGACGCCGGCCGCTTCTACGGCATCAGCGCCCCGTTTCAACGTCCAGGCCCGCACTTCATCTTCGCCCACCGTGAAGAAAGATTGCAGCCCCATCAGATCGTAGCTCAGGCGAATCACTTTATCCAGGCTCAACTCGGTGACGCTGTATTCGGCCATGAACATTTCCAGGGAATCAGCGTCCCCTTCAGCGCTGAGTTGGGCCAGTTCCATCTCCAGTTTGCCGCGCAGATTGGTGACGAGGGTGTGCGGGTAGTGGTAGTCGATTTTGATTTCATTCTGATCGTCGCCAATATTGAAGACGACCAGGGTCGGTTTCAGGGTGAGCAGACCAAAGCCGCGCAAGGATTTTTCTTGCTCGTCGCTGAAGGTAAGGGTGCGTAACGGCCGTTCTTCTGAAAGCGCCTCGTTCATCTGCTCAAATAAGGCCAGTTCTTGTTGGGCTTCCACCTTGTTCTCTTTGAACGCCCCTCGCGCCAGGCCATCGCGCAACTTTTGCAGCCGCTTCTCCACCGTCACCAGGTCACTGAGCAGAAATTCCATATCCACTGCTTCCAGGTCACGGCGCGGCTCTACGTTGCCATCGGCGTGGGGCACACGATCACTTTCAAAGGCCCGCACCACATGCACAAAGCCATCCAGTCCAGATAAATGGTTGAGCAGTTCACCGCTCAGACCGCCGCTTTCACCCGCCCCTTTCTGCAAACCAGCCACATCTGTGTAAGTGATGCGGGCATAGGTCTTTTTCTTGGGGTTGAACATCTCTGTCAGAATATCCACGCGCTCATCGAGGACATCGACAACGGCCGTTAATACATCAAAACGGCCGCCCATACTTTGCCCGGTGGGGGCGTCCCCTTTAGTTAGGGCGTTAAAAATGGTGGTTTTGCCTGAGCCGGGCAGGCCGACTATGCCAAGTTTCATTGCGTTCTCTCCAGTTTATTAATCAATCGGAAAGTATAACAGGAAAACGGCCGTCTACCATGCGGGGTGAGTGTAGATTTTACTGACGTTGGGCAGGGCACGCCCACGTGCCCGTTTGCACGTGGGCGTGCAAACTCTGCCTATCAACAGAAATGACGCATACCCTACCATACGCCATTTTTTGCTTCAACGCTGTTTCCCTCCTAAAATCTATTCCCTATTCTGACGAGAGAGTAGACGTGGGATACATCAACATAAATAAAAAGGGAGCGACAAGCTGTCCGCGTTCCCATTTACGAGGAGAAATGAGCAATGGAAGATGTTTTAACCCAATTAGTGACCGTTCAGGCTGAATTAGAACCACAATTTAAAGCGTTACGTAGCGTGATGAGCAGTTTGAAAACGGCCGTGCGCCTGGCCAGCGCAGACCAGGCCGATGCCCTGCCTATGCACAAGGCGTTGTTGAAATTAGAAGCCGCTGCCATTGATGTCGAAAGCGACGCCTTGGATAAAGCGGTGGTCGCCTTTGCCGCTGCCACCCAAACGGCGCTGGACGATCTCGCCTTCGACTTCGCCAAAGATTTGCGTGACGCCTTCGCCCAGCGTGACATCAACGTCGAAGGTCGCCCGCCCGTATTGACAGTGGGTGATCTGGTCTTCAAAATCGAGATGGCCTCGCGCAAAGGGCAGTGGTTGTATGGTAAAGAACCGCTTACCAATCCCATCCCCCTGTCGCTCACCGGTATCCTCAAAGCATATGACCGCATGGTCAAACGCATTATGGAACGCAAATTGGACGCCAACTTCTTGCCGGAACTGGAAAAGGCGTGGCAGGATTGTGTCGCCAAACGCACCAATCGCCCCAGTGGCGGGCGCGTCAACCTCATTGAAGTGTACGGACAGCTTATCCTCAACAGGCAAAGCAACCGCTTCTGGAATCAGCCTTCACGGCGTACGTTCAAGGATTATGAACGAGAGCTGTTTGTGCGTGATCTGGTATTGGTGCAAGATCAAGGGGAACCGCCGTTCCGACTGGGCGTCGCCACTAAAAATCAGGCCGATCAAGCTAACCGTTCACTCTGGCTGCCGAAAACGGCCGTTGATGGCGAGTATTACAGCGAAATAACCTTTGATTAAAAGCATGACTCTTTTGAAAAAACCTCTTCAACCGCAGAAAACGCAGAGAGTACAGAGTTTTTCTCTGGAGATTTCCTCCTCTGCGTCCTTTGTGCTCTCTGTGGTTCATTTTTTCAGCGGTCTCAAGGATGAACGATGAATGAAATAGCACGGCCGTTAGCCAGACATATCATTGAGATTTTGGGCAGTTTTGGTACGCCGCCGGTGCGTGGGGTGCAATATTTCAACGTGGGCAACCAGTCGCTGCTGGATGCGTTGGACGAGTTTTACCTCTCCTCGTATTTGCAAGAGGGCGGGGCGGCTTACAAAATGGTCGTGGGCGATTATGGCAGCGGCAAATCCCACTTCCTCTACTGCCTGCGCGACATCGCCTGGGCGCGAAACTTCGTCGTCGCCAAAGTAGACCTCAGCCCGGTGGAAACGCCGTACAACGATCAGAAAAAGGTGTATGAGGCGGTGGCCCAGCACATCATCTGGCATGAAAGCGACGAATCGTTTAGTGACGAAACGGGTCTGACGCGCTTCCTGGAAGGCACTTTAACGCGCATCGCTGGCGGCAAACTCAGCCTGGAAACGTTAGCCAACCCCTTGTATCGCGGCCTGATTGACACCCTCGAAGCCACGCCCATAGATAGCCCGGCTTACCAAACGGCCGTTATCAGTTACTTTGAGGCGCTCATTCGGGACAACGAGGAACGGCTGGATTCTCTCTCCCGTTGGCTCATGGGCGAAACCACCAGTCCTGACGATACCAAAATCCTGCGCGAAATTGGGGTGACGGGCAAAATCAACAAGCCCAACGCCTTCCGCATGTTGCGCTCCCTGTGCCAGATCATCCGCGCCCTCAGCTACAGTGGCCTGGTGCTGCTGTTTGATGAAGTAGACCGCATGGCTTCCGTCGGGGGCAAGGCAGAACGCATGGCCACCGATACTTTGCGCGAGGTGATCGACCGCACCCGTGAAGATTTGCCCGGCGCCATGTTTGTCTACGCCGTGCCGCCCCAGTTCATCACCGACACCGTACCGAAATATCCAGCGTTGCAGCAGCGCGTGCGGGCGCCGGGGCAGTTCAGCCGCATGAACCATTTCAGTCCGCTCATCAGCCTGGACAAGCTTGATTTAGACGAGAACGATTTGATGCTGGCCATCGGCGAAAAGCTCATCCCCATCTACGAAGCGGCCTTTGACGTGCAGCTTGACCACACCATCCAACACGCCAACGCCGTCATCCTGGCAAACGTGGCCCGAGATATTTTCCTCGACATCAGCCACCGCCGCCTCTTTGTGAAATCGTTTGTGGTGGAACTCAGCCGCCAACATTATGGCAAAGAACACACCATCACCGAAGCAGAAGCGCAGGCCATCTTGCGCGGGCAGATTGATGAACTATCCGGCGGCGAGACGCCCCCTTATTAGTCGAGCAGTCTAATAGTCAGATAGTCGAATAGTCGGATAGTCCGACGACCAGACTATCCGACCACTCGACTACCAGACTAACGACTAAACGACTATGATTGGACAACAAGTAACACATCCACAATTTGGCGCAGGGCAGATAACGGCCGTTTACCGCAATGGCTCAGAATGGTTGGTCAGGTTCGAGAACGGGTTGCGTTTTCGGCGGCCAGCCAGCGAGTTTGCCGGAAACGGACAGGGCATTGCCGAGACTCAGCCCATCTATGCCGCCCCGTTTCAAGCTGCGCCGATGCCCCAAAGCCAACTTGAAGCGCGACAGCTAATCGAATCATTGCGCGTGGGCATTGCCCCGGGTCAGCATGTGGCCGAACTGACCATCAATTTGCAAGGAGAACGAGAAAGTTTAGTTGCGGCATTGAATCAAGCCCATCAACAAGGGGGCGCGGTGCGTGCGGTGGTGGGGGAATATGGGTATGGTAAGAGCCATATCGTCGAGTTGGCGATGCAAGAGGCGCTCAACCGCAACTTTTTAGTCGCCCCTGTCAGCCTGGATTTGCTGGAACTGCCGCCCCATCGTTCGTTTGCCATTTACCGCGAGGCCATGCACCATCTAACTTACCCCGACACGGACGAACGGGGATTGGGACCTTTGTTGGCGAAAACGGCCGTTCTTCCCCATACCATCACGCAGCTGCAAGCCCTCTCCCCCGCCGAGCGCGACCCGCTGGTGACGGGCTTGCAAGCTCTCGCCAGCATCTCTTCCTCGCGCCAGCAAAAAGCGTGGGAGAATTGGCTGATGGGCGGCCGGCGCGTCAAGTTGATGAACAAAGCCACGCCACGCGGCGTCAAGTTTCCATCCATATACAAAGTGGGACATAATGCGCGGCAAATTGCTTATCTGTTAACGGCCGTTTCCGCCCTGGCGCGTCTTAATAATTACAGCGGTTTGTGTCTGCTGGTCGATGAAGCGGAAAGTTACTCCCTGCTGCGCCCCTATCAACGCCCTAAAGCCACCCTCTTTTTTCAAGCGATGATCTACGCTGCAATGCGTGACCAGCAAGACAAAATCCACGAAGACAGCTTCCCCCAACATCGTTGGTGTCACTATCCGATGGCCTATGACCAGGGACAGTCCCTCTTTTTCCTGTTCACCGTCACCCGCAGCGACAACCGCCTGCCGCTCAATGAATGGCTAACCGACGACGAAATCTTCAACCTGGAACCGGATGCTGATCCGCAAGAAGTGGGCCAATTTTTGCAATATATCCTCGGTTATCACGCACAGGCGTATCAGTATCAACCAGGGGAACGCCAGACACAAATCCGGCGAGGGGCGGCTGAACATTTGGCGATGGGGGTGAGAAACGGCCGTTTGTCCATGCGCAGCGTGGTGCGTTTGGCGGTTGAATTGTTCGACTTGCTCTACCTCTACCCCGATTATGACGTGGCCGTCCTTTTAGATGAACTTCGCGCCCAGATGAGGTAATTGGTTTATGTACAGAAGTTCAACTTTTCTATTGAACTTCTTGGCTGGCAATTGTTCACTCAGATGAGAGGGTTTGATAGTTCCCTACCCACGTTACCCAGGGCAGTTCAGGATGGACGGTGTTATACAGGCGCAAATCCCCCGTGATAAACGACAGATTTTGTGCCTTTGCTAAAGCAAGATAGGAAGCGTCATAGGCAGATCGGTTGAACTGTGCCGCAAAAGGCAAAATCTCATGCCACGTCACAGATTCCTGAGCAATCGCCAAGCCATCTACGGTACGCAAAATTTCTTCGGCCTGTTCGTGGCTTATCCGCTGGCGGCGCACCCCTTGCCAAACCGCATTGGTTATCTCGTAAGTGAGCAACGTGGGGGCCATTAATGTTAATTTCCCCAAGACGTGATCACGAATGACCGCCTGCGCTTGTTGTTGCGCTTCATCAGGAAAGAGGGCGCTGAGAAGCACGCTGGCATCAATGATCATGCCCGACCATCCAGTTCTTCACGCGAGGCGGTTGCTAGATTAACGGCCGTTTCCCCACTTTCTTGCAATACCTTTGACAAATTAACCAGTTGCAAATACGCTTGTACGCGCTGCACCTGTTCATATTCTTGAGGCGATATTAATACACCGACGGGCTGCCCTCGTTTGGTGATGGTGATCGGGCCATTGTCTACTTCTTTGAGAAGTTTGGAGAGGCGATTATGGCTCTCAGCAATTGAAACTTGCATTTTCTTATCCTTTTTGTTTGATATAGACAAGTATAGACGACGATATATACTTTGTAAATAGACATATTATCCGGCTGCTCTCGGATCCGTTGAAATAACACAAGCAAATCGCTATACTGAAAGAAATATCTTGGTTAAGATGGGTGAGAGATCGTCAATATAAAGATATTTATTTTGGAGAAACCTAATGACTCAAACAATTGAAGCGGTTTTTGATGGCACATCATTTTTTCCCTCTGCGCCCATTCTGCTCAAACCGAATACACGAGTAAAAATCATTATTGAACCACTTCTTTCTGAAAAAGATGCGCCGGCCTCTTTTTTGCAAACAGCCCAATCCCTTAATTTAGATGGCCCTGTTGACTGGTCAGAGAATTTCAATACCTATCTTTCCGACTGAGAGAAGACGAGTCAGTTGATTAGTAACCTGAACCAGACAGAAGTTAAAGAACTTATTCCTCACACATGGCCGCTGTTTTTTGCCAGACACGGCCGTTTTACCCCCATTCAGCAGCAAGCCATCCCCCCCATCCTGGCTGGTCTCGATACCCTCGTCGTGGCCGCCACCGCCTCTGGCAAAACTGAAGCCGTCCTCGCCCCCCTGCTAGAACAGCTCTGGCCCAATCCCCAATCCCCAATCTCTAATCCTTCGACAAGCTCAGGACAAGGTCTCCAATTGCTCTACATTTGTCCCACTCGCGCCCTCGTGCGTGATTTGTTTGAACGGTTGCAACCAATTTTGAGGGAAACGGCCGTTACTATTGGCATGAAAACTGGAGATACCAGTTTACCCCAGCAAATGCCCGCCATTCTACTAACCACGCCAGAATCGACGGATTCGCTGCTGACCCGTTCGCCTAAAACCTTTCTGGCCCTGCAAGCCATCGTCATTGATGAGATTCACCTGTTCGACAATACCCCACGCGGCGATCATTTACGCTGTTTGCTGCCGCGCCTTGAGCGCATTCGCCAATACCAGCAGCCAGACCGTGCGCCAGCCCAACGTGTGGCGCTGTCGGCCACTGTGCCAGACCCGGCCGGGGTGATGGTTCGCTATCTGCACGAGGGCGTGTTGGTGCAAGCGCCGGGCGGACGAGCCATCGAAGCAGAAATACGGCCGTTATACAACCTGACTGAACTGGTAACATCCCTGGCCGAACGCTCTGCTTTCAAGTCGCTACTGTTTTGCAATTCACGGGAAGAGGTGGAGGAAACGGCCGTTTTCCTGCGCCAACAACTCGCCTACCACGCTGACATCTTCGTCCATTACAGCAATCTGGATGCAGCCATGCGCCGGGATGTGGAAGAGCGGTTTGCCGCCTCGGCAACGGCCGTTTGTGTCTGCACTTCCACCTTAGAATTAGGGGTAGACATCGGCAGCATAGACGATGTGGTGCTGCTGGGCGCGCCGCCTGACCTCAACTCATTTAGCCAACGTATTGGCCGAGGCAACCGCCGCACCATGCAAACAAAAGCGTTGTGTATGCCCAAATCGCCCGGAGAATGGGCGCGGTTTGAGGCGTTTATGGGGTTGGCGAGCGGCGCGTTACAGGTTGCAAGTGCGCAACAAACAGCACTGGATTTATTGTCGCCCACTATGGTTGAAGATGTTCGGACATATGGTTTTCGGCCGTCTGTTTTGGTTCAGCAGATTTTTAGTTTGATGAAACAAAGTCCCACCGGCACGGTGCGTTTGGCCGATGTGGCCCGGTTAGCCCCACCTGGCGTCAACAGCGACGCCATCCGCAAGATCGTGGCGCAGTTGGCGCTGACGGGCTACCTCAAACCAGGGCGCATGGGCGAGTGGAAACCGGATGAAAAGCTGCAAGAACTGATTGACGAACATCAGATTTACACCAATATTGGCGCGGATGTGCTGGGCATAACGGCCGTTCACGCCCACACCGGCCAAACCATCGCCACCACCGACCGCAGTTATCCACCGGGAACGGTCGTGCTTTTTGGCGGGCAACCGATGAAGGTGACCTGGGTGGAACGATTCCGTTTTGGTCTAATGCCGGTGGTATCAGGAACGGCCGTTGACGATATTCTACGCTTTCGCAAATCCTACGCCGCCATCCCCTACCTGATCACGCAGGCGGTGGCCCGTTCGCTGCTCATTCCGACCAACGTCATAGTGACGATGCCCCAAGAACCGGGCGCTTTTCTCTTTCATTTTTGGGGGACATTATGGGGAGAGTTGTTAACGGCCGTTCTCGTGGCCCAGGGCGTTGGCGCCCAATCCATCAATGAATACTGCCTATATCTGGGTCAACCGCTCAGCCAACTGCCAGCCTGTTCGCATAAATCCCTTACCAAAGCCGCCCGCGACATCATCGTCACCCTGGCAAACCGCCTGGAAATGGGGCGCTTCCATCGCCTGCTCCCACCCCAGATCGCCACAGACGCCACCCTCAACCAGCTTAATCTGCCCCGCTTCCACCATCTCTACCATGAAGCCCGGTTAACCGCCACCCCCCAGATTTATGAAAAACTGCATCTGCTGCTGCAATAAACCAACCCATAAACTTGAGAACCCCACCCAAACAGACTACAATCACGCCTCACCTGTTTAGATTGGTTCAATCTCGAAAAAATCCAATCATAAGGAACTTGATATGTCACTTAATCCAGTTATAGCCTTATTGGGACGGCGGCTGCGGCTAGCCGTCATCGGCGGCGGCCCCGGCTCCTTCATCGGCGAAATGCACCGGCAGGCGGCCCGCATGGATGATCGCTACGAACTGGTGGCCGGCGTCCTCTCATCTAACCCGGAACGCGCCCATCAAGCCGGACTGGACCTCGGCCTGCCCGCGGATCGCGCCTACCGTGACGTAAACGCCATGCTCCAGACAGAAGCCGCTCGCCCGAACGGCGCGGACGTGGTGGCCATCATGACGCCTAATGACAGCCATTTTGCCTACGCCTCGGCCGCCTTAAACCTGGGCTTCGACGTCATCTGCGACAAGCCGATGACCAATACCCTGGATAACGCCGAAACCCTGCACCAACAAGTGCAAGAGAGCGGCCTCATCTTTTGCCTCACCCACAACTACACCGGCTACCCCATGGTGCGCCAGGCGATGGCAATGGTGAAAGAGGGCGAATTGGGCGAAATCCGGCTGGTGCAGGTGGAATATGTGCAAGGCGGCAAAGCGGACGAAAGCCGCCCAGACCCCACTGGCCCCGACCTGCCCTGGCGCTATGATCCGGTGTTGGGTGGCCCCTCCCTCGTCATGGGCGACATTGGCGCCCACGCCCATAACCTGGTCCGTTTCATCACCGGCCTGGAAGTGGCAGAGGTGGCCGCAGAAGTGGGCCATATTGTACCCGGCCGCCAAATCCATGATTACGGCGGGGCGCTGCTCCGCTTTGATAATGGCGCTCGCGGCAGCTTTTGGGTGACACAAGCGGCGGCCGGCGTGGAAAACTGCCTGCGCATCCGCGTCAGCGGCACACAGGGCAGCCTGGAATGGATGCAGGAAATTCCGCAGGTACTCACCTTTAAACCTCTCCACGCTCCCGCCCAAACCAGAACGCCCAACGGACCCGGCACACTGCCCCTCACCGCCCATTCCTGCCGCATTGTGGCCGGCCATCCGGGAGGGTTTCCAGAGGGATTCGCCAATATTTACAGCGACGCCGCCGAAACGATTGCGGCGCGACGGACAGGCACAGACCCGAATCCGCTGGCTCTCTATTTCCCCAATTCATGGGATGGGCTGCTGGGGGTACGCTTTGTCCACAGCGTCATCGCCTCCAGCGCGGCAAATGGGGCCTGGACTGCTTGTTGAACACCCCGCCTATTTAAAAGTTCAATTTCTCAAAGAAGTTGAACTTCTGGGAAGAAACCCCTTTAAGGTTTCATGAGGTAATGATCCTCAATTTGCCGGAAAGGGTCGGGTTATGAGAAAATTCAAGAAGGTTGGTTAAAAAGCAGCAGCATGGCTAACCAAAACATTGCAAAAAGGATAATGAATTCAAATGGCTAAACGCATCAAACCACGAACTCGTAAAACAACAACGAAAGAAAGAAAAACCAACTGGCTGTTAATTGGCGGTATGATTGGCGTGGGCGTGGTCGCTTTATTCGCCTTGCTGTTCGCCTCCTTGCAAGGTCCAGGAGCGCCGACGCCAGTCCCCTCCCCCACACCGAGCTTCATGTTGGCGGAATATTGCGCCCAAAACCCTGGTAACTGCGTGGCAGAAGGGGCAGACAATGCCCAAATTACGATTGTAGAAGTCTCTGATTATGGCTGCGGTCATTGCAAAAATTTCAACCTGGATACGGCCGGTACTTTGAAAGCTCAATATGTAGACAGTGGGCAGGTACGCTGGGTGGTCATGCCGTATGCGCTGGGCGGCACGGGCAGTGGTTTTCCCACCGCCCCTTCGGCTAATGCGGCCATGTGCGCCAACGAACAAGGCGCTTTTCCCCAATTCCACACCGCCCTGTTTGCCAATCAAAGCACCAGCGCCTTTAATAATGAAGCAGGTTTCCTGGCTACAGCCGAATCGCTTAACCTGGACCTGGCAGCGTTTCAAGAATGTGTAGAAAACGGCCGTTTCAACGATACCGTCCTCCAGAATATCCAAACCGCCAACCAGGCCGGCATCAACAGCACCCCCTCCTTCTTTGTCAACGGTGAACTGGTGCGCGGCAACGTCCCGCTTGCCAACTTCCAACAAATCATCGACGCCCAATTGGGCTCCTAGGCGCATCATGCATATACCACAGGATTGGCAGTTACGCCTCATTCAATTGCTCACTATTCCGGGCATGATCATTGCCTACTTTCTGCTGCTTTACCACAATGGCAATTTGTTCAGCATTTGCGAACCGGGCGGCTTTGAAGATTGCGGCCTCGTCAGCGGTCCCGGCGCTCCTTATTCCGCCATTGGTCCCATTCCAGTAGCGCTTATCGGGCTGGTAGGTTACTTCGTTATCTTTTTGTCCATCTGGCTGGCTGAATGGGTAGACAAAATCGAGGAATATCTACCAGAAATCATGGTGGGCTTAACTGGTCTCGCTTTCTTGTTTACGGCCTATCTAACAACCCTGGAACTGATTGTCATCCGGGCTTACTGCCGCTACTGCCTGATGTCGGCCGGCATCATCACGATTATGCTTATTTTGGCAGTTAGCTATTTGATAAAGGTAAATAGAGATAGTGAACAGTCAACAGTGGACAGTGGACAGTGAACGTCGACTGTAAACTGTAAACTGTAAACTGACTGTTCACTATAATTTCCGGGAGGATATGATGAAGTTAGAACTGGTACGTGATTGGATGACGCGGGATGTGGTGACTATTTCACCAGGGGGATCATTACCCGAAGCAAAGCAGTTGATGCAGGAACATGAGATTAGACGACTGATGGTGGTGGAAAACGGCCGTTTAACCGGCATCCTCACCGTCAACGATCTCAGAAGAGCCTTCGCCAACGACCCCTCACAAACTGTTGCCGATATTGCGGCCGCCGATCCCATCACCGTGGGAGCAGATAACACCATTGGTCTGGCCGCCCAATTGATGCTAAACAACAAAATCAGCGGCCTGCCAGTCCTGGACAACGAACAAAGCCTCATCGGTATCATCACCGAATCAGACATATTCCGTCTGGTCGTCCATGATTGGATGCATTCGCAAGATGATTTCTCAGCCCCTTTTGCCCATTATGGCAGCAAATAAACATCTCAAGTAAGGCCCGTCAGGTTTGGCTCTCTGGCTGTGGCCGGTCTCCAGACCGACCGCGGCGCCCGTATAGTTAAAAAAAGGAAGCCCATTATGGAATTTGGAGTCCCACGAGAAATCCGTGATTTAGAAATGCGCGTCGGCTTAACGCCGCCCGGCGTCCTGGCCCTCACCCAGGCTGGACACGTCGTTTACGTAGAAAGAGACGCCGGCCTCGACGCCGGTTTCACCGACGAACATTACCGGCAGGCTGGCGCCCAAATCGTCTATTCCACCGCCGAAGCTTACGGCCGCGCCGATGTCGTCGCCAAAATCGCCCGGCCTACCGCCGCTGAACACCGTCTATTTCGCTCCGGGCAGATCATCTGCTCCTTCATGCACCTGCGCGTCGCTTCTCCAGACCTGCTGGCAGCCCTCACAGAGCATGAAATCACCGCCATCTCTTACGAAGAACTGGAAGAAGATGATGGCGTCCGCCCGGTACTTATGCCCGCCAGTGAAATCGCCGGCCGCATAGCGCCCATCATCGCCGGACAGCTTTTGTGCAGCGGGCAAAGTCTGCCTGGTCAGCCAGGATTGGGCATCTTAATGAGTGGGCTACCCGGCGTCCCCGCAGCGGCCGTTGTCATTGTGGGCGCTGGCGTCTTGGCAGCCAATGCCGCTCGCGCCTTTGTCGGTATTGGCGCGGAAGTGACCGTATTAGGCCGAAACGTGCGCAATCTACGTAAAATTGAAGATCAGTTGAGCCACCACAACGTGACCACCATGCTCGCCAATGAATACAATCTGAAACGGGCTGTGCGCTTCGCTGATGTGCTGGTGGGGGCTGTTTTAGACCCTGGTAAACGAGCGCCGATGTTGATAAGTCGCGACATGATCCGCAGTATGCGCCCTGGTTCCGTCGTCATTGATTTTTCCATTGATGAGGGTGGCTGCGCAGAAACCAGCCGTCCCACCACCCTGCGAGATCCCATTTACATCTCTGAGGGCGTCATCCATCATTGCGTGCCCAATATCACCTCTACTGTAGCCCGCACTACCAGCTATGCCATTACCAACGCCGCCCTGCCTTATTTGCTTTGCATTGGCAATGAGGGCCTTTTAGGAGCCATCCAAAACAGACATGAGTTATTAAGAGGCGTGGTGCTGCGCCACGGCAAAATGGCCCATCCAGATATCGCCGCAGCTTTAGGCCGGAAAGTCGATGTAAGTCTCTCGCCGGGAAACGCTGCTTTCAAGGAAATAACAAGATGAATTGGGACATGCTCTATCGCAACAAAGTCACCAGCGTCGAAAATGCGCTTGGCGTGATTGAATCTGGGAATCGAATCTATATTGGGGGTGGCGCCGGCGTACCGGTACAACTGACACATGGGCTGACTAACCGCGCCCCGGAATTACGGAACGTTGAGCTCACCCATATCTTAACATTTGCCGAAGCCCCTTATTGCAAACCGGAATTTCAGGATAGTTTTCGGGTCAATGCCCTGTTTATCGGCCACAATGTGCGTCAGGCCGTGCGGGAAGGGCGCGCCGATTTTACGCCCATTTTTCTCAGCGAAATCCCGGGGCTTTTCAAAAATGGCTATCTGCCTATCGACGCCGCTTTAATTTCCGTCTCGCCGCCGGATGAACATGGCTTCTGCAGCTTTGGTGTGGAAGTAGGCACAACCAAACCGGCCGCCGAATCGGCTAAGATCATCATTGCGGAAGTTAATCAGCAAATGCCCAGAACGATGGGGAACAGTTTCATTCATTTAAGCCGCCTCCACCACATTGTAGAGACAGATTACGCCATCCCCGAAGCGCCGCAGGGAGGCGCCACGGAAGAACATCTCCAGGTGGGCGCTTACATTGCTGAGATGATACCCAATGGCGCCACCTTGCAAATGGGCATTGGTAGTATTCCCGATGCTGTGCTTAAAAACTTGCACCAACATAAAGATTTAGGCATTCATACCGAACTTTTTTCAGATGGCGTGATCGCCATGGTAGAACAAGGGGTGATCACCTGTTCACAGAAAAGTTTTCATCCAGGGAAAATTATTGCCGGATTCTTATTCGGCACCAAACGATTGTACAACTTCATTCACAACAACCCGCTCATCGAACTTCATCCCACTGACTATGTGAATGACCCGTTTAATATTGCCCGGAATGATAAGATGGTGGCCATTAATTCCGCTGTGGAGATTGATCTAACAGGGCAGGTATGCGCCGACTCGATGGGACCAAATTTGTACAGCGGCGCCGGCGGCCAGGTCGATTTTATTCGCGGCGCTGCCCGTTCCAAAGGCGGCCTACCCATTATCGCCCTCCTTTCTACGGCTCGCCGAGGTACGATCAGCCGCATCACGCCCCTGTTGCAGCATGGCGCCGGGGTGGTTACTACGCGCAATGATGTGCATTTTGTGGTCACAGAGTATGGCGTGGCCTCGCTTTACGGCAAGTCTATTCGCAAACGGGCAGAAGAACTCATCAATATCGCGCATCCCAAGTTCAGAGACGAACTTATCTTTGAAGCGAAGAAATTAGGGTATGTTTAATAGTTGCAGCGTTGCCAGTTGCCCGGTGGCAAGGTGATGTGCGCAACACTTTGCATCTTTTTTACTTTGCCACCTTTAAACAACCAACATGCACAGGCGATTAGACAACTTATCTCAATCTTGAAAATTTGGATGCACGGCCGTTTCCCATCAGGTAGAATAGCATTGTTATGAATAGATTGATGGGTGATTGGCAGCGGAGGCGAATCACAAATAAGCTCTTTTTTTCGTCTCCCTTACGTTGCTTGGAGTTCCCTTTACAGGCTCTTTTACCCGCACCCACAAACAGAGAACTGAACAAACGCAGCTATCAACTCCCTTTACAAACAGCATGTAACGGGAGTTGTTTTTTTCCTGGGAGCGGGGGCCACGATTGCGGGCGCAGGCGGCAAAACGTGCCCCCCGCCCCCCGGGTGTGAATAG
>CAZXVH010000037.1:33854-39392 GCA_964643965.1 uncultured Ardenticatenaceae bacterium
GGTGTTTTTTTTTCCGTGGGCGGGGGGAGTGTTTGCGGGGCGTGGGCGTACTTGTTGCCCCCGCTCCCAGGATGAGGAGAATCGTATGGCACACCACGCCGTTTATCGTATTGAGGTGGTTCCCCGGCTAGAAAATGGGCAGACAAACGGCCGTTCCTACCTCCAGGCCGCGCACCAACTGGGCTACACCCAGTTGCAAGATTGCCACGTCGCCCGCCTCTACTTCCTGCAAGGCAACTTAACCGAAGAAGAAGCCAAACGACTAGCCTCTGAAGTTTTAGCCGACCCTGTGACGGAAGAATGGTCAATTGTTAATGGTCAATTGTCAATTGCCAACGACTTCACAATTCACAATTCACAATTCACAATTCACAATTACATCGAATCAACGCTCGACCCCGGCGTCACCGACCCGCCCGCCGACACCCTCATCGCTGCCGCCAACCTGCTGGGCATAACCAACCTGGAACGCGCCGCCACCGGCCATCGCTTCTACCTCAGCGGCCACCTGGAAACGGCCGTTTTGCCCCAAATCGCCGCCGAAATCTTCGCCAACCCCGTGGTGCAGCGCTTCACCCTCAACAAAGCGATCACGCCCCCCTTCTTCCCCTATCAGGGCTGCGACGACGCCGTAGACATCATCCCGGTGCGTGACGCCGACGACGATCAACTGCTGGCCATCAGCAAAGAGCGCCGCCTGGCTCTGGACTTGGCCGAGATGCAAGCGGTGCAAGCCCATTACCAACAAGAAAAGCGCGAACCGACCGACGTGGAACTGGAAATGATCGCCCAAACCTGGAGCGAACATTGTGTGCACAAAACGTTCCGCGCAAAAATTGAGTACACCGGGCCTGATGGCAAAACCGAAACCATCGACGGTATTCTCAACACCTATTTACGCGCCGCCACCGAGCAAATAAATAAACCATGGGTCTATTCTGCTTTTGTGGACAACGCTGGCATCGTCAGGTTCGACGACAGCTACGACCTGGCGTTCAAAGCGGAAACCCACAACCACCCCTCTGCGCTGGATCCGTTTGGCGGGGCCAATACCGGCATCGGCGGCGTGGTGCGCGACATTCTCGGCGTCAGCGCCCGCCCCATCGCCAACACCGACGTGCTCTGCTTCGGCCTGCCCGACATGCCCCACGACGACCTGCCCACCAATGTGCTGCATCCGGCGCGGATTGCCGATGGCGTCATTGCCGGCATCGAAGATTACGGCAACAAGATGGGCATCCCCACCGTCAACGGCTCCATCCATTACCACCCGGGTTACACCGCCAACCCGCTGGTCTACTGCGGCTGCCTGGGCATTTTGCCGCACGGTTCGCATGTAACGGAACCGCAAGCGGGCGATCTCATTGTGGCCATTGGCGGCCGCACCGGACGAGATGGTTTACGTGGGGCCACCTTCTCCAGCATGGAAATGGATGTGGCGACGAGCGAAATTGCGGGAACGGCCGTTCAGATCGGCCATCCCATCATGGAAAAACAGGTGCAGGAAGTAGTTCTGCGCGCCCGCGACGAGCAGCTTTACCACGCCATCACCGACTGCGGCGCCGGCGGCTTCAGTTCGGCCGTCGGCGAAATGGGGGAGACTCTGGGTGGCAAAGTGCAACTGCAAGCCATCACCCTCAAATACCCCGGTCTGCGCCCCTGGGAAATCTGGCTCAGCGAAGCGCAAGAACGCATGGTCTTGGCCGTGCCATCCGCCAATTACGCCCGCCTGGCTGAAATCTGCGCGGGCCAAGATGTGGAACCGATTATCCTGGGCACGTTTGGCAACAACGGCCGTTTAGAACTCAAATACGGCGACAAACTCGTGGGCGAACTGGACATGGCTTTCCTGCATGACGGCATTCCGCAGCGGCATATGGCCGCAGAGTGGCGAGTGGCAAGTGGCGAGTGGCCGGTAAACGCCAATCCGAAATCTGAAATCCGAAATCCGAAATCCGCGCTGCTGGCGCTGCTCGCCCATCCAGATACGCGCTCTAAAGAGGATGTGATTCGCATTTATGATCATGAGGTGCAAGGCGGAACGGCCGTTAAACCCCTCACCGGCAGCGCCAACCACGGCCCCAGCGACGCCACCGTCCTCGTCCCCCTCGATACCCAAACTTCACAATTCACAATTCACAATTCACAATTCACAATTCAACGCGGCGCAGCCCTAAGCAACGGCATCTGCCCCACCTACACCGACCTCGACCCGTACAACATGGCCTACGCCGCCATCGACGAAGCGCTGCGCAACGCCGTCGCCGTGGGCGCAGACCCCGACCAGGTGTCCATTCTCGACAACTTCTGCTGGGGCAACCCACAGCTGCCCGACCGGCTGGGCAGTCTGGTGCGCTGCGCCCAGGGCTGCTACGATGCCGCCATCGCCTACCAAACGCCGTTCATCTCCGGCAAAGACAGCCTCTACAACGAATACACCGGCAGCGACGGTCAAAAACACGCCATCCCCGGCACTTTGCTCATCTCCGCTTTGGCCATGGTTCCCGATGTCAACAAAACAGTGACGATGGATTTGAAACAAGCGGGCAATTTCCTTTTCATCGTCGGGGAAACGGGCGCGGAACTGGGCGGCAGTCATTACGGACTCATCGGCGGCCACATCCAGGCGCAGCACAACAACGTGCCAGCGCCCAAAGCCGACGCCCTCGACCGTTACCGTAAAATGCACCAGGCCATGCAAGCTGACCTGGTGCAATCTTGCCACGATTGTTCTGAGGGCGGCCTGGCCGTCGCTTTTGCGGAGATGTGTCTGGCTGGCGGACTGGGCGTCGCAGTGCAGCTCATCCACGCCCCGCGTGACCCCTATTGGGCCTACTCAGACGACGAGGCCATCCTCTTCTCGGAAACCATCAGCCGCTTCCTGGTCGAAGTGCGCCCCGAAGATTCTGACAAATTCCGCGATGCAATGGCAGGTGTGCCGCATGAGTGTGTGGGTGTGATTGGGGGAGAGGTGTTAAGGGTAAACGGCCGTTTCGGTCAACCCATCCTCGAAGCCACTCTGGCAGAACTCGAGCAAGCGTGGCGCGGCCACCTTGATGATTTCAGATTGACGATTTCGGATTTACGATTGGATGCGCCGAAGACCAAGCCCAATCGTCAATCCTTCGACAAGCTCAGGACAAGTTCAACAATCGTTAATCGTCAATCGAAAGTGCTCATCCTCCACGCCAACGGCACTAACCGTGACCGGGATGCGGCCGTCGCTTGCCAACTGGCGGGCGGCGACCCCGAAATTGTGCATATCAACCAACTGCTGGCTGGCGAGCGCAACCTGCTCGATTACGCCATGCTCATCCTCGCGGGCGGCTTCTCCTACGGCGACGACCTCGGCGCCGGCGTGCGCTGGTCGCTCGACCTGCAATACCATCTCTATGAACAGATGCAGGCTTTTGCCCAAAACGGCCGTCCCGTCCTCGGCATCTGCAACGGTTTCCAGGCCCTCGTCAAAGCCGGTCTTCTGCCCGGATTCCGAAATCCGAAATCTGAAGTCCGAAATGTCACCCTCACCTACAACGCCTCCGGCCGTTTTGAATGTCGCTGGGTGACACTGCAACCCAATCCCCACAGCCCCAGCCTCTTCACACAAAGCTTAACCGAACCTATCTACTGCCCCGTCGCTCACGGTGAAGGTCGCCTCGCCGTCAAAGATGAGTCCGTTCTGGCAGAATTACAAGCACAACATCTCATTCCTCTTCAGTATGCAGTGAACAGTGAACAGAGGACAGTGGACAGTAACCAATCCGAAATCCGAAATCCGAAATCCGAAATCCCCTATCCTGCTAACCCCAACGGCTCCGTCCTCGACATCGCCGCCCTCACCAATCCAGCAGGCAACGTCATGGGGCTGATGCCGCATCCAGAAAACCACATCTTCCCCTGGCAGCACCCCCGCTTCCATCGTGGCGAACGAGGTATGAGTGGGCTTAGTTTGTTTGTAAATGGCATTAAAAATGCTTGATACAAAGAGACGAAGGAACAAAGGAACAAAGGTTTTTTCTCTGTAACTTTGTATCTTTGTTCCTTTGTATTAAAGGTTGTAATAAAGGTGAAAATCATGCTAACTCACGAAGCATTACTGGCAGCAATACCCTCTTGTTTAGACAGCACTGATTTCCCCGACCTGGGGGAGAAGTATGAAGGCAAAGTGCGGGATGTGTATATTGATATTGAAAACGGCCGTCGTACCCTCATCACCACCGACCGCGTCAGCGCCTTTGACCGCGTCCTCGGCCTCATCCCCTACAAAGGACAGGTCTTGAACCAGCTTGCCGCCTGGTGGTTTGAGAAAACGGCCGACCTGCTGCCCAACCACGTCATCAGCGTGCCAGACCCCAACGTCACCATCGCCCACGACGCCCAACCGCTGCCCATCGAAATCGTGGTGCGCGGCTACATCACCGGCGTCACCAAGACCTCGCTCTGGTACCTCTATGACCAGGGCGACCGTCGCCCCTACGGCGTCTCTCTGCCCGATGGCCTGCAAAAAAACGACCAATTGCCGTATCCCATCATCACCCCCACTACCAAAGCAGGGCAAGGGGGTCATGACGAGCAGCTCACCGTCCATGAACTAAGTCGAGGCCAGGTGGATGGCGTCTCGCCCGCCCTGTGGCGCGAAATCGAACACGCCGCCTTGTTGCTGTTCAAACGCGGCCAGGCCATCGCCGCTGAAGCTGGCCTGATTTTGGTGGATACTAAATACGAGATGGGTCTCATCAAGGGTAAACTGGCGCTCATCGACGAAATCCACACCCCCGATTCCAGCCGCTATTGGGTGGCAGCCAGCTATGAACCTGGCGCCGAGCCGGAAAACTTCGACAAAGAGTTCATGCGTAAATGGTTCGCCGCCCAAGGGTATCGTGGCGATGGCACACCGCCCACGATGCCTGATGAATTCGTGGCTCAAATCGCAGCCCGCTACATCGCCGCTTATGAGAAATTGACAGGGCAGACATTTGTGCCGGGTGAGCAACCTGCTGTTGAACGGATTGGGAAAAATTTGAGGCAAAAAATTTAATACAAAGGGACAAAGATACAAAGGGTTAAAGAATGAAAGAAATAGAGGAGAGCAAGCAGATTTTTCCTGAGGACAATTTTAGTTTTCAAGTGATTGGGTCGGCAATTGAAGCTCATAAAACCTTGGGTGGGCCAGGTTTACTCGAAAGTGTTTATGAAGAAGCCCATGTTTGGGAAATGCTAGAGAGTGGCTTGCAAGTAAAACGACAAGTATCAGTTCCTATTTCTTACAAAGGCATCCAATTAGCAACGCCATTACGCCTTGATCTGTTGGTCGAAGATTTAATCGTTGTCGAAATCAAAGCCATGACAAAATACAATCCAATCTTTGAAGCTCAGTTGCTCACCTATTTACGGCTTATGAACCTTCGCCTTGGTTTTGTTATAAATTTCGGCGAAAGATATGTCAAAAATGGTATTCATCGCGTGGTGAATCTTTATTGAGATTTCACTACCGGACACTTTTAAAGAAACAAACCAAAATGTGACGGATTAAAAAAA
>CAZXVH010000038.1:0-7608 GCA_964643965.1 uncultured Ardenticatenaceae bacterium
GCCCTGCCCATCACCACCGTGCAACTGCTCAAAGATATCAATCCCGGCAGCGGCGACAGTTATCCAGATGAGTTCGCCAGCGTTGACGGCATTCTCTACTTTACCGCCTTCGATGTGGCGCATGGCATAGAATTGTGGCGCAGTGACGGCACGGCCGCCGGTACCTATATGGTCAAAGACATCAACCCTGGTTCTGCTCATGCTGCGCCTTCCAACATCGTAGCTTATGGCGGTTATTACAACGACAGCGTTATCTACTTTTTAGCTGATGGCGGCAATGGTGTTCAAATCTGGAAAAGTGATGGTACGGCTGCGGATACAGTACCAGCCGCTGCCCCTCTGAGTGACCCGACTGCTTTAACTGTGGTCGGTAATACCCTCTATTTCTTTGCCGACGATCCAGTTTATGGCGAGGAATTGTGGGGCAACAATGGCACATATGGCGGCAGTTGGCTGGTGAAAGATATTAATCCTGGCGCAGCCAGCAGTGTTGTCACCAATACCCCCGTCGCCTTGAGTGGCAAGCTGCTCTTTGTGGCAAATGACGGTACGCATGGCATAGAACTGTGGGTGAGTGATGGCACACAGGCCGGTACTCGGTTGGTGAAAGACATTAATCCTAACCAAGGACTCTCAGGCGCTTATTTTCATAATTCGGTTTTGTGGGGCGGGCTGGTCTACTTTGCCGGAAATGACGGGCAGTATGGCGATGAAGTATGGCAAACGGATGGCACGTCGGCGGGTACGGTGCGGGTGGCGTCGCCAACCAACAGCAGTAGCGGCTATACGGCTCAGATAATGGGCGTTATCAACAACCGGCTTTACTTTTTGAGTTCATCATCACCAAAGTTATGGACAACCGACAGTACAGGTGCAGACATCCGCCTTGTTTATGATTTCAGCGCGTATGATCCCAATTCTGGCTCAGTATTTGAAACGGCCGTTTTGGGCAACAGCCTTTGTTTCAACTATGTGTCAACTCTTTCCAATTTGTGGTGCAGTGATGGCTCGACTGCCTGGCAGATCGACATCAACCCCAACGACGCAAATGATTATGTGTCCGGGCTGGCGGCGCTGAATGGGCGGCTTTATTTTGGCGCAGGGGGAAATGGGTTTAACAGTGTTGAGTTGTGGCAGAGTGATGGCACAGCGACCGGTTCACGTATGGTGCAGGATATTAACCCGACTGGTTCGGCGGAAATTTATGACATGATGGTGGTAAACGGCCGTTTATTTTTTGGCGCAAATGATGATGTGAACGGCTATGAGTTGTGGCTGCTCACCGAACAAACGAAGTCAGTCTATTTGCCCATGATTATTCGATAGTGATTGCAGCGAAGCTGTTCCGCAAGCCCAGGCTTCACCCGTATAGCTACTTTTAAAGTTTATTCATAATTTAGAGGGGATATTTCATGAACCGTTTTCGCAACTTCTTTGTTCTCTTACCAATTCTGTTGCTGCTGCTGGTGGTAGTCATCCCGGCAAACGCCGCCGCTGGCCCGCGCTGCTACGTAGACGTGAATGCCGCTGGCGCGAATAATGGCGACGCCTGGGCAGACGCCTACCCCGATCTGCAAGCCGCCCTGGCCGATTCTCACTGTTCAGAAATCTGGGTAGCGGCCGGCGTTTACCAGCCTGGCAGTGTACGTTCCGATTCCTTTGCCCTGGCAGATGGCGTGGCCTTGTATGGCGGCTTTGCCGGAACGGAAACCTCATTGAGTGAACGCAATTGGCGGCGCAACCTGACCATACTCAGCGGCGACATTGATAACAACGATACCAATACTGATGGCAACAATATCGCCGAATCAACCGCTGATATTCAAGGCAGCAATAGTTATCATGTTGTCATTGGCAGCGGCGCGGACAACACCGCTGTCCTGGATGGATTCATCATCACTGCCGGACAGGCCAATGGCCTGTCGTTTCCCGACGACCGTGGCGGCGGCCTGTGTAACGATACCGGCAGCCCAACACTTAACAACCTTGTCTTTAGCGGTAATTATGCCAGTATCAGCGGCGGTGCGATCTACAATACCGACAGCGATCCCCTCATCACCAACAGCATGTTCGTGGGCAATGTCTCTGGCAGTTATGGCGGCGCCATAGATAACTATGCTTACAGCGATCCCACTCTGACCAACGTTGTCTTTAGCGGCAATACGGCCGTTGGCGATGGCGGCGCACTACGCAACATAAACAGTTGGCCGACGCTGGTTAATGTGACCTTTGGCGGCAACACGGCTGGCGGAGACGGCGGCGCAGTTTACAATGGCGGCTCTGGGACGGTTACAATTAAAAATACCATCATGTGGGGCAATACGGCTGGCAGTGTAGGGCATAGTATCTACAATGACGGCACTATTACGGTAAACATTTCATACAGCAACATTCAGGATTGCGGCGGTTCCGGCGGTGGCTGGAATCCAGCCTGTGGCAGTGACGGCGGCGACAACATAGCCAATAACCCCCTGTTCGTCGAGGCTGACGGCGCGGATGGTATCCCCGGCACAAGCGATGATAATTTGCGGCTTGGTTTTGGTTCTCCCTCTATCGAGACAGGCACAAATACCGGTTGCCCATCCACCGATTTAGACGGCTTGTCCCGCCCAGTAGATGCCGACGCCGATGCCACTGCCACCTGTGATATGGGCGCTTATGAAGCTGGTTTGATGGTATGTGGCGTTACCGTAGGCGGCGCTTATATCTTTACCAGCCAATCCGGCGTAGCAATCAATATAGACTCGCTAGGCTCTTTCCCCAACCTTGCCTGTTTGTATGTGGATGAAATGGCGCTTGATCACCCGAACGCCACTGGTTCGCCGGGCAATAGTGGCATTGCCACCGGCAAATATTGGCTGATTCGCGGCCTGCAAAGTGATAAATTAACCGAAGCTTCTGGATTCGTTGTCACCCTCACGTTGCCGCATAACAGCCTGCCCAATCCCAAAGTTTGCAAATATCCGGGCGGCCTGGGGGGCGCCGGCTGGGATTGTGACGCAGCAACTGCCACGGTTACTACCGTTACCCGTTCGGGTATTGGCTCATTTTCTGACTGGGCAGTGGGAAGTAATGTTAAACCAACGGCCGTTAATTTGGTTTCGTTTACAGGAGCGCAAACGACTCCGCTGGGAAATGTGCTTACTGGCGGCTTGTTCCTGGCTGCCTGTTTATTCATCGGCTTTTTACTTATTCAACGGCTTATTATTCAAAAAGGAGTGGATCATGATTAAAAAATTATTTGCTTTTCTGGTTGTGTTGGCGCTGGCGGCGCTGCCCTTGTGGTTGATGACGGCCGTCGCCGCCCCGCAAGCCACCACCCGTTACGTGGCTGTCGGCGGCACAGATGGCGTCAATGATTGCGCCAACCTGAACAACCCGTGTGGCAGTGTAGGCCATGCTGCGTTGCAAACAGATGCGGGCGATACCGTGTTGGTCGCCGCCGGCCGGTATACGGAAACAGACACCATCCGCGTCTTCCGGGATATGACCATTCAGGGGGCGGGGCTGGACAAGACGATTGTGGGCGTAGAGGCTCATCCAGACATCTATCAGGTTTTCCAGGTATATGGCAACCTGAATGCGACTATTTCTCACCTTTCGCTGCACAATGCCGAGCGTTCCGGGGTGCAAAATTTGGGCAACTTGACGCTGGCGCAGGTCAGTATTGCCGACAACCGGGGTATTTTGGGCGGCGGCGGCATTAACAATACCAGCAATGCCGTCATCACGGTGACGGACAGCATTATCGGCAACAATGGCACGGCCGTTGATGTGGGCGCAGGGATGATAAATTTTGGAACGGCGCGGCTGGAGCGGGTGTTGTTTGTTGGTAATAAGGCGAGCAGTTATGGGGGTGGTCTGCACAATCAGGGGAATATGATGCTGGAGAATGTGACGTTTGCCCTGAATGAAGCGCTGTCGGGAACGGCCGTTTCCAATGGCGGCAGCGGGGTTATTACCATGACTAACGTGACCATCGCCCAAAATATACGAACCCTGGTTGGCGCAACCTCTGCTTCCGCTGTGACAAATTATGGCGGGACTGTGCAGGTAGCCAACACCCTGATTGCCGATAACGGCCCCAACCAGCAGTGTGGTGGCGCCGTGCTGCTGACCTCATTAGGCGCAAATCTGGATAGCAATAACAGCTGTCACTTCAACCAGGCCACAGACCTGACCTTTGCCAATCCGCTGCTTGAAACATTTGTCCCCGTCACCGGTGTGCCTAACTTTGTGTCTACCCTTGGTTTTGCGGCCAACAGCCCTGCCTTAGACGCTGGCAGCAGCCTGTATTGTCCGGCGACGGACGCCCGGGGCGTGGCGCGCCCTAAAGGGGCTGCCTGTGATATGGGCGCCTATGAGTTTGATAAATATGGGGTCTATTTGCCGCTGATTCTCCGTTAAGTTGCTCTTTACAAATTCCCTGGTGAGATTGAGCCAATCTCGAAGGTTCAACCAGACTGTCACTGAATTTTCAGGGGCGATGCATTTGTAAAAGTGCGTCGCCCCTGGAGAGGATTTGGCGTAGCTATTCCGCCAACTATACAATTTCCCTTTGCCCCTATAAAACATTTCTCCTCTGATTTATAATTGGAAACACATGAAAACAGGCCGTGTTGTCGGGAGCCGCTCCCCTAACCTGTTTTGTATCTAAAGGTGCAGCGCACGTGCGTAAGTGCGTCGCACCTGTAAAAGTTTTCCTATGATGGAGGAACAAAATGTCTCGAAAACGATGGTTTCTTGTTGCTTTATTTACCTTGATGTTCTTGTTTTTATCAGCGTGTAGGGAAGAGGCTGCACCAACGCCAGCACTGAGCGACGCCGAAGTGGCCGTTCCCACCCAAGCCCCCGCTCTTGCCACCATCCCGCCCGTGATGACGCCGACCATCGTCATCCCGGAAGTCACCCAAACGGAGCCGCCTGTTGAAACAGCAACGGCCGTTCCCACCGAAGCCCCATCCCCCCAACCAGTCGGCGAAATCATTCCGCGTGAGATGCCGCGATTTGCGGAGTTTAAGGAAACGGCCGTTGATACCACCCCCGCCCTCTTCCACGACCCCATCGCCCCCGACCTGAACAACGTCGTCGTGCCGTTTGCCCTCTCGCCGGATCAACTGGAACGGTTGGCGGCCAGCGGCGTGGTCGTCAGCCCCGGCGTGGAGAAGGAGTTCTTCACCGTCTACGAGCAGGCGCGGTACGCCAACGTGCCGATTTTTGTCACCAGCGACACCCTGCTGCACAGCTACCACCTCATCTTCGACAAGGTACTGCGCACCGCCGAGCGTGAATCCTTCATTCCCCTGCTCAGCGATCTCAACGCCGCCTTGCTGGCCGAAACCGACGCCCAATATCAGGCATTGCAAGGCACAGCCTGGGAAGACGCCGCCCTGCGCTCCGTGGCCTTCATCGGCGTGGGCAGCAGCCTGCTCGACCCAACCGTCGAAATCCCTGCCTATGCTCAAGAACTGGTCGAGGCAGAGTTGGCGAAGATAGACGCCGCCGCTGGCATTGAACCGTCGCCCCTGTTCCCCGGTTTGGAATTTGGCGAAGATTACACCCAGTACATCCCACGCGGTCACTACACCCTCAGCGAAGAGTTGGAAGCGTATTTCCGCAGCATGATGTGGTACGGCCGCATGACCTTCCGCCTGAAAACCAAAGATGCTGACGTAGGCCGCGCTGAAACACGCGCCGCCTTACTCCTGGTGCAAGCGCTGCAAAATGCGCAGGTCAACGGCGAACCCGCCCTCGATACCTGGCGCGACCTCTACGACCCGACCGCCTTTCTCGTTGGGCGCAGTGATGACTTGACGGCGTTTCAATATTTGGATGTGATAACGGCCGTTTACGGCCAATCCCCCTCTCTGCAAACCATCAGTGACGAAGCCCGTCTCGACACCTTCATCGAAGCGGCCAATGAGTTGCCCCCGCCGCGCATTCTCGGTCTCGTCATCAGCGAAACCGACGATGTGGAAGAGACCACCAAAGGCTTCCGCTTCATGGGGCAGCGCTTTGTGCCAGACGCCTACATCATGCGCGAACTCATCTGGCGCAACGTGGGTACGCCCGACAATTCGCGCCAACTGCCGATGGGCCTGGACGTGATGGCCGCTATGGGGTCCGACCGCGCCTATACCATTCTGGATAACCTGGGCGAAACCTCATACGAAAACTACCCCAGCCAGATGCAAAAAATGCAAGATTGGACGGGTAGTCTGACGGCCGATGAATGGACAGAAACCCTCTACAACGGCTGGCTCTACACCTTGCAGCCCCTCATGACCGTTCCTGGCGACGGCTACCCCCAATTCATGCAGTCCGACGCCTGGTTGGACAAACAGCTTTCCACCAGTCTGGGCAGTTGGGCCGAACTGAAGCACGATACCATCCTCTACGCCAAACAAGCGTATGCCGAAATGGGCGGCGGCGGTTATAACCCGCCCTTGCCCCAACCTGCCCAGGGCTATGTCGAACCCGTACCGGAGTTTTATGCCCGTCTCTCGGCTCTGGCGACGATGACCCGTGACGGCCTACAAGAGCGCAATCTGCTCGGTGAAAAAGATGCGGGCAGTCTGGATCGCTTGATTCGGTTGGCCGACGCCTTCCAAAGGATGGCTGAAAAAGAGCTGCGCGGTGAACCGTTGACTTTTGAAGAAACCAACTTAATCCGTGTTTACGGCGGCGAGTTGGAGCATCTGGTGATGGCTGCTGGCGACACCCCGGATGAAGACCCGGCGGCGATGCCCTACATGGACGAGGAACCGCAAGCGGCCGTGATCGCCGATGTTGCCACTGCCCCCGATTACGTGCGCGATGGTGTGCCAGACCCCACTGTGCTGGAAGAAGCCATCGGCCGTGTGGATGAAATCTATGTCGTTGTGCCGGTGGTGAATGAGGATGGCACAATCTACCTGCAAGTGGCGAAAGGGGGCGTTTTCTCCTATTACGAGTTCCCCTGGCCCGCCGATGACCGCCTGACCGATGACAAATGGCGCGAGATGCTGGACAACGACGAAGCTCCCGACCGTCCCGTATGGATTGATAGTTTCTTCACAACCGAAACAGAATTCGCGGACGTGCGGGCAGCGATCTACCAATTCCAGGAAAATGTTTCCTGGATATTGTGGGAACCTGCGGTTGAGGATTTGCTTTACGGTCAATTTTTCTTGTCAGAATTGGAGCCGCTCCAGGCGGCAGGGCAATATATTGGCCGGCAGTGGCTTCAGGCCAGCTATCGTTCGTTTGACTTGCAGTCGCCAGATGTGGCCGTGGTGACGGTGCGCGAAACCTGGCGCGATACCTTGTATGAAATTGTCAACGAGTATGCACAGGATGGCGATCCCGTCCTCGGTGAACGGGGGCCGTTTACCCTCGATGCCACCTACACCTTGACACGCGGCGAAGATGGCTGGCAGGTGACGAATCTGGTGTTTGCCAATGAGCCACCAGCCTGGGAGCAGTAACATTGTAGGGGCGATGCGATGGGGCAATACCTTTGCTTAACCTGTGGCCTGTTCTCCCATCGCCTCGCCCGTCAAACATGGGAGCAATAACATTGTAGGGGCGATGCGATGGGGCAATACCTTTGCTTAACCTGTGGCCTGT
>CAZXVH010000038.1:7708-13214 GCA_964643965.1 uncultured Ardenticatenaceae bacterium
GGCAATACCTTTGCTTAACCTGTGGCCTGTTCTCCCATCGCCTCGCCCGTCAAACGCCATAATCGGGCGAGGCAACCGGAGAAAAGCGTATGTGTTTAGCGCCAACATCATACCCGGTTGCATCGCCCCTACACGGCTGAAATTCAAACCAATCAGGCAAACCGTGATTTTTATGAAGCATATTTTGGGGCTAACGGCCGTTTACCTTTTCTTATCGCTATTGGTTGCATGTGGCATGGGAGAGGAAACGCCTGTACTGAGCGGCGTCGAAGCGGCCGTTTCCATGCCTGATCTCTCTGCTTATCCCTGGGTGTATTTGCGCGATGGGAAACCGTTGGCTGAAGACGAAGCCGTTATCAGCCTGTTGGCGGTGGGGGATGTGATGCTGGGACGCGGCGTTCTCGTGCAGCCGGAACCGCTGGCGGACGTGGCCTGGCTGGGCGCGGCGGATTTGGTGTTGGGGAATTTGGAAGGCGTCGTGACCAGTGAACAGTTTACAGTGGACAGTGAACAGTCCACGGATCCCGGTTCGCGGATTATGCTGACGATGCCGGAAACGGCCGTTACCCACTTGCGTGAGGCTGGCTTCGATTTACTGGGACTGGCGAACAATCACAGTTTAGATTTGGGCGCGGCGGGGTTGGCAGAAACGGCCGTTTCCCTGCAAGAGGCTGGCTTAACCCCTATTGGTTTACAAACAAGCGCTCTAGTCACACCAACTATTCGCGTAGTCAATGGGGTGCACCTCGCTTTCTTTGCCTTCAACGCCGTGCCAGACCCCGAAGGGGAGCGCTGTCATCCTGACGGCGCGTCGCCTTGTCCGGTGGCTTGGGAAGCCGAAGTAGCTGTTCCCGCCATCCAGCAAGCGAAAACCGAAGCGGAGGCGGTGATTGTGTTTATCCATTGGGGCTTTGAGTATGAGATGCAGCCTGATCCTGGACAAGAGCGCATCGCTGCCTTACTGCGGGCGGCGGGAGCGGATATGGTCATCGGGCATCATCCCCACACCGCCCAGCCGATTGTGGCGGATGCGGATGGGTTGACGGCGTTTAGTGTGGGAAATTTCGTCTTTGATCAGGAAACGGCCGTTACCCAACAAGGTCTGGCGCTGCTGGCTTATTTTGACGAGGCGGGTCTGCGGGGCGTACAGGCGCTGCCCATCAAAGCGGGCGTTAAACCCCGTTTGCTGGCGATGGCCAAGGCAGAACCCTGGTTGACGGCGCTGCTGCCGCCGCCGTCCCGCCTCGCATTTGCGTGTAGCGAGTTAGAGTGTGAATCAATCGACGCCCCACCGGCTACAGAAAGCGGCCAGTTTTACAGCGGCCAAATCGACCTGACGGGTGATGGCAAGCCGGAAACGGTGAGAAAAGAGGGGGAACGCATCACAATTTATGAAGGGACCACTTCGACAGGCTCAGTGGCCGTTTGGCAAAGCCCTGCCGAGTGGCGGGTGGTGGATGTGGCGCTGGGGGATCCGAATGACGACGGCCGTTATGAAATCATGTTGGCAATCTGGCGCAAGGATGGGGCGGGGTACGAGCGCAGTCAACCGTACATCGTGGGGTATCGGGGCGGGGTTTATGACTTGCTGTGGGGCGGCCGGCCGGTGGGGGATCCCATTCAGGAGCTGGCGTTGGCCGATGTGGATGGCGACGGCATTGAGGAGTTGGTGGTCATCATTGAGCAGGCGGACGGCCTGGCGCAGGCGGTGGCGGTGTGGCAGTGGCAGGGTTGGTCGTTTAGCTGGCAGTGGCAAAGCGAGCCGGGTTGGTATGAGAATTTGGTGATAGGGGATGGAGGAGAACGGCCGTTGATCACCGTGAATTTTAGAAGTTTAGCTTCTCCAAGAAGTTGAACTTTTGACGAAAAAGAAAAAATTGACGGCAATTCCGTGCATCTATAAAAAAAATGTGCATAATTTTGGGCAAATTAAGAAATTGCATTGTGCTGATGGGCGCAATGCCTGAATAGGAGCATAAAAATAAAAATGGAACAAACTACAGTCACCTGTCCTTCCTGTAAGACGAAAATTCGCCTGGAAAAGAAGCTCTTTGAGGGTTTCTTCTTTTTTTGCAATGAATGTGAAGCCGAGTTAGAAGTGGTACAGCTTAATCCCCTGGTGGTGGAAGAGGTGGTTGAGGGGTACGAAGACTTCGAAGATGATTCAGACGATTACGACGATGATGATTATGATTACGACGATGATGACGATGATGATTACGGTGACGATGACGATGATTAACGAATAGCAGCGCCGACCAGACGTCCCGTTTGGTCTGTTTATTACTGAGTATCGAAACGGCCGTTTGCCCGCATGGTATCGCCATCAAAGCAGAACGGCCGTTTTTGTTTGGCGCGATTTTGTCATTTTTGTGCTGCTGACCCCTTTATTATTGATCAAACGCCCTCACGCCGGTCGCTGCTGCCCAAGGAAAACGGCCGTTATCCTCTGGTAAAGCGCCATATGAAAAATATTAGAGATACTGATATACTCCTGCTCTAAATCCCATCCTGTGTCATTTAGTAGTATAATAAATTCATCTCCCCATTTCCTGAAAAATAAATCAGCAGGGAAAATCCAAATGGGTGGAAAACAATACAAGCATTATGAATGAACAACCTGAGAGTAGTCGACCTAATATTCCAGTCTGGGTATGGATCTTAGGCGTATTTGCCATCATTTTAGGGTTGCAGCTGTGGCTAAACGGCCGTTTAAAAGGGCCAGAGCAAATCAGCCTGCCTGAGGCCATGACCCTTATCAAGAGCGGGGATGTTGACAGCGTTGGCGTGACGGGCGACTCCATCCGCCTCACCTTAGATGATGGCACAGAACTGACCACGACGATGGACGCCGCCAGCAGTCTGGAAGAGACATTGAGTTATTTCGGCGTCACCCAAGCTATCATCGCTGAAAATAAAGTAGAACTATTGATCAATGATCAATCCACCTGGAACACCATCTTCACCTTGACCCTGACCCTCATTCCAGTGCTGCTCATCCTCTGGCTCTTTACGCGAGGCTTTCGCCAGATGCAAGGCGGCGGCGGCGGCGGCAATAATATCTTCGGTTTTGGCCGCAGCCGCGCCAAAGACCTTACCGGCGCTAACCGTCCCACCGTTACCTTTGATGATGTGGCCGGCGCCGATGAAGCTAAGATGGAACTGGAAGAAGTAGTCCGTTTTCTGAAAGAACCGGAGAAATTTATTCAAGTTGGCGCTCGTATTCCCAAAGGCGTTTTGATGGTTGGCCCCCCTGGAACCGGCAAAACCTTGTTGGCGCGGGCCGTAGCCGGTGAAGCCGGCGCGCCTTTCTTTCACATTTCCGGCTCCGAATTTGTAGAAATGTTTGTCGGGGTGGGCGCCAGCCGGGTGCGCGATCTGTTCGACAAAGCGAAACAAGCTGCTCCTGCCATCGTCTTTGTGGACGAAATAGACGCGGTGGGCCGGCAGCGCGGCGCCGGCATGGGCGGTGGTAACGACGAACGAGAGCAAACATTAAACCAGATTTTGGTGGAGATGGATGGCTTCGACAATGAAACCAATGTCATCGTCATCGCCGCCACCAATCGGCCCGATATCTTAGACCCCGCTTTGCTCCGTCCCGGCCGTTTTGACCGCAAAATATTTGTAGACCTGCCGGATGTGACCGGCCGTGAAGCGATTCTCAAAGTACATGCACGGGGCAAACCCATTGCCTCTGAGGTTTCTTTTTCCGATTTAGGTCGGCTGACGGCCGGTTTTTCTGGCGCTGATCTGGAGAACCTGATCAACGAGGCCGCCATTTTTGCCGCCAGACGCAACAAACGCACCATCGACTTGCTGGAGTTTCAAGATGCCTTTGATCGGGTGGTGATGGGGCCGGAGCGCAAGAGTCGAGTCATGAGCAAAGATGACAAAGAGACCGTGGCTTACCATGAAGCGGGCCACGCCATCGTCAGTTTTAACTTGCTCAATACGGATCCGGTGCAAAAAATAACCATTGTGCCGCGAGGCCGGGCTGGCGGTTACGTGATGCCTCTGCCTGAAGATCGTATGGTTCACAGTCGCGAGTTCCTGGAAGACCAGATCACCATGGCCTTAGGCGGCCGGGCTTCCGAAGAGATATTTTTCGGGCGTATCACCACCGGCGCTTCCAATGATTTGCAGCAAGCTACGCGCATGGCGCGGGCGATGGTGATGCAGTATGGCATGTCTGATTCCCTCGGTTTGTCCACCTACGGCGACCAGCGCAGCAACCCGTTTTTAGGCGGCGACTGGGGCCTTAGCAGCCGTAATTACAGCGAAGAAGCGGCCAAACGGATTGACAAAGAGGTGCGCAATATTTTGCACAGAAGTTATGATCGAGCGCTGGACATCATCAAGCAAAATCGAGATGTGCTGGTGAGCCTGGCCGAGAAACTGTTGGACGTGGAAACGCTGGACCGAGAGGCGTTTGAAGCGTTGATGAACAAACGGCCGAGCGATGATTTAACGCCCTCGCCGACAGGGTAAACAAAAAAGGGCGGTCTTGAGACCGCCCTTTTTTGTTTTAAAGAGGCCAGCGGTTAAAACCGCAGCCCGCCATTACGAAGTTCATCTTCACGCAGCAAAAACTGTTCACTGTTCGCTGAATACCGCGCCTTAAATATTGCCTAACGCCTCGGCTACCCGCGCCAATCTTTCTTTTGCATCAACAGCTATCTCAGTTAATGCGGGACTATCGACGACGGACATCATTATTTCCGGATCGATGAGGTGAACGAGGATCTGGCCGTTTTCTTCTTCAGAAACGGTGACGTTGCAGGGCAACAGCAAGCCCACTTCTGGCGCAGCGGATAAGGCTTTGTAGGCCAGTGGCGGGTTGCAAGCGCCTAAAATTTTATATGGACGAAAATCCACGTCTAATTTATTTTTGAACGTGGCTTTTACGTCTATCTCGGTTAAAACGCCGAATCCTTCCTCTTTTAAAGCGGCCGTTACTTGGGTTAGCGCCGTTTCATAAGTTGTATCTAAATAAACTTGCATGCCTGGTTTTTGGCTCATACGTCTCTCCTTGTAGAGCGATTTTCTAAATCACTCGGCAGATTTTCTAAATTTATGGTGAGCATACTCTCCTATCGTCTCACAACCATTGTAACCACAAGATTTGTTTTATTAAACTAAAACTCGCCTGTTTTATAGGTTCTCTTACCATATCATTACAGTAAGGTGATGGCGCCGGTTGTGCCATCACCGCAGCATAATACCCTGTTCCCGCCGGATTAATTTACATAGTCTGGCGGTTTTTTGCTGCCGGGGTAAAATTCAAAAGATTAATGAATAAAGAAGGAAGGTATGAAATTTTCACTCTTTGATCCTTAATCTTCAAAAATTGAGTAGTTTCCCATGAGCGGGGGCGCCGTTCGACTGCCTTTCGGCAGGATCGAGAGCCGCTCACGCCGAAGCCACCATGAATGAAAACCTGGGAGCGGGGGGGGGGGGGGGGCCCCGCGGCGGGGGACGAGCTGGCCGCCGCCCCGGCCCCCAC
>CAZXVH010000038.1:13224-38774 GCA_964643965.1 uncultured Ardenticatenaceae bacterium
GGGGGCCCGGTCAACTTGTGCCCCCATTTAAGACACCCGCTGCCCCCGCTCCCATTTGCGAAGGAGACATCATGAAACCAACCACCAGCAATGAAATTCGACAGGCATTTCTCGATTTCTACCAGGAAATGCACCACGAGGTAGTCGCCAGTGCGCCACTGCCCCAAAAAGACAACCCCACATTGCTCTTTACCAATGCCGGTATGAACCAGTTTGTAGACATATTCCTGGGTAAGGAGAAACGGCCGTACAACCGCGCCGTCACCTCCCAAAAATGTATGCGCGTACAGGGCAAACATAACGACCTGGAAAACGTGGGACCATCGCCGCGCCACCACACCTTTTTTGAAATGCTGGGCAACTTTTCTTTTGGCGACTACTTCAAAGAGGGAGCTATCCGTTATAGCTATGATTTCCTGACCAACGTATGCCAGATTCCGGCCGACCGGCTCTACTACACCGTGCATACCAGCGACGACGACGCTTACAACATCTGGCTCAACGACATCGGCGTACCGGCCGGGCGCATCTTGCGCATGGGTGACAAAACCAACTTCTGGATGATGGGCGACGTTGGCCCCTGCGGTCCCACCAGCGAAATCCATTACGATTGGGGGCCAGAAGCCTGCACTTGCCATCAACCTGATTGCTCCGTATCGTTAGACAACGACTGCAATCGCTGGCTGGAAGTGTGGAACCTGGTCTTTATGCAGTTCGACCAGGCGGAAGATGGCGCCCGTACGCCGCTGCCGAAACCGGGCGTCGATACCGGCATGGGCCTGGAACGGCTCACCAGCGTCATCCAGAATACGCCCGTTAACTACGACAACGACCTGTTCTCAGCGGCGATGGACAAAGTGCAAGAGATGCTGGGTGACAGCGACGCGGAACGCAACGAAAAATACGTCGGCTATCGTGTCATTGCGGATCACGGCCGGGCGGCCACTTTTCTCATTGCCGATGGGGTACGTCCGGGGGCGGCGGCGGCCAGCTATGTCCTGCGCATGATCATCCGGCGGGCGGCGCGGTTTGGGCGACAAATTGGCTTTACGCAGCCGTTTTTGGCGGAGGTGGCCCAAGTTTTCATCGACCAGATGGGCGACCATTATCCTGAACTGCGCCAACATCAGGATCACATCAAACGCACTCTCACCCAGGAAGAGCGCCGTTTTGCCCGCACCTTAGACCAGGCCATTGTGCAACTTCTTTCCGTTCTGGAAGAGATGGCCGAAAAAGGGGAAACTGAAATTTCTGGCGAGGTGGCCTTTGATCTCTATGCCACTTATGGCTTGCCCCTGGAAATTACCCGCGACCTCATTCGAGGGCGCACGATCACCATCGACGAAAAAGGGTACGCCAAAGCGCGTGAACTTCATGCTCAGGCCAGCGGTTCCGGCGCGTTTAAGGGGTATGAACGGGGCAGCGATATTTACCGCGATTTGTTGGCGGAACTGATAGAAGCAGGGCAGCTGACGGACAGCGGCGTGGAATATGATCCCTACAGCGGCCCTCGCAATCGGGCGGATGTGGTGGCTTTGGTGCGAGAGGGCGTGGCCGTGCAAAAGTTGAGCGCGGGCGACAAGGCGGACATGATTACGGCCGTTACTCCCTTTTACGTGGAGGCGGGCGGCGAGATCAGTGATACCGGCGTCATCGACTTCCCGGAAACCGGCGCCCGCTTCCGCGTGGATAATGTGGCAATGCCCATCCCTGGGCTGGTCATCCATATCGGTGAAGTCGTTAAGGATGGGATTGAAGTGGGAGAAGAGGCGCGGCTGTTGGTGGATAACGGCCGTCGCGCCGATATTCGCCGTAATCATACCGCCACCCATATTTTACATCGGGAACTGCGGGCGCATTTAGGCGCACATGTCACCCAGCAAGGCTCACTGGTCGCCCCCGACCGGCTGCGTTTTGACTTCTCCCATGACCAGGCGCTCGATAGGGAAACGTTGACCGCCATTGAAGCGGACATCAACCAGGCGATTTTGGCGAACTATCCCGTTAAAATTCGCTACATGGCTCAGAAAGAAGCTATCGACAAAGGGGCGATGGCTTTGTTTGGCGAAAAGTATGGCGACATGGTACGCACCGTTATCATTGGCAAAGAAAGTGAGCCTTACTCTATGGAGTTGTGCGGCGGGCTGCATGTGGATGAAACCAACGACATCGGCCAATTCTACTTTATGCATGAAGGGGCGGTGGCCGCTGGCGTACGTCGCGTAGAAGCGGTGACGGGACGCGGAGCGCAAGCGTTGATCGCTGAACGGTTGGCGGTGCTGGAACGAATCGAGCAACTGTTGAATGCGCCGGCCAGTGAGGCGGAAAGCCGTCTGCACAATATATTGGCGGAAAACAAGGCGTTGCAAAAAGAAGTGAGTCAGCTGCAACGGCAGGTGGCGCGGTCTCAGTTTGATGTCTTGGTGGCGCAAGTGCAAGAGGTGGCGGGTATTCAACTGCTGACGGCACAGGTGGATGTATCTGAAGTGGAGACGATGCGTGAAATGGCTGACTGGTTCCGCAACAGGGTGGGGTCAGGCGTGGCGGTGTTGGCGGCCGTCAGCAATGAAAAGCCGGTGTTTATCGCCACGGTCAGCGAAGATTTGATTAAGCGTGGCCTGAAGGCAGGCGATATTGTGCGCGAGGTGGCCAGGGTGGTTGGCGGCGGCGGCGGCGGCCGGCCGAACATGGCGCAGGCTGGCGGCCGGGATGTGGCGAAAATTCCAGAAGCGCTGGCGCTGGTGCCAGGGCTGGTGGAGAAAGCGCTTGGGTAAAAAAAGTTACACCTGATTGTTATGAAAATTATCGCGCTCGATTCTGAAGACGACATTATCTCCATTTGCGACCGGCTGGACTGGGCGGGTGAGAAGCAGGTGTTGTTGACGCTGCCGGAGGATGGCGGGGTGTTGGCGGAGGGGCTGGATTTGGTACGGCTGCGTCGTCATGCAGATAGGCGGCGGATTGAGGTGGGGCTGGTAACGGCCGTTTCCCCCCTCAGCCGTCAAGCCAAAGCTCTGGGCCTACCCACCTTCGTCACCATTGAATCGGCGCAGACGAGCCGGCGCGGTTGGTGGCGCGGCCGTCGTCGCTCTGAGATCGTAGGCTTGCCCACTATTGGCGGTATTACGCCGGCCGATTTACGTCCGCAGCCGATGGCGGAAGCGGATAAAAAAGAGGCGCAACGCCGGGCTGCGCCGCTCAACAGCCCCAGTTTATGGATGTTGCGCTATCTCTCGATACTGCTCTTTTTCCTGGCGCTGGCGCTCGTTTTTATAGCCGTTTCTTATCTGGTTCCAGGCGCGACAGTCACCTTATCGCCGGAGGTGCAGCCCATTTCTGTGACGCAGGAAATTTTGGTAGACCCCTTCATTGAGACGGTAGATTACGGCCGTTTTGCTGTGCCTGGTCGTATTTTGCAAGTGGATCAATCATGGCAGACTGATGTGGAAACAACTGGCATACTGGAAGCGCCCAGCGCCTCCGCACGGGGTAAGGTGGTGTTTGCCAATCGATTGGCGGAGGAGGTGGTGGTTCCAGCCGGCGTCCGGGTTTCCACCAGTGAAGGCAGCAACGTGGTTTTTCAGACGTTGGCGGAAGCGATAGTGCCCGGTGTAGAAGGCGGCACGGCCGAAGTGGACGTGATTGCTATCGAGCCAGGGCCGCAGGGCAACGTGGCCGCCAATTTGATCAATAAAATTGAAGGATCGTTGGCTGTGAAGCTGGATGTGCGCAACCTGGAGCCGACTGAAGGCGGTGGCGTCCGTGAAACGCCGGCCGTCACGGAAGCGGATCAGGAGCGGTTGCGTTCACAGGTGTTGCAGTTTTTACAGGCGGCGTCAGTGTCGGAGATGGAAGCGCAGTTGACGGAACGGGAGTTTTTGGCGCGGGATTCATTGCGCGTCGTCACGATAGACAGTGAAACATTTTCTCATTTCCCAGGGGAGCAGGCGAACCGGGTGGCGTTGGAAATGCGGGCGCAGGTGGCGGGAACGGCCGTTAATACCACAGACGCCTCTGGGATTGTGTATGAAGCGTTAGCCGCCCAGGTTCCAGAAGGGCACATACTCGTGCCGGAGAGCATCAAATTTGCCAGCGGCAGCGTGATTGGCGTCGATGAAGCCGGGCGGGTGACTTTTGAGATGATTGGCGAGGCGGTGGTGGCCCCAGAGTTGGCATTGGCTGAGGCGCTGACGGCCATTGCGGGGCAGAAGCAAGATATTGCCATCGCGTATTTATACCAGGAACTGCCCTTGCGCCAGCTTCCAGAAATTAGAGTCTGGCCGAACTGGTTTAACCGGCTGCCGTTTTTGGAGACGCGCATTGAAGCGGATATACAGTTGGAGCCGTAGATAGTGGACAGTAGATAGTGGACGGTGAACAGTGGACAGTGGATGGTGGACAGTGGACAGTGGACAGTGGACAGTGGATAGTGGGTTCCGTCTTGAAGATGGAAATATGAGTGAATATAGAGAGGAGAATGATGACAGCACAACCTGAAAATATAGAGCGCACCAAGAAAAATCCAGACTTAAAAGGGACAGGATATGAACTATTTATCCTGCTGCTTTCCGTTGTTTCCATTATCAATCTTGCATTGGTTGTTTTGGGACCATGGCTGGGCATGAACCAGAAATTGTTAGAGGTCATTTATATTATCAACGGTATTTTGACGCTGTTTTTTATTATTGACTTTAGTTACCGATTCTTCACGACGGACTCTAAAAAGAATTATTTCTTCAAAAATTGGGGCTGGACTGACTTGTTGGCCTGTGTTCCCACTTTCCGCATCTTCAGGATATTCCGTATTGTTAAAGCGATTCGTTTAATGCGCATTTTTGGCCTTAAAAACATGATGTATGAAATCATTGATAATCGGGCTGGCAGCGCCCTGTATCTGGCGATATTTGGCATTATTCTGGTGGCAGAAATCGCTGGGGTTACTGTCTTGTACGCCGAGCTTCAGAATACCAGCGCCAATATTACGGATGCGGGTGATGCGGTATGGTGGGTTATGGTCACGCTGACGACTGTGGGGTATGGGGATCAATTCCCGGTGACGGCGACGGGTCGCCTGGCTGGTGTTTTTGTGATGTTTTCTGGTGTGGCGTTAATTGGTGTGTTGGCGAGTTACTTGTCGAGTTTCTTCATGGAAGAAGCTGTGCCTAGAGAGAGTGAAGAGCAGACATCTGATGATCCCCAGTCTATTTTGAGCGAATTAAAAACGTTATTGGCGCAGCAGCAAACGGCACAGGCGGCGTTGGTCAACAAGGTGTCTGAGTTGGAACAACAGTTGGCTCAGACTGGCATCCAGCCTGAATAGTGGGTTCGTAGGGCAAGCGGTCGGGTGAAAACGGCCGTTTTGTGGCACAGTTGTAACTCTATGACAGACGATCCATTCACCCTCAAAGGGCGCATCCTGGCCCTCGATTTAGGCGAGAAACGCATCGGCGTGGCCATCAGCGACGCCACGCGCACCATCGCCCAACCGCTCGACATGATTCCGCGCACCTCGCGCCAGGCAGATTTTGAAGCCATCGGCCGTTTTGTGCAGGAACAGCAGGCGAACTTGCTCCTGGTGGGCTTGCCCTTGAGGTTGGATGGCACGGTAGGTGAAAAAGCGGCCTGGGTCAAAGATTACGCCGCTGACTTACAGAAAACCTTGAATGTGCCGCTCGAATTTTTCGATGAATCCTTCACCACCGTGCAGGCGGAAGCCAGTTTGCGCAGCCGTGGCAAAAAAGGGCGCCAAATCCGCCAAAACGTGGATGCGGTGGCAGCCTCGTTTATTTTGCAGGCGTATTTGGATTCGTTGGCGTGGTGAAAGGTGGTAAAGTTGCAGAGTGGTAGGGTGAATTCATCCTTCATTACTGTCCTGAAAACAGGAGCGCCGACATCTTGTCGGCCCTTCAGGAGCGCCGACATCTTGTCGGCCCTTCAGGAGCGCCGACATCTTGTCGGCCCTTCGTCATCTGGAAGATGGCGTTCCCTTTTCATTCAATAAGGTGCTAGTTTGACGAGACGAGAAGACCCGTACCAAAAGAAAGCTGGGCCGCTGACTTGGATTTTCCGGTTGGCGGTTTTGTTTGTGGTGGTTGGCGGCTGTTTGGCGGCGACGGTGTTGCTGTATGGGCAGTGGCGGGGTGTGGCGACTGGGGGTGTGCGCATTGAGGGTGGCAATGCCAATTTGAGTATGGCGGAACGGCTTTATTTGCAGGCGCAGCTTTCGTTGCAGGCGGAGGCGCTGCAAGAACCGGCCGGCAGTGGCCTGACCCCGGTCACGTTCACCATCAGTCCAGGGGAAACGGCCGTTACCATCGCCACTAATCTTCAAACCGCCGGGATGCTGGAAAATCCAGACCTCTTCCTCACCTATGCCCGCTTTTACGGTCTCGATTCCCAACTGGAAGCGGGCGAATTCACCTTGTCGCCGGTGTGGACGATCCCTGAATTGGCCCTGACCTTGACGAAGGCCATCGCCCGAGACGTGGAGCTGCGCTTCATCGAAGGTTGGCGGCTGGAGGAGATGGCGCACTCGTTGGCCGTTTACCAACCGGCCCAGATTGACGCCGACGAATTTTTAGCCATTGCTAAACGAGAACGGCCGTTTGACCTCTCCCCCTATCCCTTTTTAGCTGGTTTACCGGAGGGAGCATCGTTGGAAGGCTTCCTCTTTCCCGATACCTACCGCCTGCCCCTGGACGCCGACGCTGCTGCTTTGGTGGACGCCATGCTGCGCAACTTTGATGAGCGCGTCACCCCGGCCATGCGCCAGGGCTTTGGGGCGCAGGGCTTGAGCTTACGTGAAGCGGTGACATTGGCTTCAATTGTGCAGAGAGAGGCGGTGCTGGTGGAAGAACGGCCGTTGATCGCCGGCGTCTTTCTCAATCGGTTAGCCCAGGGCATGTCGCTCAGCGCCGACCCCACCGTGCAGTACGCCGCCGGTTATGACGCCGCCACCGACTCCTGGTGGAAAGTACCGCTCTACGTCAGCGACCTGGAATTTGATTCGCCTTACAATACCTACCTCTATCCTGGTTTACCGCCCGGCCCCATCGCCGCCCCCAGCCTGAGCGCCTTACAAGCCGTGGCCAACCCGGCCGTCACCGATTTCCTCTTCTTTGTCGCCGACTGCCTCTCTGACGTGGTGGGCGACCACAGCTTCAGTGTGACATTTGATGAACATCTGCTCAAAGCGCAGCGCTGCCGGTAAAGAGGGGAGAAGGGAGAAAATAGAAATGAGAGCGGTGCGCCTGATTTCTATTTTCTTCTTTCTATTTTTACCCTATTTAACCGCCTGCTATTCCGTCGATCCCGTCATCAAAATCGGCCTGGTGGCCCCATTTGAGGGCGAGAACCGGGCGCTTGGTTATGACGCCATCTATGCGGCGCGATTGGCGGTGCGGCAGGTGAACGAGGCGGGCGGCATTGGCGGCTATCGGTTGGCGCTGGTGGCCCTGGATGACAGCGGCGATACCGGCCTGGCCCAGGGAGCCGCCAAAGCGTTGGTCGCCGATCCCGGTGTGGTGGCGGTGGTGGGGCATGGGCTGGGGGAGACAACGGCCGTTGCCGCCCCCATTTATGAATCCGCCCCTCTCGCCCTCATTCCCCTGGGCGCAGCTCCCTTTTCCCCCACGTCGCCGGAGGCGCTGCCCGCCGATTTTCACACCGCCTATGAAGCCGTCACCCCCTTCAATGAAACGGCCGGTCCTTATGCCGCTCCCACCTATGACGCCTTCCAATTACTCTGGCAAGCCTTAGAGATCACTGAACAAACCAGGGGAAACATCACCCGCGAGGGTGTCAAAACCACCCTAACCGGATTAGAATACGAAGGGTTGACGGGTATACTGTATGTGCCCTGAGACCGGCAATCGGTTGGTGTAACTTTACTCACACATCATACATCACGCATTACGCATCTGGCACAACAAGAAACTAACATGTTAAGACGTATTTTGGGAATCGTATTGATTATACTGGCAGTCAGCGGCGTCTGGCTGGTCTTTACGGCCGGGCAGTCCGCCAAACAGACGACGGGAAGTTTGGGCGAAGGCTTGAAGACGAGTATTGACCTGGTATTAGAAAGCCTGGACGCCATCTCTGACTCACTGCTGCACACCCAAGATGTTTTAGCGGATGTGGAAGCGGCGCTCGTCCGGGCTGAAGAAACGGCCGTTGCCGTCTCCACCTCTTTAGAGGGCATTGATCCCATCCTGATAGAGCTGCAAACCATCACCACCCAGGATTTGCCCGATAGCCTGGAGGCTATTCAGCAGGCCGTGCCAGACGCCGTGCAGGCTGCCGACGCCATCGACGCCACCCTGACCACCCTCAACCGCTTTGAGATCGACACCACTATCCTCGGCTTCCCCATTCGTTATGATCTGGGCATCAATTACAATCCCACCGTGCCTTTCAGCGCCTCGGTGCAGGAGATCGGCGTCAGTTTAGAAGGTATCCCAGAGCGGCTGCGCAGCCTGGAAGACGCCTTTGCCGATACCCAAAGCAATACGGAATTGATTGGGGCCGACATGTCCAATTTAGGCGGCGATTTAGCGGCCATCAACGAACAGATCGCTGAATTTTCGCCGTTGATTGATGACTTAAACGGCGTTGTCATCGAAGCGGGCGATAACCTGCGCCTGGTGCAGGGACAGATCGACGATCAAGTGGCTTCTGTGCAGAACACGCTCACCATCGGCATGATCTGGTTGATCTTCTCGCAGATGGTTCCCCTCTATTTGGGTTACGAATTAATCTTGGGCCGCCTTGCGCCGCAAAAGGAGCCGGATGAAATCAGCTAATTGGAAAGCCGCCCGGCGGCAGAGCGTAAATACCCCGCCTAAAAAGCAGCGCCCTCTGAAGGGGGCTATGGCGCAGTCGGCCGGACGGGTGGTCGCCGGCATGGTTCTCTTATTCACTCTGTTCCTCGCCGCTTGTGGCGCGGGCGAATCTCCGGCAGCCACGCCCATCGCCTTCCAACTGCCAGCCACCCTGCCGCCGACGCCGACGTTAGTCGGTGACTTTTCTGGGGCGGCGCCCGCCATTGCGCCCACGCCCCCGGTCACGCCGCGGGCGGGGGAAATGGACCCGGCGGCCCCTACCGCCACCGCCCGGGTGGTGGGCACGCCCACGGCTACGCCGCTGCCCCAGGAACGACTGGCGCTGGCCGATGCGGCCCTGGCCGAAGCCAACGCCGCCGCGGCTATTGAGCAGTTTCTGGCCAGCCTGGCGCTCGATGAAGGCTTGACGGAAGCCGAAAAACAGGAGGCGCTTTACAACCTGGGCGTCGCCTATTTGCAAGACGAGAAATTCGCCGAAGCAGCCGAGGCGTTTAACCAGCGTCTCGAGGCGGGGGGCAAGCTGCCTGAGCCGCTCCATTTCCAGTTAGGCCAGGCGTTCACCGGCCTGGGCGACACGGCGGCGGCCATACCTGCTTATGAAACCTACCTGGCAGCAAATGTCGATATGGGCGCTTATATTGGCCCGATTATTGGGCAGGCGTATCTGGCGGTGGGCGACTGGGAGGCGGCGCTGGCTGCATATGAAACGGCCGTTACCGCCCCATCTCATCGCCTCACTGAAGTAGCCAACCGGATAAAACTTGCTGAATTTTACCGGGATCATGGCGACTATGCCGCCGCCATCGCCCAATACGACGCCGTGCAAGCGCTGGCCCAAACCGAAACCACCAAAGGGCAAATGGCCTACCTGGCCGGTTATGCCGAACTTTTGGCCGGCAACACCGCCGCCGCTTATGAACGGTATCAAACGGCCGTTAACCAGTATCCCCGCGCCCCCGAAAGTTACCAGGCATTGGTGGCCCTGATCGATAACAATATCCCGGTAGATGAATTTCAGCGGGGCTTGATCGATTTCAACGTCGGCGCTTACCAGCCGGGTATCGACGCCTTTTTGCGCTACCTTGAAGCCAATCCCGAGAACTATCGCCAGGACACGCATCTCTATCTGGCCTGGTCGTATGAGGGGCTGGGCGACTTAGAAACGGCGCTGGCGGAATTGGAAAGGTATGCCGCCGCGGATCCGGCCAAAGCGACGCTGGAACGGGCTAAACTGTTGGCCCGATCTGGGGATGCGGCTGGCGCTCAGGCGGCGTACCAGCGCTATGTCGCTGCTTATCCCACCGGCGAGGACGCGCCTTTTGCCGCCTGGTGGGCGGCGGCCGGCGCGGAAAACGCGGGCGATCATGCCGGGGCCATTGCCGATTACACGATTTTAGCCGACGTGGCCCCCTTCCATGAGGACGCGCCGGAAGCGCTGTTCCGGGCGGGCTGGTTGGCGTATTGGAACGGGGATGCGGAAACGGCCGTTTCCCGTTGGCAGCGCTCGGTAAAAACTTACCCTGGCTCAGAGTTCGGCAATGCCTCGTTGGTATGGCTGCTGCGCACTTTGCCGGAGATGATCGCCCAGGTGGAGAATGGAGAACTGGGAGAGACGGCCGTTGTCACGGAAACGGAAGCCATCAGCCAGACGACCGTTCTTACCGGTACGGTTGTTGTGAAAACGCCAGAAGCAGTGGCAACGGCCGTTACCGCTGCCGGATTACGGACTTTATTAACCGAACTGGAAGCCGAGGCCGACGGCCGCACCCTGGAAGCCTACTACGCCATTCGCGCCCGAGACATGGTGCAGGGAACGCCCCCCTTTGCCGCCCCGGAAGCCGTCACCATCCCCTCCGATGACAGCGCGGCGCAGCGTGAAGCCGAAGCGTGGCTGAAAACACAGTTTAACCTGGAAACCGACGACCCTCTGCACCTGCTTTCACCCGGCCTGGCCTATGATCCACGGCGCATTGTAGGCGAGAAATTGTGGCGCATTGGCCTGCAAGAGATGGCGAAACGAGAACTGGAATCACTGCGCCAGGATGTTTCCGGCGATCCCTTGTTGAGTTACCAACTGGCCCTGTTCTTCCGCGATTTGGGACTGTACCGCTCTTCGATCATCGCGGCGCAGTCAGTGCTGACCAACGCCGGGGTATCGGTGTTTGAAGCGCCGGTCTTCATTGGCAGGCTTTCGTATCCCGTCTACTATGCTGACGTGATCTTGCCGCTGGCGGCGCGGTATGGCTTTGATCCGCTGCTGCAATTTGCCCTGGTGCGCCAGGAGAGCCTCTTTGAGAGCTTCGCCCGTTCCGGGGCAGCGGCGCAGGGCTTGAGCCAGGTGATTCCCGATACCGGCGCTTATATCGCCGAGCGGCTCAACTGGCCCGATTACAAAAATGATGACCTCTACAAGCCCTACGTCGGTTTAAATTTTGGCGCGTACTACCTGGATCAGCAGCTAGACGCCTTTGACGGCGCCGTTCATGCCGCTTTGGCCGCCTACAATGCCGGCCCGGGCAATGCTGCCCGTTGGTATAAAATTGCCGGCGACGACCTTGACCTCTTCAAAGAAACGATGGATTTCCCCGAAACACGCAAATACATCGACCGCATTTATTTGGGGCAGGCGGTGTATCGGTTTTTGTATGGGCGGTAGGGGCAGATTGGAGAGTTGGAGAGTATTGACATAATGAAATACTTTAGTACCTTGCCACCTTGCAACTTTGCCACTTCCCACTCTGCAATCCGAAATCCGAAATCCGAAATCCTTAACTATGAGCTTTGATTGGCGTACCGAAGATGACGGTGATTGGGACGAGACGGAGTTTGTTTCGCCTGAGCCGGCGCGTGAGAAACCGGCCCGCAAGCAGCGGCGTGTTGGACGTTGGCTGCTGCCGGGGCTGCTGATGGTCATTGGGCTGTTGGCGGCGGCTTTGGCGCTCAACCGGCGAGTGCAGGCCGTCACCGGGCAGATGGAAGCGGATATTTTAGCCAGCTACCGGCTGGTGGAGAAGGCGACAGCGCAACAAGATGAGGACTTGCTGCACACCGTCTTGTCGGGCCGGGATGAGGCGTGGTTGAAAATGATGATAGACGGCGTGGCCGGCGGAGAGCTGACGGATCGCAGCGGCCTGGGTTTGCGCAGTTTGCCGGCCACCGCGCCGCTGACGCCCACCATTGCCATCCAGCCGGATCTGCTGGCGGCTGAGGTGACGACGGTGCTGCCTTATGCCATCGAAATTGGCAATGGGCTGATGGCGAAGGTGGAACTGGAGCAAACGGCCGTATACCGTTTAGGAACCAACCGTTGGCTGCTCTCTCCCCCGGACGCCGACTTTTGGGGCAGTCCCAGCCAGAGTAATGGCCGTTACCTCACCCTGCTTTATCCCGCCCGCGACCAAGAGATCGCCCATTCGCTGCTGCTCCGTTTGGACGAGAAAATAGGGGAGTTGTGCAGCCAGTTTCAAGATGTAACCTGCCCGGAGGGGTATCGCTTTACCGTAGAGTTGACGACAGATCCGGCGGCGCTTTCGCAGTTGCAGTGGCCCTCGGTATTACCGGACGCTAATCGACGCCAGTTAGTTTTACCCACGCCCACGCTCGTGGGGCTGCCTGTATACGAGTCGGGGGAAAGCGCCTTGTTTCGCGGGTATGGCCGGTTGGTGGCAACGGCCGTTCTCGCCGATTTATGGGATTACGACTGCTGCCAGGATGGCGTGGCCCTGTTTTTAGCGGTGATAGACGGCCGTTTGCAGCAGCTGGGTTTACAGCCTCGACCATACGCAGGGGAAACGGCCGTTGCCACTGTCGTCTATGATGATTTATTAGCGGAAGGCATACCCCCTCTTTTTGCCAACCACTTTTTAGGCGGCCTCATAACAAGCGATTCCTTTTGGCTGCAGAAAGAGCGGGCGGAGGCGCTGACCGCCTTTGCCCAGGCAGAACTGGCGCTTAATGGGCAGCAGTTGGTGCAAGGCTTGCCCATGCTGCATCAAAGCGGCATGACAATTGGCAGTTGGCTGCGTGGCTTGAGCGCCAGCCGGCTGTCGCCGCGGGAGATGGAAGCGGCCTGGCATAATTTTGTTTACAACCATTCTGCCGCCGCCCGGCAAACGCTGCCCGCGCCGCTGCCGGAGCAGGATATCGGCCTGCTCTGTTATTTGGATGGTGAGGAACGGATTGCTTTTTATCGCTACGATCTGGCGCAGGCGACCCTTCAGTTGGAACAGCTCCTCAACCGGGAAGTGAGCGTGATGGCGGCGCTGCCCGATGACAGTGGCCTGGCGGTGTGGGAAGCGGGCTACAGTGATGATCTGACAAACCTGTTTTTATGGCGTGATGGTGTGAAAACGGCCGTTGCCAACAATAGTGGCGCGTCTGCTCCGGCGCCTGTTCCTTTGCGCTCGGACCCCTCGCATACCAAACTGCTGCTGGCCCCGGCCGATAAAGGGGACAGGCAATACGGCTTGCTGGATGTGGCTGGCTGCCTGCACGGCGACTGCGCCCTCGATACCCTGGATGGCTATCCTGCCTGGTCGCCTGACCTGGCGCATATGATTCTCTTGCGCTCTGAGACCTTTAGAGCGCATATGGCGCAAGCCAGCGGCGACTTACTCCTGATCGACAACAGCGGGCGTGAACGGGAGACGTTGGGCGTTGGCTCCTCGCCGTTTTGGTTAGATGCGGAAACCTACGGCTATGTCACAGATGCGGGTGACGGGCAGCGTAACGCCATCCTTACCGGCAAAATCGGCAGCGCAGAGCGTGAGACGCTGCTGACCATTGCCATCTTGGAAAAGGATGGCGTGAATGAAACGCTGCGTTTGATCGACTTTGTGGCGCGGCATCCGACAAACCCAGATTGGCTGGTGTTGGTGACTGTTGACGCGGAAAGTGATGAAACTACCTTTGACTGGTTTAAAGAGGCCCAGCCGGGCGCAACCTTTTTTGTCTATGATCTGGCCGCCGGAGAAGTGGTTAAGGCGCATCCTTTTGTGAAAAATGTAGGCTTCAACCGCTCGTATCGCTTTTCGCCAAACGGCCGTTTCCTCTTGTTAGGGGAAGGGGCAGAATTCAGACCCACGCTGCTGCATCTCATCAATACAGAAAGCGGCGAGGCGGCGGCGCTGACTTTGCAGGCCAGATTCCTGGATTCGATCTACTGGTACACTGATTTTTCCCTGGATGGCGATTGGCTGCTGGTGATGGACAAGGATTTCATCCACATTCTGTACCCGGAGTCGCCTGGCTACGATATGATGATCGTGCCCCATTCAGAGCCATGTGAAACGGCCGTTTGGGTGAACAAAAAGAATTAATACAAAGATACAAAGATATAAAGATACAAAGATTTTTATTATTGTACCTTCCATCCTTTCCCGCTTTGTATTAAAAACCAACACATATGAGCAACTTCGATTGGCAGCAAGAAGGCGAACAATGGGATGAACCGCTGATACCAGCGCCGCCCACCCCGGAAAAACGGAAACGGCCGTTTGTCCCGCTGCTTGTTTTAGGGGCGCTGCTGCTCCTGGCCGGCTGGGTTTTGTTCCGACAGGCGGATGAACAAATCGATGCCGTCACCATCACCATGCAGACGGATGTACTGGCTGCCCACAACCTGGTGCAAACCGCCGACGAGACGGCCGATGTGGAACTGCTGCATTCGCTGCTGTCCGGCCGGCTGCCCTCGTGGACGGTGGCGCAAGAGGCGGCGGTGGAAGCGGGCACGCTGTATGGGCGCGACGCCTGGGGCTTAGAAACGTTGCCCGCAGAACCGGCGCAGTTGCCTGACCTGGAAGCCATGATGACTCTGAGCTTAACGGCAGACCTGAAAGCGGCCGAACTGCAATTCCCACGCCGCTACCACACCCTGACCCCGGCCGGCATTCAAGAGACGGTGACGCTGACGCAAACGGCCGTTTATCGGCGTGGGGAGCGCAGTTGGCTGTTAGCCCCGCCGCTCTCTGATTTTTGGGGCGAGTGGGTGATAAACAAAGGCGAACGGCTCACTCTGATCTACCCGCAGCGCGATGCGGCTATTGCCGAACGGCTGGCCGTCGATTTAGAAGAAGTGGTGGCTCAAATTTGTGAACAGCCTGGTTTCCCGCCCTGCACGGACTCCCTTAAGATCGCCTTGCGTCTGGATACCAGCCCCGCCAGTTTAGCCCAGGGCGTAGACCGGCGCAGCCTGTTTGACAAACAGGCGTATCTCAACCTGCCAGCGCCCACCTTGTTTGGTCTGCCGCAGAATGAAGCGGGTTATGAGGCTTTGCTGCGGGCTTATTTGCGCTCGGTGGCCACGGCCGTTTATGCCGAGTTGTTTACCTGGGAATGCTGTGATCAGGCCACCATCTTTCAAGCCCTGGTCGATTACCAGTTAAGCCTGATGGGCCGGCAAGCGTGGCCTATTACCGCTGCCGACCATATCCGCGCCTTCCGTGAAGGGAAAAGATTTGATGAATTGAACATATTGTGGCGTAGTCCACAGTTCGCGCCGCCGGCAGAGACACGGGTTCTTTATACCTTCATCGACTTTTTATTTAATCAATATCCACAGTTATCTGTGTCCAGTTTGCTTAACGGCATTGAAGGTCATTTAAACCTGGCAATGTGGTTGGGAACGAGCCTCAATCAAGCCGGTTATCCTTTTTCGATAGAGACGAGCGGCCGCAATGAAGAGGCATTAGACCGGGCGTGGTGGCGTTATGGCTACACTCAAACTTTGTTGGCGCAGGCGAATGAAGCGGCGCCTCTGCCTTTGCCGGAACAAGACCTGGCCCTGCTGTGCATGTCTGACTTTGAGTTTGGGCCGAACACCACCATGTCGTTGCATCGTTTTGACAACCAAACTGAGGAGTGGTCGGAACTGTTAACCTATCGCAACGCTATGGTATTGTTTAACCCATTTTTAGAGGACGACGGCATGGTGGTGCAATCCTTGAATTTGGCTGCGGCCAACCAATGGCTAACGGAAATTTGGGACTTTGACAGCGGCAAGACGGTATTAGTCACTGATGAAGAAACCTTCTTTTCCATGGGCCAGTTTGATCCCAGCGGCCGTTATATTGTCACCTATGCCGGATCAAATGGGCAGTCGCCACAGCCTTTGCTCATTGATTTAGACTCTTGTGGAGATTCCACATGCGAGATGCTGCCTCTACCCGGTATTCCTTACTGGTCTCCAGATGGCGAGAGAACCATCATCGCCCCTATGGAGGCGTTTGAGTACACGCTTTTATCTCGGCACGACCGTGTGATTTTGGTTGATGCGGCACAATCTCCGGCCGTGCGTCCCTTTTTATTGGGCGATGCCCTCGGTCAGACGCTGCCAGACGCCGAAGAGGAGGCAGCGTTGGGTTTAGGCTATTCTCCTTTCTGGGTAGATAATGATACCTTTGGTTTTATTGAGTACCAGGCAGAAACAGGGGAGCCGCAGGTGGTTATCAAACAAATTGAGGCTGAATCGGCGGAAACGGTGGTTACCCTGGCGGATGTTGAGGCGCTCATCCCAGAGAAGGTGCGGGCGCCCTATGAAATTCGCTACGTACTCACCCATCCGGCTCAGCCTGACTTGCTTTTTCCGGTGGCCTTAGATGCCTTTGGCCAACAGGTATATCTGTTTGTTTATGATTTGCTGAGCGGTGAATTGACGTTACGTTTGCACTCGCGGATTCTACCCTTTCATTCGCTGGGCTTCTCGCCGAACGGCCGTTACCTGGTCCTCATCGGTAATGATGATGACATGATGGGTAGAGCCAACACCCTCTATATTCATGACATTGCCGCCAATGACACACAAACCTATTTAACAACGAGTAACACCTTTGGTTATTCGCCGTTGTATGATTGGTCGCTTGATGGCAACTGGCTTTCGTTTTTATTGGATGATCGCGTCGTCAGCTTGGTAGCGCCAGATTACCAGTATCAAATGATATTTGCGCATGAGCAAGGTCACTGCATCTCGACGGCGTGGATCAATAAATAAGGAATGTGGCCGTGAAACTTATGCACAAAGAGCAAGTACAAACGATTTTCGGCGGCAGCGCCGACGCTTACGTCAGCAGCCAGGTTCACGCCAAAGGGGACAGTTTGGCGCGGTTACTTGAGCTGCTCACGCCGCAGCCGGATTGGCGAGTCCTGGATGTGGCTACCGGTGGTGGGCATACCGCCTTCACGCTGGCCCCACATGTGCGGCAGGTGGTGGCCACCGACATCACGCCGGAGATGCTGGTAAATACGGCGCGGGGCGCGGCCGAACGCGGCTTGAGCAATGTGGTCACACAAACAGCGGACGCTGAAAATCTACCGTTTTCGGCTGCCAGCTTTGATGTGGTGACGTGCCGGATTGCCGCCCACCATTTTGAGGATAACGGCCGTTTCCTCTCAGAAGCTGCCCGTGTTCTCAAATCAGGGGGCATTTTGGCGCTGGTGGATAACGTGGTTCCTGGCAGCCGGCGGCGCGGCAAAAAAGCGGATGTGGTCCGGGCTGCTGGCGCGTACCTCAACGCCCTGGAGAAACTGCGCGATCCCAGTCACGTCCGCTGCTTCAGCATGGAGGAATGGCTCGATCTCCTGGTGGCGGCCGGTTTTTCCGACATTCACCAGGAAACCCATCGTAAAAAGATGGCGTTCGACGCCTGGACGGATCGGCTGCACGTCACCCCGGTCAACCGCATTCGGCTCAAGGCGATGATCTTGCAAGCGCCAACGGCCGTTGCCGACTTCTTGACGCCCCAAACCACAGGCGATAGAATCGCCTTCTATCTAACTGAAGCCATTATCATTGGAAGATTAAAGATTTGAGATTAAAGAGTGGGGGCCACGCCATCTTTAGTCCCCACTCTTTGATCTTTTTATTTTGGAAAGCATATGAACAAAACCTATCACTTTTGGATCACCGGCTGCCAGATGAACTACGCCGACGCCCGGCGGGTAGCCACCGAATTGGAAAAACTGGGCTACCGGGCCACGCCCACCCTGGAAGAGGCCGATGTCCTCGTCTTCCAGACCTGCACCGTGCGCCAGCAGTCGGAAGACAAGGCGTATAACAAAATCGTCAACATGGCCCCGCTCAAACGAGAGCGCCCCGATATGACCATCGCCGTCATGGGCTGCGTGGTGGGGGTGCGCGGCAATGAGGCCATGGCCGAAGCCTTTCCCTTCGTGGATGTGTTTATGCAGCCAAGCAGTGATGGACGGCCGTTAATCGCCCATTTGCAGGCTGGTGAAGATCAATCCATCGAAGAAGCGACCACCGTCCAGCGCCACGCCTGGCAAGATGGCGAAGTGATTCTGCCCGTGCATGAACGGGGTCAACTGGTTTCCGCGCCGGTGGCAGTGGTTTATGGCTGCTCCCACGCCTGCTCCTTTTGCATTATTCCGCAGAAACGGGGCATCGAGCGCAGCCGGCCGGTGGGGGAAATCGCCGCAGAAGTGCGCTCCCTGGTGGCGCAGGGCGTCAAAGAAGTGGTGCTGCTGGGTCAGATCGTAGACCGCTACGGTTATGATAGAGGTGGGAACGGGGCCGCGGCTGGCCCCGATCTGGCCGATTTGCTGCGGGTTATCAACGGCATTGACGGCCTGGAGCGCATTCGTTTTCTCACCAGCCACCCCAACTACATGACAGATAAAATTCTCCAGGCTGTGGCCGATCTGCCTAAAGTGATGCCTCAAATCGAGATCCCCATTCAGGCCGGCGACGATGAGGTCTTAGCCAATATGAAACGGGGTTATACCGCCGAACAGTATCGTCGTCTGGTGCAGCGGGTGCGCCATATCATCCCCGATGTGGCTATCCACAACGACATCATCGTCGGTTTTCCCGGCGAAACCGAGGCGCAGTTCCAACACACGGTGGATCTGCTGGCAGAGTTAGAGCTAGACAAGATTCACCTGGCTCGCTACAGTCCACGCCCCGGCACGGTGAGCGAACGACGCATGATTGATGATGTGCCGGAAGAGGAAAAGCGGCGGCGCTATCAGGTGATCGAGGAGTTGCAGCAAGGGATCTCTGAACGGAAAATGGCGCGTTGGCTGGGCAAGACGGTGGAAGTGCTGGTGGAAGATAAACATAACGGCCGTTGGCGCAGCCGCACCCCGCAAAATAAACTGGTTTTCTTTGACGATCCGCGTGACCTGAAAGGGGAACTGGTGCAGGTGAAGATTGAACATACCGGCGCCTGGAGCATGTCGGGAACGGCCGTTGACCGCCCCCAGCCTCCACAAATGGCTGCCATCGAGAGCATTCCTCTTTCTGTTTTATAGGAATTGGGTGAAACGTGATGTGTGAACCTTTACGTATCACGTTTCACGGCTCTTGCACATCCAGCGCCAAAATCGCCCCGCCGGCGCTGTTGATCACCACCTGAGAGGGTCCGGCCGGCATGATCCAGGCGTCGTTCCAGGAAAAGGGACGGGAGCCGCCGCTGAAGAGATGCGTTAAATCCCCCGTATTGGCGTCAATAGCATAGAGGTTCGTTTGCACATCGTTGCCGCTGCTGCTTTCCGTGAACAACAAGCTCTGGGTGGGAGTTGTGACAAGCTGCATCTTGCCTTCATTGAGCGCCGCCAGCGATACCTGCCAGCGCAGCCCGCCATCCCCGTTAAAGGCGATGAGACGGCGATCATAGGCGTCGGTGTGGGCCAGGAGAACGCCGCCGTCCGGCAAAACGCTGAGGTGGCTCAGGCGTAAGTTGGCCGAAGGCAGGGCATAAAGCAGGGTATCCCCGGTTTCTCCGTTTAGCCGGTAAAGGCCGTCGGCGGCATAGAGCCAAACGGCGTCGGCGTTGAGGAGCGGATAGCCGCTTTCATCGGCCAGCGGCGTGGGTGGCGCATCGCCTATCACGCGCCAGGTTGCGTTTTCGTTGGCGGCGATGGTGTAGATGAGTTGATCGCCGGCAAAGTCCCAGGCAAACGGCCGTTCCCCCAATTCCGCCCGCCATAAAACCACCCCCTCCGCCGACAGCCCCAGCGCCTCCCGCCCGCGCACGGCCATCACGCCGCCGTGCGCCAACGGCAGCAGCGCCGTCTGCCCGCTGCCGGACAGTTTAAACTGCCACAGCAGCGCCTGGGCAAAGGCCAGCAGGTCCCCCTCTTTTGTCGCCAGGAAGAGCACGCCGCTTTGCTTGTGCAGCAGACCCGTCTCGATCTCTGTGGTGGTGAGCGGGCTGAGTTGGGCGGTTCCGTTTGGCAGGTGGGTGGCGGTTAAACGGCCGTTTTCCACTGTGAGAAAGCTGTTTTCCCGCCACAGCCCGAGCGGCTGCGACTGGCGGGGCGCAAAGGTACGCAGCCAGGCGACGCCCGGGGCGGAAGCCAGCCGTTGATTCCAGATCGTTTGTGAAGGGGGCAGCCACCCGGCGCCGGCCGGGTCTTCTTCCCAGTAGCCGGGGCCGGGCGCATAAGGCATATGGGTGCGCATTTCAAAATGCAGGTGCGGCGGGGTGCGTGGTTTGCCGATGGCGCCGACCTGCTGTCCGCGCCGCACACAGCTTCCCGGCTCCAGCACCACTGAGGGCGGATCCAGGTGGCCGTAAAAGGAGTAGATGACCTGACGGCCGTTTACCCCATCCACCACATGCTCCACAATGACCACGCCCTTGTCCCGGTTCCACCCTTCCGGTTGGGCATACATCACCCGGCCATGTCCCACGCTGTAGACCGGTTTGCCCAAATTGGAACCCGGCCCCGGCGCGCCCCAATCTTCTCCGGTATGGTATTTGCCGTAGCGGTCGCGGAACTGGCCAAAGTCGCCGCCGCTGCGCTCCACGCCGGCGCCATCCGGCGGGGCCACGGGGAAGTCGAACTGGTCAACGAGGCCGCAGGGAGCGCCGCTTTTTGGCTCCGGGCTGCCGGTGAGGGTAGGAGTGCGGGGATTACCGGAAATGTGGGCGGCAACGGCCGTTGCCGTGGGCGAGGGCGTGGGCGAGGGCGTGGGCGAGGGCGTGGGCAAAAGTGTGGCGGTGGGCGCGGGGGTGTGCGTGGGCGGGAGCGTCGCTGACGGCGCAAGGGGGGACGGCGGCGTCGCCAAAACGGTAGATGAGACGCTAGTCAGGGTGGGTGGAGGCGGAGTCGATGGTTGCGCCGCTTCCTGGCAGCCTGTCATCCCCAGCGCGAGCAGCGCCAGCCAGCCCCAGACGAGGTATGCCCAGAGCTTGTTGGCCTGTTTATTGCTCTGCGGAAATAGAGATGTAAACATTATTCATAATCCCCAATCCATTAGCCCCACATGCCACTCTCAAACATAATTTTGTCACGCTCTTCCTCGAAGAGCCATTCAGGGATGTCGATGGGGTATTTGCCGGAGAAGCAGGCGTTGCAGTGGCCGTTGACCTTGCCGGTGGCCTGGGCGACCGCTTTTTCCAGCCCGGGGATGGAGAGATAGGCCAAACTGTCGGCGCCGATGCGTTGGCGGATGCCTTCTGTGTCCATTTTGTGGGCGATAAGCTGCTTGTAGGTGGCCATGTCCACGCCCATGAAACAGGGATGGCGCACCGGCGGGCTGGCCACGCGCACATGAACTTCGGTGGCGCCACCCTCACGGATGATTTGTACCAGCGGCCCGGCGGTATTGCCGCGCACGATGGAGTCATCAATCAGAACCACGCGCTTACCTTCTAAATTGCTTGTCAATGGGTTGTATTTGAGCGAGATGCCTACCTTGCGCAGTTGATCATCAGGTTGAATGAAGGTGCGGCCGATGTAGCGGTTTTTGGTCAATCCTTCGGAGTAGGGGATGCCGGATTCCAGGCTGTAGCCGATGGAATGGGGCGTGGCAGAATCCGGTACGCCAACGACGATGTCGGCGGTGGCCGGCGCTTCTTGGGCCAGGACGCGCCCCATTTGCTGCCGTACCTGGTGGACGACTTGTCCCTGGAAATGGGAGTCAGGGCGGGCGAAGTAGACGTATTCAAAGATGCACAACGCCCGCTTTTCTTGCTGTACGCCGCTGAAAGAGGTCAGACCGCTGCCATCCAGGCGCACGATTTCACCCGGTTCCACGTCGCGCAGGTAGCTGGCGCCGATGGTGTGTAAGGCGCAGGATTCGGAGGCGACGATGTGACCGCCGCTGTCGAGACGGCCGATACATAACGGCCGTAATCCCAATGGGTCGCGCACGGCGTAAAGAGCGTGGCGGGTGAGGATGGCGAGGGAGTAAGCGCCCTGGGCGATTTGCATGAGGCTGCGCAGGCGGGCCACCCAGCGGTCGTTTTCGACGCCGTTTTCTTCGGCCTGGGCATAGACATCGGCGGGAGCGGCGAGCATCTGGGTGATCACTTCGCTGTCGGAGGAAGAGGAGAGGCCGACGCCGCGCTCTAGCAGCATTTTGCGCAGGGTCAAAGCGTTGGTGAGGTTGCCGTTGTGGGCCACGCCCAGCGGCCCGTAGATGGTTTCGATGAGAATGGGTTGGGCGTTGCGCAGGTTGGAGGAGCCGGTGGTGGAGTACCGGTTTTGGCCGATGGCGATGTGGCCGGATAACGGCCGTAAATTATCCTCGTTGAATACTTGGGCCACCAGGCCCATGCCTTTGTGGATGTGGGCGATGCGGCCGTCGCTGGTGGCGATGCCGGCGCTTTCCTGTCCGCGATGTTGCAAGGAATAGAGGCCAAAAAAGGCCAGTCGGGCGACTTCACGCCCCGGAGCGAATACCCCCACCACGCCACATTCGTCGTGAGGTTTGTCGTCTGCTAAAAAGTTGATATTTTGCATACTTTCTCCTTCGCAAATGGGAGTGCGGACAGTTTGTGCGCACTGTGCGGACAAGCTGTCCGCGCTCCCAGGTTTCTATTCATGGTGGCTTCGGCGTCAGCGGCTCTCGAGCCTGTCGAGAGGCAGTCGAACGGCGCCCCGCTCATGGAGAACTCCTGTAAATTGGAGATTATTCATCTCTACTCTCTACTCTCTTTCTTCCCTCTCGAACAATTATTGCTGCTTCCGCGGCGGTGGTCGCCAGGGCGGTGATGTGTCCCATTTTGCGGCCGGGACGTGCCTCTGTTTTGCCGTATAGATGGAGTTTGATGGCGGGATGGCTGAGAACGGCCGTCCAGTTTGGAGATTGGAGATTGGAGATTGGGGATTGATCTGGTTCTCCTTTGTCTCTTTGTGCCTTTGTGCCTTTGTAATGAGATTCAGGCCATAAATCGCCGAGTAAATTTGCCATGGCGGCGGGGCGATGATAGCTAGTATCGCCGAGGGGCAGGCCGCAGATGGCGCGGAGCTGCTGTTCAAACTGGCTGGTGACACAGGCGTCGATGGTCAGGTGGCCGGAATTGTGGGGACGGGGCGCTATTTCGTTGAGCAGGAGTTGGTTATCGGCCGTGAGGAAGAACTCGACGCAGAGGACGCCGACGACATCCAGTTTTTCCATGATGCAGCGCATGATTTCTTCCGCTTGCTGTGTCACTTCAGGCGGCACGTTGGCGGGTGCAATCGATACATCCAAAATATGGTTGGCGTGGTCATTTTCGATGAGGCCGTAATGGATAAAGGAGCCATCCAGTCCACGCGCGGCGACCATCGAGAGTTCGCGTTCAAATGTGACGAAAGTTTCCAGGATGGCGGGTTGGTGGTTGATGGCGTCCCAAGCGGATTGGGCGAGTTGTTGGTTGGTGAGTTTGTTAGTTTGTAAGTTGGTGGGTTGGATGGTCGTTTGCCCTTTGCCATCGTAGCCGGAGGTGGCGGTTTTGAGGACAGCGGGGAGTCCGATTTTTTCGAGGGCGTCCACGAGGTCTTCAAGTGAATCGACGGCGACGAAGGGGGCAACGGGCAGGTTGTTATCGGCGAAGAATGTTTTTTCGCGGAGGCGGTTTTGGGCGACATGGAGGATGTGAGCGCCAGGGCGCAGGGGGGCGAATTCCTGGCAGGCGGATGCGGTAGCGGCTGGCACGTTTTCAAACTCATAGGTGACGACATCGACGCCACGGGCGAAGGTACGGATGGCGTCCAGGTCGTCGTAGGCGGCAGTGACCTCTTTATCGGCGATTTGGCCGGTGGGCGAGTTGCTGTCCGGGGAGAGGACGTGGATGCGGTAGCCCATTTGGCGGGCGGCAATGGCGAGCATTCGGCCAAGCTGTCCGCTGCCGAGAATACCGATGGTGGCTGGGGGAAGAAGTGGTTTATTCATGGTGATGACAACGAATTTTAGTAAGTAACGAATTTTTTAAAGTGATCATTTTATGAGGTTGTGCCTGACGATTACGATTTCCAGGTTTGTGCTTTTGAAGTTTGCGATTAATCCGATTGTTAGATTTTTTCGTTTTAACCGGGCGCGTAGGCTTGTTTTCATAGCCTCATTTATTTGATTGACGGCAACGGCAGCTAGAAGTAAGCAGCCTTCGACCAGAATTAAGCGGGATTCTTGGTCTCCCAAATATGTTTCTTGGAAGTAGACGGGCATTTTTTTGATATATTCGTGTCCAATATTTTGTTCACGAAGTTCAACGATAGTGGCGCGTCGATAAACATAGTGAAAAAAGCCAGGCCCCAGTTCGAAATGGACGAGATACAATAGGTTGCTGAGTTGGTTGACAAGAGAAGAGAAAGGGATATTGATGAGTGGTGGGGTATCTGTCCAGGTGAAAACGGCCGTTTGTTCTCGCAGGCGGTTTGGTAGTCGTTTATCTTCTAAAGAAGCTGCGCCAAAATTGACGATACTTGCTAAATCCGCATCAGTCACCTTCAGGTACGAAATAGCTTGAGCGATGTGAATAGGCAAGATTTTGGGCGCAACTTTCACTTCCAGAATGAGTTTACCATCTTCAATCCACACATCGACAAAATAACGACCGACTTCCACTCCGCGATAGGTAACGCTAAACTGCTTTTCAGTTTCACATGAAATCTCTTTGGTTTCTAATCCAATGGCAATAGCATCTGGATAGAATTTCTCAGGTAGCATAGGGCCAAGTTCATTGTAAACATCAAACAATGTCCCTCGAACCGCATAACTTAATTTCTTATGGATTATTTCAGTCATCAGTATTTTATTTTAAGCAGTGCTGAGATAAATCAATTCGTTCCTTTCTAAAATTCGTTGTCATCTTCACTGCGGTGGCAACGTATCGCCGAGAACTTTATCGGTTTGCGCCTGCCTGAATTGCTCTAATTTTTCACGATATTCGGGGTGGCTGTTGCCCACAATGGCGATGGCGAGCAGGGCCGCATTTTTAGCACCCGCTTTGCCAATCGCCAGGGTTCCCACTGGAATGCCACCGGGCATTTGCACAATGGAGAGCAGGGAGTCGAGGCCGTTGAGTGCCCGGCTTTGCACGGGCACGCCCAGCACCGGCACGGTAGTTTGGGCAGCGACCATGCCGGGTAGGTGAGCCGCCCCACCAGCGCCAGCGATGATGACCTGGAGGTTTCGGGAAACGGCCGTTCTCGCATAATCAGCCATCAAATCAGGAGTACGGTGGGCGGAAACCACCTTCGCTTCATAGGGTATGCCAAATTCATCCAGGGTTTCCGTGGCATATTTCATGGTATCCCAATCCGAAGTGCTGCCCATGATAACGCCGATTAGTGGTTGTTGGTTCATATGATTACCTCAGAAAAATTATTACAAAGATACGAAGAAATAAAGGAACAAAGGAAAAGCAAGAACAAGATTTTCTTTGTATCTTTGTCCCTTTGTTACTTTGTAATAAAACTAATCTCAATTTCACTACCGTACATTTTTAATGTGATCTGACGGGCATCTGAAACGACACG
>CAZXVH010000039.1:0-22272 GCA_964643965.1 uncultured Ardenticatenaceae bacterium
TACAGAATTGTTATACAATAACCGGATGGAGGTCATGATGGCGCTAAATATTAAAAACAAAGAGGTAGAAAATTTGCTTGAAGAAGTCGTGCGGTTAACTGGTGAATCTAAAACAGAGGCCGTGCGCAAAGCATTGGAAGAACGACATCACAGACTTTCTTTACGCTTAGCAAAAGGTAAAGATAAACGTCGTTTCCAGGCCTTTTTGGAAGAGGAGATTTGGCCTCAGATTCCGCCAGAATTACTGGGGACAGAATTAACGAAAGAAGAAGAAGAAGAAATCCTGGGATACGGAGAATTAGGCGTATGATTGTAGATACTTCAGCCATCATCGCCATCCTTTTCCAAGAACCCGGTTATGAAATCCTAAAAGATAAATTAGATGCGGTAGAAGAAGCTGGCATAGGAGCGCCTACTTTAGTTGAGTGTGGTATTGTTCTATCAGCAAGAACAGGGGGAAATGCTCGTGGTATATTGGCTCGTTTTTTGGAAGAAACCAATATTGTAACCATTTCTTTTACGGACGCCCATTTTGGCATAGCTGTTGGCGCCTGGCAAAAATATGGCAAAGGTCGCCACCCTGCGTCCTTAAATTTTGGGGATTGCCTGACTTATGCTGTTGCCCAATTAGCCAACATGCCTTTACTGTACAAGGGTGCTGATTTCTCACAAACCGATCTACTTTCTGCCTAAATTGACTCCACCCGTCAAACTTCTCGCTATCGCCGGCTCAGACAGCGGCGGGGCGGCCGGGCTGCAAGCGGATTTGCGGACCTGGGCGCTGTTGGGGGCGTATGGCTTGAGTGTGGTAACGGCCGTTACCGCCCAAAACTCCCTCGCCGTCCAGGCCATGCAATTCATGTCGCCCGCTTTCATCACCGCCCAACTGGAGGCCGTTTTGTCTGACTATGGCGCTGATGCGGCCAAAACTGGCTTCCTGGGACGAGTAGACATCATTGAGACGGCCGTTGCCTGTCTGCGGCGCTTCTCCGTGCCGCAAGTGATTGTGGATCCAGTGCTGGTCAACCATCGCGGCGAAAGCATGTTCCCCGCCGAAGTAACTCGGGCGTATATCGATGCCTTGTTACCTCTGGCGGATTTGCTCACACCCAACCTGGCGGAAGCGGCGCTGCTGCTGGGGAAACCTGTAAATAATCTGGCGCAAGCAGAAACGGCCGTTCGTCAGCTGCATGATCTCGGCCCGCAAACGGTGCTGCTCAAACGCCTGCCCCACGAAGACAAATACATCGACCTGTTTTTTGATGGGCGAAAAAGCGTGGCGCTAGAAACGGCCGTTCTGCACACCGCAAACACCCACGGCTCCGGTGACACCCTGTCGGCGGCCGTATGTGCATTTTTGGCAAGGGGGGATGGCATGGAAACGGCCGTGCGCCGCGCCCAGCAATTCACCACCACTGCCATCCGAAACGCGGCTCTCTGGCAGTTCAGCGCCGGTCACGGCCCCGTCTGGCCCACAGCGAGCAGGTGATTAGTTACGCCAACTGTTCACTGTCCACTGTTTACTGTCCACTGAATTTCTTGACGCCTAAAATTTTTTTGATACCCTGTACTTTCAGAACGTTTTGAACGCAGGGGAATTACATGGACAACTGTTTAACTGACGTCAACGAAAGCACAGTGGAAGGTATCGGCCGCTTGGCCCGATTTTTTGGATTTGCAGAAGTCATGGGGCGTCTTTACGGCACACTGCTCTTGAGTCCAGAGGAACTATCCCTGGATGATTTAGCCAGTCAGCTTGAGATCAGCAAAGGTTCTGTGAGCATGAATATGCGGGCGCTGGAACGCTGGGGCATGGCCAAAGAAGTATGGGTGCGTGGCGAACGTAAAAAATATTACGCCGCTGAACATGATTTGTGGCAGGTCATTCGCAATGTTCTCAGCAGCCGGGAGCGGCGTGAAGTACAGTTGGCGCTGCATGTATTGGGCGACAGCGTAGAAAAACTCAAAAACGCCGAAAACGAACTATCCCCGAAAGACAGGGAACTGGCTAAATTTTATCTGGAGCGCATCGCAGACCTGCAAGCGTTTTTCACAGTGGCCCAACTGGCGCTGGAAACTGTGGTGGGCAGCGATGACGCCCTGGACTTTGATGCCGTGACTCGCATCGAATTGAAATAAAAGAGCATGTAAAAAGAGAACGGCCGTTACCAGCCGTTCTCTTTTTACATTTTATACTCGCTGTGGCCGGTCTCTGGCCATGCCACCGCTGGGTTTTACGAGAGTGAGTTAATTAACCGACTGCATATGGGCAGTTTCTTCCATTTGTTTGTCTTCAAACTGCGCTTCTTCGGTGGAGCCTTTTAAAGCCGTTGTAGACGAAGCGCCACCGGAAATAACCATCTGAATTTCATCGAAGTACCCCGCGCCCACAAAACTTTGATGCTTAACGGCCGTGAAGCCATGATCCGTGTGCAGGTCGAATTCCTTTTCCTGAAAATCGGCATAGGCCGCCATGCCGCGATCTTTGTACTCATGCGCCAGTTGGAACATGCCGGCGTTCAGGCTGTGGAAACCGGCCAGCGTCACAAATTGGAAGGCGTAGCCCATCTTACCCAACTCATCCTGGAAATTAGCAATCTCCTCCTCAGACAAGTTCAGTTTCCAGTTGAAAGAAGGCGAACAGTTGTAAGCCAGCAGCTTGCCCGGGAATTGGGCGTGGATGGCTTCGGCGAAGCGTTTGGCTTCTGCCATATCAGGATGTGACGTTTCACACCACACGATGTCGGCATAGGGGGCGTAAGCCAGCCCGCGGGCAATCGCCTGATCCAGCCCGGCGCGGGTGTAATAGAACCCTTCTGAAGAGCGTTCGCCGGTGATGAATGCCTGGTCGCGGGGATCGATGTCGCTGGTGATGAGGTTGGCGGCGTCGGCGTCGGTGCGGGCGATGATGAGCGTGGGCACGCCCATGACATCAGCCGCCAGGCGAGCGGACACCAACTTCTCGATGGCTTCACGGGTAGGCACGAGAACTTTGCCGCCCATGTGACCACATTTCTTAGCTGAAGAGAGTTGATCTTCAAAATGCACGGCCGCCGCGCCCGCTTCAATAAACATCTTGGTCAGTTCATACGCATTCAAAGCGCCGCCAAAGCCAGACTCCGCATCGGCCACGATGGGGGCGAACCAATACACGCCGTTTTTATGGGTAGCGTGGTGGATTTGGTCAGCGCGTTGCAAAGCGTTGTTGATGCGCTTGACGAGCATGGGGGCGCTGTTGGCCGGGTAGAGGCTCTGGTCGGGGTAGGTATTGCCAGATAAATTGGCGTCAGCGGCCACCTGCCAGCCGCTGAGGTAAATGGCTTTGAGACCCGCCTGCACCATCTGCACCGCCTGGTTGCCGCTGAGTGCGCCCAGGGCATGCACGTATTTTTGTTCATGCAAAAGCTGCCACAGTCGTTCCGCGCCCATGCGGGCCAACGTCTGTTCAATCATGATGGTGCCGCGCAAGCGCACCACCGCTTGGGCAGTATACGGCCGCTTTATGCCAGCCCAGCGTTTGTTAAATTGCCAATCATTGCTCAGTGCATCCACATCATAAGTACGCATAATTTTTATCCTCCGGGTTTGTGGGAAAGGCTCCCTATTTATAGTAAACAGTGAACAGTGTTCAGTGTACAGTTTGTGGCATACAGTGAGGTTTTACTGTTCACTGCACACTGTAAACTGTTCACTCAGTTCAAATAGTCATACGCTTTCAACGTCAAAAAGTCGGTGTACTTTTCATCGGTGATGAGCTGCTCAAACAGTTGGGCGGCCAGTTCGTATTTGCCCTGGTTGTAGGCGGCTTCGCCCACGCGGGCTTTGATGTCGGCCAATACCTGGGGCGCTACTTCACGATAGAGGTCTTTGTCGATGGAACGGCCGTCTGCCAGCACGGCGTTGTCGTTATTCACCCACTGCCACAACTGCGACCGGGAAATTTCGGCGGTGGCGGCGTCTTCCATCAAGTTATAGATGGGCACACAGCCGTTGCCATCCAACCAGGCCGCCATGTAGAGAATGCCCACGTCGATATTGATGCGCAGCCCTTCTTCGGTGATGTCGCCTTCAGGCACGGTCAGCAAATCGGCCGTGGTGACATGCACATCTTCTCGCTTGCGGAAAATTTGGTTGGGGGTGGGCATGTATTTGTCGAACTCTTCTTTGGCGATGGCCACCAGGCCGGGATGCGCCACCCAGGTGCCGTCGTGGCCGTCTTTGGCTTCTCGTTCCTTGTCGGCGCGGACTTTGGCTAACGCTTTTTCGTTGGCTTCGGGGTCAGCTTTGATGGGGATTTGCGCCGCCATGCCGCCTATGGCGTGGATGTCGCGCCGGTGGCAAGTTTTAATGGTGAGCAGTGAATAGGAGTGCATCATGTGGGTGGTCATGGTCACCTGCGCCCGGTTGGGCATGACAAATTCTGGATAGTGGCGGAATTTGCGGATGATGCTGAAGATGTAGTCCCAACGGCCGCAGTTGAGGCCGGCCGAATGCTCTTTCAGCTCCCACAAAATCTCATCCATCTCAAACGAGACCATGATATTTTCGATGAGGACGGTGGCCCGAATCGTGCCCCGGGGGATGCCCAGTTCATCTTGGGCCAGGTTGAAGACGTCGTTCCAAAGACGGGCTTCCAGGTGACTCTCCAGCTTAGGCAGATAGAAGTAGGGGCCGGTGGCGCGGGCCAGCAGTTCGTGGGCGTTGTGGAAGAAGTAGAGGCCGAAGTCGAATAGGGAGGCGGAGATAGCTTTGCTGTTTAGCAGCACATGTTTTTCCTCTAAATGCCAACCACGCGGCCGCACCATGAGAACGGCCGTTTCTTCATTCAACTGGTAATGTTTATCCCGGCCGGGATCAAAAAAGCTGATTTCACGGCGCACGGCGTCCCGCAAATTGATCTGTCCTTCGAGGGTGGCCTGCCAGGTGGGCGAGTGTGAATCCTCAAAGTCGGCCATGAAGACATTGGCCCCGGAGTTAAGGGCGTTGATGATCATTTTGCGGTCAACCGGGCCGGTGATTTCTACGCGGCGGTCTTGCAAATCTTCGGGGATGGGGGCCACTGTCCAATCACTGCTGCGAATAACGGCCGTTTCCGGCAAAAAGTCAGGGAACTTACCGGCGTCGATCTCAGCCTGGCGCTCTTCGCGGCGCTGCAATAGGTCGCGGCGACGTTGGCCGAAAGCCGCTTCCAGTTTGCTGACGAAGGCCAACGCTTTTGGAGTGAGGATTTCGGCAAAGGCGGCCGGTACCTCTCCGGTGATGGTTAAATCGCTGATGCTCATTTCTTTTTGCATATGATTCTCCTTCTCCCACGTTAGCAAAAACCCATTTCTCGGCGTATAATATCTTTTAGCGAATATTCGCTAAACGTGAAAATAAGTATAATCGGGAAATTTTCCTTGTCAAGTCTGCGATGGTAGAATTTTACAATTAGCGAAAATTCGCCCGACAGTTTAAAAGAATGGCTCCGATGATAGGGTACATTGGCGTGATGCTAATAAGATAGGGTACAGGGTGGGAACGGCCGTTGTCCAGTTCCAATGCACCCCTTTTCGCATGACAAATGTCATATCTTGGCGCATTGCGTCATGAATCAAGCCAGAAGTCAACTTTTTCAGAAAAGTTGAACTTCTTGACCAGGCATAAAAGGAAACCTTCATGAGTCCCAATCTCGTAAACATCATCTTTGGCATGAAAGTGCGCCAGGCGCGCCTGGAAGAAGGCATGACCTTGTCTGAGTTTGCCGCCCAATGCGAACTCTCCCCTTCCTACGTCACCGAAATAGAAAAAGGGCGCAAATATCCTCGCGCCGACAAAATCATGAAAATCGCCGACGCCCTGGGCAAAGAATACGACGATCTCGTTTCTATTAAACTGGCCCCCTCACTCACCTACCTGGAATCAACCCTCTCTTCCAATATGTTGCAGCATTTTCCTTTCGACGAGTTTGGTCTGGAAGCGGGCGACCTGGTGAACCTGCTCACGCGGGAGCCGGAAAGAGCGAGCGCGTTGCTGCACGCCATCCTGGACATGATCCGCCGCTACGATGTCAGCGAAGAGGATTTTTTGCGGGCGGCGCTCCGTTCCTACCAGGAAATCCACGAAAACTACTTCCCCGATATTGAAGACGCCGTACTCTCTTTTCTGGCCGATTATGGCAAAACGTATGGCGTGACAGACGATGCCCCCGTTTCCCGCCAGGCGTTGGAAGAAATGGTGACGCAGTTGTTTGGCTACGAACTGGATTACGAAACCATCGATCAATTTGAAGAACTGGCGACATTTCGCTCCGTATTTGTGCCGGGCAAACCGCCGCGTTTATTGATCAACAGTGCCCTGTACCCGCGGCAGGTTAAGTTCTTGCTGGCGCGAGAATTGGGCTATAAATATCTGAACTTGCGTGAGCGTTCCCAAACCTCCACGCCAGACGAAGTGCATTCTTTCCAACAACTGCTCAACGATTTCCGCGCCGCCTATTTTGGCGGGGCGCTGCTCATGCCGCGCAAAGCCATTTTGGCAGACCTGAAAGCGTTTTTTGCCCTGACTGCCTGGAATCCGCAGCCGCTTGATGACATGTTGACTAAGTATGACGTGACGCCAGAAATGCTCTTTTATCGCTTCAGCGAACTGATCCCCCAACATTTTGATATTCAAATTCACTTTTTACGCTTTCATAAGGAAAAGACAGAGTTTCGGTTGATCAAACACCTGAACATGAATCAACTGCTGGTTCCCGGCGGCATTGGCCTGCAAGAGCATTACTGCCGCCGCTGGCTGTCGCTGCGGCTGCTTGAGGAAATAACGCAGCGGCAGGCGGCCGGCGGCAATAATTTGTTCCCACCCCCGGATGTGCATATCTCCCGCTATTTAGAATCAGAGGAGCGTTACCTGGCTTTTGGCTACGCCCGCTCCCTGCTGCTGACGCCGGACGTGAGCAGCAGCGTCACCGTCGGCTTCCGCATGACGCCAAACTTGAGCCGCACCGTGAAGTTCCTGGATGACCCCGCTATTCCCCATGTGATCATTAACGAGACTTGTGAACGCTGTCCCCTGACGGCCGCCGAGTGCCAGGTACGGGTAGCGCCGCCCACTCAACTGCAAGCCAGAGAAGCCAAAAAAGCGCGAAAGAAAGCGCTCAGCCGGGCAGTGGCGCAGCTTCGTGAGTGAGATCGTGGATAAGAGACTTCACCGATTGTCGTCGACCACCATGAATGAAAACCTGTAGCCGCGGTATCCTTACCGCGCTCCTGCGAGGATTGGAATCCTCGGCTACAACCGACCACCATGAATGAAAACCTGTAGCCGCGGTATCCTTACCGCGCTCCTGCGAGGATTGGAATCCTCGGCTACAGCCGTTATTTTCATAAGAGAATAAACACAAGCGACGTTGTGAACGATTTTACAAACAAGAATGGGGAAATACAACTACTGAAATTGAGATTTTAAGCCCCCTGTGATCGAAAAGGGTTACATGAGCGGATTAACCAAACAGATCATCATTTATCTCATCCAATGATTTAGTAAAAGCTGTGCTTTTGTTGCTGCCTCCACGCCCTTTGATGGCCTCGTAGAAGCGCTCGTCGTAGCGGCGGGATTTAACGGGGATGGGCATTTTAACCCCCCAGCCCAGGAGCAGCACTTCCTCTTTTTCTTGCAGACGAGCCAGCATCCCGCGCAGTTGGTCGCGGCCGGCCAGCCCGGTCAGCACGGCGCGGATATCGTCTTCATCCCCTAACCAGCCGGTGATGCGGGTGCCGATTTGGGACATGATCTCGTCGTCGATGCCCGACGGCCGTTGATCCACCACCAGCAGCGTCACAAAATATTTACGTAATTCCCGCGCAATAATGCCAAAAGCGGTCTGGCTGGCAAGCTGCGGGTTGAGCAATTTGTGCGCTTCTTCGATGGCGATGAGCAGCGGCCGGGGGGCGGCCTGCCCCATCGTCTTGTGATCTTCCGTTTTCTTGACCCAATGCTGGCGGATGCGGCGTGTGAGGATGTTGGAGACGAGCAGGTAATCCAGGTCGTTGTCGTATTCCCCAAAGCCGAGGATGACATGACGGCCGTTTTCCAATTTATCTATAATCGCTTTCACCGGGTCGCCAGCCGGGTTGGCCGTGACATAGGCGCGGTCGTAGATGAGCTGCAATTTGCGATGCAGCGCCTCGGCCGCTTTCTCGTGAATGTTGTTCTGCCGCGCCCAGGCCGCCACTGAGTTATCGGCCGGAAACGTTTTGCCGCTTTCCGGATCGACATCAACTGCGCCCGGCTCCAGTTTCATAAAATCGGCAAACCAGGTGCGGCCGAAGGCGCGTTCCAGGGCGTTGAGGGTGACGGCGGCGGTGTCGGTCAGGTTGAGCGCGTCCGACAGCAGCAAAATATCGCTGGTGCGGAAGTCAGCGTGGGCCAGTTCCAATGTGAAATCTGGGGTGTGGCCGCGTACCTGAGCGCCTGCGCCCAAGGCCGCCACCTGCACTTTTTGCCCAAACAGTGATTTGAGACCGCGTACCCGCACATCCCGGTCGGTGTCACTATCGTCGAAGGCGTATTCGTTGTGCATATCAAAGACCAGGGCGGCGGCCACATCTTCCTTCATCAACCCGGCCAGCACCATGCGCGTCAGGAAGCTCTTGCCCGTCCCGGTGGCGCCAAAGATGCCGCTGGAGCGTTTGACGAATTTGTGGAGGTCCAGGCACACTTTGTACCCCTGTTCGATGGTATTGCCGATGTGGAAGACACCCGGCCCTTCTTCGCCGAAGATTTGGGCCACGTCTGCTTCGTCGGCCGGGCGCACATCGGCGTGATGAGCCGGCACGGTTTTGACCGGCTTGGGGCCGGGCTGAATTTCGCCCCGCTCCCGCAGCGCTTCCCAGGTGGCTCGCTCGGGATCGGTTAATTCCGGGCCGCGATCCATGAGCAGGGTGGGATACATTTCCAGGGTGGTGTACAGCGTTTTGCCCAGGAGCGCCTGCTGGATGGCGGGCAGCATCCGGTCGGTTTTTTCGTCGGCAAAGCGGGGATCGGTGGCCCCCAGTTGTAAATCTGTGACGAGGCCGTAGTAGCGGAAACGGCCGTTGTCACACACCAAAAAGCTGCCTTCCTGCACCTCATCGGCCGGCACCGTCAGCCGGATACGAAAGCCCTCTTTTAAGCCACCCCCTACAATATAGCCAATCGGACTGCTTGCTGATTCATTCATAATGCCTCGTGCCACTCCCATTCATCATCGTTGGTTAGCTGCGCTTCCAGCCACTCCTCATCCGCGTCATCTCTTTCGACGCCAAATAATAGCAAGATTTCTCTCATTTGCTTATCGCATTCTGGCCAATCTGGCGTTGCTCAGGGTATCCTTGTGGCATTGTACCTCTCCGACAGGTAGTTATAAAACGATTTGAATGTTATTGTAAAGTAATTAGAGGCGGGTTGCCAGGTCAAGAGGTAATAGAGCCGCCATTACATTCACGCCTCACCTATCACGCATCCCGCGCCTCATGGTACAATAACGGCCGTCATTATGATGCGTTCTAGCGGGAAGAGAATTGACATGCCGGACAAACAACACACCTTTGGTCAGTTTGAAACGCCGCCCGATGTGGCGGATTTACTGCTCGGCTTTTGTCTGCGCCGGCCGACAGACCGCCTGCTCGACCCCAGCTGCGGTCACGGGGCGTTCCTGGTCCGCGCCGCCCAATGGCTGGATTGGCTCACCGACGGCCGCGGCGATATTCCAGCAGAAGCGCTGTGGGGCATTGAACTGGATGCAGAAACGGCCGTTTCCGCCCAATCATTTCTGCCCCAGGCTCACATCCGTCACCAAAACTTCTTCGCCACCACCCTGGCCGGGGAACGGCCGTTTGACGCCATCATCGGCAACCCGCCCTATACCCGCGCCGAGTGGTTGGGCAAACTGCACCAGGAAGCAGGCGAACAGTTGGCCTTGTTTGCCAGGGCAGCGCCAACCGACGCCACGCCCGACAAAAAGCTGCTCATGCCCGCATCATTATGGCAGAGCCTGGGCGGCCGTTCCGGCCTACATACTTACTTCCTTTTACACAGCAGTGAGTTTTTGCGCGAAGGCGGCCGCTTGGGTTTTGTGACGCCCAATGCCTGGCTGGATGTGGCTTACGGTGAACGGTTCAAGCAGTTTTTACTCGACCATTTCAAGATTTTAGCCATTATCGAATCAGACGTTGAGCGCTGGTTCAGTGAGGCCAAAATTAATACCTGCCTCATCGTGCTGGAAAAGTGCAGCGACTCCCAGCAACGAGCCAACAATGCCGTGCGCCTGGTACGCTTGAAACGGCCGTTAGCCACCTTCATGCCCTATCCCCTCAGCGATTATCGCCGCCAGCAAGCCGTGGAGCGGCTGGTAACGCGCCTGCTGCCCGCCATGAGCCGGGTCACAGATGAGACAGCTATCAAAGTGATGATCCAAAGCGGGCTGCAACCGGCGGCCAAATGGGGGCGCTTGCTGCGTACCTCAGACATCGAGGTCGCCGCCGCGCCCACGCTGCGCCCCCTGGAGGAGTGGGCGACCGTCCAGCGCGGCTTCACCACCGGCGCCAACCAGTTCTTTTACCTCACCCCCCCAATCATTGCCAAATGGGGCCTTGAGCCGCAGTTTCGTCGCCCGCTGCTCAAATCGCTGCGCGGCCTGGACCGGCTCACCCTCTCCGCCGCTGATTGCAAACATGAGTTGTTAACCATTCCTGCCGACGCCGATTTGAGGGGAACGGCCGTTTCCCGCTATCTGGCCTGGGCCGAACAAGAAGGCATTCATCAACGGGGAACCTGCGCCGCCCGGCAGCCCTGGTACAGCCTGCCCGCCCAGCCGACCGCCCGCCTGGTCTTGCCCAAAGGTATCTGGCGACGGCACATGGCCCCGCTGTTAGCCGAATCGCTGCTGGTGGATCAGCAGCTTTACCAGATTCGCCTGGCCCCAGGCGTCCCGCTCGAGGCTGCCGCCGCCCTGCTCAATAGCGCCTGGTTTGCTCTGCAATGTGAACTGTTTGGTCGCGTCAACTTTGGCGCCGGCGTTCTCTGGTTGGCGGCGTATGAATTGGGACGTCTACCCTTGCCTGATCCGCGTACCTTTAGTGCGGCGCAAAGCAGCCACCTGGCCCAGCTTTTCACCCGGTTGGCGCAACGGCCGTTCACCACCACTGAAGAGCATCTCAGCCACCCAGACCGGCAGGCGCTTGACGCCGCTGTCTTTGATTTGATTGGGCTGAACGATGGAGAGAGAACGGCCGTTCTCGCCAGCCTGCAAGAGCGCATCAACGCCCGCAAGAAATAAGGACAAAAGCATGGATTTACCGGAAAAGTACGAGATTGTCTATCAGTTGTTAAAAGAACAATACGGCGAACCCATCTGGCGGCCGTATCTGCCGCCGGTGGATGAACTGGTCTGCACCATCCTCTCCCAATCCACCTCTGATACCAACCGGGACAAAGGCTTTTACGCCCTCAAAGCGCGTTACCCGGATTGGCAGCATGTGATGAACGCCCCTGAAGCAGAGATCATAGAAACGATCCGGCCGGCCGGGCTGGCAAACCAAAAAGGGCCGCGCATCCAGGCCGCCCTGCGCACCGTGTACGAGCAGCGCGGCGCCCTCTCCCTGGATTTTTTGGCCGACCTGCCCCTTGATGAAGCCAAAGCGTGGCTGATCAATATCAAAGGCGTCGGCCCCAAAACGGCCGCTATCATCCTGCTCTTTGCCTTCAACCGGCCGGCCTTCCCGGTGGATACCCATGTGCATCGCGTCAGTAAACGACTGGGCCTCATTGGCCCAAAAGTAACGGCTGACAAAGCGCATGATCTGTTGGAAAGTGTGAACAGGCCGGAAACCTACTATGCCATGCACCTCAACTTCATTCAGCATGGCCGGGAAATCTGCACCGCCAGAAACCCCAAATGCAACATTTGTGTTTTAAGAGAGGTGTGCGATTATTATGCAAACGTAGAAAAGGAAAAGCGTAAAGATTAAAAATGGGAGCGCGGACAGCTTGTCCGCGTTCCTGTTGATGTTTTACCCTTTAAGAATCTTATGACCGAACCAACCCTCAACATCGAACAAGCCCGCCTGGCTGCCCTTTATGACGTGAGTTCCCAATTGGGGACCAGCCTGGACCTCAGCGAAGTCCTCAACCAGGTGATGGACGCCATCATTCAACTGACCGGCGCGGAGCGGGGCTTCCTCATGCTTTACGACGAAGTAACGGGAGACTTACGTACCGAAGCGGCGCGAAACGTGGATCAGGAAACCATTGAAGGCGAGAGTATGCAGATCAGCCGCACCGTTTTGCAGCGGGCGGCGGCCACCGGTCAAAACATCCTCACCAACAACGCCCAGGAAGATGACCGCTTTTCGGCGCAAGAAAGCGTCATCGGCTTTCAACTGCGTTCCATCATGTGTGTGCCCCTGCGGGCGCGAAGCCGGGTGATGGGGGCAGTCTACGTGGATAACCGGCTGTTTAGCGGCGTCTTTAACCATGATGATCTGGAACTGTTGGCGACGTTTGCCAATCAGGCCGCCATTGCCATTGATAATGCCCGCCTCTTTACGCAAACGGATCAGGCGTTGGCTCGCCGGGTGCAGGAGCTTTCTGTTTTCCAGCGCATTGATCAGCAGCTCAACCAGTCGCTTGATTTGAATGCAGTACTTAGTTCGGCGTTGGCCTGGGCCATGCGCCTGACTTCGGCCGATTCTGGTTCCATTGGCCTCATCGAAGAAACGGAGGAGGAAGGGCGGGTGCTGCATTTGTTAGTGCATGCCGGCGCTGCTGCGGATGAGCGGCAGCAGGTTCCTTTAACGCAGCCTGTTTTGGCGCGGGTGTTGGCGGAGAAGCGCTCTATCTTCAGCCAAAATACCACGGCGGCTCAGGCGATTGACGGCCGTCCGGCAGCGGTACAGTTGGCGGCTCCCATCAGCCGGGAAGGGGCTATCACCGGCCTGATTACCCTGCAAAGCCAGACGCCAGGGGCGATCACGGCCGAGGATCAGGCGTTTGTAGCGCGACTGGCAGACCGGGCGGCCGTTGCTCTGGAAAATGCCCGTCTCTATGAGGAAATTGCGGCGGCCAATACCTCTAAAAGCGAGTTCATCTCCATTGTGACGCATGAACTGCGCCTGCCCATGACTTCTATTAAAGGGTACACCGATTTGCTGTTGAGCGGCATGACGGGCGAACTGAATGAGCAGCAAAAGCAGTTTATGGCGGTTATCAAGCGCAATTTGGGGCGCATGAGTGTGCTGATCAGCGACTTGTCTGACATTAATCGCATTGAAAGCGGCCGGATGCAGTTTCAATTTGGCGAGTTTGATATTCGGAATGTGGTGGAGGATGTGGTCGATAGTATGCAGGAACAGATTGCCAGCCGGGAGCAGTCGTTGATGGTATTGGTGGCCCCGGAGGTAACGGCCGTTTACGCCGACGCCAGCCGTATCAATCAAGTGATCGCCAACCTGCTTTCCAACGCCCATAAATATACGCCCAATGGGGGCAGTCTTCAGATTCAGGTGACGCAGGCAAATGGGTGGGCGCAGGTGGCCATTATTGATGCGGGCATCGGTATTTCGCCGGAAAATCAGGCCAAACTGTTCACTCAATTTTTCCGCGCCGAAGATGAAGAGGTGCGGGAACAGGCCGGTTGGGGGCTGGGGCTTTCTATTGTGAAAAAAATAGTGGAAGCGCAGGGCGGGGAGATATGGTTTAAGAGTTCATTAGGAGAGGGCAGTACATTTGCCTTTACTGTGCCCTCAGCTAAGATGGGGAGTGCGGAGTAAATATATGGCAGAGAAAATTCAGGGGTACAAGCTCCTGCTCAATTATGAAATCAGAGAGGAACTGCTGCAAGAGTATTACCAGTTCATCATGGGGCGCTATGTGCCGACCATGCAGGCGATGGGTATGCAGATGAGCGAAGCGTGGCAAACGGCCTATGGGGATGCGCCCGGCCGCCTGATTGGGTTTGTCTGTGAAGAGCGGGAGACGATAACGGCCGTTCTTGCCAGCGATAATTGGGCTACCCTCAGCGAACAATTGACCGATTTTGTCACCGATTACAGCTATAAAGTGGTGCCGTTTCGCGGGGGCTTCCAGTTTTAATTTAGAATTTAGAAGGGCAATTTCTCCCAGTAGTTGCCCTTCTTATTGTCGAGAAAGAAGTTGAACTTCTTGACGAGATAGAGCCGATCCGAGGTTATTGAACGTGCAACGTGTAAACTTATCTGTCACCATCCTGTTGGCCTTGCTTATTATGCTGCTGGCTGGCTGTGGCGTGTTGGCTGAACCGGAACGGCCGCCGCTGCCCACGCCGGTAGCCACGGCCCGGCCGTTTGCCGACAATTTGCTGCCCCTGCCCGACCTGGTGACAAACCCCGTGAGCGATGTGACGCCAGCCGTTGATCCCGGCATCCAAATGTTAGTAGACCAGGTGTCTCAGCAGCAGCTAAAAGGGTATGTGCAAACGCTGGAAAGTTTTGGCTCACGCAATGCCTTCAGCGAGACGGAATCGCCAAATTTTGGCATTGGCGCGGCCCGCCAATGGTTGCATGATGAATTTATTCGGGTGGGAAACGGCCGTTTGCAAGTCAGCTTCCAGGATTTCCCCCTCTACTACGGCGGTTTCTATGCCGAGCAGCGTAATATCGTCGCGGTGCTGCCCGGGCGGGCAGAAAACCCCGGCGTCATCATCATTATGGCTCACTATGACAGCCGCGCTCCAGAAGTGACTGATGGCGTCAGCAAAGCCCCCGGCGCCAATGATAACGGCTCCAGCCAGGCGCTGCTGCTGGAGACGGCCCGCCTGCTCAGCGCCCAGGAATGGAATCAAACCGTTATCTTTTTAGCCACCGCCGCCGAAGAACAAGGCACATTTGGCGCTCGCCACTTTGCCCAAACTGCTTTTCTGGACAATATGAACATCCTGGCCACCATCAACTATGACACCGTCGGCGGCCGGCGTAATATTCCCCGCGCTATCCGCCTGTTTGCGCCCAATTTGAACTTTTCGCCCTCCGGCCAGTTGGCGCGGTATTATGAGTATGTGGGCGGCATCTATGTGCCGGATTTTGGCGTCACGGTCATTGACGCCCTTGATAGGGAAGGGCGCTGGGGAGATCATCGAGAATTTGTCAACATCGGCATCCCGGCCATCCGCCTGACAGAATCAATTGAAGACCCGGATATGGTTAACTCTGTACGCGACACCTGGGATCGGATTGATTACGAGTACCTGCAAAAAGTGGTGCAGCTTAATGTGGCTGTCGCCGCGAACCTGGCCGGCGCGCCACCTCAGCCGCAAGCGCCTGTCATCCAGACAACAGAAGCGTTAGGCACGTATCAACTCAGTTGGCCGGTGCAACCATCGGCCGCCGGCTACGCCATCTCTTTCCGCCCCCTGGATTACCCTTCCTATGAAGCGTTTCATTTTGTAAAGTCCGTGCAGGCGGGTAATGTGGCGCTGACGGGCAAAGATCCGACCCTCAACTACTCTGTCAGCCTGGCGGCTTTGGATGCAAACGGCCGTTTGAGTTACTTCACCCCTGAAATCATCGTCGGTCCCGACGCTTTGGCCTTAAACCCGTAGGGACAGTGGACAGGGCACAGGAGAAGTTCAACTTTTCCCAAAAGATGACCTGCTTGGTTCATAATATGTTATGCCGAAACGAAAACGTCCACAACCCACTTCTACTCTGACCAGAGGGAACCAATTTTTAGCGGCGATCAACACTGTGGTGGCGGCTCTGGACAATGCGACCCGTTCGGAAACGGCCGTTTTCGACGCCTTTGTCCGAGAACTAAAAAAACTGGATCTGCATGGCGCAATCAGCATGTTATCTGAAACGGGGGATATGCTGGTGGTGAAGGCGCTTGTTATGCCAGACAATATGAACAAAGCTGTCCACGCCCTTGAAAAAATTATCAATATCAAAAGTGTGGGGTATAGCTACAGATTGGCAGCTGCCCATATTGATAGGGAAGTTCTGGAGACAAATCAAGCGCTCTATCTTGAGAACAACTATCAAAAATTGCTGCAAGTGTTTCCTGACCTGGGATTTTTAGGCAGGCAGGCGCTGCGTCCCTTTTCCGGGCAGCCGGGCATTGTGGCCCCGATAACCCTGGATGGAAAAGTGCAGGGAACCCTCTATCTGGCCAGCGCTCAATTACAACCAGAAGATATTTCAATCATCTCCATTTTTGCCAATCAAATCGCGAATGCGTTGCAAGAAGCACGCTTGCTGCAAAACATACAGCAAACAGAGGCGCAGTATCGCCGCCTGTTTGAAACGGCCAATGACGCCATTCTGGTGTTGGATGTGCTGACGGAGCGCATTATTTCAGCCAATCCCAAAGCGCTGGCGCTGACGGGATATACCCTGGAAGAACTTTATACCCTTTCTTTGGAAACGCTTTTTCCGCTGAATCAATTCTCCGCTCAGGTCCGCTTGCTAAAAAACGATTTGCGCCACCGGGCGTTTATAACAGAGGCGCAGGTACAAAATCGGGGAGGGAGCCCGGTTGCCGTAGAAATTTCAGCCACATTGTTTGAATTGAACGGGCGTGTTTTACTGCAAGGTTTTATGCGGGATATTACTGAGCAAAAACATATTGAATCTTTGCAAACGGCCGTTTACCAGATAGCCACCCTCGCCAATTCAGATATCAACCTGAACGATCTATACCGTTCCATCCACCTGGGTGTGGGTAGCTTAATGGAAGCCAAGAACTTCTATATCGCCCTCTACGACAAGGTAGAAGACAAACTCATGCTGCCCTATTTTGTGGATGAGAAAGATAATTATGATGGCCAGCCCTATCCGGCCGGAAAAGGGTTGACAGAGTTAGTCATCCGCAGCGGTTTACCGCGGCTCGTGAATGATGAGGATCATGAGGCGCTGTGCCGCTCTGGCCAGGTCGTGCCGGTTGGCCCTGCTTCTCAAATCTGGTTGGGCGTTCCGCTCAAAAAGAACGAGGAAACTTTCGGGGCCATCGTGGTGCAAAGCTACGAAGATCGCGGCGTTTACACGGAACAGGAGAAGCAGTTTCTGGTATTTGTTTCCGGCCAAATCGCGGCCGCGATTGAGCGTAAACGGGCCGAAACCGAACGCATGAAGCTGACTGCGAAATTGGAGCAGCATGTCAGCATGTTAAATGCGGTGCTTTCTTCGACGCCAGAATCTTTCTACATTTATGATCTCAACGGCCGTTTCTTATTTGTCAGTGATTCCGCCGCCGCCGTTCTCGGCATTTCCAGCCAGGAGATGATCGGAAAAACATGGCAGGAACTCGGTTATAGAGGTGAAGCCATTGAGCGCTTTATGGCCGAACAGGCCCAGGTGTTGGCTACCGGCGAAACCCTCATCCGCGAAACGGCCGTTATCGAAAACGATGAAACTCGTTATTTTGAGTATTCGTTAAATCCGGTACACAACAAGCAGCATGAATTCATCATGCTCGTCACTATTTCTCGTGAAATAACGGAAAGAAAACGGGCCGAAGAAGCCTTGCGTCACACTCAAAAAATTGAAAGCCTGGGTATATTGGCCGGCGGCGTCGCCCATGACTTCAACAACCTCCTGGTGGCGATGCTGAGCCAAAACTCACTGGCCCTGGCCAAGCTTTCACCCGGTCATGCCGCCTATGCCCACATTGAAAAAGCGGTGAAGGCTGCCGAACGGGCTGCTGAACTAACCCGGCAGCTTTTAGCCTATTCAGGTCGGGGTCAGTTTGCGCTTGAACGCCTGGATTTGAATACTATCATCATGGAAAATCGCCACCTGCTTGAAGTTGCCGTTCCCCCTAAAGTGACGCTCACTTTGAATTTAGGCAAAAATCTACCCCTGATTGACGCCGACCCGGGACAAATGCAGCAGGTTGTGATGAACTTGATTTTAAATGCGGCCGAGGCGTTTGAAGAGCGGCCGGGGACGATTCTGGTGAATACAAAACCGGTAACGATCTTGGCGCAAAACAATCCGTTTTGGCATTTAACCAACCAGGAAGTGGTCGATGGCGACTATGTTTTGATCAGCGTACAAGACGATGGCGTGGGCATGGATGCAGAAACCCTGGATCGTATCTTTGATCCGTTTTACACCACAAAGTTTACCGGGCGTGGCTTAGGGTTGGCGGCCGTTTTGGGCATTGTACGCGGACATCAGGGCGGCCTGCATGTGGAGAGCCAGCCGAATGTGGGCACCACGTTTGAAATTGTTTTCCCCGTTTCCAGCACACAAATCGCGGCGCCATCTGAGGAATCTGTGGACTATTCGGCAGCTTCAGGGGTAGTTTTAGTGATTGATGATGAAGCGCCGGTCTTAGAAGCGGTGCAAGATATTTTAGAATTACAGGGTATAGAGACGCTAACGGCAGCAAACGGCCGTTTAGGGGTGCAAACCTATCAGGCGCATCAAGATAGAATCGACCTCGTTTTGCTCGATTGGTCCATGCCAGAAATGAATGGGGCCGAGACCCTGGAAGCCCTGGTGGCCATCAACCCAGATGTGCGGGTTATCCTCACCTCTGGTTACAGCGAAACAGAAATTGCCGACAAATCACACTTTGAGCAACTGGCCGGCTATTTGCAAAAACCATACTCCCTTGCCACGCTCACCGATGAAATTTCACGCCATTTGCCTCACTCCAGCTAATGCGCCAGCCATCTGCACTGTGCTATAATTCAGCGCTCAAGTTATAAATTTATGAGGTAAACATGGCAGCAACAACAAAAGACCAAACCGAAACAGAACAGTCAAAACCAAAACGTACGCTGCGAGAGTATGTGGGCTTAAGCCTGCGCGGCATGGCCATGGGCGCATCCGACATTGTGCCCGGCGTATCCGGCGGCACCATGGCCCTCATTTTGGGCATATATGAAGAGCTGATTGACTCCATTCGCACCATTGGCCGCCCCCATTTATGGCAGGCAATTTTTAAACTTCGCATCAAAGAGATTTTTCAGATCATCAACTGGCAATTTTTGCTGGCGGTGGGTCTGGGCATTGGCCTGGCTATCCTGGTTTTGGCTCGTCCCCTGGAATGGATGCTGGTCAATCAGCCCGTTTACTTGTGGAGCTTTTTCTTTGGCCTGGTGGTGGCTTCAGCCTACACGGTGAGCAAACGCATTCCCCAGTGGAACCTGAAACTTTTTCTAATGCTTGTTGTCGGTACAATTGTGGCGTACATCATCGTGGGGCTGGTTCCCGCCCGCACTCCCGATACCTGGTGGTTCCTCTTTCTGGCGGGGGCGTTAGCCAGTTGCGCCATGATTTTACCCGGTATTTCCGGGGCGTTTATCCTCTTTATTTTAGGCAAATATGCGGCGGTGTTGGGGGCTGTCAACAACCGGGAGCTGCTGCCCTTGTTCCTGGTAGCGGCCGGGGCGGCCGTGGGCCTGGTCACATTTGCCCAGGTGTTAAGCTGGCTGTTTAAACGCTACCATGATTACACCTTAGCTATTCTCATCGGCTTGATGGTGGGCAGCTTGCGTAAACTGTGGGCCTGGAAAGAAGATGTGGCCTGGCTGATGGATGCGGCCGGCGACTTCATCCTGGATAGTCATGATCAAATCCAGGTCATCAAGCAAATCAATATTTTCCCTGATATTTCCACCCGCGCTGGCGTCACCGAAATGGGGCTGGCGGTGGGGTTAGCCGCTCTGGGCGCGGTGCTGGTGCTGCTCATTGAATGGTATGCCCAGAAAAAAGAAAAGGCAGAAGTTTCCTGAGTTGGCCCGTATATAGAAGTTGTGTGTGTAACCTTACAAGAATTGCTGCCCCTTCTGGCAGCCCTGGAGCAGAGCGAGAGCTAGAGTGTAGAGCGGGAAGGAAACCTCTCGCTCTTGCTCAATCCTCTAGCTTCAAAGAGAGGTACAAAATGTCGAAGATAGGAAGAAATGATCCTTGTTATTGTGGCAGTGGTAAAAAATATAAACAATGTCATATGAAAGTTGACAAAGCGGCGGAAAAAGAGCGCCGTTCCTGGTCTCAGGCGGCCACCTGGCTGCGGCGTGACCTGATGAAATTCGCCCGTGACGAGCGCTTTAACGAGAGCTTTGCCCAGGCTGTGCCATTTTTCTGGAATAATTATTACGACATGGACAATGTGGAGCAGATGAGTGTTCTGGAAGCGATGCGTTTTGCCGACTGGTTTGCCTTTGATCACGCTCAAGAAGACGGCCGTTATCTTGTCCAGATTTATCATGAAGAAAAACAAAGTGAGCTATCTGAGTATCAACTGGCTATCCTCGAAGGCTGGCTGAAAGCGGCCCCCTCTGGCGCCTATGAACTGCGCAGCTATGAAGGCCAGGTGCTATCCTTGCGTGACATCACCACCGGCGAAGATTATGAGGTCTTTGAAGCCGGCGGGCGGGGCAATGTGGAAATCGGCGAAATCATCCTCGGCCGTATTTTGCCCGTTCATGACCAGCTAGAGTTTAGCGCCTCTCCGGCCTACCTGCCTGGCGATGAAATTCAGGATTTGCCCGAAAAACTCAAAGCAGCTGAAGACGCCTACAAAGTTGAGCACCCCGACGCGACGCATGAAGAATTTATGCGCGACAACAGTTACCTCATCGTCCATCATGCCTTAGCCCAGGCTGAACGAGTCGGCCGTCCGCCCGTAGCCCGCCTCGACCCCCATCGGGAAGATGGCAAAACACAAATGCTGGCCAATAAAATGAAACAAAAAGTACAGAAACAGGTCATGAAAGACATTCCCATGCAACAAACGACCCGTCAGAAAATCGGCGAATAATTAAAAATCAAGCAAACCGCAAAGGACGTAAAAGGCGCAAAGGGAGTTCAACTTTCACTTTGCGCCTTTTGCGATAAATTTCCGTTATGGCCTCATCGAAGCTCCTCATCCGCCCTCAAAAAACACCCCTAACCGGCATAATTAATGTACCCGGCGATAAGTCCATTAGCCATCGTGCCATTATGTTGGGCGCCCTGGCCGAGGGCAAAAGCATCATTCGCAACTGGCTGCCGGCCGGAGACACCCTGGCCACTTTAAACGCCTTTCAAGCATTGGGCGTCGTCATTGAAGTAGACCGGCATTCACCTACCGCCTGGAACCTGGTCATTGAAGGGCGCGGGCTGCACGGCTTAAAGGCGCCACGCAAAGCGCTCGACTGCCGCAATGCGGGCACATTGATGCGCCTTCTGAGCGGTATCATGGCCGGGCAATCATTTTCTTCTGTGCTGGATGGCAGTGAGCAGTTACGCCAGCGCCCCATGCGCCGCATTTTGGAACCGTTGAAAGGGATGGGCGCCAAAATTTCGGCCAAAGAAGGACGAGCGCCGCTATCTATTGAACCGGCGCAGCTCAAAGGCGCGGCTTACGCAATGCCGGTGGCCAGCGCTCAAGTGAAAAGCGCCCTGCTGTTGGCCGGTTTATACGCCGCCGGTGAAACGCGCATCTACCAGCCCGGCCCGGCCCGCGACCATACCGAGCGGATGCTTAAGGCGGTGGCGGTGAATGTGCAGACGGATGGCGATTGGATTATCCTGCCCCCGGCCGAAGGTGAGCGCAAATTACAAGCCTTCGATTTGACGGTTCCAGGCGACATGTCGTCGGCGGCGTTTCCGCTGGTGGCGGCGGCCATTGTGCCCCATTCTGAAGTGACCATTAACAATGTGGGTTATAACGACACCCGCACCGGCATTTTAGAGATGCTCCAGCAGATGGGCGCGACCTTCACTATCGCCAATGAACGGGTGACGGGCGGCGAACCGGCCGTCGATTTGACCTTCCGGTTTAACGAACTGCACGCCGCCGACATTGGCGGCGAGGTGGTGGTACGCGGTATCGATGAGTTTCCCATTTTAGCGGTGGCGGCGACGCAGGCGAGCGGCACAACGACGGTGCGTGACGCGGCCGAATTACGGGTGAAAGAGGTAGATCGCATCACGGCGCTAGCCGGTGAACTGGCGAAAATGAGTGTTGATATGGTGGAACGGCCGGATGGGTTTACGCTGCATGGTCCCAAACGGCCGTTTTCCGCCGAAGTAGATAGTCATGATGATCATCGCCTGGGCATGGCGCTGGCCGTCATGGGTCTCGTCACTTACGGGGAGACGCTCATCCACGACGCGCTCTGCATTCACGACAGCTTCCCCGGCTTCGTGGAAACGATGCAATCCCTGGGGGCGAATATGGCGTGGGTGGAGGAGTAGTCAGTAGTCAGTAGTCAGTGGACAGTGGACAGTGGACAGTGGACAGTGGACAGTGGACGGTGAACAGTGGACAGTGGACGGTGAACAGTGG
>CAZXVH010000039.1:22372-38044 GCA_964643965.1 uncultured Ardenticatenaceae bacterium
CAGTGGACAGTGGACAGTGGACGGTGAACAGTGGACAGTGGACGGTGAACAGTGGGTGGCGCCTTACCGCTGTATCGCCTGACGAACGGCCGTTGCATAATCCAGAAAAACGGCCGTTCGTTGTATTTTAAAGTCTCGTGGTCGAGGGATGTGGATGGGGATGGTGTGCGTAATGGTAGCGGGTTGGTCGGCCGGCTGCTCCGCTGATTGCCCGGCGGACTGCCCGCCGGGCAGCCAGCTGGGCTGCCCCATTACCAGCACCATGTCGGCCAGAAACACCGCTTCGGTGATGCTGTGCGTCACCATAAACACCGTCACCGGGTGCGCCTGCCAGATACGCAGTAATTCCTGCCCCATGCGCTCCCGCGTCAGGGCGTCGAGCGCCCCGAACGGTTCGTCGAGCAGCAGCAGCGTGGGCTGGTGGACTAAGGCCCGTGCCAGGGCCACGCGCTGCGCCATGCCGCCGGAAAGTTGCGCCGGATATGCGGCGGCGTCCTCGGCCAGCCCCACCAGTTCCAGGGAAGCTTGCACCTTCTGCTGCGCCGAACCATCATCTTGTCCCAGAATTTCCAGGGGCAGTTTTACATTGTCATAGGCAGTGCGCCAGGGCATGAGATTGTCGCGCTGAAAGACAATGCCCACCGGCGTATCGTCCCCTTCGGCGCGGTGAACGTGGCCGGTGGTGGGGGTTAACAAGCCGCCCAACACGCGCAGCAGCGTCGATTTACCCACCCCGGACGGCCCCACCAAGACCACAAAGGCCCCCCGCTCAATGGTTAAGGAAATATCAGCAATGACAGAGCGGCCGTTGCCATCCGGGAAGGCGTAGCTAATCTGGTTCAAAGAAATAAACGGGTCCACAGGCGTCAAGGCTGTACTTTTTCGATGATGTCATTGGTGAAGATCGCCTCCAGGTCGCCCAGGGGCGCATCTAAAAAGCCCATTTGCAGCAAAATGGCCTCGGTTTGCCGCCAGGAAGCGGCGTCCGTTTGGCCCAATGTTTCGGCAGTCCACAGGGGCAGCGACGCCGCCAGCACATTGCGGCGGCTGTCATCCAACCCTTCCACAAACTTTTTGCTGATTTCATACGCCTCATCCGGGTTCGCCAATGTGTCGGCCAGGCCGCGCAGGGTGGCCCGCACAAAACGCTGCACCAGTTCCGGGTTTTGCGCCAGGAGCGTCTCGTTGGTGATGATGCCATTGGCCACCAGGTCGATATAGTCGGCCACGTTAATGACGTTGATGGCTTCGCCTTGCTCTTGCAGCTGCAGCGGTTCGTTGTTGCTGTAACCCACCACCGCTTCTGACTGGTCAGCCAGCAGCGATTGCACCTGGTTGAAACCAATGTCGTTGCCGTTTACCTCAGCTTCGCTCAGGCCGGCCGCCTGGAGCAGACCGACATAGCCCACGTAGCTGGCCCCAAAGAAACCGGGCAGCCCCACGTTGCGGCCGGCTAAATCTTGGGGCGTCTCAATGCCAGACGCCGCTTTGCTGACGATGGCGATGGGATAGCGCTGGAACCACTCCATGACGTAGACAATGGGTAACGACTGCGCCCGGGCTAAGATGACCTGATCGCCGCTGACAATGGCAAACGGCCGTTCCCCAGCCCCCACCAGCGCCACCCCATCCGTCTCAAAACTGTAGTCGAAGGTTACCTCCAATCCTTCCTCCGCGTAGTAGCCCTTATCAACGGCCACATAAAAAGGGGCATATTGCGGATCAGGGATATAGCCCATCGGCAGATCGATCTGGGTTATTTCCCCTGACTCCTCCCCGCCGCAAGCAGCCAAAATGAAGGTGAAAATCAGCAGCAAAATCAAACGCTTATTCATGGAATCAACTCCTTTTTACCTCTGCCAGCGCAACGCCCGTTTCTCAATCAGGGCCACCAGCCCATACATAGAGAGGGCGATCACCGCCAGCGTCAATAAAATAACAAAGACCAAATCTGTTTTGAACTGGTAGCGAGCCGTCACCAGCAGATAACCCAACCCTTGGCTCTTCGGCTGCACAAATTCACCCACCAATGCCCCAATCACCGACAGGGTAGCGCCCACTTTTAGCCCGGCCAGGACAATGGGCAGCGAGGCGGGCAGCTCCAGTTTGCGGAAAATCTGCCAGGGGGTGGCCCGCAGCGATCTCATCACCTCGTACAACGGCGCCGGCACTGAACGCAGCCCGGCGATAATGGCGATTAGCACCGGAAAAAAGACGACCAACGCCGCCACCAGCACCCGCGACCAGTAGGTGGAAGATATCCAGATGGTGAGCAGGGGAGCAATGGCGATGATGGGGATGGCCTGCGAAGCCACCAGGTAAGGCGAGAGCAGCCGCTCCGCCAGCCGGGATTTTGCCAGCAAATAGCCCAGGGGCAGAGCCACCGAAAAGCCCAGCAGCAGCCCCGGTATCACTTCCATAATGGTGATGAGGCTGTGTCTGAGCAAACGGCCGTCGCCCGCCACCAGTAAAAATTGCTTACCCACCGCCCTCGGCCCCGGCAAGATGAAGCTGTCGTAATTGCCCCAGGTGACGACAAGCTGCCACACCAGCAGCAAAAACAGGAATGAAACCAGCGTGGCAGCCCAGGTGGGCAGCCTGTGTAAACGATGCACGAATTTCCTCGTAAATAAGAGCGTGGGCATCTTGCCCGCTCTTCGCCATTTGGAAGGTGGCGCTCCTTTTTTAGTTGGTTCGGGATAAGGGGAAAAGAGGTACAGGGGAAAACGGCCGTTTCGGAGAGGAAACGGCCGTTTTCATACCTCATAAAATTGCCTTAAAAAGCTACTCGCTCTTTTCCGACTTTGGCGCTTCTGCCGCCTCTTTGTCGGTTGATTCAGACGATTTTATGCCGGCCAGACCGCTGATCGCGCCCATTAAATCAATGCCGGTCAGCGCTTCCACCGTCGCCGGCACTTCCGAAATAATCTGCGTCACATCGCGGGTCACTTTCGCCGCGCCAGTAGCCGACTTCTCATCGCCGCTGTTATTGATGACCACAATGCGCTCCGTTTTCGCCAGCGGCGCCGAAATAGCAGAGGCAATCTCCGGCAACTTATCTAGCAGTTGTTGAATAACGGCCGCTTGCGTATATTCCTTCCACGATTCCGCCTTTTTCAGCGTGGCTTCCGCCTCCGCCAACCCTTGCTGCAGGATAACTTCCGCTTCCGCCAACCCCTTTTGGCGCAGCACCGCCACCTCCGCCAGCCCTTTGGCTTTGGCGGCGTCCGCTTCCGCCTCGCCTCGTCTGCGAATGGCCTCCGCTTCGCCAGTTGCCTCGGTTTGTAACTGGAATTGACGGGCTTCCGCCAGGGTGCGCACCTTATACTGTTCCGCTTCGGCCGGTTTACGCACCGTCGCTGTCAATTCCTGTTCCCGCCGCAGCGCTTCTTGATGCTGTACCTCAATCTGCTTTTGCCGGGCCACCACTTCCACCTGAACCTCTTGTTCTTTGACTTCCTGGTTGGTGATATTGGTTTGCAGGGTATAAGCCAACTCTGCCTCGGCGCGTTTGCGGTTCGTTTCCTGCTCAAACTGCGCCTTTTCTACCTCAAACCCTTTGCGGCTCTCGGCAATCTTCGTTTCCGCTACAAACTTGGCCGATTCCCCTTCCTGCCGGGCGCGGGCGCTCTCGATGGTGGCGTCACGGGCGGCTTCCGCTTCACCAATAGCCGCATCTCGCTTTACCTGGGCAATGCGCGGCCGGCCAAGCGCTTCTAAATATCCTTCGTTATCGCTAATATCCTTGATCACAAAGGAGACGATCTCCAGCCCCATGCTGGCCATGTCATCACCGGAAACTTCTTGCACCTTTTGCGCAAACGCTTCCCGGTCACGATACAACTGCTCCACCGTCAGCGTACCCAAGATAGCCCGCAAGTGACCGGCCAATGTTTCATGTGCCACATGCTGAATTTCACCATGTGTTTTGGAAAGGAACTGGATAGCAGCGGTGCGAATTGAGTTTTCATCGCTGCCAATTTTCACCTGCGCCACCCCATCCACGGTCACGGGCACACCTTGCACCGTGGGCACATCCGGGGTGGTGATGTCGATGGTCATGATTTCCAGCGACAAATCATCTACCCGCTCCAACACCGGCCAAATAAAAGCTCGCCCGCCAGTGATAATGCGGAACTTGCTTTCCATCTCGCCTAATTCAGCGTCTCTACGGCCGGCGCCACGCCCTGAAATAATCAAGACCTGGTTTGGTCCCACTTTTTTGATGCGGCTCGACCAGCCAAAGATCAAGGCAAAGACAATAAAAATAAAGATGAGGATGCCAATGGCAACAAAGGCATTCATAGTTTCCTCCTACGGGGAACAATAAACCGACCGGGCAAATGAAGTCCAACTGCCAACGGCCGGAACCAATAAATTACTCAATTTCGCTAATTAAACGAACCACAGCCACCCGGCCGGTAATACGCTCAATGGTGACAAATGCGCCCCGTTGGATTTCTTCATTAGTGGCAGAACGTGCGCCTAATGTGACCCGGCCGCTGATATTATCAAAGGCAATAGTGCCCACGCCATCTGGCGGAATGGTAATGATCACTTCTGCTTCACGCCCTTTGGCGTCATCTTGCAGGCTGTAATGGCTGGATTTGCTGGGGGAAAGCACATAAAGAAAAAGAGCCTGAGCCAGGACGCCGACGATCAAACCGACGGCCGTTGACCACAAAATACTGGGCAGCGGCTCCATGTCCAGGTAAAGGCGGGTGATCAAACCGGTGAGACCAAAGGCCGCGCCAAACATGGCTAAGACAAAGGGGCTTAAGCTGATAAAACTCATGTCGGCGTCTACGTCAGCGTCGAGGCCCACATCCAGGGCATCACCAAAATCAGCGCCGACCAGGCTCATAACAGCAAAGACAAAGCTAATGAGCAAAATGACCGCATAAATGAGGGTGAGTGCGCCAGATGAAAATAGTTCTTCGAACATGAGGTTCCTTCTTTAAGACAACGTTCCGAAAGACAACGTTCCGATTTGCGTGGCTGCCCTTTCATTCGGGCCAGTGTGCGGCAGCCGATTTTGCCAGGCTGTACCGTATTATATCACCAAATTTTATATAGATATGGGAATTCGGGTTGTAACGAATCCCCAAGAAGTTGAACTTCCAAAACGCAATCTATTTACATCCATTAAAGCGTAAACATCTGCCCAGTCTGCGCGACTTGCGTGCCGGCCGCCGCCACTTGAGCGCGGATCGGGGAATCCACATCCAGGGTCGGGTTGGTATGGTTAAGGTGCGTCAGCACCAGTTCACAGTCCAGGTGAGCAAAGCGCTGCAAGGTATCGGGGATGAGGGGATGGGCGGCGGGAGAACGGCCGTTTAACTCCGCCGCGCTGTAAAAAGCGCCATCCACCAGGGCGATGTCTACGCTGTTGAGCGTCTCCGCCGCTTCCGGCCAGGCATCCCACCTGTCGATGTCCGGCAGGTAGAGCAGGCTGCGCGTTGGCCCTTGAATTTTGTAGGCAAACGTACCCGCCCCCCACTCATCCCGATGCGGCACGGGCACGGCCGTTATCTGCACATCCGCCGCCACATCCACATACTGCCCCGGCGCGAGAGGCACAATGCGCAAATTTTCCACCAGCGGCGACCAGAGCGGCATGGCTTGCAGCAGGTAGCCCAGTTCCGCCGGGGCGTAGAGCGGTAGCCGCGTCACGGCCATCGCTTCCGGACCCAACTGCGGCAGGCCGCCGATGTGACCCAGGTGGGCATGGGTGATAAAAATGCCATCCGGCTGGCGCAGCCGTTCCGGGCGTTGCGGCTGCGGCTCTAAAACGGAAGCCAGTAAATTAAGCTGATAGCTGATGTCAGGCGTGGCGTCAAAGAGATAAACGGCCGTTGAGCCTGTCGAAACGCGGGTATCCACCAGCGCCAGGCAAGCGGCGTATTCTCGTTTCTCGGGCGCAGCAAAAGCGGCCAGACAGCGCGGGCAGCGACAGCCGATGTGCGGCAGCCCGCCATCCTGCATGATGCCTAGAATAACGGCCGTTACCGTTCCCGATTCAAAATCCAATCCTGGTAAACCTGCATCCAAATCGACCATAACTCAAAACCTCGATAAAATAATGTAAGAGATTACAAAAGTCTATCAGACTTTTGTAATCCAGGACGTCAATATTTGGAGAATGATATGAAACCTCTATCCACCCTCGTCAGCAGCATCCCGTCCTCGCCCACGCTGGCGGTCAACGACAAGGCCAAAGCGCTGCAAGCGGCGGGCCATGACGTGATTGCCCTGGCCGGCGGCGACCCCGACTTTGCCACGCCGCCCCACATCATCGAGGCGGCGCTGGCGGCAATGCACAAGGGGGCGACCCATTATCCCGCGCCTATGATCGGCATTGTGCCTGCTCTGGAAGCCATCGCCGCCAAAATGGAGCGGGAAAACGACGTCGCCATTCCCGACCCGCGCCACCAGATCATCATCACCCCGGGCGGCAAATGGGGGCTGTACCTGGCGTTAACGGCCGTTCTCAATCCTGGCGACGAAGTGCTGATCTTAGAACCCAACTGGGTCTCCTACCCGCCCATGGTGACGCTGGCCGGGGGCGTGCCCGTGCCCGTCAGCCTGCCGGCGGACGACAATTTTCGCATCACCGCCGCCCAGCTGCGCCAGCATCTCACGCCGCGCACCAAAGCGCTCATGGTCAACACCCCTTGCAATCCCACCGGGCGTGTGTTGACCCAGGCCGAGTTTGACGACATCGTAGCCGTGGCCACGGCAGCCGACCTGTATGTGATCGCCGATGAAATTTACGAGAAACTGGTCTTTGACGGCCGTTCTCATCTCTCTTTGGCCGCGGCTCCCGGCATGGCCGAACGTACTCTCACCATCAACGGCCTCACCAAATCCTACGCCATGACCGGTTGGCGGCTGGGCTGGCTGGTCGGCCCGGCCAACATCATTAAAGTGGCTACTAAAATGAACAGCCAAACCGTTTCTTGCGCGGCCACTTTCTCCATGTACGCTTGCATCGCCGCCCTGAACGGCCCACAAGATGTCATTTATGAAATGCGCGATGCGTACCAGGCGCGGCGGGATTTTATGGTGAAGGCGCTCAACGAGATTGAGGGGGTCGCCTGCCGTTCCATTGAAGGGGCCTTTTACCTCTTTCCCAGCTTCCCCGGCAGCGGCAAAAACAGCCTGGAACTGGCCGACGCCCTGCTGGACAAGGCTCAAATCGCCGGCACACCGGGCATCGCCTTCGGCCAAAGCGGGGAAGGCCACGTGCGCTTCGCCATCTCCACCGCCCAACACGATCTGGAACGCGCCGTCGAGCGTTTGGCGCGGATAGCGCATGAATTGTAAAAGGAGATTAGAAATTAGAGATTGGAGATCGCAATCTCCCAATCTCCAATCTCTATCTCTATCTCTACCTCAGGTACATTATGATTCCACTCCGACTTGAACTGACAAACTTTCTCTCTTACCGGGAAACGGCCGTTCTCGATTTCGACGGCATCCATTTAGCCTGCATATCCGGGGCGAATGGCGCGGGTAAATCCAGCATTCTGGACGCCATCACCTGGGCGCTCTTTGGCAAAGCCCGCAGCAAAAGCGACGATGACCTGGTCAACCGCCGCGCTGCGCTGACCGATGACGCGGCGGAAGTGAGCTACACCTTCACCCTGGAAGGCAGCATTTATCGCGTCATCCGGCGCAAACAGGTCGGCAAAGGGACCAGGCTGGAACTGCAAATCCTGAGCGGCGGCGACCGGGAAACGGGTCAATGGAAGACGCTCAGCGAAACCAAAATCCGGGAAACGGAAGCGGCCATCGAAGAACTGCTGCGTATGAATTACGACACCTTCATCAACGCCAGCTTCTTGCTGCAAGGCAAAGCGGATGAGTTCACCACCAAGACGCCAGGCAAACGCAAAGAAGTGCTGGCCGATCTGCTGGGCGTAAGCCAATGGGATCAGTATCGGGACGCCGCCGCCGAACAACGCAAAGCCGCAGAAACGGCCGTTACCCTCTTAGACGCCCAAATGAGCGACATCGACCACGAACTGACCGAAGAAGAAGCGCGGCAAACGGCCCTGGCCGCCGCCGAAGCGGCCCGCGCCATCGTCGCCGCCCGGCTGGCCGACAAAGAAAAACTGCTGGCTCAACTCAGATTGGTGGAAACGGCCGTGCAGCAGCAGCAAGCCATGATCAAAAATTTAGAGAGCAACCTGTCCCGCGCCCAAACCAGTCTCGCCAATCTGGAGAAAACGCAGGCTCAGCGCCAGCAAGAGCGAGACAGCTACCAGGCGGTGTTAGACGAGGCCGAAGCCATCGCCGCCGCCTTTGCCGCCTACGAGCAAGCGGAAGCCAACTTGCGCGACTGGCAGGTCAAAGCCGACCAGTTCAACGCCCTCCAACGGGAGAAACACGCCCACGATCTGACCATCACCCAGGAGCGCAGCCGCCTGACCGCCCGTCACAAAGAGTTGACGGCGCAGCAGGCCAAGAGCGAGGCGGCGCAAACCGAGCGGGGCATCGTCGCCCAAAATTTGGCGGAGGCGCAGGCGGCGCAGACCACCAGCGCGGCCGAGTTGGCGGCGTTGACGCAGCAGGTGGAGGCGTGGCACGAGGCTCGCCGCATCTGGCAGCAGTTGGAAGCGGAGCGGGCCAGCCAGCAAAAGGAATTGGCGCGTTGGCAAACCGAAGCAGTGAAAATGGAAAAGCTGGCGACAGAGCAAACGGCCGTTACCCGCAACCACGCCGAAGCCACCCAGGAACTGGCGCAGGTTTCAGCGGCGCTGGACGCGATGGCCGCGCAGCATACGCGCCATGCGCACGCATTGGCCGACCTCAACAGCCTCCACGCGGAGCAGCCCCGTTTGCATGAACAGATGAAAAAGATGCGCGACCGCCTCGACCGGCTGCAAGCTGAAACCGGCGGTGACTGTCCCTTATGTGGGCAAGAATTGAGCGAAAGCCATCGTCACACCGTCCTGGCAGAACTGCAAACGGAAGGCACAGAAGCGGGCGACCGCTACCGCGCCAACCAAAAACAAGTCAAATCGCTAACGGCCGAGGTCGCCGACCTGGAGCAGCAGCTCAAGCAAAAACCGCGCCTGGAAAAAGAGCAGCAAACGCAGCGCGACCGTCTGGCCCGGGCCGAAGCCCGTCTGGCGGAATTGGCTCAGGCGCTGGCTGACTGGGAGCAGGGGGGCAAAGTGGAGCTGGCAAAAATCGAGGCGCTGGTGGGGGAAACGGCCGTTCTCGAAGCGCAAAAGCAAAAAGTGGCGGAACTCAGCAGCGCCGCCCAGCAAAAAGAAGCGTTGGAAAAAACACAGCAAGCACAGCAGCGGGCCATCGCTAACGCCGAAGCGCGTCTGGTGGAAATTGAGCGCCTGCTGGCAGACTGGGCGGAGCGCGGCCAACCGGAATTGGCGGTGGTGACGGCGCAGCTTGAGGCCAACGAATACGCAAAGGAAGCGCAAACGGCCGTTGCCAGCCTCCGGCAGCAAATGGATGAATTGGGCTACGAGGCCGCCGCCCACAACGCCGCCAAACAAGCCCACGCCGCCCTGTCCGACGCCCCCAAACGACAACAAGCGTTAGAACAAGCGCAAACGGCCGTTGCCACCCTGCAAACCACGCTCACCGACCTCGCCGCCCAACTGACCGCCCAACAGCAAACGGTGACTGATCTGGAAACGCAAAAGGAAGCGGCCGTTGCCCAGTTAGCCGCGCTCCAGGCTGATGGCGGCGATTTACGCGCCGTGGAAAATGAGGTGATGGATTTGCGCGAAGAAGAGGTGGCCGCCAACCGCACCGTGGGCGCAGCCCAGCAGCGGCTCAGCGTGTTGGGCGATTTGCGCAAACGGCGCGAGCAGTTCCTGGCAGATCGCGCCGCCAAGACGCTCCTGGTACAGCGGCTCAAGCTGCTGGAAAAGGCGTGCGGACGGGATGGCGTGCAGGCGCTGCTCATCGAACACGCCCTGCCGGAAATCGAGGAGCGGGCCAATGTCTTGTTGGAACGGCTCACCGGCGGCGAGATGCGCGTCAGCTTTGAGACGCAGAAGCAGCTCAAAAGCCGGGATGGCATCGCCGAGACGCTGGATATCCGCATCAGTGACGGGGCTGGAGAACGGCCGTATGACAACTACAGCGGCGGCGAACAGTTCCGGGTGAACTTTGCCATCCGCCTGGCGCTGTCCCAGTTGTTGGCCAAACGGGCGGGGGCGCGGCTGCAAACGTTGGTAGTAGATGAGGGGTTCGGCAGCCAGGATCCAAACGGCCGGCAGCGCCTGGTGGAAGCGATCAACACCATCCAAGATGACTTCGCCCGCATCCTGGTCATCACCCACATCGACGAACTGCGCGACGCCTTCCCCACCCGTATCGAGGTGGTGAAGACGTTGTCGGGGTCGGAAATTGTGGTGGTTTAGCCGCCAAGAAATTCAACTTTTCAAAAAAGTTGAACTTCTGTCATGGGAATTGGTATACTTAACCTCATGATGCCGATTGCTTTGCAAGAACCTAAACTAATCTCTGAAATCATGGAAATTGCCGAACACGAAGGGCAAAGCGCCACCGATTTTGTCGTGGAGGCTGTGCAAAGCTATATTGCCCTTTACCGCCAAAAGCGCATTCAGGCAGAAACAGAAGCGTGGTATCATCTGCCGGAAAGTGTACGCCAACAGTATGCGGGGCAGTATGTGGCCGTTCATGCGGGACAAGTTGTCGATAGTGATCCGGAACGACTGGCTTTATATCATCGCCTGAAAGAGCGGTTCGGGCGTGAACCAGTATTGATGATTGAAGGTGGCGTCCAGGCTATGCCTGTTTACCGTAGCACCTCTGCCCACACTCCCTAAATGGCTTTTCCCTTCACTACACAGAAACTTCCGCCAGCGCCTGTTATGCCTATCCGTCTCAGCAGCCCCGGCGAACCTGCGTCTGTCAGTGAGTACCCGGCTTTAATAGATACCGGTTCTGACTTTACACTTGTGCCATTACGCACCTTGTTGGGCATCAATGCTCCAGAAACCCGTTCGGCTTTTGTGCGTGGTTTATTTAGCCAGCAGCAATTAGTCACGCTCTATTTGGTAGATATACATACGAAAATTGGCGTGTTTCCTGGGTATGAAGTGATAGGAATCGGTGGGACGGATGATGGTTTTGATGATGTGGAGATCATTATCGGCCGTAATGTGTTGAATCGTTTGTATTTATTTCTCAATGGCCCCGCATCTGAAACGCATTTGTTAGAACGCCCCCCACGAAGGTTTTAAAAAGGGTGTACTTCCTCGCAAATGAGTACAACGAATTAGAGTAAAGAACGAATTTTCTCTCTGGCGATCTTCATTCGTTTATTTCTAAAATTCGTTGTAATCGCTTTTAGCCCCAAAAACAATGAAATTCATCGGCGCGAACAAGAGCCAGGAACGTTTCAATGGAGCCTACTTCCTCTTTGATTTCTTCTTTGGTAAATGCCATCTGGGTGACTCCTCATGATGATGATTGATGACCTGATTTTAACTGATGCGTGGGGGAAGGGAAGCGGCCGTTAGCGCCTGGTAGAAGCGATCAACACCATCCAAGATGACTTCGCCCGCATCCTGGTCCTGGTCATCACCCACATCGACGAACTGCGCGACGCCTTCCCCACCCGCATCGAGGTGGTGAAGACGTTGTCGGGGTCGGAAATTGTGGTGGTTTAGCCGCCAAGAAATTCAACTTTTCAAAAAAAATTGAACTTTTGTAGGGGAAAGATAGCAGTTGAATTATGCTATACTTGCGCTAGTGGACGATAAAATAAGGGGAACAAAATTATGTTAGCACAAGTTCATCTTGATTCCGAACTGGTTACATCTTTAGAAGAGGCCGTGCGTCAGCAAGGAGAAAACGTGGAAGATGTGTTGGCCGAATTGGTGCAGCAATATTTACGCCAGACGCGGCGTGAAAAAATTCGCCAGGAGATGGAATGGTATCAAAATGCACACGCTGAATTGAAAAAAAGGTATGCCGGTCAACATATCGCTATCCATGAGCAGCAAGTGATAGATCATGACCCAGATGTCACGGCTCTGGCGGGGCGTATACGCCAGCAATACGGTCGAATCCCCATTCTCATCACCCAAGTCTATGACCAACCTGTGCCGGAATTTGCCATACGGCGCCCTCAATTGGTGCGGGACAAATGAGCCAGGCATATAACCGAGACTATATCCCCCCATTCCCCCAGCTTTCCATCGTCCTCGATAATAACGATGAACAGCTTGGGCCGTTGATGGCTCTGGTAGATACAGGGGCCGATATCACCTTTGTCCCCACGCATTTGCTAGAAAAAGTAGAGGCCATTGAAAGCGCCCAGGCACAAATTCGCAGCCATTTTGGTGCATTGCAGCCTGTGCAATTGTATTTGACTGGTATTCAGGTGGCCGGGCTTCATTTGGTTGGGTTGTACGTTGTAGGTGACGACCAGGGGGAAGACGTTATTTTAGGGCGAGACGTGTTAAACAAATTACCCGTTTTCCTGGATGGATTAAAGGCGTATACAGATGTATTGAATGAAGCCCAGGTTGAACGGTTGCGCAGACAGCGTAAGTAGATAAATGAGTACAACGAATTTGAGTAAGGAACGAATTTTCTCTGTGGCGATATTCATTCGTTTATTTCTAAAATTCGTTGTAATCGCTTTTAGCCCCAAAAACAATGAAATTCATCGGCGCGAACAAGAGCCAGGAACGTTTCAATGGAGCCTACTTCCTCTTTGATTTCTTCTTTGGTAAATGCCATCTGGGTGACTCCTCATGATGATGATTGATGCCGTAATTTTAACTGATACGTGGGGAAAGGAAAACGGCCGTTTCCCCCCATCCTCCCGCTCACAAAAAAAGCCAGTCCTCAGACTGGCTTCGCAATCAATTTATCGACCTCCATTCACCGTTATCAGACGATAACCATCCCTTCTTTCAACATAGCAACCACTAACTCCGGCACTCGTGGATGGTCGGCGTAATGGCCACGATATTTGGGAGGCAGCATGGCAGCAATGCGGCACATCATCTCATCTGTTTGCGCTTGCAAGAACTGCTCCCGCGCTTTGCCACGCGGCATCGGGGGCAGGGTATAGGGTCTGCCAATGCGTACATGGACGATGAGCTTGCGAAAGTGGAGCAGACGCTGCACCACAGCCCGGTCTTCCGTGCCCCAGATGGCGATGGGTATCAAGACCGCATTGGTTTTGACGGCCAGATAGGCGGCCCCTTCTTTGGCGGGCAGCAGTGATTCTGTTTTACTGCGTGTGCCTTCGGGAGCAATGCCGAGAATCTGACCCTGTTTCATTCGTTTGATCACCGTTTTGAGCGTTTGGAAATCAGCCTCATACCGATTGAGCCAGAGCGCATCCAGTTCACCCATGATCCAGCGCCAGAACCAATATTTTTGATACTTTTCCGCCACCATAATCACAAAATCTTCGCGGTCAGACAAAATAACAGCCAGCAGCGCATCCAGCCGTCCCAGGTGGTTTGAGGCGATAATGGCGGCGCCTGTCTGAGGAATGTTTTCCAGGCCCACGATATCTATATAGGCAATTCTGTTTAAAATAGGTCGGACAACAGCACGAGCAAATTGGATAAATTCCATGATCAATCCTATACAAAGTTTAAGTTATTGGAACCAAAGCCATTGTGAACCCGCTCTGAAATTTTGGAGTTGTTTGGATTACGGAAACGGCCGTTCCGGGCAAATTATAGCCATTCGTGTGAGAGGACGCCATTTCCTTGCCATTCTGAGGCCATTCTTTGCCTCCCTGCAACGCGCCTTTTGCTTTGACAGGGGGTGAGCCTGTGTTACGATCCTGATTAGCAATCACAAGGATGGAGTAAACGCTCATGACAAATGCATACGACGAATTGAAATGGCGCGGTCTTATCTACGACCACACCGAGCAAACGCCGGAAGTGCTGGCAAATGAAAAAGTAACCGTCTACAACGGCTTCGACCCTACGGCTGACTCGCTTCACATCGGCAATTTAGTGCCGCTGATGGTGATGGCGCGGTTGCAGCGTTACGGGCACACGCCGATTTTGTTGGCCGGCGGGGGCACCGGCATGGTCGGCGACCCCAGCGGCCGCTCTTCCGAGCGAAATTTGCTGACGATTGACCAGATCGAAGCCAACCTGGTGAAGGTGAAGGTGCAGCTTGCCAGTGTGCTGGACTTTGAAGTCAAAAGCAATCCGGCGCTCATGGTCAATAATGCTGACTGGCTGTCTAAGTTGAATTTACTGGAATTCCTGCGGGATACGGGCAAACATTTCACTGTCAACTACATGCTGGCCAAAGATTCCGTTAAATCACGCATCGAGCGGGAGGATGGCATTTCCTACACCGAGTTCAGCTACATGCTGCTGCAAGCCTATGATTACCTGCATTTGCGCGAAACGTATGGCTGCACCCTGCAAACGGGGGGCAGCGATCAATGGGGCAATATCGTGGCGGGCGTGGAACTGATTCGCAAAGTACGCGGCGAAAAGGTGAACGCCATGGTCTTCCCGCTGATTACGCAGGCGGATGGCAGCAAGTTTGGCAAAACGGTCGCCGGTACCAATGCCTGGCTGGACCCCGAGCGCACCTCGCCCTACCGCTTCTACCAGTTCTGGCTTAACGTGGATGACGCCGATGTGATCAATTACATGCAATACTTCACCTGGCTAACGCAAAGTGAAATCGCGGAATACCAACACCTGGTGGATGAGCGCCCGGAGCAGCGTGAGGCGCAGCGTCGGCTGGCCCAAGATTTGACGCGGATGATTCATGGGGAAACGGCCGTTGCCAAAGCAGCGCAGGCCGCTAAAGTGTTATTCGGAGGTGACCTGGATGGTCTCGACGCCGCAGACATCCAGGATATTTTTGCCGATGTGCCTTCCAGCGAACTGCCCAAATCTGCGCTAGACGGCGAGGGCTTCTCGGTGGTCGATTTGCTGGCTGACGCCGGTTTGGCCCAGTCCAAAGGCGACGCCCGGCGCACCATCCAGGGCGGCGGCGTCTACCTCAACAGTCAGCGCATCGAAGACGTCGGGCAAATGGTGACATCTACCAATCTGTTTGAGGGCAAGTTTTTGGTCTTACGCAAAGGGCGCAAGAAGTACCATTTAGTGAAAGTTATACCGTAAATACAGCGTACCGTTCACACTTTTGAAGTTTTGCGGGGATAATCTTCGTTTAGGCCAAATGGGGTTATCACATAATTTAAAAACCATACTGTGACTGCACTGAAAAAACTAACCGCAGAGAGCGCGGAGGGCGCGGAGAATTAAAAAAACCAGAGTACCTCTCTGCGATCTCTGCGTCCTTCGCGGTAAAAAAAAGGCTTTTTTCGGAGGACTCATACTGTTCTCCACAGGGCCGGGGCGGTCACGAGGTCAAGCGACAACTGAATTTGAGGCTATCATCTTTCAGGTTCTGGCTGGTCCAGGCCAGATGCTACATCAGCAAAAGCCGGTATTTCAAACCACTGCCCGTATTAAACACCAGCACCGTTTCGTCCGGCGTCACCCAGTTATCCTCGACCAGTTTTTCCAGCGCCGCCACCGTGGCTGCCGCTTCCAGCGAGACAAACATACCTTCACGCGCCGCCAATTTTTGCTGCGCTTGCATAATGTGATGATCGGCCACGGCAACGGCCGTTCCCCCAGAATCTCGCAGCGCCGT
>CAZXVH010000040.1:0-11115 GCA_964643965.1 uncultured Ardenticatenaceae bacterium
ATACAGCGCCGCCAGGTCATCATCGTGCAGGCCAGCGGCTACTTGCCATGGCATTGTGTCCGGGAAAGCCATGCCGTCTGGTTTGATACCACTGCGCATCATCGTAAAAAATTCTGCCTGGGTGAGTTCGCTGATCAACGGTCGTGGATTGGGCGTACCTGCCGGGTCGCCAGGGGATGGGGCAACGCCCGTCACATCTGGTCCATGACAGCCACGACAATCGGCGAAGAGAGCCACGTACGCACCGTATTCGGCCGTCACATCCTCAGCCGGAGCCTGGACCGAAGCGGCGCCAGGTTCTGCGGGCAACATGCCTGCCCCTATCATCACCAATCCCAAAAACTTCAAGTTGCTCCCCGTCTCGCTATCAGATTCGGCCGCAGGCAGCGAACGCAGGTAGGCAATAATCGCTTCCGTATCGTCATCGCTCAACGCTTTGTATGGCATCAAATCCATAAAAGGAATCAGGTCTCCCTCTTGGTTGATGCTGTGGCGCATTACCCGAAACAGTTCACCGTCGCTGTAGCCGCCCAGCTTACCACCCGGCGTCAGGTTCTCTGTGACCATATTGCCCATAAAACCGAACCCTTCTGCAGTGGCAATGTTCCAGCCGCCCGTTAATGGATGCTGTTCAGTCGGGTTGCCAGCACCATCAACCGCACCATGGCAACCAATGCACGAGAGATTGACCAGATATTCGCCGCGGGCAATTTGTTCCGGCGTCATGGCTACGGTCAACTCCGGCGCCGGGTCTGCGCCAGGGAAATAGGCCGCAGCAAAGCCCTTGCCCCCGGTAATGGCAATCGCCACAAACAGCAATGTCATCAACCCGGCGCCCAATCCCCCCACAATTTTCACCCACAACTTTTTGGCGCGTATCGCCCGATACGTCAGCCAGCCAAATAAAACCACCAGACCCATTACAACCAATAATAGTAACGTATTCGTAATCATTTTTTTCTCTCCTTGAATTAGATTTGTCGCCAGTTTAATGAAGCATCATTTAGAGATCGTTTATTCAAATATTGCTGACTGTTTTTATTGCTCAACAATTAAAGTACCCATCATGCCCGCCGCCTCATGACCGGGTGAACCGCAGTAGAATGGAAAACGGCCGGGTTCATCTGCGGTAAATGTCACTTGCAAGGTTTCATTTGCGGCCAGTTGGGTATGGATGTCAAAAGCATCTATGTCAAAAGTGTGCGTGTAGCCGTCTTGGTTGACGAGATGCAGGGTGACGGGTTGACCCGCTTTGACATGCAGTTCGCTTTGCAGAAATTGCATATTTTTCATGGAAAGCGTCGCTTCATTGCCTTGCGCCCGACCACAGCCAGCCAGCAGCAGGATAAGTAGGAGGAGGAAGGGTAACGGCCGTTTCACCTTAATCCGCCATCCCCAATTGCACAGAATCAGGGGCAGTCTCAGACAGCACCGCCCGGGCAAAGACAAAGCCCGTTACAATGATGATGAGGTGAACAACGATAAAGGCGATGTAACCGCTGGCTTCATACCCTCGGGCAATCAGGAAGATGTCGTCCAAAACGCCATGCGTAAACTCCAACCAAACCAGCAGCAGCGCGGCGCTGGCATATTTGGCCGGTTTGCGTGACGCCCACAAGGCAAACGTGCCAATACCCACCATCTCAAACAGAAAAGGTGACCAGCCATCGACAAAGGCACGTACTGCCCATTCATCAGCCGGAAAAGGGATGTTGTCGATCAAATATTGTTGACCACCTAAAAACATCATGTAGACGTTCATAAGCGCCAGCAGCAAATACCAAATACCCACAATGCGAAACCACCATGCTAACTTTTTCATCTGAAAATCTCCTTGTGTAAATTTGAATAATTTCTAAAATTTCCCTCAAACTTGTTTTGTTTATTGGTCAGTAGGCAACTCCTTTGGCGACACGGCCGTCCACTCATTCAAAAAGTTCAACAATCCCGCTATTTCCGTAAAGCCACGCCGTTCAGATGTCTGCGGGTTTTCTAAACTAAACCGCCATACCGCTGAGTTGTCAGCCGTTGCCTCTGCTTCTTGCCACAAGCTGAGGATGAAACTTTGATGGCGCAACGGCCGTTTCCCAAATTGAGTGTTCATTCCATCTTCCCGTTCACGCTCAACTGTGCTACTCTTTTTCCTATCTTAAAAAGCCATCGTTTAGAGATCATTTATTGGAGCAAGACATGACGGCCGTTTTAGAAATCCAGTTGTTGGGGGGATTGCAAATCGGGCAGGATGGACAGCCTGTCACCGGCTTTGTCTCCAGCAAAGTGCCAGCGCTGCTCGCTTACCTGGCAGTGACCGGGCGCACTCACCAGCGGGATACGTTGGCCGCCTTGTTGTGGGGCGAAATGGCTGAAGCCGACGCCAAAAACAACCTGCGCCAGGCCCTTGCCAATCTACGTAAACTGCTTGCCCCCCATCTGCTCATCACCCGCGACACGGTTGCCTTTGAAACGGCCGTTCCCCACACCCTCGACACCGCCCAATTTGAAAGCCACCTGCACGACAGTCGCAGTCCAAACAACAATCGCTTCACTCACCTCGCCGCCGCCGCCGCTCTGTATCAGGGCGACTTTCTCGCTAGCTTTTTTGTGCGCGATGCCCCCGATTTTGAAGAGTGGCTGTTGGCCCAGCGTGTGCGTTACCGCGAACTGGCCTTACACACCCTGCATACCCTCACCGAACACCATCTGAGCCGAGGCGAATACGGCCGTGCCATCGACAGCGCCACCCGCCTCCTGGCGCTCGACGGCTGGCGCGAAGAAGCGCATCGCCAACTCATGCTGGCTCTGGTCAGAAGCGGCCAGCGCCGGGCAGCACTGGCGCAATATGAAACCTGCCGCCGCCTGCTTGACCAAGAATTGGGCGTCGCGCCATCGACGGAAACAAGCGCCCTTTTTGAGCGTATACGCGCCGCCGGCGAGCAATCGCCGCACAACTTGCCGCCCCAAGCCACCCCCTTTGTGGGGCGCACAGAAGAGTTGGCCCATATCCAAGCACTCCTGCTCAATCCCGAATGTCGATTACTGACTTTGAGCGGCACAGGGGGCATGGGCAAAACACGGCTGGCTTTACAAGCGGCCGAACGCGCCCAACAGCAAGCCCTCTTTTTGCACGGCGTCTTTTTTGTCTCCTTGATTGGCATTGATTCCACAATATCGCTGGCAACGGCCGTTGCCGACGCCCTCTCACTCCCCCTTTCCGGCACAGAAGACCCCACCGCCCAACTGCTGACCCATCTAAAAGAGCAAGAACTGCTGCTCCTGCTCGATAATTTTGAACATTTGCTGGATGAGACGGCGTGGTTGGTGCAGCTTTTACACCGCGCCCTCCATGTTAAACTGCTCATCACCTCCCGCGAAACGATCAACATTCAGTGGGAATGGCCGCTTTCGGTGGCAGGGCTGACTGTGCCGCCCACCGCAGAACGGGACACATCGGCCAACTTTACGGCCGTTCAACTTTTCACCAGCCGCGTGCAAACCATCCAGCCCCACTTCGCCCTCACCGCAGAGACATGGCCGGCCGTCAGCCGCATTTGCCAACTGGTTGGCGGGATGCCCCTGGCGTTGGAATTGGCCGCTGCCGCCAGCCGTCATTACAACTGTGCTGAAATTGCGGACACCATCGCCCACAACCTCGATTTTCTGACCAGCCGCTACCGTGACACCCCGCCGCGCCAACACAGTTTACGCGCTGTGTTTGACTATTCCTGGCAGCAGTTAACGGCCGTTGAGCAATCAACCTTCGCCCAATGCGGCGTCTTCCAGGGGGGATTCAGCGCCGCAGCCGCCCAACAAGTCGCGGGAGCCACGCCTGCCGCTTTAGAATCATTGGTCGAAAAATCATTGCTGCAACGTCAGGCAAACGGCCGTTACCAAAGCCATGAAACCGTGCGCCAATACGCCTTTTCTCGCCTGGAAGAAATGGGGGACGAGATCACGCAAGCAGCCCGTCAACGCCACGCCGCCTATTACATTCAACTGGCTCAGCAAGCCGAAGCAGAATTTCATGGCGCAGAACAAAGCCGCTGGCTCACCTGCCTCGACGCCGAACAAAGCAACTGCCAGGCCGTTTTAGACTGGTCATCTGCCCACGAGCAGATGGTATTGTTCGCCAACTTGTGTGGTAGCTTGTGGCAATATTGGTATCTGCGCAGTCGCTACCGCGCAGGGTTGAACTGGCTGACAATGGCGCTCCCCTATTTGCCATCCTTGCCCCTGCAAACTCAGAGCATTTTACTGCGGGCGGCAGGCGTCTTTTCTACCCAATTAGGTAACTTTGACCATGCCGTTGACTTCTTGGGGCAAAGTCTGGCAATTCAGCGCCAGGTGGGTACACCCAAAACGATTGGACTGGCAATTAACTCTGTCGCCGTTGCCTTGCAAGCGCAAGGCAAGCTGACGGAAGCCATCGCCCTGTATGAAGAGGGACTTGCCATCCAGCGCGAGGCTGGGGAACTGTTTGGCATGGCGCAAACGTTGCAAAACATGGGGGCGGCGGCGCTTGATCAGGGGGAAAACGGCCGTGCGCAAACCGTCAGTCTGGAAAGTCTGGCGCTTTTTCGGCAGTTGGGGCTGACGTGGGGTATCGCCTACGCTTCCATCAATCTGGCGCTGGCCTTGCTGCGGCAGGGACAACTCATCGAGGCGCGCCAACATATTATGGAAGGCTTGCACTTGTGCCGCGAGATTGAAAGTCTGGACAGTGTGGCCGAATGTCTGGAAGTGCTGGCTGGCATCGAACAAGCGGAAGGGAACGCCCCCCGGTCGGCGCAACTGCTGGGCGCGGCCGATTTATTGCGTGAACAAGTGGCCTCTCCCCGGCAGGCTGGCAGTGCGGCGGATTATGAACAGTTAACGGCCGTTTTGCGGCAAAAATTAGGCGCGAACCAGTTCACAACGTATTGGGAGTTGGGCCAAAAACAACCAGTAGCACAACTCCTTTCCGAATAGGTTGTGATACTTCTCTATTTACAAAGCGCACCACGATAAATGACAATATTTATCCGCAGATTACGCCGGTTTCGCAGATTATTCTTATTCTTTTTCTCTGCGTTCTCCGCGTTCTCTGTGGTTTATTTTCTGAGGGGTTTGTAATGGTTCAGATTACACAAACTGTGATTGATGGCATTGAACGCATCACTTACACACCATCCGAGAAGAAGTACGAGACGCCGATTGTGATGCAGCATGGCATGTGGCATGGAGCCTGGTGTTGGGCAGAATGGCAAATGCTGCTGGCAGAATGGGGCTGGGAAAGTCATGCCCACAGTTTGCCGGGACATGCCGGTTCGCCCACACAACGGCCGATTCGCTGGTGTACATTGGGCTATTATCTGGAATTTTTAGCGGCAGAAATTGCACGAATGCCGCAACCCCCTGTATTGATGGGTCATAGTATGGGCGGCGCTCTAACGCAACTATATTTGAAGCAGCATGGCGATTTACCAGCGGCTGTACTCGTCGCATCTTGGCAGTCGCACAGCATGGCCGTTCCTATTTTACGCACCATCCCCCGTGATCCAGGCGGTTTTGTACGCTGCCTTTTTCATCTGACCGCCTCGCCGTTAGTACGCAATCCATTCCGCACCGGGCAAATGTTCATCCATGACGGAGCGATCCTGTCACCTGAAGAACTGCACGCAAAAGTGGGGCAAGAATCAGTTTGGGTACTGTTTCAATACAATCCACCGCTTTGGTATCCTGCCAAGCAAGTAAATACGCCCATGCTTTGGTTAGCGGGCGCGGCCGATGCGCTGATCAGTGAAGCGAAAGAACGACAATCTGCGGCACATTATGGGGCGACGTATGTGGTTGTGCCGGAAGCGGGACACAATGTGATGATGGAGAAAAGTTATCGGGAAACGGCCGTTACCATTCATGAATGGTTGGTTGCCCAAAATATCACCTAAGCTGCACAAGCCAGAACCAAAAAGTTTATGTCATCGAATCGGGACAAACGGGCAAACGGCCGTTTCCAACCCGTTTCCAAATCCGCTATACTGTGGAAACCATGTCTCCACTCCACATTCACCTACTTGGTTCCTTTCAGGTCTTGCAAGACGGCCGTTCCCTCACGGGTTTCCGCACCGACAAAATTCGGGCGCTGCTCGCTTACCTGGCCGTGGAATCAGACCGGCCCCACCGGCGCGACACATTGGCCGCCCTCTTCTGGCCCGACATGGACGACCAGAAGGCGCGGTATAATCTGTATCTCACTCAGCCGCATCACAACTGTCCAGCTTCGCTGTCCCAATTTGCCAGCAGCGCTTGATAGGCTGCATCGTCATAGCGGCTGGGAGCAAAAGCAGGCGCATAACTGGGCAACTCGCCGCCGGTGATGTGCGCGGCCAGCAGTTCTCCCGCCGCCAGCGCCGCCATGATACCAAACCCCGAAAGCGCCCCGATCACATAAACGCCGGACACGGGCAGCGGCCCGACCAACGGCCGGTTTTCCGGCGTTTTGGTGTAGTACCCCCCATCCACAATTGGTTTGCTCATGCGCTCGGTGTAAGCAGCCAGACCCGGCGCCAGGCGCGAGACGCCGCGCAGCACAATATCGGCGTATTCCGGGGCAAAGTGAACAGGCCAGGTCGGGGGATCGTGGCGGGCGGTATGGTACGTCCAGAGGAAGAGCAGGGTTTCGCTGCCAGGCCCCCCTTCTGGCCGTAAATGAGCGCCGGGCGGGAATTCCTCCAGGAGCCAGCGGGTGTCGTCGCTCTCGGCCAGGAAGCTGCGATCCTCGTCTGACCAGGGCAGCATGAGCGGATCATTCCAAATGGTGAGCGGCGCATGGCGGGGGATGACGCCCAGCGGGTCTTCAAAGGCGATTTTGCCGTGCAGTTCATTGTGAATGGGCAGGTCCACGTTGAGCAGGGCCGCCACCTGCCCCACCAGCGGCCCGGCGGCGTTAACGAAGCAGCCCGTTTCCCACTGACTTTCTGCTTCTGCCTGCTGAATGATAACGTGGTGACAACGGCCGTTTTCCACCCCCACGCCCACCACCTTTCCCGTCACCAGGCGGACGCCGTGCGCTTTGGCCTGCTGCCACAAATACATGCCCAACTGCTGGGCGCTGAACCAGCCCGCCCGCCGCACATGCAGCGCCGCCGCCACATCCGCTGCCACAAAGGGGAAATGCTGGCGCGTCAGATCGCCCCCTTGCAAAAAATCGGCGCCGGTTAGCTGCTGGGCATAACCGGATGGGGAGTGGGGCTGGTAGGTGGGGGAACGGCCGTGATGCAGCCGCAGCGCCCCCGCCCCCAATGCAGAAATGGCCTGCGCCTCTGCCTGCATTTGGGCCGCCCGTTTGTCATCGGCCGTCAGATAGAGGTAGCCGCGCCGGTTGAGGTGGAAGTAGTTGCCGCTTTCGTCGGCCAACGCTTCCAGCAGATCGATGCTGCGATTCATCAGCCGCACCATCTCATCCCCGGGACCGGGCCACCAGTTGCGGTAACATTCGCTGGATTTGTCGCTGGTGAGGGAGAGTAACGGCCGTTCATCCACCACTACCACCTCCCGCATCCCCTGTTTCACTGCCAGGTAGTAGGCGGCGACCACTCCGGCGATCCCCGCCCCACAAATCACCACATCTGCATGGTTGCCAGGCATAAATCACTCCTCGTTCACAGGAGCGCGAACGTCTCGCTCGCCCTTCGCAGGCGAGACGCCTGCGCTCCATTTTCGTTTATCGTGGCTTTGGCGTGAGCTTTGCCAAACGGTGCGCCCCGCTCATGGGGAACTCCTCTGTTCCTTTTGCAGGCTCGCCCCATCTCGCGTAATCTGAAAATGGTCAAAGTCCCGGGCTACAAAGGCGTCTGGGAAAATGGCCTGGGCTTCCTGGCGCACATCTCGTTCATAATAGCGGCGGGAGAGATGCGTCAGGATCAGCGATTTAACATTGGCCTCTCGCGCCAACTGGGCGGCGCGGGTGGCCGTCATGTGGCCGAACTGCCGCGCCAACTCCTCATCTTCCTGGATGTAGGTGGACTCGATGACCAAAGTATCGGCGTCCTGGCACACCTCACGGATATTGTCGGTGCGCCCCACATCGCCGATATGCACGTATTTTGTGCCGGGGATGGCGTCGCCCAATACGTCGTCTGGCTGGATGGTGCGACCGTCGGCCAGCGTCACCGCTTCACCCCGTACCAGCTGTCCGCGCTCCGGGCCAAAAGGGATGCCCATTTCGTTTGCTTTTTCGTCCAGAAACGGCCGTCTTTCCTTCTCCTCAAATAAAAAGCCAAAACAATCCGGTCCGCGGTGGCTGACGGGGAAGGCAGAGAGCGAGAACTTGTCGTCGGCCATGATCACCCCTGGTTCCAGCAGGATCAGGTTGAGAGCGATGGGGGTTTTGCCGCCGGGAAAGACCACTTTAAACAGCAGGTCGCCGACCCGTTTCAAGGTGGCCTGTCCGCCGTAGATGTCGATGCTGTCCAGGTTTTCCCAACGGCTCAAGGTGGAAATGAGGCCGCCCAGGCCCAGGATATGGTCGAGATGGCTGTGGGTAAGCAGCACTTTGTTGAGCCGTTTAAAGCCGAGGCCGCTTTGCAGAATCTGGCGCTGTGTGCCCTCGCCGCAGTCGAGCAAAAAACGGTATTGGCGATGGGTGATCAGATGCGCCGAGAGGCCGCGATGCACGGAAGGGGCGGAAGATGAGGTGCCGAGAAAGATGAGTTCAAACATGATTTTTTCATTCAAACGGGAGTGAGAAACATCATTCCCGTTTGAATGCGATTCCTTTAACTGAGATGGCGGCGGCGCTGCCTAATTCTCCCTCGATTTCAAGCTCAACCTGTAACCAGTGGCGCAGCAGGTTGGCGTTGGTGAGGGTGTGCAGCGTTAATTCGTTTGTGGTGAAGTGGGAACGGCCGTTAGCCAGCGCCAGAGGCAGTAACAATTGGTCTGCCAATCGTTTATCGACTTCCGCCCCATTGTCCATAAAAGCCAGCAATTCAGCAACGGCCGTTTCTGCCACCTTTTCCGCCGCTACTCCTTGTCGTCCTAAACTGGAAAAGCCGGCCTGCGGCAGCCACAGCATAAGGCCCGCTCCCGGCGCCCGACCCCGTTCGCGCAGCGGCGTGATTTGTGTGCTTAAGCCGGCCTGGCGTAATAAATTCTCAGCCCGCTGGGCCAGGCGTTGGGGGATATGGGCTGGTAGATTGGTGACAGCGGCCACGCCGTAAACCACTTTCCGCGCCTCTGGCTGGAGTGACCAAGACGCCGCTTGCAGCCCTTCGATGGGAGAAATTTCGGCCTGAATTTCGCCGCCGCCAGCCGGATACCAGCCCCAGCCGTTAAGCTGCCAGTTAAAAGTCGCGCCCAGCCGGGCAAAGGCTGGCCCGGCCACTTCCGCCAGATAATGGTAACTGGGGCTAAAAGGCACATGTGTACCGCCGCGCAAGATCAGCTGCGACGGCCGTTCGGCAAACAGCAGCGGCCACAAGAGCGTCTGTAAAATGAGGGGCGCGGCTCCCGCTGAACCGCCTTGAGCGGCGTCGGCCACGTCGAAGGTGTAGTCGCCTCCTTGTGGCGCGGCTTGGGGGGTAAAGGTGAGGCTGTGGGAGTTGAGGGCGGCCCCGGTGACTTTGGCCTGGCAAATGGCGGCGGTGGCGCGAACGGCGGTGAGATGTTGAGGGCGCAGGCCCGGTTTGCTTCGACCGGCGCGGATGTTGTACAGGCAAAACGGCCGTCCGGTGAGGGCAGAGAGGCTCAGGCTGGTGCGTAACACCTGCCCGCCGCCTTCGCCCTGGTTGCCATCAATTTCCAGCATTGTCATCCTGTTTAGCCGATGAAAACTTGCACTTGAGCGTCTTCGTCATCGACGTTAATCACGATGGGGTCAGCGCCGGGGTCTTTAAAGTTTTCCTGAGCGGCGGCAATGGTCGCGGCCGCCATTTCTAAATTATCTTGCCTCTCAGGCGGGGAATAGCGGCGGGCAACGTCAATAACCCGACCGGCTATGCTTAGAGGCAGCGGTAAACTAATGGCGATCTTCGGCCCCTCTTTTTCTTGAACGCGGATATGCACCCAGGTTGATTTCCGGCTCAAGAACATCAAAACGGTCAGGCTCAGGGAGAATAGAAAGAGGGCCAAGGCAAAAAGAGCGCCAAAAGGTTTGCGTTTGCAGGCTGTTGAGCGCAGGAAAAGTCCCAGCAGGGCGGTGACGGTGGAGAGGATGAGAAAGGGGGCTAACCAGAAATTGCGATACCGATCCATGTCAGGGATATTACCGGTGGCGGCGGAAACGGCCGTTACCATCATCTCCTCTTCTGTCTCAACCGGCATGGCTGTGAGCAAAACCTCGGCTTCTTCGGCTGAAATGGCGCCCTCTTGCAGCATGGCTAATATTTTTTCTTGTTCACTACTCATGGTTTTTTCCTCCTGGGAATTGGGAGCGCGGATTGCCAGTCCGCCAATGCGGACAAGCTGTCCGCACGCCTATTTTCGTTTTAACCAGTTTACCACAAATGAGGGGTGGGGTGTTTGTTAAACGGCCGTTGCCATCGCCGTAAACAAAAGAACCAGCACGGCGCACGCCAGATTCACGCGCAGCATCAGCACTTCCCGCTGGTTTAGTTTTGACTGCTCGGCCTGGGCTAAAGACGGCCGTTTTTCCCCCAGCAACTGCAATCGCGCCATGCCCGGATACAGCACAAACTGCACATACGCCATGATCAGTACCATGCCCCCAAAAGCGATGTGCTTCAGCAAAATGGCCCAGGCCCACAGGCTGTTCACCGCCAGAAAGCCATTGTAATTGGGATCATTCGTCATCTGCACGAAACCGGTAAAGAGTAGCAGCACCAAACTGGCGTCCGCCCAGGGCAAAAAACGGCGTTGCAAAGCAAACCATTGATTATCCGCCAACGTGCCCTGGCGCAGCGCCGGCAGCGCCACCCCCGCCATCAAAGCCATGCCTCCCAGCCATACCACCGTCGCTAATAAATGAACCCAATAAGAAAGCGCCAATATCCAAAATGTCATAGTTGATTTCCGATTGCGGATTGCGGATTGCGGATTGCGGATTGCGGATTGCGGAGTACCGTTCACTGTCCACTGTCCACTGCCCACTGCCCACTATCCACTGCCCACTGTCCACTG
>CAZXVH010000040.1:11215-37145 GCA_964643965.1 uncultured Ardenticatenaceae bacterium
CCACTGTCCACTGCCCACTCACTTCTCCATCTTCCACAGCGCCGTATACGCCGCGCGGGGTGTGCCATCCGGCAGCACAATCGACCACCACCATTGTTCATCTGCCTCCGGCGTCCAGTCGGCGTCTGCCATGTAGACGGTGGTCATGACGCCAATCCAGGGCCGCCAGTTGGCCTGGGCGAACTGGTACGCCCGCACCAAATAATCCGCCTGCTCCGCTTCGGTGACGCCATGCCAGGTATAATCCGGGTGCTGATCCTGGTGCAAAACCCAGCCCATTTCCAGGATAGCCACTTGCTTGTGACTGTCGCCATTGGCCACCATGATGGCCCGCATATCTTCTACATGGCGGAAAGCAAACCAACGGCCGTTACCCAAGGCCCCATCGGCCGCCACCGCTTCCGGAGATAATTCCGGCGGCGCTTTGTAGCCAGGGGCATTGACGCCCAAGACATCAAAATAAGCTTCCGCCCCGGCGTCATACATGCCTTGCAAAAAATCGGTGTCCGGCATAGCGGCCGGCGGCTGTGTGCCGGTGGGCGCCAAGCCGGCCGAAATCACAATGGCATCGGGGTCCGCCGCTTTGATGGCTTCATAACACAATTTTAACAGCGCCGTATACCCGGCCGGATCAGGGGACTTGTCACCCCATTCCCGGCTCAGATTCGGCTCATTCCACACCTGGTAGGCGGCGATGCGACCCCGGTAGCGTGCTGCCAGGACGCCGCAAAAATCACCAAAATCCTGGTAATCAACGGGGGGCTGATGGGGGGTGATCTGCTCTGGCGGCAGCGATTCGACACTCCATAATGGCTGCCGGTCGATGCGCACAATCAAGCCGAGGCCCGCTTCTTCGGCTGCGTCCACAATGGCATCTGGCCGGAACCAATCGTACTCCCCTTTGCGGTAGCCTTCGATATCTCGCCAGGGAAACGTCTGCTTCACCCAACCAAAACCCATGTCGCGGGTCATGTTCATATCCCGCGCCAGGGCATCCAAATGCCACCACTGGGAGATATGCATCCCGTAAGCAGGTGAAGTGAAGAGCGCCTCTACCGGCTGCTCATCCATGAGGGCGGTGGGGGGGGCGGTTGCGGTAGGCGGCGGTGTGGCCTCTGCCTTTGTGCAGCCTACCAACAACAGCAGCCCGAGCAGAACCAGCAAGCCAGACCATATTTTCTGTGAAGAACCCATTTTTTCTACTTGTAATCCTGTGGTGCAGCGCACTTTTGCCGGGTAAGAAAATAATCGGGCAGGCAGTAAAAGAGGGCGAGACGGCGCGGATAAAAGGGGTTTGCTTCCTTTAAGACCTCACCGCGCCGTCCCGCCCCTACCACATGGCGTTACCCAATTAAATTCTTGAATCACAACAGTACGCCACATCTAACTGTCCCCTGTCCACTGTTTCCTGTTCACTGCTCACTGTCCCTACCGCCTCTTTTCCATATCGGCGACCGCGCCATAGGCCGGCCGGGGTACGCCATTGGCGTCTAAAATGCTGTAGGGAACGGGGTCGTCTGTGGGGCCGCCGCCTTTATTGCCAAAGTCATAGTTGAACAAGAAGGCCAGCCACACATTGCCGGCATCGTGCATTTGCTGGAAAGCCTGCACGATGTAATCCGCCTGCTCTTGCAAGCTGTTATCCTGAGCAAACTCAAAGCCAGTCGGGTATGCGTCGTATCCTTCCACAGTGGCCCAGCCAAACTCTGTCACGCACAGTTTCTTGCTGGGATCTACGGCCTGTACTTTTTGGGCGTAGGTATCGACGGTGGTCTTGAAGCTCCAGGAATGGTGGGGATTATCGAAGGGACCGCGGAAAACGGCCGTTTGTGCTTTGGGATGGCTCGGGGCGGCTTCGGCCGTTACATCGGGAGGGATGTTGTAGCCATTGTGATGGACGCCCACACAATCCGCATAATTCAACAAACCCGCCGCCAGCGCCCTGTCCAGGTACTCAAAATCGTCCGCCCAACTCACCCAGTCGCCAGGGCCTGTGGGCGAAAGCGCCCCGCTGATCACGATGATATTGGGGTCTTGGACTTTAATCGCCTCATACGATTGTTGCAAAAACGTGACATAATCTTCCGGGCTAATGCCATTGGCGGTCGCCCATTCGCGATCAAGATTTTGCTCGTTCCACACCTCGATGGCCTGAATCTGGCCCGGATGTCGGGTGAGAAGTTCATTCAAAAAGGCGATAAACTGCGCGTAATCATCCGGCGGCCCATTCTCGCCACCTTGCGCCCGTGTCCAGGCCGGCGCGCCCACCACGCTGACCATCAGGTTCACGCCGTTTTTGTTGGCTTCTTCGATTACACTGTCATAAAAAAACCATTGATCCGCGTCCGGGCTGGGATGTACCACCGGCCATTTCAGCTGCATCTTCACCCAATCCAAATCCAACTGCCCGCGCAGCGAAGACATGGTATCGGCGGCATTGCCCACACTGGCGTTGCCATGCACCTGGGCGCCATAACCAAAGGCATCGGCCGGCCAGGGGACGACCGGGCCTAACGGCGTCGGTTCCGGCACCACCACGGCTTCACCGCCACTGACGGCTTCGCCACCCTCAGATACAACGGGTGGCGGCAGGGTGGGCTCCTCGGCGGGGGCCGCTGGCGCTAACGTCGCCGCTGTCGCTGGCGCGGCCCCTGGCGTTTCTGCCGCCTCGCCGCCACAAGCGGCCAGCAAAGCGACGATTAAAATAAATGAAAAAATATACAAAAATCGTTTCATATTTTCCTCTTTTTGTGGGGAAACCTCTTGGAGGTTCCCAATGTAGCGCCTCAATTTTTTGGAGAGACGAGGTCTGAGCTTGTCGGAGACTGTTGGTTTCGACAGGCTCAACCAACTCCACCGCGATTTATTGAGATGTTACTTTCTAATCAATAAAAACCAAAGGGCGTATTCCAGTCTATCATACCAGAATACGCCCAATTCATGTCAGTAGGTCGTTGTCGGGGCAACCCTGCCAGACGTTCCGTTGATCCACCGCTTACTGACAACGACGCCGGCCGTCGTCAGGGATATGCCTCAGTCTCGGTGTTCTGACAGGGCTTCATCTGCTAACTTTTCTAGCAGCGCTTGTGCTTCGTCTGTCTCCAGGAGTGCATCCCACCGCGCATTATCGGCTTCAATCTCAGCGATACTTTCTCCTTGAAGTAGCGCCTCGCTCAAATTCTGTGCTTCCAAGAAACGAGCGAAATCTACCAGTTGCTCTACTCGATTGCCTGGCAAGGCGCGAGCGATTTTGATCAAGGTCTGTTCATGGTTTGGGTGTATGGTCATATCCATGTTCATAAGTTCACCTCAATTTATTTGAGCAGACGCGCTCATATTTTTTAGATTAGACCAATCTTCTTGCAGATTAAGAAATTAAATCGGTAATTTCTATGACTACAAGGATTGGGAAATAAAAGCGGATTCTAGACCTACGAATCCCTATCTTTCTGAATCCTTGTAGTCACCATCTATTACCGAAATAAATATTTAAAGTGCAACAAGATTGGGTCTAATCTGCGTTACATAATTTTTAGCCGGTTGTTGAAGTAAATATATTTAGTTTAGCTAACGTCCCATTACCGAGCCGAGCGTGGCGCACGCCGGACAGCCGCCACCCTTGCGGATCATGGCATAACCGGCTTGCGGATCATCGCCCCAATGAGTGAAGTCCACATTAAAGACAATCACCATGCGCACCTTGCCGCTGTTGGCTGCTAAACTGACGGCTTCAGCCAGCCAGGCCGCATGTTGATCCACGGTGGTATTGGCCGCCCAGGAGAAGCGGGGAGGTACGCCGCCATAATCCTGGCCCGACAAGTAGCCTAATTCTGTAAAGCAAACAGGCTTGCCCAACTGCGCGTATACATTCAAGGTGGGCATGAGATACCAGCTGTAATGGTCGCTGCCGGCCGGATGTCCGGTGACGGCGCTGGGTGAAGTGGCGCCCGCATTATAGTGAGCGCCCACACAATCCAGATAACTGGCCGCGCCGGCCGCCGCCATACCCGCCATGTAGCGGCTGTCTGACCAGGCGTTGGTGCCATTATCAAAGCCGGTGGGGGCGGGCGCGCCGCTGACCACCATCACATTGGGGTTGGCCGTTTTAATGGCATTGTAAGCCGGCGCCAGCATATTGGTGACATAGGAATTGGGGTCGATTTGACCGGCCGGCCACTCGAAGTCGATATTCATTTCATTCCAGACTTCGATGGCATCCGGCCCCAGCGCGGCGACCCCAGCCAGGTATTGTACATATTCGGCAAAAGCAATGCTGTCTGGGTAGGTGTTTGAGCCAGGAATGCTCAACAAGACCTTGAAACCGGAGCCATGCGCATTGTTAATCCGGCCGGCCAGGTCGCCAGGGTTAGCGCCCGGCCCCCATTTTTGCTGGAACTTCACCCAGTTCATGCCGGCCGTTGACATAAGCGTGGGATTGGCAAAGGAGTGGGTCTGACCGCCCAGTTCAAAACCAGGGTTTGTCACCGGGCCGGCCGCCACCGGAGGCGGCGCGCCGCCGCCCGTGGTGGGCGGAGGGGCGCTGTTACCGCCACCGCCGCCGCTGACTGCCGCCACTTCGATGATTTCGCCGATGGGCAGCGCCGCCACATCCACCCCTGGGTCTAATGTCACCAGGGTGGCGTAAATCCACGCTTTTTCGCCGGTGGGGGTGATGATATTGAGCCAGGTTGAGCCTTCATCCCGCCCAATCACTTTTACTTCAGTGCCGGCCTGTAACCCGTTGGCGATAATGCCATAAGTGACGCCCGGTCCGTAACGGATGTTGGCGGCCACTTTAACGACGGCATTGGCTTCGGCCACCGTACCGGCGGTCTCTTCTTCCGGTTCAGGCGTTTCTTCTACTTCGACGACTGGTTCTTCGGCGCCGACCGCTACGGAAACTGCGCCCAGAGGGATGATGTTATCACCGAGGGAGAAGTCTGCCTGGATAGCGAACTCCCCGGCGTCCGGCGACCCTGCCCAGGCGTAGGTCAGTTCGTCGCCGGTGGCGCTGGAGACGACGCTGTCGTTGCTGTCACGCACCGTCCAGACGATGGCGGCGCTGGCGGGGGAAGGGGGAGCGCTGTTGGTGAGGAAGCTGTTGAGGGCGGCGGCATAACTGGGGCCGTCGGCCACGTCGCCCAGGCCGCGCACGGCCACGCCACCCAAATTATAGGCTTTGGCCAGGTTGAGGCGATGGGCCAGAGCAGCGGCGTTTGCCAACCAGACGTGACGAGTCTGGCCGTTTTCGTCGTTGAAGCTGTATTTGTAGGTCAGGCTTTCGCCATCCCATTCCAGAGGTCCGGCTGTACCAGAGAGGGCTACGGTAACGGCCGTTCCCGGTTCTACTTCTTCGCTGCCTTCCACAAACTCTAAAGCGCCAAAGTTCGCCAGCGCTTCGTCATTGGGGAGTTCCTGGTAGAACTCGCCCAGATTGCTGGTGGCGTTGGCCGTGAGCAGCATGATCAGCTTCTCTCGTGGAATTTGATGGACGGCCCAGGTGAGCAGATCGCTAACCATGCCGTTTTCGCCATATGCTTCCGGATTCAGCGGCATTTGCAGAAAGACCGCTTCCGCCAGTTTGCCCAAAGCGCCCCAATCATATCCGGCGCTATCGGCAATGGCTCCCACCATTTCTGGCGCGGCCAGGGTTAAAGCCAGGGCCAAACCCTGTTGATCCAGGGATTCTGCCAGACTACCCACAAACTGGGTAAACGCTTCCCGATCTTGTTTGCTCACGGCCTGGTAGTCGAGATTGACGCCGGCATATTTACCGGCGGTCGCCACTGCCACCAGGTCGCTAATTTGAGCCGCCTGGGCGTCGGCATCGTTGAGCATGGCGGAGAGCGCGGCTTGATCGATGATGGGGCCAGCATTGCTGACGGTGAGATATTGGTCATAAGGGCCAGCCGGCAGCGGTTGGGCTTCGCCCGCCAGGGAGCCGTCTTTGGCCAGGGTATGACCGCCCACGTTGACTTTGGTGAGCAGGGGCAGCAGTTCTGGCGCTAAGGTTTGCTCGGCGGCGATATCTGCGCCAATTTCGGGCGTCTCGTTCGCCGGCCAGACCACAAAGGCCACGGCCTGGGGCAGAGCGCCGGCGTCGGTTTCCATTTGTCCGGCGGCTTCGTCCACTGTGCCGGGCATGAAGCGCCAGGCGTCGCCGTTCCAGCCGTAGAGGTCGAGCGTTTCTGGAGCCACAGATGGCGGAATGATGAGTTCAATTTGGCCGCTGGGGGCGTCACCTTCGTAGTTGATGGTGTAGAGATTGCCCTGAACGGCCGTTCCCTCGGGCATGGCCGCGTTGGCGTTGGCCTGGATAAACGCTTCCAGGGAGGTGGCGCTCACGGTGACAGCGCCGGCTCCATTTGCCAGGTTCAAGGTGATTTCACCGGGGATCGAAGCGTTTGCAGTCTCTACCGGTGTGGTTTCGGCCGTCTCTACATCATTTGGGGTTTCAGTGCTGGTTGGCTCGCTGCTGCCCATGCCCAGGCGGGTACCCAGGGAAATGGGGGGTAGGAATAAACCGATGATGATTAAAAGGGCGACTACGACCACGCCGCCGATGATGAGCCAGGACGGCCGTTTAGAATCACCGCCAGCCTCACGTTGAATTTCATTTAGGGTTGGTTCTTCAGGCGCAGGATCCATTGGCGTTTCCTCTCCTGAAGAGGGATATTCTTCTCCCATTACATAACCTCCATTCGGTCAAATCAGATTCCTGGCGGGGGTACAGTTGCCAGGGTTTTTAAGGGTTGAAAGCGGCTGCGATAGGTTTGCATTAAAAAGCGGCTAAACAAGCCAGCCGCTGCGCTTTCAATCTATTACGTCGGAGCGATTCTAGCAAAGGGCCGGGGGGATGACAAACCAGCGAAGGCCAATATATGGGGATCGTTGGGGAAACGTTAAGGATTCAGTGGGGGAGTTGGGCTGGAAATAGGGGTTTGCTTGACAGGGAAACGGCCGTTGTTATACTTTTTGCAATAAACTAAAACTCTTTCGCTCATAGTGCAGGAGCCAATAAACAAAAGGAGATACCCAATGTCCGTAGCAGATATTTTCAGCAACATGTCCCAAAACTTTAACGCCGAGAAAGCCGGTGACCTCAACGCCAGTGTCGTGTTTGATTTAAGCGGTGACGAGGGTGGCGCCTGGACTGTATCAGTTGCCGATGGCAAATGTGATGTCCAACAAGGCGCGGCCGAAAGCCCCACCGCCACCATCAAAATGTCCGCCGCCGATTACGCAGCGATGACCAGTGGCGCACTGAACCCGATGATGGCTTTCATGTCCGGTAAAATCAAGGTGGATGGCGACCTGAACACCGTCATGAAATTCCAAACCTTGTTTGGCATGGGCTAACTCTCCGCCCACACTTAATTAGACTAAAAAGCGTGTCTCTACAAAGAGACACGCTTTTTTTATGGCGTGTAGAAGTTCAACTTTTCGTATCTATTCAGGTGTAGCCTGAGCTTGTCGAAGGCGGAACCGGGCTTCGACAAGCTCAGCCCTCGCCTGGCTGTATAGTTACAATTTTTCTAAAAAAGTTGAACTTCTTAGCTGGTAGCCAGGGCCAGCAGCGGATAATCACCGCGCTCGGCCGTTTTGGGATCAATGCCAAACAAATCCAGCAGTTCCGTAATCAAGGCTGCTTTACGTTCGGCGTCAGTGCGCGACCAGGTGCGCGATTTGATTTCCAGGTAGTAACCGGGTAGTTCCGGCTGTTTCACTTCGTCCAGGTTCACGGCAAAATCCGTGTCTTTGTAGATAATACGCCAGCGCAGCCGCTCTTTTTGCACAAAAATTTCTAGTTCCGGGGCAAAATACTCGCGGTAAAAGCGCAGGGTGCGGTCGGCGGCGGCCAGAAAACGGGAGCGGGAGAGCATGACAGCGTTGGGGAACTCCTGCCGCTCCTCCTCGCCGATTAAGGTCAGCCGCGCCCGCGATTGATACGCTTCGCCCTCGTTGCGCATAAACTCTTCTTCCCGGTAACGCAGCCGCGCCGCATCTGGATCGCCTTTTTCAAAGATGAAATAGGTGTCGAACTGGCGGTAGTGGGATTTCTGCGTGATCTCGATGGCCTCGCTAGCCAGCACGTTTAAGACGGCTTCTTTATCGGCGATGGGCGCCTTGACTTGCACCTCATAGCTTTCCTGCCGCTGCACTCCGGCCAGGAAGACCAGCTTGTTATAGGCGCTGGCTTCTCGTTCCACCACGAAGGCGTCGATTTGGGCGGCGACTTCGGCGGCGGCGGCTTTGGCGGCCGCTTCGTCTACGGTGAGCAGCGTTTTGTTTTGCATCAGCCAACGGCCGTTACACATCACATGCGCCACATCCGTACTCTTGGCGGCATAAATCACCCGCGAGTAGACGGCGTCCGGGTTGTTGTGGAAATGGGGCTGGTTGTGGATGCCGTCCAGGTCTACCACGGCTATATCCGCCCGTTTACCCGGCTCCAGGCTGCCGGTGATCTGCGCCATGTGCAGCGCCCGCGCCCCGCCAATGGTGGCCGCCGCCAACGCCTGTCGCGCCGGGAACACCGTGGGATCGCTGCTCTTGGTCTTGGCCAGCAGCGCCGCCAGGCGCACTTCCTCGAACATGTCCAGGTCGTTGTTGCTGGCCGGACCGTCGGTGCCTACGCCCAGCTTCATATCCAGTTCCAGCATTTTGCCCACATTGGCGATGCCGCTGGCCAGCTTGAGGTTGCTGGTGGGGCAGTGGGCCACGCCCGCGCCGGCTGCCTTCAAAGCGAACATCTCGCTTTCTTCCAGGTGGACGCAGTGGGCGGCCAGCAATTTTGTTTCCAGCAGGCCATGTTTTTCAATCCAGGAGACGACGGTCATGTGGTTTTGCTCCTGGCTGTTGTGCGCTTCCAGCGCCGTTTCGCTGACGTGGGTGTGCAGGGGCACGTCAAAGGCGCGGGCCAGATCGGCGCAGGCGCGGTCCATTTCCGGGGTGCCAGAATACCAGGCGTGGGGGGCGACGGCCGGTTGGATGAGCGGGTGGCCGTTCCACTTTTCGATGAAGCGGCGGCACAGAGCCAGGCCATCTTCGTAGTTGTCGGCGTCCGGGGCGGGGAAGATGAGGATGGTTTGGCCCAGTAACGCTCTCATGCCGATAACGGCCGTTTCCTCTGCAATCGCCGCTTCAAAATAATACATATCGGCAAAGCTGGTCACGCCGGAGCGGATCATCTCGGCGCAGGCCACCTGCGTCCCCAGCTTCACAAATTCCGGCGTGACAAACTCCCGCTCCAGGGGCATCAGGTAGCCCAGCCAGACGTCCAGGCGCAAATCGTCGTTGAGGCCGCGCAGCAGGGTCATGGGCACATGGGTATGGGCGTTGACCAGGCCGGGCATAATCACCTGCCCGGCGCAGGAGATGGTCTGGTCTGCCTGGTATCGTGCGGTGAGAACGGCCGTTTCCCCCACCGCCACAATGGAATCGCCATCAACGGCCACTGCGCCATCTTCATAGAGGGTAAAATCGGCGTCCATGGTGATGACAATGCCGTTGGTGAGAAGGGTGTTTACTTTTTCTGTCATGTTGTTTTCCTTTAGCAATAGCTCGTTTCAGAGTGGGAAAGGATCGGCTCCCAGTGTGAATTTTGGGCAATTATAGCAGACTTTAGGATACGTTCAGCTTCTTTAGCCTGAATAGGTTTGTAAAACGCGATGATGAGCGGTTTAACTTTTGCCAGGAGTTGAACGACCTGGCTCCTCCTATCTTTATCAACTTTTGGCTATTCGTTGGTATAATGCGCCACATCGTTCTAGCAGCAAAATAGTAGTAGGCGACGCCTGATATGTCATTGACAACGCAATTTCTTCTCATTTCAATATTACCGCTCAGTTTATTGGGCATGATCGTTTATCTCTGGGCCAAAGGGGGGAAACGACACAAGGTGCTGATCCGTTGGACGTTTGTGCTGCTGGCAACGGCCGTTTGGTCGAGCAGCGTCCTTCGTTTTTATGGGGGCGTCCTTTTTTCGCCTTACCTCATTTACAACTGGGCGGTTTTTGGCCGGTATGCCTTTAGTTTTGCCGCGCTCTGTTTGCTCATGACCACCGCCCGTTACATGTTTGTGCCTTCTGGTTCCGGGCGGGGGGCCATTGGCGTCAGTGTGGGCTTGTGGCTGATCGCCTTAGCGCTTGACCCTGCTATCTGGCCTTATTCCCTGCCGGAGATAGCTTTTACCGGCCAGATCATTTCCCATTTCAACGTGTGGGCGGCGGTGTGGATCGCCAGTTGGCTGGTGCCGGTGTTGGCTGCCTGGATGCTGACGCAGCAGGTCAACCGCTCTCTGCCCCGCTCACTCTATCGCAATCAGATTCGTTATTGGCTGCTGGTTTTAATTTTGTTTGGCAGCGGCGGCATTTTGGCTTCTATCCAGCAGCCGGGGCAGCCACTTTGGCAAGAGATCGCCGTGTTGATTGTGTGGGCGGCGATGCTCTTGGGCACGATCAGCCTCACCCTGGCCCAACTGCCAGACATCCAGCTGGCCGCCCGCCAACTGCTTTACCGGCTTTCCGGCACGTTGATCATTTTTGGCCTCACCTGGCTGGCTTTGACGTTGATTGTACGCGGGTTGCCTAATTTGGCGGCGGAAACAGACCCTAACCTGGTGTTGATTTTGATCGCGGCCGTCTTTGCCGCCCTGTTTATGGTGATCAACCACCTGGTCAATAATTTTACCCGCTGGATTTTCCTGCCTTCCAAAGCGAAACGGGAGGCGGCGTTGATCGATTACGCCAATGCCCTCGGCAGCTTCCCGGAACCGGTGCAGTTGGGCCAGCTTATTTTGCGTTATATCCAGTCTGCCCTGGCGGTGGATGACGCCTGGCTGCTGACGGCAGAAGATGGCGCGGCCGGGGCCTTGATTGTGCGCCCCTTAGCCTATTTGCAAGAGCCGCAGCCAGAAACGGCCGTTTTCGCCCCAGACAGCCCATTTACCCACTATTTCCGCAGCCAGAACATACCGCTCAGCCAATATGACGTCAACGCCCTGGAAAAGTTCGATGCCATGTCGCTGGCCGAACGGCATATTTTAGACGAGTGGCAGCGGGTTCTGTATGTGCCGCTGCAAACGGGCGGCGCGTTGATGGGCATGATTGCGCTCAAATCCAAGCGCACCGGTGAGCCGTATGAGGGGCAAGATTTTGAACTGCTCATGGCGGTGGCCGAACAAATCAGCCCTGTTTTGCGGCAAGTGAGCAATATGGCCAGCTTACAGCGCATCAACGACTATGTGTTTGCCCAAAACCAGACGCTTATTCGGGAGCGCCGCTATCTTAACGAGACGGTGCGTCTCTACACACAGTATGTCAACTTGATCACGCCGGAACTGAAACGGCCGTTTGCCCCCATCGAGGATCACCTGGCCGCCTTGCAAAGCCAAACCGCCGCGACCCCCGAACTGCAAACCGCCCTTGCTGACCTGAACAAAGAGATTGCCGCCCTTAAAACACCGCTGGACACCTTAATCAACCTGTCCGGCCGGGTGCAGATTCGGCAAAGCGCCAAGCTCCAGTTGGTCAACATCGATGAGGTCATTCAAAGCGCCCTGCGCAGCCTGAAAAATATGGCTGAAGCGCGGCGCGTCACCCTCAACTTCACCCCCAAACAAACGCTGCCCCCCGTTTATGGCGACCTGGAACAATTGCAAGAAGCGACCAAGTACCTCATCCATAACGCCATCAAATTCAACAAAATAGGCGGCTCTGTGGAAATTAGCGCGGCGCTGGCAGGGGGCGACATCTGCTTGCAGGTGGCGGACAGCGGCGTGGGCATCCCTGAAGAGCGGCTGGATGAATTGTGGCAAGGGCTGGCGATTACCGAGGGTAGCAATGGCAAAAAACGGCCGGCCATGGGGCTGGCCCTCACCCGCTTTATTGTGGCGGCGCACGGCGGCCAATTAACCGCTGAAAGCAGCTATGGCGCGGGCAGCACCTTCACCATCCATTTGCCCGCCGTCTTTGCTGATTGAGGACCACCAGGATTGAACTAATCTAAAAAATAAGGATTGTTTCAGCGTTCCGCCGCCTCTGCGTTCCAAAATTCCCCAAATCGGGTGATCCCCGCTAAAATCCAGGTGTGAGTTTCACCACACCGATTGCCCTGTTGTTACTATTGAGCCTGCCTTTCATCGTCTGGTTAGGCTGGCCTCACGCCGGGCGTCTGCGCCGGCGGCGCTGGCGAGACCAGGGCAGTGTGGCCCTGCGTATTCTCATTTTGCTGCTGCTCATCCTCAGTTTGGCCGGGCTGCAAATCGTGCGCTCGGCCGATGACCTGGCGGTCGTCTTTTTGGTGGACGCCTCGGATTCCATCAGCCAGGAGCAGGCCGCGCAGGCGGAAGCATATGTGCGCAGCGCCATGTCGTTGATGGGGCCAAATGACCAGGCGGCCGTTATCCTGTTTGGGGCCAATGCCCTGGTAGACCGCCCCATGAGCGGCTTGGCCGAACTGGCCCCCATCACCACTGCGCCACAAACATTGCAAACGGATTTAGCGGAAGCCATCCGCCTGGGGCTGGCCCTGTTTCCGGCCGGCAGCGCTCGTCGCCTGGTGCTGTTGAGCGATGGGCAGCCCACCATTGGCGATGAGATGGAAGCGGCGAATCTGGCGGCGGCGGCCGGAGTGCAGCTGCATATTGTGGATTTGAAACGGCCGTTACCCACCGCCGAAGCCCTCATCACCAGCGTCCGCGCTCCCACCAAAATCAGCCAGGGCGAAACCTTCCGCATCGACGTCAGCGTGGCGTCCACCGCCGATATGCCCGCCACCCTGCGCGTGCTGGCCGGCAGTGGCGTCATCCATGAAGCCACTGTGCAGCTGCGAACTGGCGTGAACAACTTCCCCATCAGCTTGCAAGCCGCCGCCCAAGAATTTGCCCGCTACCGGGTGCAGCTTATCCCCGCCGAAGATACTATCTACCAAAACAACGAACTGGCCGCCTTCACCGAAATCACCGGCCCGCCGCGGGTGCTGCTTGTGGCCGACGAAGGGCGCGTTGACGATGAAGGGCAGCCCATCCCCGACGAATCGCCGCAGCTGCAACTGGCGCTGGAAGCGGTGGGGTTGGACGTGGATCGCACCACGCCCACCGGCCTGCCCGGCAGCCTGGAAAGTTTGGCCGATTACGCCAGCGTCATCCTGGTTAACGTCAACGCCCGCGACCTGAGCCAGCGCAAGATGGAAACGCTGCAAAGTTACGTGCGGGATCTGGGCGGCGGCCTGGTGGTGGTCGGCGGCCCGCAAAGTTTTGGCATGGGCGGGTATTACAAGACGCCCCTGGAAGAAACGCTGCCCGTCGAGATGCAAATCAAAGATCAGGAGCGCTTTCCCTCTGTCAGCATCGTCATTGTCATCGACCGCTCGGGCAGCATGGGTATGCAAGAAGGGGGCGTCACCAAGATTCAGTTGGCGGCGGAAGGGGCGGTGCGCGTGGTGGAACTGCTCAACGATTTTGATGAGATCACCGTGATTCCGGTAGATACGCAGCCGGATAACCAGATTGGCCCGCTGCCGGCCAGCGACAAGGAAACGGCCATCGGTCTGATCCGCCAGATTGGGGCGGGCGGCGGCGGCATTTATGTGCGCACTGGCCTGGAAGCGGCGGCGGCAGCCCTGGCGCAAAGTCCCAACCAGGTGAAACATATCATCCTGCTGGCCGATGGCGCTGATTCTGAGCAGAAGGAGGGGACGCCGGAACTGATCGACGCCCTGACGGCCGAAGGGGTGACGGTTTCTACGGTGAGCATCGGGCAGGGACCGGATACTTTATGGCTGCAACAGATGGCGAAACGGGGCAACGGCCGTTTCCATTTCACCGACCGCGCCGCCAACCTGCCCCAAATTTTTACGCAGGAAACCACCGCCATCCAGCGCAGCTATCTGGTTGAAGAGCGTTTCTTCCCTGACCTGGTGAGTAACAGTCCTATTTTGGCGGGCATAACGGCCGTGCCGCCGTTGTATGGTTATGTGGGAACCAGTCCCAAAAGCACGGCGCAAGTCATTTTGTCCACTCACCTGGATGATCCGCTGCTGGCAGCGTGGCAGTATGGGCTGGGCCGGGCGGTGGCCTGGACTTCAGACGCCACCGGGCGCTGGGGCAGCGAGTGGGTGCAGTGGCCTGGCTTCCCGGCGTTTTGGGCGCAGGCCGCCCGGTGGACGATGGCGGCTGATCGGGACAGTAATGTGGAAACGGCCGTTACCTTCAACGGTAAACAGGCGAGGCTGCAAGTGGATACGCGAGGCGAGAATGGCGCTTATCTCAATGATCTGATGATGACGGCTAACGTGGTGGCCCCGGATGGCAGCGTACAGACAGTCGCCTTGCCGCAGGTGGCTCCCGGCCGCTATGAAGCGGATTTCACGCCCACGCAAGATGGCGCTTACTTTTTGCGGCTCAACGGCGAGACGGCCGACGGTGAAGGGGTGGTGGGGCAAACGTCGGGCTGGGTGCTGGGTTACTCCGCGGAATATCAGCCGGCCAGCGAGACGAATGTGTTGACGCAGTTAGCGGAAACAGGGGGTGGACAAGATATAACGGAGCTGATAACGGCCGTTTTTGACCACAACCTCTCTGGCGAACCCGTCTCCCGTCCGATTTGGCCCTGGTTGGTGATAACGGCCGTGTTGCTGCTGCCGCTTGACATCGCCCTGCGCCGCCTGGTGATCACCAAACGAGACTGGCAGCGAGCCTGGGCCGCCACCTTTGGCCGTCTTTTCCCCCAACCGGCCCCCACTGCCCAGACTGAGCAAGTTTCCCGCCTGTTTCAAGCCAAAGAACGCGCCGCCCGCCGCCCGCCCACTTTAAATGAAGAGACGCCTTCAACGGCCCCGTTGGCCCAACCGCCTGCATCTGCGACTGCCTCGCCGCCCAAACCGGTGGATGCGCCCCCCGTTTCTCCTCCGCCTAAAACGAGCGACGAGGCCCAGCCAAAGCCAGCCCCCGGCTCTTTGGCCGCGCAGCTGCTGCGTAAAAAACAGCAGCGAGATTCTGAGCTGGATGACCCATAGGAAATTAGTCCCTTTCTCCTCTTGTCCTATTGAAATTAGGCTGGCAATCCTTCATACTAAAGATGTGAAGAAGGCGTGAGCCTTCCACAAATGTACCCTTTGTATTTTTACGAATTATCACTTTACTGGAAGCAGTAAAAAGGAGTCATACATGAAACGCCTCGTAGTTTTGACACTGGTATTGCTCGTATTGGTTTTTGCCGCAAGCGGACCATCCTCATCAAGTTCTGAAACCTTGATCGTGCAAGCAAATAATGTGGAAACGGCCGTTGCCATAGCCCAGGCTTATGGGGGTCAGGTCAATAGCACATTGGGCATTATCAACGCCGTCTCCGCCAGCTTCCCGGAAGGCAGCCTGGCCGCTTTGCAGCACGATGCCCGCGTGGTCTCTGTACGGCCGGAGCAGTCAGTAGAAGCGGCCGGCATTCAGAGCCATAATCCGCCTCGCTGGCCGCAGGCAGATTTCCCGCAAGTGGTAGGCGCAGATGAAGCGTGGGCTGCCCATGTAAAAGGGCGAGGCGTGGGCGTGGCTTTGGTCGACTCCGGTATTAACCGGCTGCCCGGTTTGCGGCGCAACATCGTGGCGCGGTATGACGCTCTGGATAATGGCCCGTTCCTGAACGATAAATTTGGTCATGGCACCATGATGGCCAGCCTCATCGCCAATCCTACCCGGGACCGCAATGGCTATATCGGCATCGCCCCCAAAGCGGACCTGATTGATGTGCGCGTGTTGGATGGGGAAGGCAAAGGTACTTATACCGACGTGATCGAAGGTCTGGATTGGGTGCTGACAAACAAAGATGAATACAACATCCGCGTGGTCAACCTTTCCCTGGTCAGCGGCGTTAACAGCCCCTATTGGGATGACCCGCTCAACATGGCGGTGGAAGCGTTGTGGGACGCCGGTGTGGTGGTGTTGGCGGCGGCCGGCAATGACGGTTCTGAACCGCTGACCATCTCTGTGCCCGGTAACGATCCTTACATCATCACGGTGGGCGCCTTCACCGACAACTATACCCCGGACGACAGCAGCGATGATTACATCACTCCCTTCAGCGGGGCCGGCCCCACAGAAGTGGGTTTTGTCAAACCAGATGTGGTGGCGCCTGGCGCTCATATGCTGGTAGAGGGGATGCCTTTCTCTGAATGGAATCGGAATCATCGTAACGCCCATGTACGTGGTCTCTATTATCAAATCGCCGGCACTTCAGCGGCAACGGCCGTTACCTCCGGAGTGGTGGCCCTGATGCTCGACGAAAACCCGGACATGACGCCCAACCAGGTCAAATACGCGCTCATGAACAGCGCTGATACCGCCGCTTATGACGATGGCGCTCTGACCTGGGCTATCTTCCAACAAGGGGCCGGCCGGATCGATGCCGCGGAAGCCGTGCTGGCGCCGCCCATCGGCGAAGCGAATGTGGGCATGGTCACAGGCCAACCGTATGTCGGCCCCATTGTCTATCGTGATGGTGAATTTATTGTCGTCGATGAAAATGGCGATCAGATTTCAGATACCGCCGGTTATTCCTGGTCGGGCGGCTACTCCTGGTCAGGTGGTTACTCCTGGTCTGGCGGCTACTCCTGGTCAGGCGGTTACTCCTGGTCTGGCGGTTACTCCTGGTCGGGTGGCTACTCCTGGTCTGGCTCCACAGATTGGACGCCTTTGGTTGAGGGTGAAACGTGGCAAAGCGGCTACTCCTGGTCTGGCGGTTACTCCTGGTCAGGCGGCTACTCCTGGTCGGGCGGTTACTCCTGGTCGGGTGGCTACTCCTGGTCTGGCGGCTACTCCTGGTCTGGCATTTTGGATGATGTTGATTAGGTAAGCTAAACACAATTCTGCCCCTAAATTTTAAGCAAATGCCCCTCAAGCAGGGGCATTTGTATTTTAAATGGCGTGTAATTGAACTTTTCAGCCTTTGCAAATAGTGATTCAGATCAGAGAAGAGAGGGAGATTTACAGAGAAAAGGAGCGTTTGCTCTATACCGGCTGTGGTCGGTTCCTGACCATGTCAAATTTTCCTTAAGGGAAATATGGTCTATTTACAAGGTCGGGTGTTTCCGCCATAATGGCGCAAATTGGTTGAAATGAGCTATGTCTGAAGCAGAGATCACCCATCCCCCAAAATCAGCCACAGCCTCCAGCAGACAATATCAACTTTATGTGACGATTGTCAGTATGGCGGGAGTGGTTTTAGCTGTTCTGGGTTTAATGCAATTAACCCGTGAAGAATTAACCAGCTTCTTGCTGCTGGCCTTGTTGGCGGTTGCCATCCAGGGGACGGCCACCGTGACTTTGCGCGGGGTAGATTTTTCAGTGGCGTCGGCCGTCTCTTTGGCGGCGATTGCTTTGTTTGGCCCGGCGCCGGCCGCCCTGATTGCCATTATCGCGGAGAGCGCCTTGTGGTTGATTAGCATCCGCATGGATCACCCTCCCTGGAAGAAGGCCGTCACCCGTTTAGGTTTTAACAGTGGTATGACAGCGCTGGCGACATTCATCGCTGGTTTATGTTTTGTGCTGCTGCATAGCTGGTTGGGGGAAGGTGTGGCGGCATTGGCTTTGACCTGGTTGGTAACGGCCGTTGTCTCTGACCAGGTAAATTTGTGGCTGCTGATCATCGTCCTTCACCTGCAAATGAACGTCCCCCCGCTGGATGTATGGCGGGAACATCGTTGGGCCGTTCCCCTGAATGTGCTTGTCAGTGGATTGGGCGGCGCTATCCTGGCGTTAGCCTTCATAGAATTTAATTTGCTGGGCATTCTGGTTTTCTTCTTGCCCATCGCCGCTTCCGCATATGCTTTTCGGATGTACGCCCGGCAGACCGAAGCGCAAATGACGCAGCTTGAGGATTTAGTCGATTTGCGCACCTCTGATCTGGAACTGGCGAATAGCAATTTAGCCGAAGCCAATCAGGAATTAGAAGAATTGGGCAAAGAAAAAGATGCGTTCCTGGCCGTGCTGACGCATGATATGCGTACTCCGCTGACCAGCATCAAAGGGTATGGCAGTATTTTAAGAGATCGCGAGTTGGATCGTGCGCAGCAAGAGCATATTGCCAAGGTGATTCTGCGCAGTCAGGACACTTTGTTAGAAATCGTCAACAATTTATTGGAAGTGGGCAAGCTGCAATCTGGCACACCGGTGCTGTTGGAACGTTCCAGTTTCGATCTGGCGCTATTGGTCAAGGGAGCGGCGGAATCATTAGACGCCCTGGCCCAGGAAAAACGGATTACGCTCCATTTTGATCCCGTCCCCTCACCCGTGGAAGTGACGGCCGACGACAAGAAAATTCAGCGTGTTGTCCTCAATTTAATCTCTAACGCCATCAAATACACCCCTGATGAAGGGGAGGTATTTATCACCACCTCCGTCAGTGGAAAATATGCGGTGGTGATGGTGAAGGATACGGGTTATGGCATTCCGGCCGATGAACTCACGTTTATTTTTGAGCGGTACAGCCGTATCAAAAAACACCAGGCCATTGCCATCGGCACGGGTCTGGGCCTGGCGATTGTGAAAAGCCTGGTAGAAGCGCACAATGGCGAGATCCTCGTCAGCAGTGAAGAAGGGGTGGGCAGCACCTTTACCCTGAAACTGCCCATTCAGATGACATCTAAATCCGCTGAAGACAGTTAAATTTCTAACTCTCGGCCGAGTTTGCGGTGATCCCGCATCATCTCCATTGCTGACCAGGCATCAAGCAATCCAGCTTGTATAGTTGGTCAGCGAAAAAGAGTCTGGCTTCGACGGCGCTCATTTCACGATAGACCAGTGGGTAATCGGCGTGGATGATGTGGCGCATTTGCTTTTCTAGCGCTGGCAGGTCTTGGGGTTTGAAGAGCGGCCTCTTGTGTGCTAAACCTGACGGCTTATCATCCGCTCACAGTTCCATCGATTTAGTTGTGACCAGGGTAGTGGCGCGGTCGATGAACTCAGATACCGCCACCGCGCCATGATCGCCATCATCACGAGTGCGCACGGCGACCGCGCCCTCCGCTTCTTCTTGATCGCCCACCACCAACATGTAAGGGATCTTCATCAACTGGGCATTGCGAATCTTCTTATTCATGCGTTCGCTGCTGTCATCCACATCGGTGCGCAGGCCCACAGCCCGCAGTTGAGCGGCCACCGCGTTAGCATATTCAATGTGGCGGTCGGCGATGGGAACCATCATCACCTGCACCGGGGCCAGCCACAGCGGGAAAGCGCCGTTGAAATGCTCAATCAAAATACCGACAAAGCGTTCCATACTGCCAAACGGGGCGCGATGGATCATAACCGGGCGGTGTTTTTGACCATCTTCCCCCATGTATTCAAGATCAAACCGTTCTGGCAGCAAGAAATCTACTTGCACCGTGCCCAACTGCCATTCTCGCTTCAACACATCGCGGAAAATGAAATCCAGTTTGGGGCCGTAGAAGGCTGCTTCTCCTTCTTCAACCACGTAATTCATGCCCGCTTTGTCGGCCGCTTTTTTGATGGCGGCGATGCCTTTAGCCCACATCTCCGGCTCACCGGCGTACTTATCGCTGGCCGGATCGTTGACGCCCAGGCGCGCCCGGAAACCGTGGAAACCCATCGTCTCAAAGACGTATTGAATGAGGCTGACCACGCCGATGAACTCTTCTTCGAGTTGGTCTGGCGTGACGAAAAGATGGGAGTCATCGACGGTGAAGCCGCGCACCCGCGTCAGGCCGCTCAGCTCACCGCTTTGCTCGTAGCGGTAAACGGTGCCGAATTCCGCCAGGCGCAGAGGCAAGTCGCGGTAGCTGCGCGGCTTGCTTTTATAGATTTCGATGTGGTGGGGGCAGTTCATGGGTTTGAGCAAGAACTGCTCGCCGTCCACGTCGATGGGCGTGTATTGGCTCTCTTTGTAGTAGGGATAGTGGCCGCTGGTGATGTACAGGTCGATTTTGCCGATATGGGGTGTGATCACGGGCAAATAGCCTCGTTCCACCTGCGCCTGGCGCAAGAAACCTTCCAGGTTGTCGCGCAAAATCGTGCCGTTGGGTAGCCATAGGGGCAAACCTGCGCCCACCAACTGCGAGATGTGGAACAGTTCCAACTGCTTACCCAGGCGGCGATGGTCGCGGGCTTTGGCTTCTTCCAGCAGTTTCAGGTATTCGTCTAGCTCGACTTTGTTGTGCCAGGCGGTGCCATAGATGCGTTGTAGTTGCTGACGGTTTTCGTCGCCGCGCCAGTAAGCGCCGCTGGTGCGCAGCAGTTTAACGGCGTTGGCCTTCACTTGCTTGGTGAAGCCGACGTGCGGCCCCCGGCACAGGTCTACGAATTCACGCTGGGTGTAGATGCCCACTTCTTGCACCGGCTCGGAGATGGGGTTGCCATTCTCGTCTACTTTGCCGGCCGCCAGTTCTTCGATGAGTTCTAATTTGTAGGGCGCGTCAGCAAAGAAGGTTTTGGCTTCGGCGATGCTCATGGAAGATCGCTCAAATTTGGCGTTGCTCTTGAGCAGTTTTTTCATATCGGCTTCGATTTTCTCCAGGTCTTCGGGTGAGAAGGTGATGGGTTTGCCGTTTTCATCCTGGCCTAAGTCGAAGTCGTAGTAGAAGCCATCTTCGATAGGCGGGCCGATGGCCAGCTTGGCTTCGGGATAGGATTGCAGCACCGCTTCGGCCATGACATGAGCGGCCGAGTGGCGAATACGATACAGGTCTGTTTCTATGTAGGGTATGTCGTTGTTAGACATGATGCCTCCAAAATATTGATGATGGCACGATCTGGAAAGTAGCCCTTGGGGTCTGGAAAGCAGCCCTTCGGGACTGAGATGCGGCCACAACAGTAATATAAAATAAAAACGCCATCATCCTTGTTGGGACGATGGCGACCGTGGTTCCACCCAATTTTAGTAATCAGTGAACAGTGTGATTACTCTTGTAACGGCCGTTAACGGGGCCAGCCGGATTTTCTTAATAGAGGTAAAGCGAGGCAGACAATATTGTCTGCCTCTAAGAGCAAACCAAAAGTTTGCTCCTTCCGTTCAGAAAACCACTCTCGGGGGGTATTCATCACCTGGTTTGTGGCGAGGATTTTCAGCCTGTGATCCTCTGCTCTCTTATTTCAGCCCGGCAACTACTCATCCCGATCAACGTGTTGTTTATCAATTGTAAGGTATGTTAGCCAATGCTAAGGTATGATGATTATAAAACAGGACGGCAACTTGTCAAGCCGAGAAAATACCAAGGGTGCGCGTAACTTTGGTTGATGGAGACGAGGAGTGAGCTTGTCGAAGTCCGGACTTCGACAAGCTCACTCCTCGTTTAGCAATGATACTACGTCAACAAAAACGACGCGCACCCAAATACCAATTCAGCAAATCCAATTTTGGACTCTTTACTGCTGGCGACACCCATTAAAAGCGGCGGCTGAAACAGAAAACAGGCTGAAGCATGTTGTTTTATGCCCGGAGAAATCTGTTTTAACACGTTTTTTCTTGCAGACGGTGAATTCATTCATTGGTGGGGGCCACATAATTGGAACTGCTGTTTAAGGCGCCAAACACAATGATGTTTTATTGTAAGCGAGTATAATACCTGCTTTAAGGGGCCAGATGTTGATTGTTACAAATTGGCTCCTGCCAAATATAATAGATTAAAAGGACACCCGCTATGGCTGAGTCAAACAATCCTGAAAGAGAACCATCTCCTCTGCGCCGTGCTTTCACCAGTGTGCCCCTCTGGTCTTGGCTGCTGCTCGTGGGCCTTATCGGCGCCATCATTGGCCTTGGTAGTTACACGTTTGTTTACGCTGAAGGCGCCTCCTACTTCTCTAATGATCCCGCGGCCTGTGTCAACTGCCACATTATGCAAGAAGTGTACGATGGTTGGAATCATGGCAGCCATAAAGCAGTGGCCGGCTGTAATGATTGCCACACCCCCCACACCTTTTTTGCCAAATATGCTGTTAAAGGCATCAATGGCTGGAACCACAGCGTCGCCTTCACCACTGATAATTTTCCCGAACCGATCCAGATTACCGATATGAACCGGCAAGTCGCCTATGAAAACTGTCTCTATTGCCATGGTGAATTGGTGACAGCCATCAGCCATGAAAACGATAAGACCCCCACAGATTGTCTGCGTTGTCACAGTGGGGTCGGACACGGCCGTTAAACCAGTTTGCCTGGCAAAGGAGATCATTACCTGATTAGTTTTTTGACAGACATACTTATTTTGAGGAGTTCCCCATGAGTGGGGCGCACCACGATGAATGAAAATGGAGCGCAGGCGTCTCGCCTGCAAGTGGCGAACGAGACGTTCGCGCTCCTATTTACGAGGAGAAATATATGAGTACCACAACCCCAACCGAACCGAAAAACCGTCGCCCGTTTTTGTTAATGATTATGGCCACTGTTATTGGCTTCGTCGTCATCATTGGCCTGGCTGCGCTGTTGACCAATATTCAACAACGCAAAGCCGAAGCGGTTGAGTATCCCCTGAAAGTCGTCGAAATTAGCCCTGATGAAATAGACCCGGCCGTCTGGGGCCAAAACTTCCCCCGCCAATATGATTCCTTTATGCGTACCCAACAAAGCGACACCGAAACGCCTTATGGCGGTTCAGTCCCCTATAGCAAGCTGGAACGTTACCCCGCCATGGTGCGCCTGTGGGCTGGCTACGCCTTTAGTATCGATCATAACGAAGAACGGGGACATTATTACACCACCATCGATCAGAAAAATACGAAACGTGTGACGCAGGTGGACCAACCGGCTGCCTGCGCCAACTGCCACGCCGCCGAAGCGCCCCAAATGATCGCGGAAATGGGCTGGGAAGAATTCAACCGCACCCCTTATAATGACCTCAAAGATGATTTCCACATAGGCTCTACTTGCGCCGACTGCCATGACCCGGAAACGATGGGTCTACGCCTGACGCGCCCGGCGCTCATCAATGCCCTGGACCAACAAGGCGTGGATTGGACAGAGGCCAGTCGCCAGGAAATGCGCACGTATGTTTGTGCGCAGTGTCATGTTGAATATTATTTCCGGGGTGAGAACAAGGTTTTGACCTTCCCCTGGGAGAAAGGGTTTAATATTGACAACATTGAAGCGTATTATGACGAATATGGTTTCAAAGATTGGACTCATGCTGAAACCAATGCGCCTATGATCAAAATTCAGCATCCAGAATTTGAAATGTGGAACAGTAGCATCCACGCGCAGTCTGGCGTTTCTTGTGCGGACTGCCATATGCCTTATATGCGCGAAGGAGCGGTGAAGGTTTCTGATCATTGGCTGCGCAGCCCGCTCAACAATGTCAATAACGCCTGCCAGACTTGCCATCAGCAAGATGAAAAAATGCTTCAAGAACGCATCATCACCATCCAGGATAGTACGGCGCAATTGTTACGCCTGTCTGAAGAGGCGCTGCTGGATGCCATTGACGCCATTGTGGCCGCGCAAGAGGCGGGCGCGACGGATGAACAATTGGCTGAGGCGCGTCATTTGCATCGGCGGGCTTCTCTGCGCTGGGATTTTGTCTCGTCGGAAAACAGCACCGGCTTCCACAGCCCCCAAGAATCGGCTCGCATTTTAGCGATGTCTATTGATTTTGCCCGCCAGGCCCAGTTAGCCGCTGAACAGCTTACGCCAGCGACAAGCGCTTCTAATTAAGTATGCAGACACAGATGAATATGGCTGCAAAGCCATGTTCATCTGTCTCTTTTTGATATAGCTCTGTCGTTATGCCGAATGATGGGGATGGGAAACGGCCGTTTCCCATCCCCTCTTCCTTTTAAACCGCCCCAGTTTCACCATTTTTCAGCCGCTTGGGAGTGACAGAACCGGCCGTCTGCCGAGTATCCCGACCAGATATGCGACACCCCAGTAACGGCCGTTTCAATATCTTTACTATTGGCGCAAATCACAATATATTTATGGCTATCGGTTGCTCAAATCATGCACGCATGAGGAGTACACCAACCCCAGTTATAGTTTCAGAATACCAGTAATAAGGTGGGCTGTAGATACCCCTGATCATACTTAATGGAGATTTGGAGAACAAATGTCACGTTTTTTATTGAGAACTCGTTATTTATGCTTGATACTCATTTTGGGGCTGGGGTTAACGGCCGTTTTCATCCCCCTCTCTGCCCAGGAAAACAATCAGGGACAGATACAAATTGTGACAGGGTGGGCGGGAACCAACGCGGGCGCTTTTTATGCGCTCCCCAATTTGAAAGAAGGGCAAACGCTTTACCTGTTCGGTGAAGGAACTTCAGGGGATTTAGACCCTTTATTGCTCTTAGCAGATACCGAGATGGACCGGAAAACAATTCGAGAAGAGTTCCAAACGGCCGTTGCTCAAGCCGTTGCGGCAGGGGGAGACCCCCTTCAAGTCATCCCCCAATTTGCCGACCAGGTTTTCACCGCCTGGGATGATGACAGCGGTCCAGGCTACACGGCCGTTATCGAATACCTCATCCCGGCCGATGGCGATTATATCGTCGCGCTCATCAGCACGGCCGCCCAAGCCACCTCTGGCAATTTTCAACTGACAATTGGCCTGGATGCGCCTGAAGTGTTGAGCGGTTCCGCCCAGGCCACCGGAGACATTATCGCCCACCCCGATACACAAAACAGCCTGGAACACGAAGGTATTCAGGAAATTACAGGCGCCTTAACCAGTGAAGACCCCGTTACCTATTTTGACCTATACCCGGTCGCGGCCGGTGACATACTCTACGTTTACGTCGAAGCGACCTCTGGCGATCTCAAGCCCATCCTCAATTTATCCGATTTTGGCGACAAACCACTGGCAAATGGGAACTTTTCTGGCCAAGCAACAGAGGCCACCCTGCAATACACATTTGATTCAGCCATGCCCGCTCCCCGGCTAACAATCACCGCGTGTTGTGCCGACAGCAACCAGACATCCGGCGACTTCCGCCTGCTAGTGGGACTCAACAGCCCCGATGTGCTCAACGGTCACGCCGCCAGCACGGGGCATTCCGTGTTTCGCCTACCACAACCGGTCAAAGTCGGCGTCAAGTTGCAGCAAATTACCGGCGTAGACCAGAAAGCAGAAAATTTCGGCGCCGTGGCTTCACTGCGCCTGGAATGGACAGACCCCGCTTTAGCGTTTAGTCCCGACAGTTGTGACTGTCGCTTCAAAGTCTTTCGTGGTGAAAGTTTCAACCAGTTTGCCACCAACAATGAGATCAACTGGCCTGAATTTACCTTGTTCAACCAACAGGGAAACCGTTGGGTCCAAAATCGATACGTCGTCGTTTACCCTGAAGGCAGAGCTATTTACTTTGAACGCTTCTCCACCACTTTTCAGGCGCCTGATTTTAATTTTGAGCGGTTCCCCTTTGATACCCAGGATTTTTATATTCGGGTTGATTCCATCTATCCAGATGAGATCTTTGCCTTCGTGGACGATCTGGGGTTCACTGAGGTAGGCGATCAATTGGGTGAAGAGGAATGGTATATCACGAACAGCGACACTTTTGTTACCAGCGAAATCGAGAGTACAAAATCCACCACTTCTCGCTACTCATTCTTTTTTGAGGCGCGTCGCCACCTCAGTTTTTACATTTTTCGCATTTTCGTGCCGTTAGCCATTATCATTATCATCTCCTGGTTTACTTTTTTCCTCAATGATTATGGCAAACGGGTGGATGTTGCCGGCAGCAATATGCTCTTATTCATAGCCTATAACTTCACCATTGCCAACGACTTGCCCCGTTTGGGTTATCTGACATTGATGGATCGTTTTTTGGTCAGCACCTTTGTGGTAACGGGACTTGTCCTTGTATTTAACGTTTATTTGAAGCGGGTGGAGATGACAAACAAAGATTCATTTATATTGAAGCTAGATCAATATATGCTTTGGATTTATCCATTGGCTTATGTGGCGGCTTTTATTATGGTAACTTTTTTCTTTA
>CAZXVH010000041.1:0-31539 GCA_964643965.1 uncultured Ardenticatenaceae bacterium
GGATGTGGTTCCAGGCACGGAGATTGAGGCCACTGGCCTCCCTGGTTTAGCGGGCATCTTAGAAGCGGAGAAAATTGTTGTTTTAGATAAATAGGATAGGTAACGGCCGTTTAGCCATCACCAGCCACATAGAGGGAAAAGAAAAGGGAACGGCCGTTCCCTTTTCCCTGCCCAGTTTCACCCTACCCCAATAACCTGCGCCCAACCCTCCAACTCAACAAACCAAAGTTGTGACACAACTGTTACATACCTGTGACCTGGTTGTGACATTCATGCGTTACACTTTCTTCGGTTTAACTAAACTCTAAAAGAGAATTGTGTGGCACACACCACCATGAATGAAAATTGGAGCGCGGACGTCCCCGCCCCTTGCAGGCGAGACGCCTACGCTCCCATTTATAAAGGAGACAATGATGAATTCCTCCAGATATTCTCAGCAAAAAGATACATCTATTGCTTGGCTGTTTATAGCTCCGGCACTGTTGTTGTTGGCCCACGTCATGACTGGCATTGCTTTGCTATTCTTTGGATGGCGTGTGGGTGATCTCCCGCTTAATCCGCTAGGCTTGGGTGTTTACCTAACCACGACCGTTACGTTAGGCATCCTCTTTTTGGTCGGGGCAAAGCGGGCAAAACCAGAGTGGCCTTTAACGTCTCTATTGCTACTGATTTCTGTGCCAACTTTTATCAGTCTAGCGTTAAGTGCCGCATTATGGCTAACGGGTTGGCTAGGCAATGCGCCTTATGCACCGTGGAAACCGGGTGATACTGATATTGTCATCTTTCTTAGCCTGTTGTTTCTTTTTTCCTGGATAGTTATTGCGATACTTTATGGTTCTTACGGTTATCTCTTGGTGGGGGGAATGATGCAGATAGCTGTTTATTTTGCGGCTCATGCTCTGCCACATTGGTCACGTTATCCAGAAGCAAGCCCTCTGGGCGTACAACCAGGATTTCCAATTCAGCTTATTGGATGGCTTGTTCTGGGTGGGTTCCTTGTGGCTTTGCGCAAACGGGTTGTGCCTGATTTTCAACCGACGTTATGGGTGGCGGTTGTGGTGTTAACGGCCGTTGGCAGCTTCACCCTTTTTATCGCCTTAAACCAATTTCCCGAAAACGGCATGGTATTAGGGTGGACAGGAACCCCCACCACTACACCCCATCAAGTTCCGAACCATGCTTGGAATTGGACTCGTCCTGTCGCCCAAAGCCTCACTCTTTTAGCCGTTTTTGCTGTGCCAGCCGCCTACACAATGCACTGGCTTACCCGAAAGCAAAAGGGGATGAACGAGAAACGGCCGTAATCCTTATCTTAAAGGGAATTTTGATGCAATCAGACAAGTTGAATACGATTAGCAGCTTTGCCTCTATAGCCTTCTCAAGTGTAGCGCTTATAATGGGGCTTCTTCTTCCACTCTTGGTTAAACTATTGCCCGAAGAGATAGGTTTTGCCTCTTTTTATAATTCTATTGCCCTGTACCCTCATTTTTGCCACAGTAGGCATACTCTCAAGCGGGCCCGGTTCCACAAGCGGACAAAAATCACCCCGTCTTAGGGGGTTGTGGCTTGGGTGTGCCGCCTTGTTAACCATTTTCGTCTCGATATATGGGTGATCTGTGCAGTAGGTCTATAATCCGCTTTTTATTTCCCAATCCTTGTACTCTTGAAAGCTATTCAAAATAACCATGACCAAACAAACCCGCACCTATATCATCTTATTCACACTCGCCATTTTCGCACTCATCTTTTACTGGCTCTTGCCCATTTCTGGCAAGATCGCCTATATCCCCGCTTCCTTACCGCAAACAAACACCTGGCCACAAGTGAGCGTCACCAGCAACGCAGAAAACGAACTGGAAATCATCGTGCAAGATGTCACCCCCTGGACCTTTGTGCGCCTGGAGTTAGCTGGCACAGAAGCCACCCTGGTCGAACATGGCAGCCAAAATGCAGAAGGTGTCTGGCAGTGGCGCTGGCAAGCGGTCGGCGTCCCAGAAGCAACAAGTATCAACTTGTACCATAGTTGTAATACAGGCTGCCAACTATGGACGAAAACAGAAACGGCCGTTTCGGCCACGCTCAGTGCAGGCGTTTCCACCCAACTCACTCCCACCAAACTCGGTCTCGTCTTCGCCAATCCAGAACGGGATTGGCACAATCGGCAAGGCTGGGACATAGAAATCAGCTACGCCCAATTGGCAGAAGAGCAATTCTGGGGCATAGATGACCTAGCGCAACGGGTGCAACAAGCCCACCAAAACGGTCTGCGCGTCCTCGTCAGAGTGGATTACGCTCAAGGACAAAGCATCCCCCCGCCAGATGATTATGCCGCTTTAGATGCCTACTTAGCTTATATCCGACGCCTGGCGCGAGATGAACGGCTGGCTGATGTGGTCGGTTTTATCATTGGCAGCAACTTCAACACCACAGAGGCGAATGTCCAATCCCCGGAAAACCCGGTTACGCCAACCTGGTATGCCCAAGTTTTCAACGGATATGGCGTCGATCCCACCCTCCATGACAATGCCCTGGAAGTTATCAGAAATGAAAACCCACAGGCACAAATCATTGTCGGGCCGGTAAGTCCCTGGAATAGCGACCAAACTGGCGACATCCCCTATAAAATTGACGTTCCCTGGCTCACCTACATGAACAGCGTCGTTACTTATATCAATGCTGCTGCTGCTGCCAAAATTGAACATGGCATCAGCGACACAGCACCCGACGGCTTTGCCATTCAGGCATTTGGTCGCGTCGATGCGCCCGAATTATCCGCTGCACAACGTGCGCAAGAACCATTCCTTACCCTCCACCGGGAGGAATGGGGAGAAGCGCAGGCAGGGTTTCGCATCTATCAGGATTGGCTCGACATTATCAACCAGTATGAATACACGGCCGGAAAACCAGTCTACATCAACGCCAGTAATACCTTCGACAGCGAAACAGGACGTTTTCCTGCCGACAATTACCCCGAAAGCTGGTTGAGCAATGCCCTGGAAGCGATTAACCAAGAACCACAGATTAGGACACTGGCTTGGTTTCTAGATCGCTTCCCCCATGATGAACAGTGGGCTATGTTTAGCTTGACTACTCCTCGTGCATTGTTAATTGAAGCATCGCAAGAATTTGACGCTTTGTTGTTAGAAAAGTGAGATGAAGGATTAGGTAAACCTAAACTTTTAATCAGAACAAGGGTGAGTTTTGCTAGTTCATTGCGCTCTGCCTGGCTCAAATTCACCTTTTATCTCCAGAATAATCGGCTCCAGTTCTGTATAGAACGCAGTTCCTTCAGCCTGGAGACGATGACCTAAAAAGGTTTTCAACAATTTGGTGGCGTAAAATATTGATCTTGGCTCAAGATGTTGCCATCAAGCAACTGCTCACCTTTGTCCCCGCATTGCACCCATACGTTTTGGCTGTTAATAATGGTTGCGCAGTTGAGCTATAAGCAGATCATCTTCCACAACTTTGTAAACAATGCGATATTCTCCGTCTATACGACGAGACCAATAACCAGAAAGTCCAAACTTGAGTGGTTCTGGTTTACCCATTCCCGAAAACGGTGTGCGCTGAATCTCTTTGATAAGCGCATTGATACGATTCAAGGTCTTCTTATCTGCGTTTTGCCAGTACAAATAGTCATTCCAAGCGTTTTCGGAAAAAATTAGCCTCATTCAATTAGCCCTCGCTCTGTGCCGCGCCCACTCTCCAATTCAAGGATTGACTCCATCAAACGCTTGGCATTTTTAGGGCTACGTAACAAATAAGCGGTTTCCTCAAGAGCCTGATAATCCTCTAAAGAGAGCATCACAACAGAGCGATTGTTTTGTCGGGTTACGATGATAGGCGTATGGTCATCACAAACTTGGTCCATTTTCTGGGCTAACGTCTGGCGAACGACCGTGTAGTTAATAGCTTCCATTTCACTTTACCTCCAGGAATTATGTACAGATAATTGTACGTTTTTCTTATGGTTAAAGCAATAACAATGGATCTCAAAACGCCTGCATTGGCACATTCTCTAAAAGATGGGCCGCTCCTAACGCTACGCTCACCTGCGCGGCGCGGTTGAGAAAGAGCTTTCGGATTAACTGGAACGCTGGAAAAACGGCCGTTCGCGCCGCATCAGCTGCAGCAATTGTTAGACGGCCGTTCCCACACCAAAACTACCTGTCCCAGTCAAGATACTCCTCTTTTTCAGCATGAAGATTCCAAACTGACAAGCCAACATGTGAAGCACGGATCACTTTGCCCATACGCCTGGCTTTCGTTTTGAATGCCTGCTGACGCAGTACGCGACGAACAAAAGTTGCGACTTCTTCTTTCCTGACATCAAGATAAACCAGACAATACCCCGCATGACACAATCTACGCTCAAAAAGTCGTCATCACGGGTGAAAAAGGTAGGTTGTTTGAGTTGATGCAAAAAAGGGATGACTTCACGATCTTTCATCCCTTTTCGTCCAACCTCAAAACCGATCTGGTGGATACGCATTCGCCAACTCATTAACTGCCGACGCTGATTATCTATGATGTTTTCATCCAGAACATTCACGTTGCCATTGGCCCCAAAGCATATTTATCCGCGTTCTCAAGAAAAGCTTGTCTTGATAGTCTGACCGCTTCGGCAATAGCTTCCTTAGAAATACTTCCGCGCCATTCTTCAATGATCGTTTCCCAGGCCAAGCCGTCGGCAACTTGTTCCAAAACGTCAGCAACTAAAATGCGAGTGCCACGAAAGGTTGGCTTACCATGACATATTTCTGGATCGGTAACAACATAACGTCCCATGAATTTTGTTTTCATCTTAATCGCTCTCCTATCATTCGACGATTTTCATTATACCAGGTTAGATGATATATTGTTTTTACCTTTTGCCCCTTCCATTTCCAAACAACTATTCGACATCAATCTTCTTATTTTTTTCGCAATCTTCAAATGGCTTGCTTCCCCAATTTCTGTCGTATCAAACGACAGTCGATTGCTTTCTACTGCCACCCATTCTATATGCTGTCTTATTGATTCAAGAAAAACTTTATCATTGCTGGCATCAACGTGTCCTAAACGACGGTTCCCATCTTTGATACGCTGGCAATATCTTTTTAGCAATATTTCTGGTTCAGTTTCACAACGGACTTGAATCAACCGAAAATCATATTTTTGATCTAGATTTTGCCAACGGCTATTCGCATAAATTGGATCAAAATTGCTTTCAACAATGTGGGAAACATTGGCTTGTAACAGGTTCTCGACTTGTTGGTAAAGTAGCTTCCAGGCGACTGTGCTTAATTTACGAGACCATTCTGTTGTGGACGAGCCAAGCGTTTCAAGAAGTGATTCTTTGATCTGATCTTTCCAAATTAAAGGTAAACACAATTCTTGAGCTAAGTAATGTGCCAATGTGGTTTTCCCTGTGGCGGGATGTCCGGTGATTAGGACAATGGTGGTTGTGCCCATGTTAATTCTCATCATTGGGACTTTGCCAATTTGCTACTGATGGATAATGAAATTACAGAAATTAGTGTATGGGACAAATGAGTAGCCTGTGCCGTCTAACGTTTTTTTTATCCACAAAAAATCAAAATAATCACATGAAAGTATATGTTATTTTCGCATGATAACAATGTTGTGTGCAATTTGGTTATGAGCAGATTCCTACAATAAGTTCGGGAAAAGACTCGAGCGGTTGGCCTGGCGGATTCAACAGAACAGACGTACGCCAGTTGGATCAAACGTTATCTCCTCTTCCATAAATTTCAGACAGAAGCGGAGATTGGCCGTTTCCCATCCTGCACCTTGCCCACCCCCTGCCCCTGCGTTAAACTCTCCCCATGCGCTCAGTTGCCCGGATTTCACTGCTTCTCCTAATTTTACTTGCCTTGATTGGCGCTGCCCTCTTCTTTTTTTGGCGCTCCACCCGCGCTGAATTTGGCCCGGCCGCTGCCCTCTGTCCCGGCCCTGATCTGTATGGCTATACCTGTACCGGCGGCGATGGCTTCGCGGCCATTGACGCCACCGAAGACAGCGGCCTCTACGCTGATGATGGCGTGGTTTCGCTGGAACTCCCCTTTGTTTTTACCTTTTACGGCACAGATTACACGGAAGTGCAAGCCAGCAGCAACGGCAATCTACAATTCGGCAACGGCAATGCCTGGTTCTTGAACTCATGTCTCAGCGACGGCCCTATGCCAGATATGGGCGATATGATTGCCCCTTACTGGGATGACCTCGACTTAACGCTGGCCGGTTATTTGGAAACGGCCGTCGTCGGGGAAGCGCCGCATCGTATTTTTGTGGTGGAATGGGACGATGTGCCCCGTTATGGCGACAACCCTGACGACCGGGTCACGTTTTCCGTGCAACTGTTTGAAGGCAGCCATGACATTGTTTTCTTTTATGAAGAGGTGGCCACGTTGGTGGATGGCAACGGCCGTTCTGCCACCATCGGTCTGCAAAGTGCGGCGCAGGGTTTAGCCTTGCAATACAGCTGCGATCAAGCGGCCGTCAGCAACAGCCGCCGTCTCTATTTCCCCCACCCCGAACGGGCCAACGCCGATCTGGGCCAGGAAAACGTCCTCTACCGCCCCCAGGAGCGCGATGGCCTGACCGCTAAAGGCGAAATCCCGGCCTTGATCACGGCCCTCAACCAGCGCGGCCCGGCCGTCATGGCCGCCATGCAGCGCCAATGGCTCAACCAGCAGCCGCAACGGCTGAGTGAATGGGTCTGGCTGGCGGATGGAAACGGCCGTTCTCATCTCCTCCTACTCTGGCGCGGCCCCCAAACCCGGCCCGACCTGACCCAACTCATTCTGCTCTCCCCCGACGACGCCGGACAGATGCGCCTCCAGTTCAACCACCGCTTCCTCTCCCGTGAAGAGGCTGTCGTTGATCTGAAACTGGTGGAAACGGCCGACCTTACCGCTGACGGACTGTTGGATGTGCTGCTGCATGATGGGGTAAACGGCCGTTCCTACCTTTTCACCATCCACACCAACAACCCCACCCTGCATACCCTGCCCGAAACCTGCGCCGGCGGCCTCACCATTCAAAACAGCGTCATCATCCGCAGCGGCTGCCAGACGCCCGGTAGATTGCCCGTTTATTGGAACGGCGTCGCCTTCACCACAGAACCCCCTCTCAATTAAGTACCGCTCATCCTTCATCTTTCATCCTTATTTAAAGACTCGACTTGCCAACAACTCAAAAACTCGCTACTATGTGCGCCGAAAATTTAGAAAGGAAAACTAGACAGGGTAGGGAGTAAAAAAGAGATGACTTTTGAATTAAACAACACCTACGCCAACCGCAAAGGCAAATACACCGTTATCGAAATCAACGGACCGAAGATGCGCGTCCGTTATGAAGATGGTTCTGAAGCCGAGCTAAGAATGGATCTCCAGGCCCGCATTTGGGAAAATATTGCCGTAGAAATGGAAGCGAAGGAGGCCAAGAAAATCTCGCGCAAAGCCAACGTTGGCCTCATCCCCAATCAGCACTTTATCAAATGCATCAGCCTACCTGATCCTGAGGAACTGGCTTTTCCCGGCTGGCCGGAACAGGTGGTCATCGTCACCCGGCCGGAAGACCTGGAGATGCTTAAAAAGGGGGATCGGCTCATTATTTATCTGATTGAACTGCAACTTTTTTACGCGGTAGCTACCATTACCAGCGACCCCATTCAAAAGAAGCCCAAAGATTATTTCTACAATCTGGATCTAACCACCGCCTCGTTTTTCTCCCTGGATATAGACGCCGAAGCCTTGTCTGTGAAAACGGCCGTTTCCATCGATTCTGTGGAACTGGAAAGCTACCCCAAACTGGGCAAAATGCGCCTGGAGCCGGAATCCTTCCTCAAAATGAGCGAAGATGATTTTGAACTGCTGGCCGAACTGCTCACCGAAGTCACAGAAGATGACGAGGACGACATTGAGGACGAGGACGACTTCGAAGAGGAAGACGAAGATTAAATGAAAAAAGAATACATACTCGTTTGTGTGGCCTGGCCTTATGCCAACGCCGACATCCACCAGGGCAACGTCACCGGCTCTTATTTACCCGCCGACATTTACGGCCGTTTTCACCGCTTAAAAGGCAATCACGTCCTCATGGTCTCCGGCTCAGACAGCCACGGCACCCCCGTCACCGTTAAAGCCGAAGAACTGGGCCAGACTGTGGAAGAAACATTTGGCTACTACCACAACCGCTTTCTCGACCTCTTCCAAAAACTGGGCCTCTGCTACGACCTGTTCACCCACACCGACACAGAAAACCACTTCCAGGTCTCCCAAGACATCTTCACCTCGCTGCTAAACAACGAATATCTCTACCTCAAAACCACCAAGCAGATGTATTCGCCCGACGCCGGCAAATTCTTGCCCGACCGGTATGTGGAAGGAACCTGCCCCAACTGCGGCTACAACCGCGCCCGCGGCGACCAATGCGACAACTGCAACAAATTGTTTGAAAGCGCCGCCGAACTGATCAACCCCCGCAGCAAGAACGACGACAGCGCCCTGGAACTGCGCGACACCGAGCATTTTTTCCTCGATCTGCCCGCCATCGCTGAAGATGGCTTTCAAGCGTGGCTGCATGATGACGCCCGGAATTTTTGGCGACCCCAGGTCATCAATTTTGCCCGCAATTTCGTAGACCAGGGACTCATCGGCCGCGCCGTCACCCGCGATATGGATTGGGGCATTCCCGTGCCGGTTGAAGGGTATGAAACGAAGGTGCTGTACGTCTGGTTTGAGGCCGTCATTGGCTACCTCTCTGCCACCATCGAGTGGGCCAAAAACAATGGTGAGCCTGACGCCTGGCGCCACTGGTGGCAAAATCCCGAAGCCCGCACCACCTATTTTGTCGGCAAAGACAATATCCCCTTCCATGCCGTTTTTTGGCCCGCCCAACTTTTTGGGGCAAAAGGTCTCTACGCCGACGATCCACAACAGCAGCTAAACCTGCCCTATGATGTGCCCGCCAACGAGTTCATGAACATGGAAGGGCGCAAGATCAGTGGCAGCATGAACTGGGGCGTGTGGATGCTGGATGCTTTAGAACGGCATGATCCGGATCCGCTGCGCTATTATTTAACGGCCGTTATGCCCGAAACTCGTGACAGTGATTGGAGTTGGAGCGGCTACGTGGAGCGCAACAACGCCGAGTTGGTGGGCAACTGGGGCAACCTCGTCAACCGCGTCCTCAACATGACCAAACGCTACTTCCACGGCGCCGTCCCTGACCCCGGCCAATTGACCGCCAAAGACGCCGATTTGCTGGCCGCCATCGACGCCGGCTTCGAGAGCGTGGCCGCCTTGTATGATGGCTGTAAATTCCGGGCCGTCGTGCAAGAAAATCTGCGCCTCTCCTCCCTGGTCAACCAGTATTTGGAAGACACCAGCCCCTGGACCACCGCCAAAAGCGACATGCAAGCTACCGCCCGTTCACTCTACACTGCCATCCAGGCCATCAACGGCCTCAAAATACTCTGGGCGCCCATTCTGCCTTATACCAGCCAGGCGCTTCATGAACTATTGGGGGAAGCAGGCCAGTTATTTGGCGCACAACTGGTAGAGACCTACCAGGAAACGTCAAAATCCCATGTAGCCCTCACCTATGACAACGGCCAGGCCACCGGAAGCTGGACACGCGCCGACATTCCGGTGGGGCGTCACCTACCCCAACCACAGCCGCTCTTCAAAAAATTAGATGAGAGCGTGGCTGCCGAAGAACTCGCCCGCCTGGGCGCGCCCGGTTAACCATATAGGTGAAAACGGCAAAGTCCTTTGAATTAGAAACAACGATTCTCCCGTTTCCCTTGAGTAAAGCAGCAAGAAATGACGAATTTTTCAGCAAAGGTCTTTTTGTGGCTTGCCTGAGACCGCCAGGGATGGCGGTCTTTTTTATTTCCATTACCTCTTTGCCTCATTTTCCGCTATAATATCATCGTTTAATTATAAAATTATGTAAACAAGATCGAGCAAGCAGCCAGATGTCAAAAAGTACCTTCCGCATTGAAAATAGGCCAGATAACATCCTGGTGGTCATCGCCGAAGATTGCTCAGACGAGACGGTGCAGCATTGGTATGAATATTCCATGGCCGATATGTTCATGTACAAAGGGCCTACCAAAATCCTTTATGACATACGCCTTCTAAACACCATCTCTATGAACGCCGTGCGCAAAGCGATAAAACTGCGTCGCCACCCCAATGCCGAGATGGCCTACGTCGCCGTTCTCACCACCAGCAACACCGTTAAAGCCCTCGTCAACGTGGCCCTCTCCGTCAATGCGGGCGGCCGTTTCACCACCTTCACCGATGAAGAAACGGCCGTTCAATGGCTCCACACCCAGGTTCCCGACTAACCTACCCCCTCTCTTTAGGGTGAAACAGTTCCCAGGCAGTATCGACCAGCCAGAAGAAGGAAGCATGGCTATACTCGCAGCGGGCATAATCTGACATTTTTACCAGAGATGGCATGGTCAGAAAGCAGCCCTTCGGGACTGAGATGCGGCCACAGCGAATATAACAGGTCTCGCTGCCAATCGATACCTCAGCCACGCCTCACCACCTATCCACCAGCAATAGCCCCGATGATCATAAACGGCTCCGCCCCTGTGACTATCGCTTCCGGCAAAGGGGCGTCAGGCGGCTTGTGGGACCAATCTTCCAGGCAAACGAAGAAACGGAGAAACGGCCGTCTTTCCTTTGTCACCGGGTCCCGGATCGTGCCGCGCAGCACCGGATACGCCGCTTCCAGCGCATCCAGCGCCGCGCCAATCGTGGCCGGCCCGTAAACCATCACCCTCACTTCTGCGCCCGTACCGGCCAATGTGCGCAGGTGATGGGGAATCGTCACCCGGATCATGGCAGCGTCTGCACTTCCACCGACAGCACGGCGGGTAAATTCTCCACAATGGGCAGCCAATTGTCTCCCTCATCAGCGGATACATAAACCTGCCCGCCCGTCGTGCCAAAATAAACGCCGCACGAATCCAGCGAATCTACGGCCATGGCATCCCGCAGTACATTGACATAACAATTGCGCTGCGGCAGCCCCTTCGTCAACGCTTCCCACTCATGACCGCCCGTGCGACTGCGATAGACGCGCAGTTTGCCCTCTGGCGGATAATGTTCGGAATCGCTCTTAATGGGCAGCACATACACCGTGTCTGGCTCATGGGCATGCACATCGACCACAAAACCAAAGTCGCTGGGTAGATTACCGCTGATCTCATACCAGGAGTCGCCCGCGTTGTCGCTGCGCATCACATCCCAGTGCTTTTGCATAAACAGCACCTCAGGTCGCGCCGGGTGCAGCGCCAGGCGATGAACGCAGTGGCCCACTTCTGCATTGGGGTCTGGGATATATTCCGACTGCAAGCCCTGGTTGATCGGCCGCCATGTCTGGCCGCCATCATCAGTGCGAAACGCGCCTGCCGCTGAAATGGCGATGAAAATGCGCTCTAGATTTGTGGGGTCTATGAGGATGGTATGCAGACACATGCCGCCCGCCCCCGGCTGCCAGTTTGGGCCACTGCCATGTCCGCGTAACCCGCTGAGTTCATGCCAGGTCATGCCACCATCAGTGGAGCGGAACAAGGCGGCGTCTTCCACCCCGGCATAAACGGCGTCTGCCTCCGTGAGAGCGGGTTCAAAATGCCAGACCCGGTTGAATTGCCAGGGGTGAGGCGTGCCATCGTACCATTGGTGCGTACCGGGCACGCCGTCATAAACAAACTCATTGCCCACCGTCTGCCAGGTGAGGCCGCCATCGTCGGAGCGATGCACGATCTGCCCAAACCAGCCGCTCGATTGAGAAGCATAGAGCCGATTGGGATTCACGGGTGAGCCTTTGAGATGGTAAATTTCCCAACCGCCAAAATGGGGGCCGCTAACCTGCCATTTCTGGCGCTTGCCATCGGCCGTCAGGATAAAGGCGCCTTTTTTGGTACCGACTAAAACACGTATTCCGCTCATGTTTTTCTCCTTATGGATATAGATTTTGGAAATGCTGGTTTGTTGGGTGTGGTTCAGAATAAAACAGGAAGCCCTTATTTTAGAATATTTGTTCTGTTTTGTCAAAAAGAAAGAGGGGTGTGCTGTGAACAGCGCCAGGTTGATGAAGCGCGTGTTGGCGAGGGATGGGCGGCAAACGTTTTACGGGGAACGGCCGTTCTCCCCTTCCCCCACGCATAAAAAAGCCAGTCCCCCCGACTGGCTTCTCTCTGATCTCTACTTTTTAACATACGGTAGAAAAATCCGCACCGCATCCGCCGGGCAAGTCACCAGGCCATAATTAGCCGCACTCGACCCACTCGACTCCCGTGCCCGAATAACATAGGAGTATTGCTGACCCCAGCCATCAATGCCATCGCTGCCCGGCAGGCCGCACGTCACCTGATAACCTGGCGCAATCATATCTGCTGGAATATACATAGAGGTTTGGAAAAAGCCGGCATGATACCCCCGGATATGGTCATCAATAGCCACGGTCATGCTGATAATATAGGAACCAGAACTTGCCGTGACATACAAATATTCCCACCGAATATAACAAGCCCCCGTACCCGGCACAGGGCGGGAACAAGTGGCGCTGGGACTTTCAATAAAAGAGAGAGCAGGCGATTTGCCGCCATCGCTAATTTCACGGTAGGGAGGCATGAGGCTGAGTGGTGTGGCATGTGGCTCGTCACCATACGGCTCCGTGGTGGCCGTCTCAACGGGCAGCGTCTCCTGGGCAAGGAGAATACCCACCACAGCCATCAACAACAGCAGCCCTAAAACCGCACCCATTCGTTTGTGAGCAGTTGCATTGGTTTTCATGAGCGGGCGCTTTATGGTTGGTAAGCTGGGCAGAAAGCCAGGCCATAATTGGCGCTGCTTGCGCCACTGCTGTCTCTGGCGCGAATGGTATAGCCATAAGCATTGCCCAACTGCGGGTTGCCGCCTGCGCCCAGCGCCCCACAAGCCACTTGCACCCCATCTCCCAGCATACTGTACGGAATATACATGGACGTTTGGAAGAAACCTTGTGTATGCGCCACTGGCCCTGTGTTGTTCAGGGAGAGCGTCATGGTAATCATGTAATTAGAGCCGCCGTTAACCGATAAGTAATACCAGGTGAGGAAACATTGATCCTGCCCTGGATCGGGTTGGTAACAGGTCGCTGATGGGGATTCAATGAAGCTGATGTTGGGCTGCTGCGAGCCATTGAGTTGCGCATCGCTTTGAATTTCACGCCGGTTATCATCCTGCGTTTCACTGTTCAGGATGGTGGGCGTATTTGCCCCTGGCCGCGCACAATTTGGATAAAACCGAGCGTGGCTGCGCCCATCAAAAAAGCCATAAAAATAGGAAGAATAAACTTGCGCATAATATCCTCCAGCGCCGATAGCTCATGATGGTTGGTCACATCATGACGAATCGGACATATACTTATCCAGTAGGCGCATTCGATACGGTTTACTGGTTAAACCAGCATGATCTCAATGCGGCTCTCCCCTTGTTTATAGAATTGCGGCTCTTTCGCACGATGATGCGAAAAAATTCAGGGTGCTGTCTCGCTTACTCAGATGATGGCGGGAGCGACGCTTCGTGGGAGTGGCTTCATTGAAGCTGTGTTTCAAACGAGAATGGCTACAGTATAAAAGTTTTTAAAATGGGAATCAATAGCCTAAATGAGCAGGGGGGTGGGCGCAGATTTTGTTGACGCAGAGCAGGGCACAGCTTTTTGTGCCCCCACGCCCACGTGCCCGTTCGCACGTGGGCGTGCGAACTCTACACAGCAACAGAACTTACGCGCACCCGGAAAACGCTTGCCTATCCTGATTATGCCGATTCCTGCTATAATCTGGAAACCATTGCTGTTGAACCAAGTTTTCGAGGAAAATAAACGTAAAAACAGATCACAATGAAAGCATTTTATTATCCTCCCTTTTTTCGCCATGACTCTCTTTGATTTAGCTCAACACAAGTTTGCGACTTTTCTCTGCTTTGCCGTGTAACCGCAAAAGGACAATTTGCCCATGAGAATGATTGATCTCATAGAAACAAAACGGGATGATGGCGAACTTTCTACCGCTGAAATCAACTGGTTTATCACTGAATACACTGCCGATAACATCCCCGATTATCAGGTGTCTGCCCTGCTTATGGCGATTTACCTGCGCGGCATGAACCGGCGCGAAACTGTCGATCTCACCCAGGCTATGGCTCGCTCCGGAGAGCAGTTGGATTTGCATGATGTGGCTCCGATTGTGGTAGACAAACATTCCTCCGGCGGGGTGGGCGACAAAACTACCCTGGCCGTGCAGCCCATTGTGGCCGCCTGCGGTGTGCCGGTCGGCAAAATGAGCGGGCGCGGTCTCGGCTCCAGCGGCGGCACCCTGGACAAGATGGAATCGTTCAGCGGCTGGTCGAGCCAAATGTCGCTGGCCCAGTTCAAAACACAGTTAGCCGACATCGGCCTGGTGCTGGCCGGGCAAACGGCCAAACTGGCCCCCGCCGATGGCAAATTGTACGCCCTACGCGATGTGACGGGCACGGTGGCTTCTACCCCGCTCATCGCCGCTTCCATCATGTCTAAAAAGCTGGCGGCGGGGGCAGACGCCATTGTCCTGGATGTGAAAGTGGGCAGCGGCGCCTTTATGCCCACGGTGACGGCCGCCGAAGAACTGGCTCAGATCATGGTCAATATCGGCAAGGACGCCGGCCGCAAAACGGCCGCCCTCATCTCCGACATGAACCAACCCTTGGGCCACGCCATCGGCAACGCCCTGGAAGTGAAAGAGGCCATCGAGACGTTGCAAGGGGGCGGCCCGGCGCAGTTCTGGGCGCATGTGGTCGATATTGCCGCCTATATGCTGCTGCTGGCGGGCAAAGCGGCCACATTGGAGGAGGCCAAAGAGATGGCAAGCGCGGTGCGAGAAAACGGGGCTGCCTTGCAAAAATTCCGGGCGCTGGTTGGCGCTCAAGGGGGCGATGTGCGCCAGGTTGATGATCCGTCGCGGCTGCCGCAAGCCAGCCTGGTAGAACCGATTTTAGCGCCGCGCCGCGGCGTCATCGCCGCCTTTGATACCGGGGCAGTGGGCTGGGCGGCGGTGCATTTGGGCGCTGGCAGACTGGTCAAAACGGACAAAATTGATCATGCGGTGGGCTTTTTGCTGCCCTGTGCGGTGGGTGATGCCTTTGCCCAGGGTGAGACTCTCGGCCAGGTACACGCCAATAACGGTGACAAGTTGGAAACGGCTCGCGCTGAACTGCTGGCGGCGATTACCTGGTCAGATGAGCCGGTGGCGCCGCTGCCACATAGTTACGGCACGATTAGATAGAGCGAGAGGGTTGGCGCTATGAAACTGGGATTGGCGTTGGGGGCAACGGGCGCAACGGCCGTTACCCGCCATGAACAAGAAATCAGCAACCTGCTCAACCAGGGATAAACCTGGAGCGCAGCCTGCCAGACTACCAAAAGCGGGCAGGCTGTCCGCGCTCCAGGGGCACAGGAGAAAGTGTTATGAAAATATTGGGCATAGACATCGGCGGCAGCGGCGTTAAGGGCGCCCTGGTAGACGCCAAAAAGGGCAAACTCATCACCGAGCGGCTGCGCATCCCCACGCCGCAGCCGGCCGAACCCAAAGCCGTGATCAAAGTCATCAAAAAGATTGTGAAGCATTTTGATTACCAGGGGCCATTGGGTATTGGCTTTCCCGGCGTGGTGATGGATGGCGTGACCATGACCGCCGCCAATGTGGATGATGGCTGGATCAACTATTCGGCCGCCCACCACATCGCCCTGGCGACCAACTGCGAAGTCACCATCCGCAATGACGCCGATGTGGCCGGCATCGCCGAAATGGCTCATGGCGCGGGCAAAGGACAGCGGGGCGTGGTCATGATTTTCACCCTGGGCACGGGTATCGGCAGCGTCATGTTTGTAAACGGCCGTATCGTGCCCAACCTGGAACTGGGCCATCTTTACTTGCAAGGCATGGAGCAGGACGCCGAATTTTTTGCCGCCGAACGGATTCGAGACGAGCAAAACCTTACCTGGAAAGAATGGGGGGAGCGCTTAAACGTCTATTTCCAACACATTGAATTCCTTTTTTCACCGCAGCTCATCATCCTCGGCGGTGGCGTCAGCAAAAATCACAAAAATTTCGCAAAATACCTTGATTTGCGGGCCAAAGTATTGCCCGCTAAACTGCGTAACGAAGCGGGCATAGTGGGCGCAGCCCTGGCCGCCATACCCGAAATTCAGTAGAAAGAAGACCCACTTTTTATCCGTAGATTAACGCAGATGGCACAGGCTTTTCAGGTTTAATCTGCGCCATCTACGGATCATCAATCGAGTAAACGCCATGTTAAAACAACCCCCTGGCCTCCGCCTCATTTACCTGCCTTTTGCCGAACCGGAAACGTTGGCCGAGTGCCTGGTGGCGCTGGCCAATGGCGATGGCGGTCTGATCGTCTTGGGCGTCGATGGGCAAGGCAAACCGTCCCATCCCATTTGGGAAGAAGAAGCGGAAGGAGCGCTGCGGGAAGCCGCTTCTTACTGCCGGCCGCCGGTGTTGGTGCAGTGGCAGCCGGTGGAAGTGGGCAGCCAGACGTTTGTGGGCATTGATGTGCCGCGCAGCCCGGATTTACACAGCCTGGAAGATGGCCGGGTGCTTATCCGCAGCGGCCGGCAAAACCGCCCCCTCACCGGCGACGAAGTACGCCAGCTTGCCGCCAATAAAAACACGGCGGAGTATGAAACCGAACCGGTTCCGGGCGCTCGTCCGGAAGATTTAGACCAGGACATCTTGCGTGATTACCTGGATCGGCGCGGCCGGCGCGGGGCGGGGCAGGTGACAACCACGCAAGATCTGCTCTTTGAAATCGGGGCCACCGACCGGGAAGGCAACCCCACGACCATTGGCATTTTGCTCTTTGGCAAAAATCCGCAGGCATTTTTCCCGCAGAGCGGCATCGTGTTTGTGAAGTTTGCCGGCACGGAACCCCGCGGCGAAGATGGCGGCATCGGCTACGGCCGGCGTGATGAGATCAATGGGCCAGTGGCTCGGATTGTGGAGCGGGCCTGGAATATTGTCTTTGAAGAGATGCGCGTGGGGGCGGCGGTCAACCAGTTGGAACGAGATGAACTGACGGAGTATCCCCGCTTTGCCGTGCGTGAGGCGCTGGTCAATGCGGTGGCCCATCGTGATTATCGGCTGCAAGGACGGCGCATTGAAATCCGCATGTATGCTGACCGCCTGGAAATCATCAGTCCCGGCGGACTGCCCGGCTATATGACGCTGGACAATTTGGTGGAGGAGCATTTTTCGCGCAATCCACGCCTGGTCAACGGCCTTTACCAGTGGGGGTATATCGAAGAACTGGGGCTGGGGATTGACCAGATGATTGAGGAGATGGTGCAGGCCGGCCACCCACCGCCCAAGTTTAAGGCGGCGCCCCATCTGTTTACCGTCATCTTGTCTAATAAGCGGGAGCGAACGGCCGTTCCCAAATGGACAAAGGTGATGAACGAGCGCCAAACCCGCGCCCTCACCTACATCCGGGAAAACGGCAGCATCACCAACCGGGAATATCGCAATCTTTGCGCCGACGTTTCGGCGGAAACGCTGCGCCTGGATATGGTTGATCTGGTGGAGCGGGGCATTTTGCTCAAGATCGGCTCGAAGAAGGGCACACATTACATTCTTAAGTAAATCCCGACTTATCCCAACCTTTAGCCAAACTTAACCCAAATATCCCAAATATATCCCAAATTTCAGCTTGGGATATATCAGGATACCAGTGACAAGGTATGGCAACACATGATTGATTCATAAAAAATCCGTTGGAACGGCCGTTTCCCCCTTTCTCCCCGCCCATAATCTGCTATCATGTCACCCATGACTGAACTAACCACTGTTTCTGACAATTCTAAAACAAACAAACTGCAAGTGGCTGATAGAATTATGGATCGGCTGGGCCAGGCTATTGACGACACCGACGAAAAAGCGGCCGCTGAACGAGTAGCTCAACTGCAAGCTCGCTTCCCTGATGACTCTGTGGCCGAGCTGGCTAACCGGCTGATCATGGCAAAAGTGCGTAAAACGGCCGTTGTCGGGGCCACCACTTCCGCCGCTATGATCATTCCGGGCATCGGCACGATTGCCGGTCTGACTTTGGGCATTGCGGCTGACTTTGGCATCACCTTCAAGCTGCAAGCCGAACTGGTGCTAGAAATCGCCGCCCTCTATGGTCATGCCATGACGCCCGAAGAAAAACGGCGCGTCGTCATGTTGGTGACCGGTTTAAGCGCCGGGGCTACCACCCTGGCGCATCGAGCGGGCAAAAGCGTCTCCCGCCGGGTAACGGCGCGTATTGGCTCCAAATATGTCACGCGTGCGCTGCCGGTCGTGGGCATGGCCGCCTCCGCCTCCACCAATGCCGTGATGACCTATTTCATCGGCCAGCGAGCGCATACCTATTTCAGCCTGGGGCCTGAAGCGCTAAAGGATTGGCGGGCCAGCGCTGAAGCCTTAACCGGCCTCAACCGGGACCTGTTAACCAGCGGCGTTAAAAACAGCGGCCTGGCTCTCAAATCTGCGGGAGAAACGGCCGTTGCTGGCGCCAAAAAAGCCGGTTCAAGAGTAGCCGCCCGCCGCCCCCGCCGCCGCCGCAAAAACAAACAACTTCACGCTCCCCAAAACAACAACGATTACCCCGATGAAGTGATCCCCGTTTTCATCGAAGAATAAGGAGTGTGAACGGTTATCGGTAAGGTAACTGTCCACTGCCCACTGCCCACTGTCCACTGTCCACTGTCCACTGAAAACGGTTCATCCCCGCCGCCACATAAACAGCGCCGAGCCAAGGCGGCAAATACCGGCGATAACCAGCATAGCCACCAGGCCAGTATAGTTTGCCAGATAAGGGCCGCTCAAAGAGCCAATTAACACGGCGGCATTGAGCGCCAGGTTATACCAGGCCAGGTGCGCCGGGCGACCGTCTTCAGGGATGCGCTCCAGCAGATAATTGGCCTGTGTGCCTGAGATCAGCGCCCACATCAGCCCGCCCAAGAGTGAAACAGCCAGAAAGAGCGCTAAATTGTGAGTAACGGCCGTTAACATCGGATACAAACTCAAGCCCGCCATGCCCACCAACATCAAGGTTCGATTGCTAAAACGCTTTTGCATCCGACCAATCTGCATCGAGGCGATCAAAACCGCGCCGTAAAATACAGCATCCCCCACGATCCGATTAACATCTGATGAAGTTTGCTCTCGTGGGAAATAAGTAGGCTGGCGTTTGCCTGAAACCTGCTAGAATTGGGCGGCTGTCAGCAAAAACTGTTGGCAAAATTGAGATGAGGAGATTACACGGAGAAGTGAAATATGAATCATAAATGGTTGATCACATTTTTATTATTGGTAACGGCCGTTCTCGCTGCCTGCGCCGCCCCTGAACCGGTGGAAGTAACCCGCCTGGTTACAGAAGAAGTGCCCGTCACCGTAGAAGTAACCCGCCTCATACCGCAGCCCATTACTGTAGAAAAAGAGGTGGAAGTGGAAGTGACCCGCCTGGTAGAAGTGGCGTTGGTTGTCACCGCTACCCCTGACCCGGCCGTTGAACCTACCACCGAAGCAGCCGAGGCCATGGCCACCCCGGAACCGACCGCTGCTTCCACGAAAACGGCCGTTGCGCCCCTTGAGGGAGAGTATTACACCGTGCAATCCGGCGACAGCCTCTCTGCCATCGCCCAAAAAACAGGCGTCAGCGAACAAGCGATTATGAACGCCAATAACATGGGCAATGCAGATGTGATTGTGGCCGGTCAAAAACTGCTCATTCCCGGCTGGACAGGCAGCATCGCCGCCGCCCCTTCCGTCCCCAATCCTCAACCCACGACGCCCCCCGAACCGGCGCAGCCCGCCGCCCCCGTTGGCGCAAATCTGCTGCCCAACGGCTCCTTTGAAGAAGATTGGTATTTCTTCCAGGGTGTGTCTGAGTGGCAGTTGCCCAACGGCTGGGCCATGTCTGTGGATGAAGGCGCCAATAATCAGGGCAGCGGCGGCCGTTTCTTCAGGCCAGAGATTCGCCTGTTGAGCCGCCCGGATTTACCCCCGGCCGAACAAGGTTTGTTTGTCTTTGATGGCCTGAAAACCATTAAAGCGTTTAAAGGGGATGCCCCCACCAGCTTTGCCATTTTCCGAGATGTCGCCTTAGAACCCGGCTCCTACCGCCTATCCATCAGCTTCTTCCCGGATTCTGTGTATGGTTATAATGGCCAGGTAAAAGTTTATAATGGCGACCCGCTTTCAGCGGAAGCGCGGATTATTGTAGGCGGCGGCGGCACCGACTGGAAAGGCAGCAACATCGGCAATCAAAATACCCTCACCTATGATTTCACCCTCGACACGGCGCAAACGGTGCGGCTCGGCGGCGCGTTCCGCAACCGCTTTGAGCAATCGAATAACGGCTGGTTTATTGATAACTGGGTGCTTCAACGAATAGAGTAACCGTAGCAGTTGCACAGAGAGGTAGGCTCAGACCTCGATTACGTAAAATCGGGTGAGACGCACCAGCCAAAGTGCGTCTCACCTAATTCCCAATCGTAAACGCCCCCGTCAATTGCTCTTCCCCATTTAAATACACCGTGATCGTATAACTTCCCGATTGCAAACCACCCCCTTCAAAATTGTAAATCGACACGTCTGTGACCACGCCGTTTGGTCCATAATGGAAATAATCCCACGTCTTTTCTCGCGTCTGCCACGCCGCGCCATTGAGCGTCCATTCTCGTTTTACCACATCGGCCACGCCCATGTTGCTGTAATTCCACACCGCATACACCTGCTCAATACCGGCCGGAAACGTGGTTTGCGCCGGGCCATTGGCATACGGGGTGAAATGCAGGTTGCTAAAACCCGGTTCCCCGGCCGTGGGACGTGACAAGACGGTGAAGCCGCCACCCGTTTGCCATACGCCATTCACAAATAAATCCAGATAGTAATCTCCCGGATTCAAGCCGCCGATCACCTCGCCAAAAAGCACCACATCGGTGACTGTGCCGTTCACGCCGCGTTGGGTTTTTGCCTCCCACACCTCTTCCTTGTACAGCCACTCTTCGCCGTTGTGCTTCCACAGGCGCTGCACAAAATCGCCAGGATTCATGTCCACATAATCCCACAAGGCATGGATGCCATTGGCGCCAACGGGATAACTGTTTTGCGCAGCGGCTTCCGGGCTGACGGCGAAGCGCAAATTATAAAAGTGGGCGCCAATCGGGACTGTGGGCACGGCCGTCACCGGGGGGGCAGGAGCCTCAGATGTAATGGTGGGAATGAAAGTGGGGATAACGCTTGTGCTGATCAAGGTCGAAGTGGCCCTTGCTGGCGAGGAAACAGTCGGCGTCACACGTAAAGGCAAATCCCCCGGCGCCACCGGCCGCAGCGCTGCCTGGGTGGGCACAAACGGCGTCGGCGTGGGCGACTCCGCCCCACACGCCACCAACAGCCAGCATAATATGAGAAGGGAAAACGGCCGTTTGCCAACAATCCAATTCATCCAGAAAACTATACCACAAGTTGCAGCGTTGCAGAGTAATGCGCCCCTTGCCACCTTTAAAAACAAAACCGGGTGTAGTGACTGTCACCACACCCGGCCATTAACCGATCACCGTTTAGCGATAACCGATCATCATTTAATCTTTCAGTTGCGATGCCATAAGCGGCTTCTCCGCCATGACCTCTTCTACCACCTGATCATCCCGGTCACTGCGCATCACCGCCCACAAAATCAGGCCAATGCAAATCGCCACAAAAACGATAAGCCCCAGCGACTTGCTCGTATAACTCACCACAATCGGGGCCACAATCAAAGCCACCAGATTGATCACCTTAATCATGGGGTTCAAAGCTGGCCCGGCCGTATCCTTCAACGGATCACCGACAATATCACCGACAACGGCCGCTTTGTGATTTTCACTGTTCTTGCCGCCAAAATGTCCATCTTCCACATACTTCTTGGCATTGTCCCAGGCGCCGCCCGCATTTGCCATAAACACCGCTTGCAGCAGCCCGACCATAATCACCCCAGCCAGGAAACCGCCGAGACCTTGTTCCTTCAAAACCAGACCCACTACAATTGGCGTTAAAATGGCGATCAAGCCCAAGGGAACCAGTTCATTCTGCGCCGCTTTGGTAGAAATGCTCACCGCACGGGTGTAATCCGGCGTCTCTTCCTTATTCCAGATGGCCGGAATGCGCAGCTGCCGCCGCACCTCCGTCATAATCTGGCCCGCCGCTCGATTGACCGCCTTAATCAGCAATCCACCAAACAGAATCGGAATCGCGCCGCCCAACAACAAACCAATAAACACGGTGGGATTCGCCAGGTTGATGACGCGCTCAAACGAATCAATACGGTCTGCCGGCATCACCCGTTCAATATCGGTAAAAAATGCGCCAAAGAGCGACAGCGCCGCAATCACGGCCGATCCAATCGCCACCCCTTTGGTAATCGCTTTGGTGGTATTACCGGCGGCGTCCAGGTCTGCCATAATCTGGCGAGATTCCGGCGTGAAATCATCATGAGCCAGTTCGCCAATGCCATTGGCATTGTCCGCGATGGGGCCAAATGTATCCATACTCACATTATTACCAGTAAGGGACAGCATCCCCACCCCAATCAGAGAGACGCCAAAAAGAATGTACGTTATCTGATTGCCTGTGCCAATCGCTTCGCCTTGCATACTGACCAGGGACAGCGCCGCCACCATCGTCCACATGGCAAAGAAGAAGCCTGTGATAATATCTCTCTTCAAGAAGCCGCGTGCAATCAAGCCAATGGCAATCAGAGCGCCAATGCCAACCGCCCACCCATACAATGCCGGTGGGAAAATAACCGTATAAACGATAATGGCCGCGCCCAAACTGGCAGCAATCACCAACACCGACCACACACTGGAAAGATAGCCCAGCGACAAACCTTCCAAAATCACCAACGCCGGCCCAAAATTCGTAGCTCTGGCAATCCTTTGCACACGGGGACTGGTGGCGCTCGTGGCTTTGGCCGTCAGCGGATTAAAGGCGACTGCCAGCGCCACCCCCACCGCCACCAACGTCCCTAATGACAGATGAGAAAGCCGCCCAGTTGCTGAGCCGGGGTCTTGCCCGCCCGCATAGAAATAAGCCAACAAGAAAGTCGCCGTTATGGTGATGGCGCTAGAAAGCTCATAACTCTTGAACATCGCTTCCTCCGCATTCTCCACATGCCATAAAGAAACAGCATACGTGCCCAAAATAGAGCTGAAGACGCCAATTCCCCGCACTAACAGCGGCAAAATAATCCAGAACAATTGACCGGTCATGGCGGACAGCGCCAGCCCCAAAATCAAACTGGCCACAATCGTCACTTCATACGATTCAAAGATGTCGGCGGCCATACCGGCGCAGTCACCCACATTGTCGCCCACCAGGTCGGCGATGACGGCCGCATTGCGTGGATCATCTTCTTCCATGTCGGCTTCCACTTTACCCACGAGGTCAGCGCCCACATCGGCCGCTTTGGTGTAAATGCCGCCGCCCACGCGCATAAAAAGGGCGATGAGGGTGGCGCCAAAACCAAAACCGAGCAGCACATCCGGCGCCGCTTTAACGAACATCACAAAAATAAAAGTGCCGCCGAGCAAACCCAGCCCATCGGTGAGCATCCCGGTGATCGTGCCAGAGCGATAGGCGATGGTCAGCGCTTCCCTAAAGCTGCGTTTAGAGGCAGACGCCACGCGCACATTCCCTTGCACGGCCATGTTCATGCCCACAAAACCCACGGTGGCCGAGAAGGTCGCCCCCATCACAAACGCTAACGACCGCGATATGGCCACTCCCCAAACGGCCGTTTGGCAAGAGACCGAAGCCGCAATGCGATCTGGTCGCATGGTCGTGTAATTATGAGCGTGAGCGATGGATTGGGCTGTTTCTGTTTCTAACAAGGCGAGGGCTTGAACGGAGGTAAGGTTGGTATTGGCGGCAATATTTTCCGCCAGGGCCGTCTTCACTGCTTGCGCACAGAAAAGCTCGTTGGCTTCTCCGGTAGGCGGCGCCAGGGCCACGCTCAAAAACATGGCGATGGTGAGCACCACGATCAGGATGGCAATCGTTTTCATCTGTGTGCGCAGATACGTGTTTGCCCCACCCCGAATGTAACCCCAAATACGCTGCATTTCGGCCGTGCCCATATCGGCCGCAAATGTCTTACGCGCCAGCCAATAAGCATAAACCAGCGCCACCACGGCCATGACGAGTACGGAGTAAATCATAACCTGCTCGAATGGCGCAATCCCTTTCATGAACATTGTTAAACTCTCCTGGGATGAGAATTGCGCTGCGCAATATCCCAATCCTTATATGGTCCGCTTACAAACGGGTGAGCAATTTAAGCGTGGAGAGATGGGACAAACGGCCGTTTCAAAACAGCGGCTTACTATCAGGAGCGGAATATCGGAAACCAGTTCCCCACACAACAAATGCTCACTCTGTTGGGCGGTTTGATGAAGACGCCAAAATCGTCGGCATTGTCCCATAATTCTCTCCTAAATGCACACTGAAAAATGTCATAAATAATGACTGTATTTTGTCATGATCCCCCCTTCATTTGACATTTATCTCCCCCTGTGGCAGAATCGCAAACGCATTTCTGCCCCCGTAGCTCAGAGGATAGAGCATCGGCCTCCGAAGCCGGGAGCCCAGGTTCGAGTCCTGGCGGGGGCATCTCTAATCGTCCTCCACCCCCCCATAGCCAGCATGACATTTGACCTGCTTTTCACAAAGAAAACATTACATTTGTCACTCATCTTCAGCAAACGCTTGTATTAAAATGGGAATCAGGTCTTAGTAGACCAGACAATCAAATATTTTCCGGGGAGCATCCAACGGCCGTTTCGGGCCGACGGGTGCTTTTTATTTACACTTATTGCCTGCTCACACCGCAGCCCACTAACCCGATAAAAGTACAAACCATACCAGAATGAAAGGATAAGGAATTCTTATGGCCGGATTAGACCAGGAAACCCGTGACATGGTTCTCGATACCCTCAAACGGTACGCCGAAGACAAATTAACCCCCGAATTTTTACTTAAACTCGATCATGAAGATCGGTTTCCCACCAATGTGCTTGAAGAATTGTATGATCCGATGCAGTTTGGCCTGCACCTCTTGTTCATTCCCGAAGAGTACGAAGGCTTGGGCGGCGGCGCTTACGACATCTATCGCGTCTCCGAACTGATGGCCGCCATTGACCTGGGCATCGCCACCGGCGTATTGGCAACCTTCCTCGGATCCGACCCCATCCGCGTCGGCGGCACTGATGAGCAGAAGGCACTGTGGATGGGCAAAATAGCCGAAGAAGCGTTGCTTATGGCCTACGGCGCCACCGAACCACAAGCCGGTTCCGATCTGGCTGCCATGACCACCAAAGCCGTACCCGTCACAGAAAATGGGGCAGTGGTAGGCTATAAAATCAGCGGACAAAAGCAGTGGATTAGCAACGGCGGCGTGGCCGATCTCTACACCATTTTGGCGCTGGCTCCCGGCGGCCCCAGCTGGTTTGTCATCGACAAAGACGCCCCTGGCTTCACCAAAGGCAAGCCGGAAGATAAACATGGCATTCGCGCCAGCAACACGGCCGCTCTCTTTTTAGAAGATGTCTATGCCCCCATCGACCGCCTGATTGGCGAGGTGGAAGGGCAAGGCTTGGCCCAGGCTCAGGCCGTATTTGGTTATACCCGCCTGATGGTCGGCTGTTTTGGTATGGGCGCCGGCTGGGACGCCTTAAAACGCGCCATCCGCTACTCGCAAGAACGCATCCAGGGCGGCGAACCGCTCAGCGAAAAACAAGGCTACACCCACAAACTCATCGTGCCCAATGCCGTGCGCCTGGAAGCCGCCCGCACTTATATCGAATGGGTGGCGGAACGACTGGACAGCGGCAGCGAAGATCACGGCCTGCAAACGGAGGGCGCCGTCGCCAAATATATGGCCACGGAAGCGGGCAACAAAGCGGCCGAAGACGCCATTCAGGCGTTGGGTGGCTACGGCTATACCAAAGAGTACATGGTGGAAAAGATCAAGCGGGATGTGCGCATCACCACTATTTACGAAGGCACGTCTGAGATTATGGAATGGACGATTGCCCGCGACCGTTGGCAGCTTCATCTCAAATCACGCGGCGTGTATTACACCGACTGGGCCGCCAAACTAGAGGCGCTCCACGCCCGGCAGCCAGACAACGGCGCCGGTACAGCGGCAATGGCGCTACGCGCGTTGGCTGTCATCCTCGACCGCTGCCGCCTTGACCGCCTGACGCGCCAACAGCATCTATTGTTCCGCCTGGGTGAACTGATCGCTTATGCGGAAACGGCCGCCATTTTCGCCGAACGAGTGGTGGACAACCCCACTACCGCCATCCGCCTGGATATTCCCACCCGGCAGGCGATGGCTCGCATCCACGCCCGCGACGCCGCCCTCAAAGTAGCCACCGACGGCCTGCGTTGGGCCATCGGCGTGGGGCAATCCGACCCCAATCTGGCCGATTCCCTCAATTTACCCGGCATCTACCAGGCACAAACAGGATTGATGGCAGATATGGACATGGTGGCGCAGGCATTGAACAAAACATTTAAAGCATAAAAAATAATGAGTTGTAAATTGTAAATTGCGAATGAGGTCTCCTATGCACAATTCACAATTAATTATTCACAATTCATAATTTCCGGAGGTTTCTCGTGAACTCAGCAGACAAAGCAATTGCCATCGTCGGCGTGGGCGCGATTTTGCCAGACGCGCCCAACGCCCCCGCTTATTGGCAAAATATCATCAACAAACGGTACAGCATCACCGATGTGCCACCCGAACGGTGGAATCCTGACTTTTATTATGATCCCGACCCCTACGCGCCAGACAAAACGTACAGCAAAATCGGCGGCTGGGTGCGCGGCTTTGAATTTGATTGGAAGCAGTATCGCATGCCGCCGAAAGTGGCCGCCTCCATGGACGAAGGGCAGCAGTGGGCGGTGACGATTGCCTCCGAAGCGCTGGCCGATTATGGTTATCCCCAACGGCCGTTAAACACAGAAAAAACGGCCGTTATCATGGGCACCGCCATGGGCGGTGAGCAAACCTACGTCACCCACGGCCGCGTCGCCTTCCCCGAATTTGCCGACGCCTTGAAAAGTTCCGCCGCCTACCAGCAGTTGCCCGGCAACGTGCGTGAGCAAATCATGCAGGAATGGCACGGCGTCATCGACCAGCGTATTCCCGCCATCAACGAAGATACCATGCCCGGCGAACTGCCCAACATCGTCTCCGGGCGCATCGCCAATATGCTCAATATGCGCGGCCCCAACTTCATCACCGACGCCGCTTGCGCCTCCAGCTTCGCCGCCATTAACGCCGCCATCGAACTGCTCAACAACCATGAAGTAGACGCCGCCATCACCGGCGGCGTTGACCGCAACATGGGCGCTTCCGTCTTTGTCAAATTCTGCAAAATCGGGGCGCTCAGCGCCACCGGCAGCCGCCCTTTTGGAGCCGGCGCCGATGGCTTTGTCATGGGCGAAGGTTCTGGCGCTTTTCTGCTCAAACGTCTGAGCGACGCCGAGCAAAATGGCGACAAAATTTACGCCGTCATTCGCGGCGTGGGCGGCAGCAGCGACGGCAAAGGGAAAGGAATCACCGCCCCCAATCCGATGGGGCAACTGCTTTCTATCGCCCGCGCCTGGGAAAACGCGGGGCTTGATCCCGCCAGCGCCACCCTCATCGAGGCGCATGGCACCTCCACCCGCGTCGGCGATGTCGCCGAAATAGAAAGTTTAATGAAGGTATTTGGCGGCGCGGCGGCCAACAGCATCGCCCTCGGCTCAGCCAAAAGCAACATCGGCCATTTGAAGGCGGGGGCGGGGGCGGCCGGTTTGCTCAAAGCCACCCTGGCCGTTCATCATAAAATTTTGCCGCCCACGCTTCATGCGGAAACGCCAAACCCCAACATTGATTTCAGCCGCACGCCCTTCAGACTCAACCATGAAGCCCGCCCCTGGGAAACGGGCAACGGCGACCCCCGGCGCTGTGGCGTGAGCGCCTACGGCTTTGGCGGCACTAATTTCCATCTCGTGCTGGAGGAACATATTCCCGGCGCGTTGACCCAAAAAAGCAAGCAATTCACGGGTGTCACTCTTCCGGAATCCATCTCTGGGCAGGCGAGCAACGGAGCCACCACCAACCAGGTGCCCTCTGGCACGACGACATCCGTCCCCTCTAAACCGGCCCCAGTACGCGGTATCTTTGCGCTGGGCGCCGGTTCTCCCTTTGATTTACAAAGCAAACTCGATGAAGCGCTCAAACGAGTGGAGACGGGTTGGAACCCACCGATAGCAGCATTGCCGGAAACGGCCGTTATCCAATCCCCCGAACGCCTGATCATCGACTACGGCGACCATGAGCAACTGCGAGACCGGCTGCAAAAAGCGCGTAAGGTGATGAGCTTCGACAATCCGCAAGCGTGGAAAGCGGTGCAGTCGCAAGGCATCTTCCGCGGCAGCGGCAAACCCGCCGGAAAAATCGCCTTCATGTTCCCCGGGCAGGGCAGCCAATACGTCAACATGGGGCGTGAACTGGCGGAGCTGTCGCCCACCGTGGCCCAAATCTTTGCCGACGCCGACGCCGTGATGACGCCGATTTTGGGCAAGCCGCTCACCGACTACATCTTCGTCGATTCTGATGACCAGTCCGCCGTCATGCAGGCCACCTTTGACCTGATGCAGACGGAAATCTGCCAACCAGCCATGCTCACCCTCGACACCGCCATCATGGCGCTGCTGGCTGACTACGGCTTCCAGCCCGACATCGTCATGGGACATTCGCTGGGTGAATATGCGGCGCTCATCGCCGCCGGTGTGATGCCTTTCGCCGACGCTCTGGAAGCGACGGCCGCCCGCGGCGGTGAGATGGCGAACCTGGATTTAGAGGACAATGGCAAGATGGCGGCCGTTCTGGCCCCCTTTGAAGTGGTAGAACAGGTGTTAGCCAGCATCGACGGCTATGTCGTGCCCGCCAATATCAACAGCCAGAGCCAATGTGTCTTTGGCGGCGCCAGCGCGGCCGTGGAGAAAGCGGTCGCCCAATTTGAAGCGGATGGTTACAAAGCGATGACCATCCCCGTCAGCCACGCCTTCCACACCGAAATTATTGCCCCGGCCGGCCCCCCGTTGCGCAAGGTGCTGGATCGACTGGATGTACGGCCGGCGCAACTGCCCATCGTCGCCAATGTCACCGGCGGCATGTACCCCACCAGCGTGGAAGCGATCAAAGACAATCTGCAACAACAGGTTTCTTCGCCCGTGCAATGGGTGAAAGGGCTGCATACGCTCTACGATTACGGGGTACGCACCTTTGTAGAAGTGGGGCCAAAACGCGCCCTGCGTGGCTTTGCCAATGACGTGTTCGCCGATAAAGAGGACGTGATCGCCCTGCTGACCAATCACCCCAAACAAGGCACATTGCCCACGTTTAACCAGGCGTTGTGTGGCTTGTACGCGGCGGGGTTTAGTGGACAGTGGACAGTGGACAGTGAACAGTATTCAGTGGACAGTCAACCGGTTGCTCCGGTTGCAAGGAAAGAAAAAATGGATGGGAACGGTTCTATCCCCACAAGTTTAGATAGTTTAAGCCAACTCTTGGCACAAGCACTCCAACAAACCAATCTCCAAGCTCCAATCTCTAATCAAGCATACGACCGCAACGCACCACCCAACGGCTCCGTCATCATCAGTGGCACGGGGCTGGGTCTGCCAGGCGCGGAGAAGTCGGTGATGGACCCGGAGAATGCCCTGCGTATTTTGCGCGGCGAGCAGTTTGTGGATTTGATTCCAGAGCGGTTCCGCAAGCGCATGGTGGATAAACGCATCACCCGCCTGGTGAAAGGGGAAGATGGCTCGGGCAAGTTTGTCATACTGGATGACACGGCCGAGGTCATCAAGCTGGCCGGTCGGCCGGGCTATTTCGACCTGGCGGAAGAGTATGGCGTGGACAGCAAGCTGATTGAGGCGCTGGACATCACCACCCAATTGGCCATGGCCGCGGGTCTGGATGCCCTGCGCGAAGCCGGCATTCCGCTGGTTCAGCGCTATAAAACGGCGACCACGGGCAAGGTGCTGCCTCAAGATTGGAAACTGCCCCGTTCTCTGCGCGATGAGACGGGCGTCATTTTTGCCAGCGCCTTCCCGGGCGGCGACCGCTTTGCCGAAGCGTTCAGCGCTTACTACACCTATACCAATCGGATGGAACAGTTGGACATGCTGGAAGAGCTGCGCCAAAAAACGGCCGACAACCAGACCCAATTGGAACTTGCCCGACGCATCGGCGAACTGCGCGGGACGTTGGAGCGGGAACCTTACAGCTTTGACCGCCGCTTCTTGTTCCGCATTTTGGCGATGGGTCACAGCCAGTTTGCTCAATATATCGGCGCTCGCGGACCCAATACGCAGATCAATGCGGCCTGCGCCAGCACGGCACAAGGGGTGGCGCTCGCCGAAGATTGGATTCGGAACGGCCGTTGTCGGCGTGTGATCGTGATCGGCGCAGATGATGTCACAGGCGATAACCTGATGGCCTGGGTGGGCGCCGGCTTCCTGGCTGTGGGCGCGGCCACCACCGAAGATCGGGTGGATCATGCGGCGCTGCCCTTTGATAAACGACGCCATGGCACGATTATGGGCATGGGCGCCTGTGCCCTCGTCGTGGAAAGCGAAGATGCGGTGCGCGAACGGGGCATGCGCGGCCTGGTGGAACTGCTCAGCAGCGAGACCAACAACAGCGCCTTCCACGGCACACGGCTGGATGTAGAACACATTGCTGCGGTGATGAACAATCTGGTCACTTCGGCCGAACGCCGCTTTGGTTTGAATCGCTACGCCATGGCCCCGCAAACGGTGTTTATGTCCCATGAGACCTTTACGCCCGCCCGAGGGGGCAGTGCGGCCGCTGAAGTGATGGCGCTGCGCCAAACGTTTGGCGACGCCGCCAATGAACTGATTGTCGCCAATACCAAAGGGTTCACGGGACATCCGATGGGCGTGGGCGTGGAAGATGTGATCGCCGTCAAGATTTTGGAACATGGCATTGTGCCGCCCGTGCCCAATTATAAAGAAGTAGACCCCGATTTAGGCACATTGAATTTGAGTCGTGGCGGCCGTTATCCGGTGCAGTACGCTTTGCATTTGGCGGCCGGTTTTGGTTCACAAATCGCCATGACCCTGGTACGGCGCATTCCCGGCAGCCTCAACCGCATCGACAACCAACCCTTGTACGAGCGTTGGCTGGCCGACATCAGCGGCTACGATATGGCGGAAACGGAAGTGGTGAAGCGCGTGCTGCGCATCAAGGCGGCCGGTGCGCCGCCCCGGGCGCCTGCCCCAAATCGGTGGCAGGCGGGCACGGGACCGATAGTGCGGGTCAGTGGTCAGTCGTCAGTGGACAGTGGACAGTCGTCAGTGGACAG
>CAZXVH010000041.1:31639-37127 GCA_964643965.1 uncultured Ardenticatenaceae bacterium
CACGCCACCCGCCACCCGCGACAGCATCGCCCCCCAAATCATCACCCTCATCGCCGAACAGACGGGCTACCCCGAAGACATGCTCGACTTGGACTTAGACCTGGAAGCGGACTTGGGCATCGACACCGTGAAACAGGCGGAAACCTTCGCCGCCATTCGCAAGGAATTCGACATTCCGCTACGAGAAGATTTAAATCTGCGCTCGTACAACACCATCGAAAAGGTGATTGGCTTTGTGGAAGAAATGCGGCCGGATTTGGTGGAGAGTAAAGGTGGTGCGCCAGCGCCATCAGCACCCGCCACCAGCGCCACGCCACCCGCCACTGATCACGCACCACGCACGATGCACTACGCTTTAGAAAACGCCGACGCCATGCCCCGCCGCGTGGTCGTGCCTGCGCTCCGACCTTCTTTAGACCTGTGCAAACCCACGGGCGTGGCGCTGGACAAACAGAGCCGGGTGGTTGTGGCCATGGACGACAAGGGCGTGGGCAAGGCGCTCACCGGCCGTTTACGTAAACTGGGCGTAAAAGTGCTGACCCTCAAACCAGAGAAAGCCAGCGACCTCGTTGAGAAGCAGCTGGTGGCGTGGCTGGCCGATGGCCCCATTCAAGGGGTCTACTGGCTGCCCGCGCTGGATGTGGAACCGGCCATTGAGTTGATGAACCTGGGAACGTGGCGCGAATTGAACCGGGTGCGCGTCAAAAACCTGTACACCACCATGCGGACATTGTATGACAGCGTGGATAAGGCCGGCTGCTTCCTGGTTTCCAGCACGCGCATGGGCGGCTTGCATGGCTATGGCGAGGACGGCGCGACCGCCCCGTTGGGCGGTGGCGTCACCGGCTTCACCAAAGCGTACAAACGAGAACGGCCCGAAGTGCTGGTGAAAGCGGTTGACTTTGAGGTCAGCCGGCAGACGGCGCAACCGGCCGATTTACTCATCGCGGAAACGTTGACCGACCCCGGCATCGTCGAGGTGGGTTATCACCATAAGCAGCGCTACACCGTTACGTTTGTAGAAGAAACGGCCGTTTACACCAACGAAGGCATGAAACTAGACAACGACACCGTCTTCCTGGTCACAGGAGCGGCGGGTGGTATCACCAGCGAAATCATCGCTGATTTAGCGACCAACAGCGGCGGTACGTTCTACTTACTCGATTTGGTCGCTGAACCCCAGCGCGACGATCCCCACATCGCCCTGTTCCGCCAAGACCCAGACGCTTTGTCACAGCAGTTTGCCGCCGAAATCAAAGCGGCTGGCGAACGGGCCACGCCGGTTGCTATCCAAAAGAAAGTGGCGGTGGTGGAGCGGAATGAAGCGGCGCTGCGGGCCATTGAAGCGGTGGAAGCGGCCGGCGGCACAGCCCACTACTTCAGTGTGAATTTGTTAGACGGGAAGGCGGTAACGGCCGTTATCGACCACATCCGCGCCCACTACGGCAAAATCGACGTGTTGGTTCACGCGGGCGGCATTGAAATCAGTAAAGTGCTGCCCGACAAACCGGCCGAACAGTTCAACCTGGTCTACGACATCAAAGCCGACGGCTTCTTTAGCCTGCTCAGTGCGGCGCAAAACATGCCCATCGGGGCCACCGTCGTCTTTAGCTCCATCGCTGGCCGCTTCGGCAACAACGGCCAAACGGATTACAGCGCGGCCAATGACCTGCTGTGCAAACTCACCAGCAGTCTGCGCCAATGGCGGCCTGAAACCAAGGGCATTGCCATTGATTGGACGGCGTGGGGAGACATCGGCATGGCGTCACGCGGGTCGCTGCCCAAAATTATGGAAATGGCGGGCATCGACATGCTGCCCCCCGCCGCCGGTGTGCCCACCGTGCGCCGCGAACTGGTCGCCAGCGCCTTCCAGGGCGAATTGGTGGTCGGCGGGGCGCTGGGTCTGATGGTTGAGGAGTTTGATGAGACGGGTGGGTTGGATGTCGAGAAGGCAAAAGTATTTTTAACGCAGAGGCGCAAAGGCGCAGAGATGGCGTTGGTGGGCGAGATTAAGGCGTCTACTTTGTATGATGGATTGGCGGTGGAGACGTCGTTAGACCCGAAAGCACAGCCGTTTTTGTTTGACCATGCCCCGGATGAAGGTACGCCCTGGCTGCCGGGGGTGATGGCTACGGAGGCGATGGCGCAGGCGGCGACAATACTGCTGCCAGACTATCAAGTCAGTGCCGTTACCGATGAAGAAATGTCGGGCGCGTTTAAGTTCTTCCGCAACCAGCCGCGCACCTTGATCCTCAATGCCCAAATCGTGCCGGATGGCGACGGTTTTGCCGCCCGTACGCGGCTCCGTTCGCTGACGCCGCCAGCCCGTGACGGCCAGCCAGTGCGTGAAGCACAGCATTTTGCGGCAACGGTAAAACTCGCTGCCGAGGCTGCGCAAGCGGCTACGCTTGATTTCAAAGCGCCAAAAACGAGTTCGCTGCCCATCCATGCCGAAGAAATTTACCAAGATTTCTTCCACGGCCCTGCCTATCAGGTGATTGAACGGGCGCAGGTGAATCAGAAAACGGCCGTGGCTCTTATGGCAAATAATCTTCCCGCCAACATAGACCCAGCCGACGCCCAAGAACTGATGGCGCCGCGTCTGGTGGAGCTTTGCTTCCAACTGGCGGCGCTGTGGCATCAAACCATCAACAACGCCATCGGCTTCCCGCTCGGCTTTGAATCGCTCACCGTCACCCGGCAGGAAAGTGACGCCGGCAACCAACGCCTCTACGCCCAACTGCAAACCGACAACGGCGAATGCTTCAATGTGCAAGTGGTAGACGAGAAAGGGCGCGTCTACGTTGATTTGAAAGGATACTTGACGGTCTCACGACCGGCATAAGAAAGTGAACAGTGGACAGTGATCAGCAGGTGTTTCCTACTGACCACTGTCCACTGAAAACTGACCACTAACATGATCCATTGGCTTGTTCAATCCGCAGCTTCGTACCCAGACTCCCCAGAGGGGGTTTTAGGGGATGGTGTGTTGCACCCCAGGGAGCAAGCGAGACTTGACACCTTAAAAACAGAGAAACGGCGGCAAGATTGGCTGCTCGGCCGTTGGACGGCGAAGCAGTTGATTGCTGAGGTGGTGGCATTGAAAATGGGCGAACGGCCGTTACTCAATACCATCGAAGTACGCAACAGGGCCATGGGCGATCCCATTGTGCATGGTAATCCGCAATCCCCAATCCCCAATCCCCAATCCTTCGACAAGCTCAGGACAGCGTCGCTGCTCTCCCTCTCCATCAGCCACTCCCACAACCACGCCTTTTGTGCAGTAGTGGAGAAACCCGAATGGCCGTTAGGGGCGGATATGGAGCGCATCGCCAGCCGTTCGCCTGAGTTTGTGACCGATTATTTTACAGAGGAAGAACAGGCGTTGGTGGATAGGGCGTCTGCTGACATGCGGGATGTGGCAGTAACGGCCGTTTGGAGCGCCAAAGAAGCGGCATTGAAAGCGTTACATCTGGGGCTGACCGTTGATACCCGGGCGGTGACTTGTTTGCTAGAAGTGGGGGAGAAACGGCCGTTCACCTGGACGCCCTTCACCATTCATTGCGACGACACACGGCTGCCCCGGGCAGCCCCACCGCTAACGGGTTGGTGGCGCACATACGAAAATTTTGTCCTGACTTTGGTCGTGAAAGCGGAGTAAAAGTATTGCGTATTGCATAAAGTGGCAAAGCCACAAAATCTTAATACAAAGAAACAAAGGCACAAAGGTGCAAAGAAATGCTTTTCCTTTGTCTCTTCGTCTCTTCGTATCTTTGTAATAAAAAATGTTCAAATAATTAACGCAAATGGCGCACATTTTGAATACCAACTACGTATTTCGTAAGAAGCTATGTTTTACGCAATACGCAATACGCCCAAAACCTTAACTAAGTCAAGGTCAATAAATAGGAAGGAACCCTATGGCAAAAGATATGGAAGCATATTTACAGGATTTGCGTCAGCGTAAGGCGGAAACCCTGGGCACAGAAGAAGAGGCAGAACGGCAGCACAGCAAAGGGCGTTTGACGGCACGGGAGCGCATCGACTTGTTGTTCGATCCCGGCACATTTGAAGAGATCGATTCTTTGGTGCTGCCTCGCCACGAGACCTATCCGGGCGGCAAGAGTTCCCGCAATGGGGATGGGGTGGTCACGGGATATGGATTGGTAAACGGCCGTCATGTCTTCATCGCCGCCCAAGATGTATCGGTGATGGGTGGCTCGTTGGGCGAAATGCACGCCAACAAAATCGTGAAGGCGATGCGCATGGCGCTGCTCTATGGCTGCCCCTTCATCGCCCTCAACGACTCCGGCGGCGCTCGCATCCAGGAAGGGGTAGACAGTCTGGGCGGCTACGCCAAAATCTTCGACGCCAACTGCGAAGCCTCCGGCGTCATTCCGCAGCTTTCCCTGATCATGGGACCATGTGCGGGCGGCGCGGTTTATTCACCCGCCCTCACCGACTTTGTCTTCATGACCGAGAACAGCTTCATGTTTATCACGGGGCCAGATGTGGTGAAATCGGTCATGCAAGAGAGCGTCAGCCTGGAAGATTTGGGCGGCGGCATGATCCACAGCCAGGAAAGCGGCGTGGCTCACTTCCTCACGGGCGACGACCGCGACTGCCTCAATCGGGTGCGCCAACTGCTCAGTTACCTGCCCTCCAACAACAAAGAAGACGCGCCCTATGTGCGCCCCGTCGATGATCCGCGCCGTTTATGCACCGAACTGGAAAAAATTGTGCCCACTGATCCGCACAAGCCGTATGACGTGCGCCAGGTCATCGCCAGTATTTTTGACGACGGCGCTTTCTTTGAGGTTCATAGCTTGTGGGCAGAAAACATGGTGGTGGGCTATGCCCGGCTCAATGGCAACGTGGTGGGCATCATCGCCAATCAGCCCATGGTGTTGGCAGGCTGCATCGATATCAAGGCGTCCATCAAGGCGGCGCATTTCATCCGCATTTGTGACGCCTATAACATCCCCATCATCACCTTGCAAGATGTGCCGGGCTTCCTGCCCGGAACCGACCAGGAATATGGCGGCATCATCCGCAACGGCGCCCGTATGATTTACGCCTACAGCGAGGCGACAGTGCCCAAGCTGATGATTATTTTGCGGAAAAGTTATGGTGGCGCGTACTGCGTCATGAGCAGCAAGGGGTTGCGCGGCGATTTGCTTTATGCCTGGCCCAACGCCGAAATCGCCGTCATGGGCGCGGAGGGCGCGGTCAACATCTTGTTTCGTCGAGATGTGCAGGCGGCAAACGATCCACAAGCAAAACGGGAAGAACTGGTAGCCGACTACGAGCGCAAGTTCAACAATCCCTACGTCGCCGCCGCCCGCGGTCTCATCGACGACGTGATCGAACCAAAAGATTCACGTCGCGTTCTCATCCGCGCCCTGGAAGTAACGCTATCCAAACGAGAAAGCCATCTGCCGAAGAAACACGGCATTTCGCCAATGTAGCTGGGTAGTCGGATAGTCGG
>CAZXVH010000042.1:0-36755 GCA_964643965.1 uncultured Ardenticatenaceae bacterium
GGATAGTTGGATAGTCGGATAGTCGGATAGTCGGATAGTCGGATAGTCGGATAGTCGGATAGTCACAGCGACTCGACTACAAGACCACAAGACTACAAGACTACAAGACTACTCGACTACAAGACTACAAGACTACTCGACTACTCGACTACAAGACTACTCGACTACAAGACTACTCGACTACAAGACTACTCGACTACTCGACTACTCGACTACTCGACTACTCGACTACCAAACTAACTATGACTGAGAAACGAACCCGCAGAACTCAAACTAGCAGCCGGCGTTTACGCAAACAGCCGACGATGCGCCGTGTGCAAAATGCCCATTCTCTGCGTGTGCCTCGCGTGGTGGCGCCAAATGTGCCCAAAACCGCCAGGAAACGGCGGCAGCGCAACCGGCGGCAGGCGGCCGTGCCCACCCACGCCTTGAAAAGGTTTCTTTTCTCTGCCCGTTGGGTCAGTTTGGGTCTGCTGCTTGTGACGGTTTTTGCCCTTTACGTGGCGGCCTCGCAAGAAAGCTTCTATCTCACTACCATTCCGGTGCAGGGAACCATCACCATTCCGCCTGCTGAGATTGTTTCGGTGAGTGGGCTGGCCGGTTCCCATATTTTTGCCGCCGATCCGCATGAGGCCGCCGCCCGCATTGCCGAACTACCTGGCATTGTTTCTACCAAAGTCAGGCTGGCCTGGCCGAATGAAGTTTATATTGAAATTGTAGAAGATTCTCCCATTGCTATCTGGCAAGAGGGAGCGCAGCAATATTGGATTACCAAGGAGAGTAACCTTATCCCAGCACGTACGCCCGCCATAGGACTGTTGACCATTGAGTTTGATGTGCCGCCAACACCTTCAGATGAAGTGCCGCCAACACCTTCAGCCGATACGGCGCTAGATGAATTGGAGACGACGCCTGCTGATGCGGGAACGGCCGTTTCCACCGAGTCTAGCGTGGGCTTCATTCCTGAAACAGTCCTGGTTGGCGCTCTGCAACTGCGCCAGCTGCGGCCAAACATTGATAAGCTTTACTACCGCCCTTCAAGCGGCCTGAGCTATCAAGATGGTCGCGGCTGGCGCGCCTACTTTGGCACGGGCGCAGACATGAATCAGAAATTGGTGGTGTATGAAACCATCGTCGCCGACCTGATGGCCCGGGGCATTACGCCCCAATACATCAGCGTCAGCAACCAAGAAAAACCTTATTACCTGACGCAGTAAAACAGCGGCGTCAGGAAAGACAACAGCTTATGGAAGAAATCATTTTTGCCTTAGACATCGGCACCACCAAAATTTGCGCCCTCGTGGGAGAAGTGAAACAGGGGCGGCTGCAAATCATTGGCATGGGTATGGAACCGGCCAGCGGCATGCGCAAAGGCGTTGTCGTCGATGTCAGCCAGGCCTCAGTGGCAGTGGCCAAAGCGGTGGAGCAGGCGGAGCAAACCTCTGGCTACCAGTTGACCCAGGCGCTGGTGAGCATGGCTGGTGAACACATCGGCTCCAGCAACAACCGGGGCGCCGCCGCCATTGGCCGCAACGCCAATGGCGTCACCGCCGAAGATATTGGCCGCGCTCTGGATGCTGCTCAAGCCATCGCTGTGCCCCATAACCGCCAGATCATCCATCTCATCCCCCGTACCTATGCCATTGATGATCAGGAAGGTATCCGCAATCCGCTGGGCATGCATGGGTTCAAGTTGGAAGTGGAGACCCATATCGTCACCGCGGCCACCCCGGCCGTCATGAACCTGGCGAAATGCGTAGACAGCGTGGGCATCAAGCCAGAAGAATTTGTCCTCAACGCCCTGGCTTCCGGTAAAGCCGTTTTGGAACCCAACGAGCGGGAAATGGGCGTCATCGTGGCCGACATTGGCGGCGGTACCACCGACCTGGCGCTCTATATGCAAGGCACAGTATGGCATACGCAGGTCATTCCCATCGGTGGCTACCATATCACCAACGACATCGCCATCGGCTTGCGAGCGCCGTATGAAGTGGCCGAACAAGTCAAAATTCAACATGGCGACTGCCGACCGGCCGAAATCGATCCCAATTTTGTGTTTACGGTGGAACCATTCGGCGGCGAAAAGATACAGGTGGGTCGCCAAGACCTGGCTCACGTCATTGAAGCGCGTACTGAGGAGATTTTCCAACTTATTTTGCAAGAGATTCGCCGCTCGGGATACGATGGCTTGCTGCCGGCCGGGATTGTATTAACTGGCGGCTCGGCCCAGTTACGGGGTATCACCACCATTGCCGAGCGGGTCCTCAACGTGCCCACCCGCGTGGCCCGCCCCAAAAATGTGGTGGGCATGGTAGATAATATCAACAGCCCGGCTTATGCCACCGGCATCGGTTTGCTGCGCTGGGCGATGGATGAAAATGAATCGTATCGGCCGCGCCCCAGCACCAGTCTATGGGGTCGGCGCATGAGCAATTTTTTGAAAGCATTGTTGCCGGGTTAGGGACAGTGGGCAGTGGACAGTGGGCAGTGGACAGTGAACAGTGGACAGTGAACAGTTTTCGGTAAGGGCTGCATCTGGTAAAGGCAGTTGATAACTTGATATAAATTTTTGAATAACTGCGCCAGGTAATGGTCAGAAAGATTTTTACAACGCAGGAATAAAACAAGAGGGGTTTGTGATTATGAATACGAAAGGAAAATCAATGGGAACACAACGAATGCCAGAAGCAGAAGGCGCTGCCCTGATCCGGGTTGTTGGGGTAGGCGGCGGTGGCGGTAATGCGCTCAACCGCATGATTGAAGAAAATATTATCGGCGTTGATTTCATCACCATCAACACCGACCAGCAGGCGCTGCAAAGCAACCTGGCCCCCCATAAAATGCAGTTGGGGGAGCGCACCACCCGCGGCCTCGGTTCCGGCGGCGACCCGGAAGTGGGGCAGCGAGCTGCTGAAGAATCGGAAGATGAGCTGCATACGCTGCTGCAAGGTTCCGATATGGTCTTCATCACGGCCGGGATGGGTGGCGGCACAGGCACGGGAGCGACGCCCACGGTGGCCAGGGTGGCTCGCAAAGAAGGCGCTCTGACTATTGGCGTGGTGACACGGCCGTTTACCTTTGAAGGCGCCCATCGTGCCCGCGCTGCCGAAGCGGGGATCGAAGCGTTGAAAGAGCATGTGGATACCTTGATCGTCATCCCCAACGACCGCTTGCTGGAAACGGCCGATAAGCGTATTTCGCTGCTCGATTCTTTTAAACTGGCCGACGACGTGCTGCGCCAGGGCATCCAGGGCATCAGCGAATTGATCACCGTGCCCGGCCTCATCAACCTGGATTTCGCCGACGTGAAGACGATCATGTCTTTGGGTGGGGCGGCCTTGATGGCGGTGGGATCGGCTGCCGGCGATGACCGCGCCATGAAAGCGGCGGAACTGGCTTTGTCCAGCCCCATGTTGGATGTGACTATTAATGGCGCCAAAGGCATTTTGTTTAACGTGACCGGCGGCCCCGACCTGAGCTTGTTTGAGATTAACCAGGCCGCTTCCATTATTCGAGAAACGGCGCATCCTGATGTCAATCTCATTTTTGGGGCGGTTATCGACGAGACAATGGGTGATGAAATTCGGATCACAGTCATTGCTACCGGGTTTGAACATGCTATGCCCACGATGCGTACCCTGAATCGGACGGCCGGCCAAACCAGCAGCGGCTCTTTGCGCCGGGAACCGGCCAGCGTCAGCAGCCAGCCATCTCCCTCCCGTCCTGTGATCAGTGAGCCATCCTACCGCGTCAATGATCTGGATGTGCCTGCTTTTTTACGCAAGAAAAAGTAAGCCTCAGTTTTTTAAGGTATTTTTCACGCAAATGTGGCTTGTCAGCAAAACGGCCGTATGCTATAATGCTCCCACTCTCGATGCCAGATATAGGCCCTGTATAACAAGGAACCCCCATATCTGGCATATTTTTGAGTAATTGCCGATTCTGATACATACCTGGGTTAACTAAGATTTTGGAGGTTGTGTGGCATGAACTGCCCTTACTGTGACCACGAAAAAACGCGCGTAATCGACACCAGTCATGATGCTCGCGGTGGTACGCGTCGGCGGCGTGTGTGCGATAAATGCCAACAACGATTTAGCTCGTATGAGCGCCCCATCCTGGCTACGCCCCTCCTGGTAAAAAAAGATGGAACCCGGGAAGAGTTTTCCCGGGAAAAAGTCTTGGCCGGGGTGCGAGTTGCCTGCGCCAAACGGCCGGTGGCGGCTACAGATATTGAGCGCATTGCTGGCGAAGTAGAAGCGGAGCTGCAACAAATTGGCCGGGCGGAGGTGAACAGCCGTTTGGTGGGCGACAAAATCATTAAGAAGCTCAAAGAACTCGACGAAGTAGCCTATATTCGTTACGCCATCGTTTACCTGGGTCTTGACGACCTGGAATCCATTCGCACCGAAATCGACCGTCTTCTATCAAGCAAATAATCCCTTGAAACAAGCAGTTTTGAGCTGATTGGGCATTGTTTTGCTTGTTTGTTGTTTTCATATTGTTACATCTTTATGCTGTAAGGAGCAAGGTATGGCTGAAAAAGAAACCTCTCAAGTTAAAGTGCTAGACGCCGCCAAAAATGACGGTCATGGTAAAAACGGAAGCAATGGCAGTAAACCACGAAACATGGACAGCATTTACTTTAAAGTTTCCATTCCGAAACAGATTGTAAAGCGGGACGGCCGTATTGTTCCTTTTGAACCCATTCGCATTGAAAATGCCCTGGATCGTTGTTTTACCACACTCAACCTTACGCCCAAGACATCGGTTGCTGCCATCACGCAGCAAGTGGTTAATGTGGTGGCGGCAAAATATGATCTGCCCACGGTGGAAGGGGTGCAAGACATTGTGGAAATGGTGCTGCAAGCTTCAGGTGAATATGAAGCGGCCAAGCATTACATCCTCTACCGCGCCGAACACGCCAAAATGCGGGTTAAGCGGCCAGTGCCTGAAAGCGTCCGGGAAGCTTTTGCGGAATCAGACCAATACTTCCCGACACAATTGCAGAAGTTTCAGTTTTATGACAAGTATTCTCGCTTTAACTATGAACTCGGCCGGCGAGAAACCTGGGTGGAAACGGTTAACCGGGCGGTTGATTATCTCAAGGAGCTTTCCGACTATCGCCTGCCTCCCGAAACGTATGAACGAGTACGCCAGGGTATTTTACAAATGAAGGTAATGCCTTCAATGCGCCTGTTGGCGATGGCCGGCCCGGCGGCAAGACGCAACAATATTGCCCTGTATAACTGCTCTTATATGCCGGTAGATAGTATAGATTCATTCGTAGAAGCGTTGATTATCTCCATGAGCGGCTGTGGGGTGGGCTTTTCTGTGGAACGTCAGTACGTGGAAAAATTTCCGCGCATTGCCCGCCAAAAAGGGAATCCACCTAAAACATTTATCGTACAAGATTCATCTGAAGGCTGGGCAGAGGCAGTGCGCATCGGCGTGTCTACCTGGTTTGCTGGTGAAGATGTGGTGTTTGATTATTCCGAGGTGCGGCCGGTGGGAGCGCCTTTGCGCGTGAAAGGGGGCCGGGCTTCCGGGCCGGAACCGCTGCGCAAAATGTTGGATTTTGCCCGCACTCGTATTCTTTCGCGACAGGGTGGTTTCTTACGGCCGTTAGATGCCCATGACATGATGTGTGCGGTGGGGGATGCGGCCGTGTCCGGTGGCGTGCGCCGTACTGCGATGATTTCTCTGTTTGACTATGATGATCTGGAGATGCGGCACAGTAAGGATGGTGATTTCTGGCGCAATAACAGCCAACGTTGGAACGCCAATAACTCTGCTGTGTGGCCGGAGCGAGAATTGACCCAGGCAGAAATCACCCGCTTTGTCTTGGATATGGTGGAATCTGGCCGGGGTGAGCCTGGTATTTTCAACCGGAAAGCGGCGGTAGAAAACCGGGTGGAACGCCGCCGAGCAGCTGCTTTTGGCACAAACCCGTGTGGTGAAATCATCTTACGGCCGTTCCAATTCTGTAATCTCAGCAGCGCTGTGGCTCGTTTTGATGATGATTATGACAGCTTGCGGGAGAAGGTGGAATTGGCGGCGATTATCGGCACCATTCAGTCGATGGCGACCTATTTCCCGGGGCTGCGGCCAGAGTGGAAGCAAAATTGTGAGGAAGAACGGCTGTTGGGCGTAGACTTAAACGGGCAGATGGACAGCCCGGCAGCGCAAGACCCGCTCATTCAAGAAAAGCTGCGCCAGGTGGCTGTGGAAACGAACAAGGAATATGCGGAGTTATTGGGAATCCCTCAATCAGCGTCGGTAACGGCCGTTAAGCCCTCCGGCAACTCTTCTCAACTACTCAACTCCTCATCCGGTCTGCATGCTCGCTGGTCTGCTTATTACATCCGCAACGTGCGCGTAGGCGCTCACAGCCCGGTCTGCAAAGTATTGCAAGACGCCGGTGTGCCCATGGATCCAGAAAATGGGCAGACTCGGGACAACACCACAACCTGGGTGGTGCATTTCCCCGTTTCTTCACCAAAAGGGGCTGTCACTCGTAATCAACGATCTGCATTGGCGCAATGTGATTTCTGGCTGCAAAATAAAGTACGATACACAGAACATAATCCCAGCGTCACCATCACCTATCAACCAGATGAAGTATTAGACATTATTCATTGGGTATGGAAGCACCAGGATAAAATCGGCGGCATGGCCTTTTTGCCCGCCTTTGACGCACAATATGATCAAATGCCTTATATGGAAACCACTGAAGATGATTACAAACAACTGGCGGCCAGGTTCCCGGAAATTGATTTTTCAAAAATCTATCGTTATGAAGAAGAGGATTTGACCACCGCTGCCCAGGAATTTGCCTGCCTGGCGGGTAACTGTGATATTTAAAGGTAACTGCCCAGACTTTTGAAGTTTTGCCTCTGGAAATCACGTCATGTGGCTTTTAAAACTTCAAAAGCCTCCATCGTGATAAATATGCCCGTAAAAATGAGTAATGATTATCGTAAGATGGCGGCGTTAAGCTAAAACTTATTGACACTCTTATTGACACCAATAAATCATTCATGCATAATAGTTTGAAATTATCCCGCCTATGGGTCAGTTTTAAGCAATCGCACAATGTTAGGAGAGAGAATAATGAAAACACTGCAACAGGGGCAAGAACAGCCTGCTCAACAAGACAACCAACATCGCGTATATTCAGCGCCTGCAATTATTTATGAAGGAAAAATTTCCACTCGGGCTGGCTCTCCTATTCCAAATGACGTGCCTGATGGGGTAGACCCTGCAGATTTGTTTGGCGGTTGATAATCTCTGGCATCACCATTTAGTATAACAAAATGGAAAATAGTACAAGACCTGCATTAAGACAATGCAGGTCTTTTCCTGTTTGCTTACGAACGTTTACTTAATCTGGTAATGCGCCGGGGCTGGGGAAGGGCCACTCACGGAAATCAACCAGGCAGTTATCGGTATCTACGTCATAGGGGACTCGTTCTAGTACGGCTCCTGCCAGGGAAACGAGGGGACAGCCGATAACGCCGGGAAATATACCGCTGCCGTAAGTAACGACATCCACAATTTCTCCTGAAGCATTACGAAGCAAAACTTCATCACCGCTGTTGCCTAATTGGAAGAAGGTGGTGGGATCCCCCCAGGCCGGATCATCAATGAGATTGGGAACGGCCGTTACCGTTTCCAATATCTCAAAATCCGGGTAAAAACCATGCGCGGCAAAAAAGGCAGCCGCTGAGGTTGCCACCACCAAGGGGGAGCGGGCGGCCAGCACCGTTCCTGGTGGGAACAAGCGCACGTCTTCATAATCTGCCGGGTTCACTGCGTCGCCTAAACTGAAGCCGCTGAGATCGAGGGGGCGGGCGGTGGGATTGGCCAGTTCCACGTATTCGCCATCATCTAAACCGGGTGGGTTGTACTGAATTTCGCTGATGAGGGGATGGTTGGCCAGTCCTAAAACGTTGTTCAACACGGTGGGCAAATAAACGCGGTAAGGCCAGTCGTGGTCAAACAGGTCTGCCAGCAGCGCGTAGGCTTCGTTGGATTGCACTTGCAGGGCCAGCTCCCGGTTGGCTTTATTGGAGGTCTCCGAGCCGTTGATGCTGCCTACGTGAATATAGCCCTGTCCATTGAGGCGTACCAGCACCATTTTGTTGTGAATGCCCAGGCCGGTGGGGTTTGCCAGGGCGCATTCCAGGTTTAAATGTTCCCGCCGGGCGGTCTCTTTTACATAGTGGCAGGCGGCGCTGTTGCTGGTGGCCTGGCGGTCATCGTCGAAAAATTCGTCAAGCAAGAGGCGCACGTGAGCGCCGCGACGAGCGGCGTTGAGATACGCTTCTAACCGGGGATTGGGATCATTGATGGCGTTGCTGCCCCAAAACGGCCGTTCATACAATTGCTGCACCCATACCTCATCTCCCGCTCCAGCCCGGTTGACGAGACCCAGCAAAGCGTCCACCTCCCGCAAACTGTTTTCAGGCGACTGTACCAGTTCAAAGGGAAAGAGGCCGGAAAAAACGGCCGGTTCCGGGTAACGCACGGTGTAGGTAGTCCCCCCGGTTTCGGTGATGGGGACAAAGCCGAGGGGCAATGGCGTTAGATGGCTGACGCCCAGAATAATGTCGGGGTGCGCCAGGTCAAAATCCCGGGCAAACAAGGTTTGCCCATGAGCCACGACGGAGGGGGCGTCGGTGATGAGAACGAGGCCGCGCCGTCCCCAGGTTCCGTCGCTTTTGTCGTCGGCGGGCAGGCTGTTAGGGCTGAGATTTTGGGTGCTAATGAGGATACGCTGCCCATCGATGAGCATAAATTTGGCGTGCAGGTAGTCATAGCGGTCGAAGATTTTGGGGCTGGCGTTGGCATCGTTGATCATGAAGGCGCACAGTCCGCCGGCTTGCATAAGCTGTTGGCACAGGTAATGCTCCTGGTGGCTGACGCCGCCGGCCGGCCCTCCTTCTAAAAACAAGGTAACAGACACGCCCCGAGTGGCTGCCAGCGCCAGAGCGTCGGCGATGGCGGTATTTTCAAAGGTGTGGGATTCAGCCTGGATACTGGTCACGGCGCTGTTGATTTGGGCGACGACGGCTTCATAGGCGTTGTCGGGGGCGATGGCCAGGGTGAGAACGGCCGTTTCCGTGACTTGTGTGGTGAAGAAGAACTCGTCTAAATCCCAGCCGGGATAGCGCACTTTGCGCCCGTTGATCACATCATCGAGCGATTGGGCCCAATCGGCGGCGCTGTTGGTATCGGGCACGGGTTGGTTGGTGAACGGGTCGCGCCGCCGGTAGAGGATTTGCCCTTCTTGCCCGGAGATGGTGTAAGGTTGAACGGCCGTTCCCGACCAACCGGCCACGCTTGTATCCCCGTTTTCATACACCAGCACATCGACGACTTGTCCTTGATCGTTTGCCAGCAGCACTTCATCGCCGGTATTGGTCAGGCCCGGCCAGGCCGCCAGGACGCCCTGTGGAGCAAAACCAAATTGTTGGCTGAAGGCGAGGGCGTTTTTGGTGAGCCAGGCGGTCCCGCCGGACGGCAAGATGAGGGCGGGCAGCGCTTTGCCATTTAGCTGCCAGCCCGTTAAATTGACGGCGGCTTCGCTTATGTTGCGCAGGGAAACGGCTTCATCAGCGTCGTTTGGAGCGTACCCATCGTAGAGAACGGCGTCCAGGATAACGGCCGTTTCAGAACCGGTGTTGATGGTGGTAACGGCCGTGTCCCAATTATTGCTCAGGTTCGTTTCGGTAACAGGGGTAGTGGCGCTGATGCTGTTTGTCAGGGTTCCGCTGGCGGCGGCGGAGACGGTGGTGGTGAGTACAAATTGCTGTTGAGCGCCTGGGTGCAAGGGGCCAACTTGCCAGACCAGGGTATGGGCGTCCGGCTGTGTCAGGGTGTAGCCGCTGCTGTTGGCGACGTAAGTCACGTAAGTGGGCAGGGTGTCGGTTAAGATGACGCTGGTGGCGGTGAGGCTGCCGCTGTTGCGCAGGGTGATGTTGTAGAGGAGAGGGCTGTCGGGGTCTGTCTGAGCGGGTGCATTTTTTGTTACACTCAAATCAGCGACGATAGCTGTATTCCAACCCGAATTCTCTGATTTTGCTGTTCCTGTTATCAGATGTCCCCCAGCATCAAGACCATTTCGGGTAATACCATCGTTGTTTTGCCAGTTTGCATCTACATCTGTGGCAGTACCACTTGTTCTCTCCATACTGTAATAGCCAGGGGAGGCACTGCCAGCAGGCCATCCACCCCCATCACCATTGGCGGAATCTATTAGTTGACCAGAATTATCACGGAGGAACAATCGGTCGCCATTATTATTTAAGCTGCCCGTATAAATTTTATCAGCATCAATATCACTCACTGTTTCATCATCTGTGCGTTCCAGTAAATAGAATCCATTTGGTGGAATTGAGCCTTGCAATGTTATGGTGATATTTTGGTTTGCGATATTGAGCGTCCAACCTATCAGGCTGATGACATTATTCGTATTGTTATAGAGTTCTATCCATTCGTCAGAGGTATATGACGCCGAAGTACCCCCCCAGGCAACTTCGCTAATAATCACATCATAAGGAGCAGCCGCATTTGCACGGGGCGAGGCCGAAACGGCCGTTTCCCCCATCATCCCCTGCACTTGTGTGATCCCCATCAACAGCAATACCGGCAGTAAAACGGATGCCATGAATCCAACGATACGCTTAAACATACTTCTCTCCTGACTCAAGCTGTACAATTATGTCAATATAACAAATGAAGATGGATGCATTGTTTGCTGCCTGGAACTATGAGACGCCCTTTATTTTACAATGGTAATCACGCCAGAATCAAGAGGCATTGGCTGAATAGGGGGCCGGTGGTATGATCTTTTCTCATGACTGGAAGCCGTTGGTGGCATAAAGCAGGTTTAATAACACTCATGGTGTGGCTGTTGGCAGCCTGCCAGCCAACGATGCCGTTGCCTACCCTGGCTGCCCCGGCCGAAATTAGAGAGGTGGCAATAGAAACAGGCATCCTTTCGCCTGACATCCCCGCCACCTTCACCCCCGCGCCGTTAGAAGCGGGCGGCGCTAATTTGCACAATCTGGCTTCCCCTGGTCCCCGTCACACGCCCAGCCCCGCGCCCACCTTTGCCACTTATACGCCCCGGCCTACGCAAACGCTGACTCCCACCATGACGCCGGCAGTAACGGCCGTTCCCACTCGTTACCAAAGCCATATGCCCAACCTGCCCCCCTCCGGCGAATTAGGGCCAAGCAAGTTGGGCATCCATGTGGTGCGTAACAACGATCCCAATATTATGGCATTTGTGCGCCAGGCGCAGCCGGCTGTCATGAAAGGGGTGGATGACCTCGGCTTCCTGGAAGAAGTGAAGCAGGTCTCGCCGCGCACCATCACCATTGGCCGCTTGAGCGCCAGAGACCAATCTTATGTGGGCGAACCAGAAGAAACGGCCCGCGACTTTGTGGCCTATCAGCTTGAGCAGTACAAAGCCAATCCTTACATTGATTACTGGGAAGGATGGAACGAACCGGACCCCAACCTGGAGCGCATGGATTGGTATGCTCGCTTTGAAGCGGAACGGGTGCGTTTGCTGGCCCAACATGGTTTGAAAGCGGCCGTCGGTGGTTTTGCCGCCGGTGTGCCAGAAATGGATGAATTCGCACTCTTTCTGCCGGCTATTGAGGCGGCCATCGAACACGGTGGCATCCTCTCCCTGCACGAATACGGCGCGCCCGATATGATGTACCTCTATGGCGATCCGCTGCCCGGCTATCCCACTTACCCGGATCGCGGCTCCCTCACCTTCCGTTACCGTTGGTTTTATCGGGATATTTTGGAACCGCGTGGCCTGGTGCTGCCACTGGTTATTTCAGAGGCGGGTATTGATGGCATCATTGGCGGCCGGCCCGGCCCCGCTGGTTTCGGTTGGTCTTATTTTGCCGATTACTGGGTGGCGCAGGGTTTGGGCGGCAGCGGCATCGAGGCGTTTGTTAACCAGTTGAACTGGTATGATAATGGAGTGCGCGAAGATGGGTATGTGATCGGCTTTACTGTGTTTACGGCCGGCGGCATTGCCCAATGGCGTGAGTATGACATCAATGAAATACTGCCGGATCTGGCAAATTATGTGATTGGCCAGAGATGAGGAGAGAGGATGCTTGCAACCAATCGGCTGTATCTGCGTAAAAAGGAGTGATGAACATGTTTAGAAAAAGAAAATCTGATGAGGAAAAAGAAATGGAATCTGCTCTAACAACGCAAGAAAACGCCCCAGAAAAAGGCCCCGGCTTCTGGCGGGATGTCTGGCAGCAAACGAGATTGGTATTCAGGCTTATCCGCGATCCGGAAGTGCCGATTTACTTAAAAGTGGTGCCTTTTGTGGGACTGCTGTATGTGATCATGCCCATCGACTTGATCACCGACTTCGCCCCGGTCATAGGACAGTTGGATGATATTACAGCGCTGATTGTGGGCGCTAAAGTATTTATTGAATTGGCGCCGCCCCAAATCGTGGCCCGCCATCTGCAAGAGATTCGCCAACAAGATGGGTATGAAACCATCATTGAAGGCGAAGCCGTGTTCGTAGACGAGCTGGATGATTACATTGTGATTGATCCGGACAGCGGCGAGACCTTTGTGCAAAAAGAGCCGGAAGATTTAGATGACTGAAGCCGTGGTTGACGGGCTACTGCCTATTCTCCGCGCACCATTCGCCTGGCAATCTGGTTGTGGCGTTCCAGGATAACGGGCAGATCGATGGTGGTTAAACGGCCGTTTTTCACCACCACCTTCCCATTAATTACCGAATAATCAACCCCGCTCGGTTGGCATAACACCATGGCTGCCACCGGATCATGCAAAGCCCCCGCAAACGCTACCTGATTCAAATTAACCGCCACAAAATCCGCGCTCATGCCTGGCGCTAAATAACCAATATCATCACGACCCAACACTGCTGCGCCGCCGCGCGTTGCCAGGCGCAGCGCCTCCCGCGCCGTCATGGCGTCCGGTTTGCCGCCAAAGCCGCCTCGTCCGCCCGGTCTCTCGCTCAGATAGCGATCCGGCGCCACCCGTTGCAGCAGCAGCGCCTGCCGCGCCTCGGCGAACAGATGCCCGCCGTCATTAGAAGCGGAGCCATCCACTCCCAGCCCCACCGGAACCCCAGCCTGCCACATAGCGGGAATCTTGGCGATGCCGCTGCCCAGGCGCATATTGCTGTTGGGACAGTGGGCCACCCCTGTTTTTGTTTTGCCAAATAGCGCGATCTCGCTTTCACTCATATGCACACAATGGGCGTGCCACACATCCTTCCCCGTCCAGCCCAGTGATTCCACATAAGGAACCGGGCGCAGGCCAAAGGTCTCCAGGCAAAACGCTTCTTCCTCCACCGTTTCCGCCAGGTGCGTATGCAGGCGTACACCATAAGCCCGCGCCAACAGCGCCGATTCACGCATTAAATCCGGCGTCACCGAAAAGGGAGAGCAGGGCGCCAGTACCACTCGCATCATGGCATGGCGTTTGGCGTCATGGTACGTCTCAATGAGGCGACGGCTGTCTTGCAGAATAAACGCCTCATCTTCGGTCACACGATCCGGCGGCAGCCCCCCTTTGCTTTCACCCAGAGACATGGAGCCGCGGGCGGCATGGAAACGCACCCCAATTTCTTGCGCGGCGCGGATTTGGCTGTCCAGGGTACAATCATTGGGGAAAATATAGAGGTGGTCGCTGCTGGTGGTGCAGCCAGAAAGCGCCAGTTCTGCCAGCCCCGTCAAGGTGCTGATATAAATGGCTTCATCGGTCAGGTTTGCCCAAATAGGATAGAGCGTTTTGAGCCAGGTGAACAGATCGGCGTCTTGGGCCAGCACGCGAGTGAGAGATTGGTACAGGTGGTGATGGGTATTGACCAGTCCGGGCAAAACCACATGTCCGGCCAAATCTAAAACGGCGTCGGCCGTTTCCGGCAGCGCCTCTGTTGCTCCCACCTCAATGATAACATTGTCCCGGATAAACAGTCCGCCATTGGCGATTTCTTGCCCCTCATCGTCCATCGTCACCAGGACTGCTGCATTTTTAACCAATAAAGTAGGCATGGCCTCCTCCTTTTATATGAGATTGGTTCAATCTTGAAGAGTGCGCCAATCTGAGAACGAAACATTTTGTGTGGTCATTGCTCCCATTTAAGATGTACTTTAACACGGCCGTTTTTGCTTGGCAAAGTATCTACCAGTGGTATAATTCCCTGCTCGCCGGGGATGTGGCGGAATTGGCAGACGCGCATGACTTAGAATCATGTGCCGTAAGGCGTGTGGGTTCGAGTCCCTCCATCCCCATATTAACATGTTAGTGGCGTTGCTTCGGCAACGCGCTTTTTTTTATAACCTTAAGGCGCCCCTATTGACCCCAATCAATTACCTTACCGCTTGGCTGTAACATGCCATGTCTCTGCTGTCATTTGCAGGAGAACTTGGCATCGGGTCGATAGACGGCGCTGTACAAACCATCATTTTTAGAGAGGTATTCCTGTGTCCCTGACGATTCAATCCCAAGAAGATGAACAACGACAATTATTACTGACTGTAGAAGTTTCTGAAGACCGCGTTAAGAAAGCCATGCGCCAGGCAGCGCGAGCATTGGCTGGTGAAGTCAATGTGCCTGGTTTCCGTAAAGGAAAAGCGCCCTACCATGTCATTGTCAGACGAGTGGGCGAAGTCCAATTGCGTGCCGAAGCCGTTGAAGATATGGTGCAGTCCGTTTTTGAAGAAGCGTTGCGAGAGATCGATGTAATTCCTTATGCACAGGCCAGTCTGGATAAAATGGAAATGGAGCCGGTTGTTTTCCAATTTACCGTGCCGCTGGAACCACAATTGACCTTAGACGAAAGTTACCGCGACCTGCGTAAGGATGTTGAAGCTGTGGAAATTTCAGACGAGGCCATCGCCGAAGCCTTAGAGTTGGTTCGCCTTCGCCATCAAGTGATTGAGTCAGTCGAGCGGCCGGTGGCGCAGGGCGATGTGGTTTCGGTCTCCGGCAAAGGTGTTTTGCTGCCGGCCACTGCCCCCGAGCAAGAGAGTTCAGAAGAAGAGACAGAAGCCGCAGCAGACAGTCTTGAAGCCGAAGAAGTTGTGCTGTTCGATGAAGATGAGACCGAGCTGCTGATGGACCCGGAGATTGTCTTCCCCGGTACAGCGTTTGTCGAGAATTTCATTGGTCTTTCTGCTGGTGAAGAGAAAGCCTTCATCCTTGAATTCCCCGTTGATTTTGATGATGATGAACTGGCCGGTCGCACTGCTTCTTTTGACATTACCGTGCTGGATGTTAAAAGCCGCATTTTACCGGAATTGGATGATGAATTGGCAAAGCAAGAGGGTTCCTATGAAACGTTGGCCGAACTACGGGATTCTTTGACAAAGAATTTGCGTACACAGGCGGAATCTGAAGCCAGAAATGAACTGATTGAAGGTTTGATCGATGATTTGCTTGAACGAGCCACCTTTATTTTCCCACCGGCCGCCTTAGATTTAGAAATTGACTCTATGATAGAGAACATGAAGACGCAGATGGAGCGCTCCGGCTGGCAGTGGGAAGATTATCTCAAGATTCAGGGATTCACGGCCGAGACGATCCGTGATAATTTCCGTGAAGAGGCGCAGGAACATCTGGAGCGGAGTAGGGCGCTGCGCGAGTTTGTCTTCGCTGAAATGTTGACGATTGAAGCTGAAGATATTGACGCCAAAATGGAAGAGCGCTTAGAAAGTTTTGGCGACAACGAGGATTTGCGTAACAGTATGCGCCAATATTATAACAGTGGTTATGGCGCTAATATGTTGAGCAATGAAATCTTGATGGACAAGGTGGTTGCCCGCGCTGAAGCGATTTATAAGGGTGAAGCCCCTGATTTGGCCGAACTCAAAGCGGCCGCCGAAGCTGCCGATGAAGAAGAATAACGAAAATCTAATACGGATCGGGTAAACTGCGCCAATCCGACTATTTTTTAGATAATGATCTCTCCCTTTTGTCATACATCATTTGGCAAAAGGGGAGAATGCAGCTTAAGGAGAATCAACATGATGAATTTGCCGACTTCGCTGGTGCCGATGGTGATTGAAACAACCGGGCGCGGCGAACGCGCTATGGATATTTACTCTTTGTTGTTGAAGGAGCGTATCATTATTTTGGGTACGCCTATCAATGACCAGATTGCCAATTTGACGGTGGCCCAATTACTGTTTCTGGCCCGCGAAGACCCATCGAAGCCGATCCGTATGTATATTAACAGCCCAGGTGGGCAGGTTTACGCCGGCATGGCGATTTATGATACCATGCAGCAAGTGGAGTGCCCGGTCTCGACAGTGGCGGTGGGGTTTACGGCCAGTTTTGGCACGGTGTTGTTGACGGCCGGCGCCAAAGGCATGCGTTATGCGCTGCCCAATACCACCATCCATATGCACCAACCTTTAGGCGGGGCGCAGGGGCAGGCGTCTGATATTCAGATTCAGGCGAATGAGATTTTGCGGCTACGTGCTACCTTGAATAAGATTTTGAGCCACCATACCGGCCAGACCGAGCAAAAGATCGCCGAAGACACGGATCGGGATATGTACATGACGGCCGAAGACGCCAAGGAATATGGGTTGGTGGATGAGGTTTTAGTTCATCCGCTTAAGGAGAGTAAATAAGGGAAGCAGCACGGGGAAAACGGCCGTTTCTCCCCCATCATCTTCAAAAATAAAGCGTCTCACTCAGAGGCGCTTTTTTTCTTAAAGTCAGCTATGAAATTTGCCGTTGTGGTATACTCTACATATAATCCATCTTAACAGGTGAAGCTATTTCGCACATCCCTTAACAACCTGTTCAAGATAGCTACACCTATCACGATCTGAGAGGATGGTAGTATCACCAGTAAGAATATGAACAGGCCCCTTCTATGAAAAATAAATTACGACATCAGGTTGTTCGTTTAGGCGTCAGCACCGGCCTCCTTTTGGGCGCTATCTTGTTTATCGGTTGGATATTGCTGTTGTCTGTGCCCGTTCCAGAGGTTCAGGCTCAAACCCAGCCCACCGTATCCTTTCAAAGCACCTCCATTGATGTCTCTGAAGGAGATGGACAGGTGGTAGTGGTGGTGCGCCTTTCTGACCCTAACAATGTGCAAACGCAGACCGTCACAGTTGATTACGAATCCTTGTTTGGTACTGCTTCGAGCGGTGACTTTACTAGCGTTAGCGGACAGCTGGCTTTTCCCCTAAATACCGTTACGCGCACCATCTCCGTAAATATTAGCAATGACAACATCCATGAACCCACAGAGTTTTTCTATCTGGAATTAAAGAATCCTGTCAATGCAGTGCTGGCTACTCCTTACCGCATTCAGGTCAATATTATTGATAACGATCCGCCGCCACAGCCGACTGCTACCAGCGGCGGGCTGATCTTCCTGGATGCCTTTGAGCCGAATAACAGCTTTGCGCAGGCGTTTGTCACCGGCGCCGGGTCCAGTTTGTGCAATGCCACCTTTTGGCCGGCCGGAGATGTAGATTATTATCGTTTCTTTGCTAAGGGTGGCGCCCGGTATCGTGTGGCCACTAAGAATTTGCAACCAGGCATTGATACTGTCCTTACCGTCTACAATTCATCCGGTTCGCAGATTGCCCAAAATGATGATGTGGGGGAAGTGGGGACCGTACGCTCTCAAATTGAATTCACAGCCAACGCCGATGGCAACTTCTACGCCTACGTGATCAATAAAGATCCATCAGACCCCACCAATAAAACCTACTGCCTTGAAGTTACAGAAATTCCATTGCCCACGCCCACGCCTTCGCAAACGCCTATGCCGGGCGCGGATGCCTGTGAGTTTAACAGCACCTTGGATTCAGCCTGTGTTATCGGTAGAGATGTGATTTATAACATGACATTTGTACCCACGATGGGCAGCAGTCAGGATACTGACTTTTTCTGGCTGTGGATGAAAGTAGGGCTATATTACACCTGTGAGACCCAAAATCTTTCGCCTTATGCAGATACCAATATGATCTTCTTAGATCAAAACGGGCATGATTTCATCCCGAATTTGGGTAATGATGACAAAGCGCCGGGAGATTATGGCAGCAAACTCACCATCCGAGCGCCATACACCGGTTATCTGTCCATTGTGGTAGGCCCGGTTAACCCGCCGCCTTATGAAATATCTGATCTACAAACCTATGAGATCGTCTGTTTTGAAGAACCGGTGACGCCCACACCCACCCCTTCATCCACCAATACGCCGCCGCCTTTTGTGCCTCCCCCGGTTAATGGGGGTGGTACGGGTGGCGGGGTGGTTTCTGCCACGCCCACGCCAGACGGGACACAGTCACCGACGCCGACGCCTTTTGATCCCTCTTCTATTTTTCTCACCTTAACGCCACCTGCGCCCCCCCTGGTGCAAATTAACCCGCTGCCTACGCCCACACCTGCCTCGGGTGGACAGCGTTTAGCCAATGTCAATGTGACCTTGTATTATGACAGCAATAATAATTACATGCCTGAATTAACGGAAGGTATTTTAGATGTGGCTGTGGCGCTCTACGATAATACCTCGGGGCAGCTGTTGGCTTTTGGCTATACCAATGAGACCGGTTCGATCCGCTTTGAAAATATTAGCGCTGCCGGCGCCTTGCGCGTTTCTGTGCCGTTTTTGAGCTACAGCCAGGTTGTGTTTGGCGATGAATCCAATATCCTGATTCGGGTGGCGCCGCAACAACTGCCCGGGGCGATCCCCTAGTTATTTACTGTTCATTGAAGGTTATCTATGCCGCCAGAAACACAAGAAAGTACGCCAGTTGAAGGGGAAACAAACGGCCGTTCCTTATCTGCCCTTATCAAGGAAAACCGAGGATTTGTCATTGGTCTGGTAGTGGCCATGGCCCTGATGGGTTTGTGCCTGACGCCTACTTTCTTATTTTTACTGGTGCGCGGCGCTGACGGCAATGTGTTCAACTTTGGCAGAGAGCCAACCCCCTTTGCTACCTCTGTTTCCTCAAGCATCTCGGCCAACACCTCCATTGTGCAGGGTATTGGCCCCTCTGATACCGTCTCGGTGACGCTGGATATACCGGCCACCCTGACCATAAACGGCCGTTCCCATTCCGTTCAGCCTCAAGTGATACCCGCCGATGGCGCCTGGAACCCAGACCTGGATGAAGCGGAAGCCGCCTGGGTATTCGGCACGGTTATCAACTACGTCTTTGGCCTGCCCAACACGCAGGAGGCGCGCAGTTTGCTGGAAAGCATGGGGCCTGGCGACGAATTTGAGATGATCACCCAAAATGGCATCCCCTTTGTTTTTTCGTTTGACAGCATGGAGATGGTTCCACCCAACAACCGGGATATTTACAACCAGCAGTCACCCGGCGCCACCCTTATTTTGACCGACGGCCAGGAAGAAGAACGCCTGGTGGTGAGAGGCCGTTATGTCGTTTCCGAAACCGCCAGCAATTTTCAGGCAAATACCTGTGAAGTGGGCGAAGTATGCCAGGTGGGGAACTTACAACTGGTGGTGACTGGCGTTTCTTACGACCCCAGCCAGGGCAATGCCCCCGACGGTTTTGCTTTCTACCGGGTTGATTACCAGGTGGAAAATGTGGGCGGCGCGGCCATCAATACCAGCAACTTAAAACTGAGCCTGACAGACGATATTGGTAATCAATATGCCCTCAGCCCGGTTGCCAGCCAGTCGGGTAATTACCCTGTTTTGAGCGGCCCTTTAAACGTGGGCCAGATTTTGCAGGCAACGGCCGGATACCGCATTCCCCAAGGTTTAGAGAGCCAGACGGTGCAATGGGTGATCACCGATGCAGAAACCGGCGCTCAAATCCAGGTTGTTATTGATTTTGGTGGGGGCAGTGGGGCCGCCGCTCAAACCAGCATCACCCTCATCGGAGCCACTATTTCTGATGACCAGACTGCCTTGCTCATGGATGGGCAGATCACAAATTTAGGGGCACAGCCGGTGGTGGTGAATCAACGTGATTTGTCATTGCGTACCGGGGATGGCGCCAGTTTCTTATTATTAGCGACCAACCCGGAGTTTCCCTGGACCGTGCCCCCCGGCCAAACCTTGCAATTTTTTGTGCGTTATCAGAACCCGCAGGCGGAAACGGCCGTTTTCACCGTCCTCAACCAATCATTCCAACTCAACTTTGTTCGGTAACGTCAGACTCCGTGCCGTTCACCAAAAACTCCATCGAAGAACGTCCCCCGCTGATGCGCCGGCTGGAGTGATACAGCAGCATCCCCGTGATAATCGAAATAGCTCCCAAAAATAAACCAGCTACCTGCAATGGGCCAGAAAACGGCCGGGCAAATGAAGGATTTACATGGGTGCCAATGCCGATCAAATCGGCAAAACCGGCGACGTACATAAACACCAAACCGGTCGCGCCCAGGCGAATGCCAATGTCCGCCTGCAAAGATTGGGGGGCCTCCGGCTGCCGCAGCGTATGTAGATACAAAAAGCCGGCCAGCGTCAGGCAAGAAACGCCCAGGAGAAACTGCAACATTTGCACCGCGCCAAAACCTGGCGTGATATCCAGGCCCAAATACTCAGCTGCCAGCGCCAAAAAAACCAGGCTGACGCCTAAAACAGAAAAAGTGATGACCAGAATTTGCTGCAACCGCTTGACGCTGTTGCCATTATGCACATCATTTGTATTTGGCGGATCCGGCTGTGTGGTGGCATCTTGTTCGTTCATGGATTCCTTAAATGAAAACGCCGCTCCAACCGATGAAGCGGCGTTTTAACCAGTCGGGGCAGCGGGATTCGAACCCACGACCTCTTCAACCCCATTGAAGCGCGCTACCAAGCTGCGCCATGCCCCGAATGCGGCGGCATTATAGCAAAAACGATGATCTCGCGCCAACTTTGCTCATCCCACCATTTGCTCTAATTGCAAGGCGATCAAACTCAATAAACCCAGCACAAAATTATAACCGGCATGAACAAAAATGGCGGTACTGGTATTGTAGCGGCGGCGAATCAACCCCAGGATGATACCGATGAAAAATACCACCACTGTTACCGGGGTGATGCCGTATTGCACATGGGCGGCGGCAAATAAAAAGGAGGTAAAACCGAGGCCCAAAACAGGTTGGACTGCGCCACGAAACAGCAGTTCTTCGCCCAGGCCCGTGGCGGCGGCCAACAGCAGCCATTCAGCCAGGGTGTCGATATTGCCAAATAGTTCGCTGCTGATGCCTTCTAGCAGTTCCGCCTGGGAGCTGTCTAGCAGCAGCCAGATAGCGCCCGCCACCGATTGCATGAACACCAGCACCATGATCCAGCCCAATCCGACCAGTAGCTGATGTCTGGTGGGGCGTTCCAACCCCAAGCGCTGCCGGGTATCCCGGGGAGAGCGGCGCGTATACAGGCCCACGCCCAACAGAGCGATACTGATAAAGATGGCTTGGGTGAGCAGGATTTCATAGATGGAGGCGGCAACGGCCGTTTCTGCCAATCCCGCCAGCCCCCCCTGTGTCAGCGAAAAAACGGTGTTGCCCACCAGATAACCGGCCAAAATTAGCGCCAGTGCATGGACGGCCGAGTCCGCTTGCAAAGGCGTTAGTTTTGCCCAGAAGCGGCGCACCGGCGGCAGGCATACCAGCACACCCCACAAGCCCATGCCGGCCACACTGAATCCGGCGCTTTGCCAGTTGAGAACGGCCGTTTCCTGATTCAAGCCCACGCCCTGCCAAAAGTCTGGCGGCAACGTGGCTAACGCCAGCCCCAGCAGCAAGACGGCTCCGTTCATCCCCAACAGCAGCCAGATAAACCGGCGAATATTTTTTGAATTTTGGCGGGCTTCCACGATATTTGCCAGGAGAATCAGCCCCATGAAAACAATCAATCCTAAACCAATCGGCATTGAGCGAATCCTTTGTTTGTGTGTGGCAAGTGGCGTGTTGCAGCGTGATTGATAAATCGTGTGCAAACCAGCCACCTATACCAGATAGAATGTGTCGGGAAGTCTATACGCGCTTGTGGCCGTTCTCTGACCGCGCCTCTTTTGGTTAGACCCGTTGCCAGTATAACGCAGTTTGGCAAGAGCGCATGAGAGGCTTACAATCCAGAAAATATGGACGAAAAACTAAAGGAGAAACTGCGCCGCCTGGGCGTCTCTAAAGGGGCGCGAAACCTGAAAACTGCGCCGAAGCCCCCACCTATGCCGAATCTGGATTCGGCCGAACGGCCGTTTCGCCAAGCTCAAGACAAGCCGTTATCCCCCCCTGCTTCTTCTCTCTTTGAAGAAGGATTCGATCCGCCGCAGCTGATTGACGCGCTGCTGCCCGGCATCTACCGTCAGGAGACGGCCGAAGGCGCTTGTTACGTCCTGGACAAAGTGTATCCGCTCACTTACCAGCACGGGCAAGAGCGGCTGCAAGATTTACTGGCTCTCTCGCCCGCCCCGGCCGTTCGTTTCACCGGCGATCCGCGCCTGGCTGAGACCCAGTTCCGCGATTTTCTCTTCATCGACACCGAAACCACCGGCCTGGCCGGCGCAGGTACGCTGGCTTTCATGGTCGGCGCCGCCTTTTTTGAACGGGGCGCGGCGGGAGATGTCTTTGTGGTGCGCCAATATTTTTTGCGCGACCATGGCGACGAGCCGGCCATGCTCTTGCTGCTGGAGGAGTTGCTGGCTGAGAAAACGGGGCTGATCACCTTTAACGGCCGTTCCTTCGACATCCCTCTGCTCGACAACCGCTTCCTCATGAACCGGATGCGCAGCGACATCCGTCAGCGTCCCCACATCGACCTGCTGCCCCCTTCGCGCCGTTTGTGGCGGCAGCGGCTTGGCTCCTGCGCTTTGGGCAGCCTGGAAGTAAGCCTGCTCGGGCTGCACCGCAGCCAGGAAGATGTGCCCGGCTTCCTCATCCCCAGCCTCTACCACGCCTATCTGCGCCACGGCGACGCCCGCCAACTCAGCCGCGTTTTCTACCACAACCAGATCGACATGATGTCGATGGTGACGCTGGCGCAGCGGGTGATGCGTCAGTTTGCCCACGTCCAGACCGGCGATCATCCCATCGATCTCTACAGCCTGGGCAAATGGCAGGCGGCGCTGGGTGAATTGGACGTATCAGAGCAAACGCTCAAACAAGCGGTGCAGGGCGACTTACCCCTGGAAACCTACCATCAAGCGTTGGCCGAACTGGGCGCTTTGCTCAAACGGCAAGGTCGTCGCGCTGAAGCGGCGCCTTACTGGCAGCAAATCGCTGCCACCAGCTATGACAGTGTAGAGGCGCACATCGAACTCGCCAAATATTATGAATGGCACGATCCAGACCTGGCGGCGGCCATCGCCTGGACAGAGCAGGCATTGACCCTCAGCCAAAGCTGGCCGTCCAGCCGCGCCGCCCTCGTACAAGCGGAGCTAGAACATCGGCTGATGCGTCTTCAGAGCAAAATGGCCGTGGCAAATCAGGAATAAGCAGCTCTTCTGGGCGCTGATTCCAGAACGGCCGTTTACCTGGCAATGCATGATGTGGTCGAAAACGGTCATTACTGGGCAGACAAGAAAATCCGCCCCGTACTCCCCAATGCTGTTTATGCCAGAAGCTACAGGGTAAAACAGAGCTTTGTTTTTTAGCCTCTTTGTTCTATACTCCAGGATATGAATCGTGAACTCACCTTGCAAACTGTCCGTCGTTTGGCAATTAGTCGTCAGTGGCTAAACGGCCGTTCCCCAACCCCAGCCCTGCTCGACCTCATCCGCGACCTCGGCTGTCTGCAACTTGACCCCATCAGCGTCGTCGAGCGCCCCCATTACCTCATTCCCTGGAGCCGTTTGGGTAACTATGACCGCGCTGAGCTAGACCGCCTGCTCTGGGAAGAGCGGACCTTGTTTGAGTATTGGGCCCACGCCGCTTCCATTGTCCTCACCGAAGAGTATCCCGTCCACCAGTGGCATATGCGCCGCCGCCGCGACGCCGATTTTGAACGCTACCTCCACAGCCGTCTCAACGGCGATGTAGACGTGCCCGCCCTCACCCAAACCATTCTGGCGCGGCTGGCCCGCGATAAAGCCGTTTTCTCCCGCGAGATCAGCGATGGCATCGAAAATCCCGATCCCGATACAGACTGGTACAGCGGCCGTTACGTGCCGCGCATCCTCGATCACCTGTGGACGAAGGGGGACGCTATGATTGTCGGACGGCAGGGCAAACAGCGCCAATGGGGGCTAACCGCCGACTTTTTACCCGACTGGACGCCCCGCGACGAATGGGACGATACCCAAGTGTGCCGCTTCGCCGTGCAAAAAGCGGTACGCGCCCTGGGCGCGGCCACCAGTAAACAGATCAAACAGCATTACACGCGCCAGCGTTATCCCAGGCTGTCCCCAACCATCAAACAGCTGGTCAAGGAGGGTATTCTCATCCCTGTCGCCATACGCGCAGAGGCTGGCTTACTGCCCGGAGAGTGGCTGATGCACCGCGATGATTTGCCGCTGTTGGCTCAGATTGAGCAGGGCGACTGGCAGCCACGCACCACCTTGCTCTCCCCTTTCGACAATCTTATTTGCGACCGGGAGCGCACGGAACTACTGTTTGATTTCCGCTTCCGCATTGAGATTTATGTGCCGGCCGCCAAACGTGAATTTGGTTATTATGTGCTGCCCATTTTGCATGGCGACCAGTTTATCGGCCGTATTGACATGAAGATGGATCGCAGAAAAGGGGTATTGGCGGCGCAAAATGTGTATGCGGAGGTGGGGGCGCCAGAAGATGAGGGGGTGATAACGGCCGTTCGCGACGCCGTTTATGATCTCGCCCAATTTTTAGCGGCAGAGCAGGTAACCTGGGGAAATGTCCCCGCTCCGTGGCAGGTCGTAAAAGGATAAAAAGGTGAGAATCAAAAAGCCTTCCTTGTTTAGAGGAAGGCTTTTTTTGATCTGCAATACTTGGAGGAAATACGGTTTATCTAAAATAAATGATTTTTATGAGACGCCCCATTGCCATTACTTAACGCCTGGCGATCCAGTTCACTTAAAAATGCCTGGCGTAAATTGCCGTTTGTAATCAGTTTTTGGAAAAATGCCGGATAATTTGCGCCAATATCTAAACCGCGCAGGGCATCTCGAGCCACGATAAGCAGCCACTCATTGTCTTCATCATTCAAAGGGGGGGCATACCACCGAGAAACGGGCAGCAGCGCTAAAAATTCATCACCGGCTTCTGGCCAAACGTCCAAACCGAGCAGTCGTTCACGTAAAACAGCCAGATCTTCATGATGATTGGCGTCATTTAAATGAGCGACCGGTGAAGAATATCGAAACATAGGATTGAGTACGGTGTCCATTATCATTTGTGAGATTCCTTTCTTGTTACCATTACTTGAGGCCAAAATAAAATGAACCGTTTGAATAGCTGGTTATACTATAACAAACAACCCCCCTATTCGGGCATAGGAATCTTGGACTATAGGGAAACCTTCAGGCGCCACGCACTTCTCACCTCTGAGATTGAACCTGAGAAGCTTAAAGCGCAAACGATTGCCCTAATTCCGGCACATGCACTGCGCCAAAACCGAGCTGCTTTTTGAAGGCGGCAGACAAGGCAAAAGCAGCCTCTTCCTCGCCGTGGACAATAAACGTATGTTTGGGCGGCGTTTGCAATTTTCCGGCCCAATCCAACAATTCACTGCGATCTGCATGGGCGCTAAAGCCATTGATCGTCGCCACCTGCGCTTTGAGGCTGTACGCTTCGCCAAAGATTTTAACGGTAGGCTGCCGCTCGACAAGGCGTCGGCCCAGGGTATTGGGCGCTTGCCAGCCGACGATGAGGATGGTGTTGCGCGAATCTTCGATGTTGTTTTTGAGATGGTGGAGAATGCGGCCGGCTTCGGCCATGCCGCTGGCGCTGATGATAACGGCCGGTTCGCGCAGATGATTCAGTTCTTTGGATTGGAAGGTGGAGCGAGTGTACTGCATCATGTCAAAGCCAAAAGGATCGGCGGTATTGGTTTCCATGAGGAATTGGGCCACTTCGTCGTCGTAGGCTTCGGGGTGAAGACGGTAGATGCTGGTGGCGTCTATGGCTAAGGGGCTATCTACGTAAATGGGCAGATGGACAGGGATGTCTCTGGTTTGCACCAGTTGGTGCAGGCGGTAGACAAGCTCCTGGGTGCGCCCCACCGCAAAGGCGGGCACAATCACTTTGCCGCCTCTTTTGTATGTTTCATTGATGATGTTTTCCAGCTTGTCACTGGCGACGTCTACGTCATCATGTTCGCGGTTGCCATAGGTGCTTTCGATGATGAGGATGTCGGCTTCATTGATAAAGGTGGGATCGTTGAGGATGGGACGGTTGGGGCGGCCTAAATCCCCGCTAAAAACGAGACGAGTTTCTTGTTTTGTCTCTTCGTCTTCAATTTCCAGCACGGTGATGGCAGACCCCAGGATGTGCCCGGCATCATAAAAGGTGAGGGTAACGCCGGGGCAGACGGGGTAGCGGCGTTCATAGCCGATGCCCACGAATTGTTTCAGGCTGTTGATGGCGTCTTCTATGGAATAGATGGGTTCAAGGGGGGGCAGCTTTTGGCGGGCCCGTTTTTTGTTAAGATATTGGATGTCGTAGCTTTGGATTTTGGCGCTGTCACGCAGCATGATGGCGCAAAGGTCGCGGGTGGCGTAGGTGCAGATGATGTCGCCGTTGAAGCCGCTTTTGACGAGGTTGGGGATGTTGCCGCTGTGGTCCATGTGGGCGTGGGAGAGGATGAGGTAATCGACTGCGGTGGCGTCGAAGGGCAGATGTTGGTTGCGCTGATAGCTTTCTTTGCGTGACCCCTGATAAAGGCCGCAGTCTAATAGGATGGAACGGCCGTTTACCGTCAGCAGATGTTGGGATCCTGTCACCGTGCGGGCTGCCCCGTGAAATTGAATGTGCATGGAAACCTCCTGATTTTGATAACTCGGTGAGATTGAATCAATCTTGGAGCGTCAAGACTACGAATGGTTATTTAGCAGGGTCAAAATTTCGGCGCCATACATTTGTCGACGCCAATCGCCTAAGGCGTCGATGTGGCTTAATTCTTCCGGGGTGGTGGGGTTTTGGCGGGCAATATCCCACAGGCAGTCACGACTGAGGATAACATCTGATTCAACGCCCCGTTTTCTGGCGCGGGTTTTGCGCCATTGATGCAATTTTTCATACCGGCAAACCACTGCTTCCGGGGGGCGTTTGTGAGGTTTGGGGCGTTTGGGCGGCGGTTCGTTTTGGCTGGCGGCGATGATGGACAGGAGGGCCTCGCCGAAACGGCGTACCTGCCCATGTGACATGCCATAGATACCTTGTAGATCGTGTGGGTTTCGCGGTAAAGCCTTTGCTATTTGCAACAGGGTTTTGTCACCCATAATCTTAAAAAGAGGCTGGTTGCGCTTTTTCGCTTCCTGGTCCCGAAATATGTTTAGGTTTTTGAGGGCGGCTTGCTGCCTGGGGTTCAGCTCATTGACGCCGTTGATGGACCAGAAGTCGTCCGGATCAAAGTCATGGTTATTTGGTTCGACTTGGGTTTGGGCGGCGAATATCTCTTGGGCTTCAGCCAGACGGCCGGCCGCTTCCAGTTCTCGTTGCAGATGATCACGCAGGGCGATGAGGTGGTTGGTATCATGTTGGGCATAGGCGAGCTGTTCGGGGGATAACGGCCGTTTGCACCAGTTTGATTTTTGATACCGTTTGCTAATTTTTATATCAAACACCGATTCCAATAAGTTCGCCAGGCCATAACGGGAATAACCCAGGATGCGGGCGGCCCACATCGTATCAAATAAATTATTCAGTTCCCATTGGTACTGTTTCTTCATCAGCAGCAGATCATATTCGGCGGCATGGAATATTTTTTGCCGGGTAGGGTCGGCCAGGATTTCGCCTAAATTGCTTAAATCTACTGGGGAGAGGGGATCAATAATGTAATCTTGCCCGGGAATAGACAACTGCACGAGACATATCTGCTCTTTGTAAGCATACATGCTGTTTGCTTCTAAATCGAGGGCAATGGCAGGTTGGCTTTTTACGGCTTCATAACAGCGCTGCCAGGCTTCTGGCGAGGTGATCAATTGGTGGGCAGGCAACTTCACAAACAATCTCCGTATTGAATAGTTGAGCAGGGTGGGCTGATGCATTCATCATATGGCTGATGCATTCTCATCATATGGCTGATGCATTTTCATCATGCATTTGGGTTGCACGAGCATTATACCATCAGCTTTAGCGAGATGAAAACGGCATAAATAGCAGGCGTTTACATGCATCACCCTTGCGCCACGTACCATTCCCAAAAACGCCTCACCCCTTCCTCCACACCAATTTTTGGATCATAGTCGAGCAGATGGCGGGCTTTGCTGATGTCTGCTTGATTGAGCGCAAAATCGGCGGCCGGTTTGGGCTGGTGGATCAAATTGGCCTTCTGGCCGGCCAACTGCTCGATCATCTGCACAAAATCACGCAGCAGCACCGGTTCGCCCCGGCCGATATTGATGATCTCATAACCCAACGGCCGGTCTACGGCGGCGACCACGCCATCGGTGATGTCATCCACGAACGTCCAGTCGCGGTACATTTCCCCCCCCTCATACAAAGGCACTTGCGTCCCTTTGGTGATGCTTTCCGCCAGCAAATAGGCCATCATATCCGGCCGGCCGGACGGGCCATACACCGTAAAAAAGCGCAGCACCGTCATGTTAAAACCGAAGAGGTGGTGGTAAGAGAAGCCCAGAATTTCGGCGGCGCGTTTGGCAGCGGCGTAAGGTTGCAACGGCCGGTCGCAGTGGTCTGTTTCCACAAAAGGCACGACTTCTGTTTGCCCATAGACGGAAGAGGTGGAGGCAAAGACAAAGTTGCCTACGCCAGTGGTGCGAGCGGCATCCATGAGGTGCTGGGTGGCGTTGAGATCTACTTCCACATACAGGTCGGGGTATTTGACGGCGTTGCGCACCCCGGCCAGCGCCCCCAAATGGGCCACCGCCTCGAATTTCTCCGTTTCAAACAGGGTGAACAACGCTTCTCGGTGGCGGATATCTTCTTCGACCATGCGGAAATTGGGCAGCGGCGCTAACTCAGCGGCGCGGGCGCGTTTGATGGCAGCAGGGTAGACGATGCTGTTGAAATTGTCGAGGCCCACTACCTCATCGCCACGGGCGGCCAATTTTTTAGAGAGATGGCTGCCGATAAAGCCGGCCGCTCCGGTTACGAGGACTTTCATATTGTTTCTCCATTGGTTTGAAAATGGGAGATTAGAGATTCAGTAGCTCAAAAAAACTTTCTTTGATCTCTTCTCTCTATTTTGAACGATTTTACGAGAGCGTAACGGCCGTTTCCATTTCCGCCGCCTGAATATCCTGGATCATCAGTTGTAAATTGCGCCGTCCATTCCACTCGTTGACATTGACGGTATAGACGATGTCGATGTACTGCGGCAGGTGAGTGGCCCAGGCCCCCTGGCGGAAAGCGATAGAGGCCATTTCCTGATAGTGAGCATCCGCCTGCCGGCCGCCGCTGAGATACATTTGCAAATGGGCGCCATCCTGCCCCACCACCCGGTGACTGCGCACTTCCACGCCCCGGCTCATAAACACCGGCGTGGGGTTGGCGTAGCCGGTTGGTTCCAAGGGGGCCAGGCTCTCATGCAGCGCCCAATCGATAGCCGTCAGCGGTATTTCCGCGTCTACGGTGATGGTGGGGTAGAGGGTCAGGCTGCTCAACTGCTCGGCGGCGATGGCTTGCATGCGCTCGATGAAGGCCCCCAGATTCTCATTGGCGACGGTGAAACCGGCCGCCTGGGCGTGGCCGCCATGCCGCACCAGCAGCTCCGCCACGCTGTCCAGCGCTTCGGTGATGTGGAACTCAGGAATGGAACGGCAGGAGCCGCGGCTTTCTGTTTCGCCCTGCTCCATGACGATGGCCGGCCGATAGTGGATTTCTGCCAGGCGGCTGGCGACCAACCCTACCACGCCAGAAACAAAGTCGGCGTCGGCGGCAATGAGGATGTCACTTTCCGGGGAGACCATCGCTTCCGCTTTGGCGGTTAAATCGGCGGTGATGCGCTGCCGCTCGCGGTTGAGTTGGTCTAGTTGGCGGGCGAGCTTTTCCGCCTGGAGCATATTGTTGACGGCCAGCAGTTTGGCGGCGTCATAGGCGTGGGAGAGGCGGCCGGCGGCGTTGAGGCGCGGCCCCAGGCCAAAGGCGATGGATTCGGCCGACATCTGCCCCGGTTTTAAGCGGGCCACCTGTGCCAGGGCCATGACGCCGGGGCGCCGGGCGCTGTTCAATACCGCCAATCCCTGGTCAACCAAAATGCGATTTTCGCCGAGCAGCGGGGCCAGGTCAGCCACCGTGCCAATGGCTACCAGGTCGAGCAGGTCTGCCAGGTCAAAGGCGACGCGCTCGGGCATGGTCTGGCAGAGCGCCTGGGCCAGTTTATAGGCGATGCCCACGCCGGCCAGCATGGTTTCTGGATAGTGGGAATCGGGGCGTTTGGGATTGATAACGGCCGTTGCTGGCGGCATCTCCGGGCCAAGACTGTGATGATCGGTGACAATCATATCCAGGCCAATCTGGTTGGCGTGAACCACTTCCGCCACCGAGCGAATGCCGCAGTCTACACTGATGACCAGGCTTGCTTCAAATTCTTCCTTGATTTTACTCAGCGCTTCCAGGTTGAGGCCGTAGCCTTCATCGACCCGGTCGGGAATGTAAGGGCGTACCTGGCGCATCGCCAGACCCAGTCCACGCAGCGCCTGGGTGAGCAGCACGGTGGCGGTGACGCCATCTGCATCAAAATCGCCGTAAACCACGATGGTTTCATCCCGTTCAATGGCCTGGGCGATGCGGGCGGTGGCTTTGTCCATATCGGCCAGCAAAAAGGGATCGGTGCTTTCCAGGTAGCGCTTCTCCAGGAAGGCTTGCACCTGCGCTGGATTGATGATGCCCCGGTTGTACAACACCTGGAGAACGGTGGGGTTGACATGGCTGAACTGCTGTTGAATCTCTGGCGGCACGGGGGGGGCTACCTGCCATTTGTTGGGGCGGAGGCTGTCTGGTCTATCCATGCGGAAATGGTAGCAGGAAACGGATTCCTGACAAGGGGGGGGGGAGATTTTGGCGGTGTCCGCGGATTTTGCTAATCGGCGGAGTCTGCACACCCACTTGCAAATGGGCACAAAAACCGTTGCTCAGCCCTGCCAATACTAAAGCCCCCCTCTTTCATGATACAATGTGTCTTCTTTGACTGGTAAAAAAGTGACAAACGTCACCTTTTTTTCATGACAAATACCACTTTTTTCAACCCACAAAAACCCCGTATAGTGTCAGCATATTTTCATCGTTTGGGCACGGGGGCAGCGGCCTCCACTATCAGCAGCAATCACATTCATTTCTCAGCCCGGCAGCGGGCAAACCATCGGTTCATTACACCATCTTCCTCTCATCGCTGAAACTCCACACCATTTAACCGAAAACGGCACTCATGCAGCAGCTACGCCCTTACCGCAGAGTGGCCGGCCGCTAGTCGTATTCAGCAGCACATAAAAATGGGAGCGCGGACAGCTTGTCCGCAAGGGGCGGAGCTTGTCCGCGCTCCCGGTTTCAGGAGGGGATTTTCATGAAGGCAATGTCTCGTTTTACTCGTGTATTCTGGCTGTTATCAGCCGCCGTTTTATTGTTACTCATTAATCTGCAAACTGCCGCCCAACCGGATGCGCCACCTCCTATTGATGAGATCCTAGCCCAGCCGGTCGCACCGCCGCCGCCGCAAGCAATGAGCTACCAACCGCCAGCAGAAACCAGCCTGGTGGCCGACCTCATGCCCCCGCAAACCGTGCTGGTTCAGCCGAATATCACCGTGCCGGAAGTAGATTCCTTTGATCCCGGAAGCATGCTCACTCTCAACTCCCCCGCCCAAACCATCCCGCTACCGTTGGCCACAGATACCGCTGTCTCTCTAATCGATGAGCGCCTTACACTCGTCGTGGAACAAGATACCTTTGACGCGCCGGTAAACCTGGCAGTCCGTTCATTGGCAGTTTTACCTGTACCCGACGAGACGGCAGAAACGAGTGACGAGCCGGCCGCCTACGACGCCGCCCCCTTCATGCGCTTTGCCCTGGATATGTTGGATGAGAAAGGGCAGCCTATTGAATCCTTTGCCAAGAACGTGCGCCTGGTTGTCGATGTGCGCGACTACGGCATCGATAAAGCAGAAGAAGGCGGCGAATTTTACCTGGCTTATGAAAACCCACAACAGCCTGGCGAATGGCTGGAAACGTCCCTAACAGCCCATGACAGTCACGGTCTCATCAGCGCCGAAGTCAGTCACTTTTCCAATTGGGAGGCGGGCTGGCGGCCCAATGGCTGGACCTTTCAATGGCAGCCGCCTACCCCGGATCCCTACACCGGGGCTGCTGTCTACAGCTATCCTTTCAACTTGCCCCCCGGACGAAACGGATTGGCCCCGGCTGTATCCTTAAATTACAGCAGCAGCGGCTTGCGCGGCTTTTCCAATCGTGGCTCCGGTTGGGGCGCCGTGGCCACCGCCTGGAACCTGAGCGACATTTCTATCACCCGCACCAAATTCGACCTGGACTCTTACGACGCCGAATTCCGCTTAACGCTAAATGGCAAAGGCGGCCGCTTGATTCGAGGGGGGAACGAAGCGGGCGGCGTTCGTTATTACGTGGAAGATCAGCCAGGGCTGCGTATCATGACCTATCATGGCGCAAATTATTCCACCGGTGTGGCCAGCTTTTGGGTGGTCACCGATGAAAATGGCACCCAATACCGCCTGGGTTATACGCCCACGGCCAACACCCGCCACACCCACAAAGGCCCTGCGCCGGGCGACCCCGACTACAGCGAAGGCAATATCATCGGCTGGCATGTGGATACGATTACAGACAGGTATGGCAATCAGATCAATTACGATTACATCACCCATGTGCGCACCACTGCTTCCAATCCGCTCTGGTTAAAAACGCGCACCCATAATGCCGAACTATCGCAGATCAGCTACAACTTCAACAACCGCATCACCACGCCCATCACTGAAGCTGTTCCCCGCTTAAACGACAATGCAACGGCCGGTACGCGCATTCAATTTATCTATGCCGAGTCTCAGTTAACGGCCGTTGAGATTTATCATGGCAACCAAAGCCATTGGCTGCGCCGCTATGCCCTGGACGCCACCTCTCTTTTTATCGACAACAGAAACCCCGCCACCGGTGGTGGCTCCGCCTGCCACAGCCTGGACAATGACGGCAGTTGGGGCGGTTATACCCATATGCGTACTTTAAACGCCGTATGGGAAGAAGGGTGGGATAAAACAAACAACCGGACCGTCTCCCTACCGGCCACCCGCTTTAGCTACACCACCCTGCGTCACCTCTATTACAACAGCACAAACTGCATGCTCTATAAATATTTGAGCGGCGTGGAAAACGGCTATGGTGGACGAGTAGAATTTGGCTACAGTTCAGATGGACGCGGCATTTGGGATAACGGCCATAAATACTTAAAAAGCGCAGAACAATACGTGGTCAACCAAACCGCCCAATATGACGGCCGAAACCCACGGATGGTGACAACCTACGAATACTTTGATCGTTGTTATGACGAAGGGCATACCATTTGTAAACAGCCAGAAACAGACACAGAATATGGCGGCATTGCCGGGCATGGCCAGGTGATCATCACCACCAAAAACTTTGAGGGTACGCCTCTGCTGCGCCAGGTCTTAAAATTCCATCACGATCTGGCCAGGCAAGGCAAGATTGAGTACCAGGAAACGGGCGGCTTTACAAATGGCAGCTTTGTCGTCGCTCAGAGAACAGACACCACCTACAATACAAACGAGCGCTTTGGCAATAATGTGCGCTTTACATATGCCCAAGAAGTCGTTTCCACCCAATACCATAACGGCCTCAATACGCCTTCTCTTTCCACAAGCACCCGCTATGAGTATCACACCACATTACACAGCACTATTTTCCAGAAAAATGTGGCCGATGCTCCTGTGCAGTTGGGCCAACCAACCCATATCACTGAATACAGAGATGGCGTCCCCTATCGCCTGACCCGCAACTGGTATCGACTCAACGACCAGAACGGCGGCTGGCTGATTCGGCCCACCTCATCTTCGCTTTATGACGGAGACAGTTGGAACCTGGTATCGGGAACCTGGAATTATTATGATGGCAGCAGTACGCCAGGCGTTTTGCCGGCAGCCGGCAAAGGGGACCTGACACGGGTGCGTCAATACTGGGAGATCCCTTGTGGTGAAATACCGGGGGGTTGCAACCGGGCCTTTCAAACAATTGATGCTACCTATGCCTATGATGCTTACGGCAATACCAAAACGAGTACCAGCTACCAGAATTATGGCTACCGGGCCGTCAACAGCAGCAACGCAGAGATATACAATCTATTTGCGGAACAAGCGCCGGGCAAAATCGCACAGACTACCACTATCGCCTATGAAAATGGCTACAATCTGTATCCTGTCTCTGTCACCAATGCGGCCGGGCAGGCCACCACCTTTGAGATTTATGGCTTCAATGGTGTACCGGTGGATGGCTTCCAGACGCAGCCCGGGCTGCTCAAGAAAGTGGTAGACCCCAATGGCCTGACCACCGCTTACGAATACGATCCCTTTGGCAGATTAGCAGTGGTGTATGATCGAGACTTGGCCGGTTTTGGCGATACCAATCGCTTCAATGGCTTCCCGGCAGCCCGTTATGCCTATTGGGACAACAACTGGAACAGCGGTTGGCAAACAACAGCCCCCTTTGTCATCACGACCCTCATGCAGCCCAACGCCCCGGATGGGAAAGTGCGGGGAGAATTATCTGTTTCTTATGATGGCTTCGGCAGGCCGATCCAGGAACGGGATCGGAATCACGAAATTGATACCGGGAATGGTTACCTGACCGGCCAAGATATACTGACAACCACCGGTTACGATGCTCTGGGCCGCACCACTTGCAGCAGCAGCCCCTTTAACAAACCCTATACCGAAAGCATCTCCGTGACGTATACTTGTGGACAACAAACGGCCGTGACCACCACCACTTACGATATTCTGGGCCGCCCCCAGGTAATCACGGCCCCAGATGGCACGGCTACCAAATATTATTATGCTATCAGAGATAGAAGCAGATTAGAGAACGATATCAACGGCGACTACACCGGCACCCCCGACTATCGCACCGGGACAGGCGTGATGCCGGCCGGACCCTATGCGGTCACTTCCATTGTAGACCCCAACAACCACGCCGTCTCTCAATTCTATAATGCTTTGGGGCAGCTTGTGTATGTGACGGAATTCAGCGGTACCGCTTACAAATATACCCGGGACGCCACCACGACCTACGGTTATGATTTAATGGGCAATCTGGTGCGGGTGATTGACGAACAAGGCAATGCCACTACTATGACCTACGATGCTCTGGAGCGTAAAACTGAGATGGTAGACCCAGACATGGGGCATTGGTATTACACGTACGACGCGGCCGGGAACCTGAAGGAGCAGTTCGACGCGAATGGGAAGCGGTTGTGCTTCTACTATGACAACTTGAACCGCATCACGGCCAAGGTGCAGGACAGCAGCCCGGCCAATCCCTGCCCGGTGACAAACAGTGTAACTTCAGGCAGTACTCACCTGGCGACATATGTCTATGACACGGCCGTTTATGGTATAGGCCAACTGCATCAAGTAAAATGGGGACCAAATCCGGCGCAGAATAATGACACCTTCTTCTATGACAGCCAGGGCCGCATGAAGAAACAAACCCGCCTGCTGGATAACCGGCCCTATACCATGGAAACGACGAGCTTTGATGTCCTGAACCGGCCGTTAACCGTCAAATACCCTTCCGAAGAAATCGTAACGATTGGGTATGACCGCGAAGGAGAAAACAGCCTGAAAGCGGGCAGTGATTGGCTGGTTTCCACAGTAGGATATAACAAGCAAGGCCAGATCAAACGGCTGGTACGAAACAACGGCCTGACCACCTGGTACGGGTACAGCGGCTACGAAGCTTTTGGCAGCAATGACATTTACGATGCGCGTAATCAAAGCTGGAACTGGACGGGGCAATACGGCCGTTTATGGCGCATCTGCACCGCTCCACACAACAACCCCATTTGCCAGGCAAACAACAAAGACCAAAGCGCTAACGGCCAGGTGATGGATGTGCGTATCGGTCATGATCCGGCCGGTAATGTCGTTGCTGTGCGTGATTACCTCAACGACAACCAGGTGCAAAGATTCAGCTATGATCATCTCAACCGATTGATAACAGCCTCAACCGAAGACGCCAACGGCAGCAGCTTGGCTGCCTACAACCACAGCTACACTTACAACCAGATCGGCAACATTGCCTCCCAGACTGAATCGGTGGGACGATGCATCAGTCCCCCTGGCCCCTGCCAATGGGGCAACACTACATCATACAACTACACTTACAGCCCCACGCACGTCCATGCTGTTGACAGCGCCAAGGGCGTCTCGTTCACATATGATGACAATGGCAATATGACATCCCGCAATACCAGCGGCGAAGCGGGTGAGATCGTGCAGGAGTTTGATACAGAAAACAGGCTGACAAGCGTCACCAAAGTGGTCAACGGCCAGACCACCAGCTTTAGCTACGATGCGGCCGGGATGCGCGTCAAGACCGTCAACCCCAATGGCACGATTGTTTACACCCCGTTCCCCCTCTACGAGGAAGAGTTTAGGCTGC
>CAZXVH010000043.1:0-36024 GCA_964643965.1 uncultured Ardenticatenaceae bacterium
AACCTGGGCGCGCGCACAGCTTGCCCCACCTGTGCGCACAAGCTGTCCGCGCTCCCATTTACGAGGAGGCTATTTTGTCGAAATTTCGCATCTGTTTGTTGGGGAGGGTGCAAATTACCGATGAAGACGGCAAACAAATTCATCTGCCGCCGATTGTTCAAAACCTGTTCGCCTACATTATTGTGACCCAATATCGCAGCCAATACCGTACTGGTCTACGCCGAGAACTATTAGCGAATCTATTTTGGGAAGACCAGCCAGAAAAAAATGCCCGGCGCTGTCTCAGCACTGCCCTGTGGCGCTTGAGACGGGAATTCCAACAGGACCAGATTCCTCACCACCCTGACTTTATCACCGCTACCAGTGAACAAGTCAGCATCAATTTCTTAATTGATCCCTGGTTAGACATTGACCAGTTTGAGCAAGCGGCTAAATACGGCTTAAACAAGCCGCTACACGCTATGGAGCCACTTCACATTGAAACGTTAGAAAAGGCTGTGCAACTTTACACCGGTGATTTACTGGAAAATTGTTATGATGATTGGGCCATTCAGGAACGAGAGAGGCTGCATCTCCTTTACCTGAGATGCCTGGCCCGCCTGATGCGCTATTATCGGCAAACCGGCCGTTATGAAGCGTGTGTCTCCTGCGGTCAGAAAATTCTGCAAACAGACCCCTTGCGGGAACAAATTCACCGGGAATTGATGCTGCTTTACCTGGAAAACGGACAGCCAGGGTTAGCTATGCATCAATATGAGGTATGTCGTCAGATTCTTAAACGGGAACTGGGCATTGCGCCTATGCCGGAAACCACCCTGATTTACCAGAAATTGATACAGGCAGAACGGCCGTTACTACCTTCCCCCGCAGAAACAATACCCACTCCCACCCTCATGCAACTGATGAACCAGCTCAACCTGGCCTTACAAGACCTGCATAAAGCGCAATGCCAGATAAACAGCATCCAGCAAACGCTGGCCCTCCTGCTGCCAGCAGCAGACGCTTCCTTAAAACAATAGGTTAACCGGCCCCCATATCAAACATAAACATCGTGGCCATAACGCCCATCGTCAACAGACGACAAGAAAGAGGCTTCCTGACAAGAGATCAAAAACCAGGAAGCCATCATCAGGAGAAGAGAACAAAATCGAACGCAGCCCTTTCTATTCACAAGTAAAAAAAGATCAGGATTATTTATCGAACATTGAATAAGATATCGAGGAGGTAAACATGGTCAAGTATCAACGCATTTTAGTGCCCTTAGATGGTTCATCCTTAGCCGAAAGATCGCTCCCCGCTGCAATCAATCTCGCCCACGCATTTTCTCAAGAAAAACCATGTGAATTACATCTTTTACGAGTTGTGCCGCCCATTATGGTGGCGCTGGAACCCACCCTTTACAGTGAAACGATCCATTTGGGGGAAGAAGAAGCGCAGGCTTATCTGGCGGCAGTGGCGGTTGACCTCACAAAACACGGCTTTCCCATATTTCTGACTTCCCAAACGGGAGCAGTCGCAGAAACAATTATTGACTATGCACAAAAACAGGATATTCAGTTGATGGTGATTTCCAGTCACGGCCGTTCTGGGTTAAGCCGCTGGGTTTATGGCAGTATCACCGAAAAAGTGCTGCGCCAAGCCTGCTGCGCCACCCTGGTCATTCGAGAGCAGGTGGAGCAAGTACATGGCATTTTTCAAAAAATCCTCATCTGCCTGGATGGCTCCGAGGTGGCGGAACAGGCGCTAGAACCAGCCCTCACCCTGGCTCAAGGCACACAGGCAGAAGTGATCTTGCTACAAGTGGCGCCGCCTACCAGCCTGCTCTTTGACCTGGAAACGCCAGACCAGGTACAAGAAAACCTGGCCGCCCTGGCCCGGGACGACGCCGAAGCTTATCTGCAAACAGTTGTGGAGAAACTACCCGCTATGGACAGCGCCATAACAACCCGCACCGTCGTGGGGCATGCCGCTGACGCCATCATTGACGAAGCAGCGGCGCTGGGCGTAGACCTCATTGCCATGTCCAGCCACGGCCGTTCTGGGCTAAGTCGTTGGGTGTATGGCAGCGTTACCGAAAAAGTGCTGCGGGGGGCAAAATGTGCTACCCTCATCATCCGTGGTCGATTGGTGGATGAGCATTAGGTTGCCTGTAATGAAATGGTTTTGGCTCTGGCTGGCGGCTCTTGGCCTCTTCATCCTGGCCGCCAGCACCGGTTCGTTGATGCGCTTTGGCCTGCTGCTGGGCTTTCCCCTGGGATTACAATTTAATAATCTGCGCCACGCCCACTCCCACCTGATGTATTTTGGCTGGGTGACGCCGCTCTTGATGGGGCTGATGGTGATCTGGCTGCCGCGGGTGGGAGAACGGCCGTTATCCTACCCCCATCAGAAGCAGTTTCAGGGCATTATTGGCGTGGTCTTACTGCTGGCTGTGGCCGCCTACTCCTCATTTTTCCTGTATGGCTACCGCCCGGCCCAGTTTGGCGGCATTCGTCTGCCGCTCTCTACCATCCTCGCCAGCTTCAACATGTTGGCCTGGTATCTCTTCATTTTTGTGTACTGGCGGGCGAGTAAGGGGATGGTGCGGAAACGGCCGTTACGCCTGTGGGATGCCTCGTTGGCCTTCATGGTATTGGCCTCGTTGGGCGCCTGGGGCATCGCCCTCACCGTCATCCTCGACATGCGCCAGCCGGTCATTTCCGCCGCCCTCACCCACCTGTTCCTCGATACTTTTTCTGAGGGCTGGTTTGTGCTGGCGCTGTTAGGCATGGCCTTCGCCTTGACCCCCCAGGCCGTCAGCCAGCGCTGGGCGGCTCGCAGTGAAAGCCTGCTCATCATGGGGTTGCCCGTGACCTTTCTCCTGACCATGCCTGTTACCAGCCTGCCGCCGTTTGTGCGGCTCATCGCCAGCGTGGGCGGTCTTATGGTGGGCGTAGGCTTGTGGGGGTTGGTGGTTATCTTGTGGCAGTACAGCGATAAAGCGTGGCGACTGGCTCTCGGTTTTCTGGCGCTTAAAGCCACCACCGGCCTGCTCATCACCATTCCCGCCCTGGCTATTTGGGCCGAGCGCTCCTTGCTGCGCATCTCCTATTTGCATTGGCTGCTGTTGGGCTTTGTCACCTTGGGACTGGTAGTGGCGGCGCAGGCTACCTGGGATAAAACGTTGATTCCTGGTCGGCGCTGGTTAAGCCTGACGATTATTCTGTTACTCCTTTCCCTCATCCCGCTAACCATCCTGTGGCCGACCGGTTGGCATGGCTCCTGGACACGGCAAACGGCCGCCATCGCCTCGTTAGGTCCGATTCTAGTGACAATCGGGATGTGGCTGCGCGGTTTCCAGCTTTACCGTCGGTGAACTCTCATGACACATTCGCAAAAAAACCAAGACATGCCCCAAGCCTACAGGGACGGGGAAACAAACTTTATGGGATTGACGCTTTTCTGCTCGCCGGCCGCCCTCATCCCGCGCCAGGAAACGGAACTGCTCGTTGAAACGGTGTTAACGGCCGTTGCCACCCTAAGTACCGCCACGCCCCTACTCATCGACATGGGCGCCGGCAGCGGTAATATCAGCGTCTCGGTGGCGGTTCATGCGCCGCAGGTACAATTCCTGGCTTCAGATATTAGCCCAGAGGCGGTCGGTCTGGCCCGGCAAAATGTGGCGCGGCATCAGGTGCAAGATCGCGTTTCCCTGTTCTGCGGCGATCTGTTTGCGCCGCTGCAAGGCTTGGGTCATGAGGGACGGGTGGATATTGTTATCTGCAATCCCCCTTATATCCCCACCGGCTCTCTGGACAAATTAGCGCCAGAAATCATCGATCATGAACCGGTAGTAGCCCTGGACGCCGGGCCGTATGGCATCAATATTTACCGCCGACTGGTGGCCGACGCCTTGACGTTTTTGAAGCCGGGCGGCCTGTTGGCCTTTGAAATTGGGGCGGGACAGGAAAAAATCGCCCGGCGCTTGCTGGAAAAAACGGGCGGCTACGAGAGTATCTCCGAGGTTTGTGATGAAAATGGGGTGATCCGGGTGATAACGGCCGTGACTCGCCGTTAATCCCGTTCCCGCAAATGAGGGAATAGCAGCACTTCCCGAATCGTCGCTTTATCCGTAAATAACATCGTTAAACGATCCACACCCGTGCCAAACCCGCCGTTCGGCGGCATCCCATAACGCATGGCTCGCAGATAATCCTCATCAATCGGATTGATTTCGTCATCATCTTGTTTATACATCTCTTGCAGCATTTCAAACCGCTGCTGCTGATCAATGGGGTCGTTTAGCTCCGTGAAGGCATTACCCATTTCCATGCCGGCCATGAAATACTCAAACCGTTCCACATGCAGCGGATCCCCCGGAATACCTTTGGCCAGCGGCGAAATATCGCGGGGGTATTGGGTGATAAACGTGGGCTGAATCAAGTTTGGCTCCACAAAATCACCCAGTAAGCCATCGATCAGTTTGCCCCAAGAAGCGCCGGGAGGCGTCTGCGTGGCCCGGTCGTTGGCTTTGCCATACGCCTGAATCGCCACCGCCAGGCTTTCCGCATCCTGATATTCGCTGTAATCAATGCCGGTGTATTTGAGAATGGCCTCACGCATGGAAAGGCGCGTCCAGGGCGGCGATAGGTCAATCTCCTTGCCCTGGTACAAAATGGTGGTCGTTCCCAGCAGATTCGTGGCCACGTAGGCCAGCATTTGCTCAGTGAACTCCATCACGTCGTTGTAATCCCAATAGGCAGCGTAAAACTCTAACTGGGTGAATTCCGGATTATGCTTGAAGCTGACCCCTTCATTACGAAAATCACGGCCAATTTCATAGACGCGCTCAATGCCGCCCACCAGCAGCCGTTTCAGATATAACTCAAAGGAAATACGCAAATAGAGGTCTTGTTTCAACTGGTTATGATGGGTGGTAAATGGCCGCGCCGCCGCGCCGCCGTATAAGGGCTGCAAAATGGGGGTCTCTACTTCCAGAAAATCATGCTCATCCAGAAAACGGCGCAGGTAGTGGATAATACGCGCCCGCGCCTGGAACACCTGGCGCACCTCTGGATTCACGGCTAAATCGGCATAACGCTGGCGGTAACGCTCTTCCACATCGGCGAAGGCGCTGTAACGCACCAGCTCCCCCTCCACTTCCTGTTCTTTGACCACCGGCAGCGGGCTGATGGCTTTGCTCAACAGCGCCCATTCGCTGACGCGCAGGCTCACTTCTCCGGCGCGGGTGCGGAACAAAAGGCCGGTGGCCTGCACAAAGTCGCCCAGGTCTAATAATTTGCGGAAGACGCCGTGAGACTCTTCGCCGATTTCGTCACGGCGTAGAAAGAGCTGCATACGGCCGTAACCATCTTCCACATGAGCAAACACAGTCTTGCCCATATCGCGCATACTGACCAGACGACCACAAAGGGTGGCGGTTATTTCTGTATCGGGAACGGCCGTTTCAAATGCCGCCAGCGCTTCAGCAGTGGTATGAGTCCGCTGCGCCCGCAAAGGATAGGGATTGATGCCTGCTTCGCGGATACGCGCCAGTTTTTCTAAACGCTGCTCTTCTAATCGTGTGGGTTGCCAGGTCATGGTCTCTCTCTTCCTATAAAAAAGCCCGTGTGGAAACACGGGCCGATTTTTTCACATGGTTTTGAGCAAGTCCTGTCAGGTTTGGCTTACAAACCGGGCAGATGGACAGGTCAATCAATACGAACTACCCGAAATTCCGTGACGCCGCGGGGCGCCTTTATGCGCACAATTTCACCCGCCTTCGTACCCAGCAGCGCCTCACCCAGCGGGCTTTCGTTGGAAATACGCCCCTCGGTGGGATCCGCTTCGGCGGCGCCCACCAGAAAGTAGGTCTCTTCTTCGTCATAACCCACTTCCACGATGGTGACATGATCCCCTACCCGCACAAAATCATGCGGTTCTTTATTGTCATTGATGATCTGATAATCCTTCAGAATCTCCTCGATTTCCTGGATGCGCCCTTCTAAAAAGGATTGGGCATTCCGCGCCGCTTCTAGTTCAGCATTATCGACAAAATCATCATCCTGACCATCTTCAAAAGCACGCTGCAAACGGTCGGCTACTTCTTCCCGACCCTCTGTCGTTAAACGTTTTAATTCGGCCTGGAGCCTTTCCAGACCCTCCTCTGTAATCAAATTAGGTTTCTTTGTTATCATCCATTACCCCCATTTATAGGGAAAAACCGCTGTTGCCAGCGGCATACCAGTTCAAATTATAGGTTAGGGCGGGGATTATAGCAGATTAACCCGTAATGTAAAGAGCGAACAAAGTAAACATTATGTCAAATTTCTTTTTGTTCACCAAAGGGATTAGGCAAAACAATCTTAATGGTTGTCCCCTGCCCAATCCCTTCGCTTTCCGCCAAGATTTGCCCCTGATGCGCTTCAATGATCGCTTTGGCAATTGCCAGGCCCAAACCGGCGCCACCTTTATCGCGAGAACGAGCGTTGTCGGTGCGGTAAAAGCGGTCAAATACATAGGGTAAATGCTGCGGTTCTATGCCAGCGCCGCTGTCTTGCAGGGTGATGTGCAGGTGATCTGCGCGTTGAATGACGGAGACGCCAATGCGCCCACCCTCCGGGGTATGGCGCAGAGCATTGGTGAACAGGTTTTGCAACGCCTGCCGGAAGCGGGCCGCGTCTACGGAGGCGTAGGGTGTAGCCCCCAATAATTCCACTTGCACGGATACGTTTTTGGCGGCGGCTACTGGTTTGAAGGCAACGGCCGTTTCCTTGACCAATGCCGCCATATCCACCCGTTGTTTATTGAGATGCAGTTGATTGGATTCCGCCTGGGCCAGATCATGCAGATCATCGACCAGGGTGGTGAGCAACCGGGTCTGGTCCAGCAGACGAGCGATTTCTTCCGGGCTAAGAGGATATACATCATCCAGGATCGCTTGCAGATTGCCCTGAATGATATGCAACGGATTACGCAGTTCATGGGCTACGTCTGCCAACAAATTGCGGCGCAGGCTTTCATCTTTTTCCAGGCGCTCGGCCATCTCGTTAAAGCGCAAGGCCACCGCCTGCACCTCATCTGTGCCCCGCACCACCACGCGCTGGCTCAAATTTTGCTGGCCAAAGGCTTTGGCCGCCTCTTCCAAATCACGCAAGGGCTTGGTCATGGAGCGACTCATGCCCACGCCGGCTATGACCGCCACCACTGCCACAATAAACGTTATCGTCGTCAGATCGATGGGATGTTCTACCGGCCGTCCCTCTTCAAACAGTTGGCGCAGAGGGAGGGAGATGGACTCTTCAAACTGCGGGTTGGTTTGCAGCGCCAGGCGCATGACGACGCCGATGGTCATGGTGGTGATGATAATAACGGCCGTAAACGCCAGGCTGAGGCGCACCCACATGCGGTTCATGTTGTTTCTCCCTCCATCAAGCGGTAGCCAACGCCATAGACGGTTTGAATATAGGTCGGGTTTTTGGAATCCGGTTCGATTTTGCGGCGCAGATTGCGAATGTGGCTGTCCAGGGTGCGTTCGATGCCTTCGTACTCGGAGCCAAGCCCTTTGCGCACCAGTTCGCTGCGGGTAAGCACGTAGCCGCTCTGCTCCAGGAGAACGTGCAGCAGGTTGAATTCAGAAGGAGTCAGTTCCACAAAACGGCCGTTTACCTTCACCTCCCGCCGGCCCACATCCATCTCCAACTGGCCCACGCGCAAAACCGGCGACTGGAAGCTGTCCTGGCTGCGCAGTCTGGCCCGCACCCGGGCTACCACTACCCGCGGGTTGTACGGCTTGGTCACATAATCATCCGCGCCTATTTCCAGCCCCACGATTTTGTCTGTATCGTCGATGCGGGCGGTGAGCATGATGATGGGAATGGCCGCCAGCGTGGGGTCGCCGCGCATGAGACGGGTGATTTCCCAGCCATCCATACCAGGCAGCATCAAGTCCAGCAGCACCAGGTCTGGTTTTTCACGGCGCAGGTTATGAACGGCCGTTTCCCCATCATAGGCCACCAACACCTCATAACCAGCCTGTTCCAGGTAAGCTCGCATCAAGCGCACCACCTCTTTATCATCATCTACTACCAAGATTCTTTGATTTTTCATCTGACGCTTAACCTTTTGCCATTGACCAACCATGCAAAAACTTGTAAATTCCCCTCCGCACTCACGACACAAAAGGATACAAATGATAATGCAGCTTTATATTATTCGTCACGGTCAATCATACAATAATGCGTTATGGAGCAGAACGGGGTCAGGAAACGGCCGTTTGCCAGACCCTCCGCTCACCGAAATCGGGCAGCAGCAGGCGGTGCATTTATCTCGCTACATCGCCGAAGCTGACAGCGCCATCATACCAGATGGGGGCCACAACCCGCATAACCGCTACGGCTACCACCTGACTCACCTCTATTCCAGCTTGATGCTGCGGGCAGTGCAAACGGGCCATGTGCTGGCAGAGAGCCTCAACATGACGCTGCAAGCCTGGCCCATCATCCATGAATGGGGCGGTATTTTTGAATATGATCCGGAAAGCGGGGAACCTGTGACGCAAGCTGGCCCCAATCACGCCTTTTTTAGCGAGCGCTTCGCCAATCTGCTCCTGCCGGATGATTTAGGAGCGGAGGGCTGGTGGGGAAAACGGCCGTTTGAAACAGAATCAGCCACCTACGAACGAGCCAAACAGTTTGTGAGCCAGCTGCTGCAGCGCCACGGCGACAGCGATGACCGGGTGGGCATCGTCACCCACGGCGGTTTCACCAGCATGATCTTCAGCGTCATCTTCAGCACTCAGGAAATCAACCATTCCCTACGCCCGGAAGCCACCCGCACCATGCTCGTCAACAACAATACCGCCCTCACCCGCCTGGACATTGAAGATGACCAGATCACCCTTGTCTACCTGAACCGGCTGGATCATTTGCCGGCAAACCTCATTACCTGGTAAGAAATTAGAGATTAGAAATTAGAGATTAGAAATTAGAAATTAGAAAATTAGAGATTAGAGATTGGAAGCTCAACCCAATCCGCAATCCGCAATCCGCAATCCGCAATCCGCAATCCACCTATTCGTATCGCAGCGCCTCAATCGGCCGCAGGCCGGCCGCGTGCCACGCCGGATAAATGCCAAAGACCAGCCCCACCCCGGCGGCGAAACCAGTTGCCAGCAAAATTGTGCTCATGTCAACGGCCGTTTCCAGGTCAATTACCTTTCCGGCCGCCAAGGCCATGAGCCAACCCAGCAAAATACCCAGTAAACCACCCACCAGGCTCAATAAAACAGACTCCATCAAAAACTGCACCAAAATATCCCGGCGCATAGCTCCCACTGCTTTGCGAATGCCAATTTCTCGGGTGCGCTCCGTCACACTAACTAACATGATATTCATAATACCAATACCACCCACCACCAATGAAATACCGGCAATCGCCCCTAAAAAGGCCGTCAATGTGCCTGTAATCACATTAAATGTCTCCAGCAAATCAGACTGGCTGATAATGGAAAAATCATCTTCATTGGCATAAGTGATGTCATGCTGGTCCCGGATAACTTCCGTAATTTGGTCGATGGCCGCATCCGTCTCATTTTCATTCACCGCCTGCGCCGTAATGCCAGTAACAGCCTTCTCGCCACTGCGTGTGCGCTCCGTATAGAGGCGGCTGTGGGCGGTGGAAAGGGGCACATAAGCGGCCGTATTCGTATCACTAAAGGCGCTGCCCGATTTCGCCAAGACGCCCACCACCTCATACCCCACCCCGTTCAAGCGCAGCGTCAGGCCAATGGGATACTCCCCTTCAAATAAATCCTCCGCCACATCGTAGCCCAGCATAACCACCCGGGCGCTGTTATCATAATCCTGCTGCGAAAAGAAGTCCCCGCCCGCCAATTCCTCAATGTTATTCACCGAGAAATAGTTGGTTGTCACCCCCAAAACTGGTGCGCGCGAGTTGTTACCGCCGTATACCAGCTCTTGCGTCGTTTGGGCCACCGCCGAAACCGCGCTCACCGCCGGCGCATTATACGGATCAGACAACGCTTCCACATCCGCCAAACTGAGCGCCTGGTAGCCGCCGCTGTTATCATAGTCCGTCACCAGAATGATCAAATTAGTGCCGATTGATTGAATTTCACCGGTAATCGACTGGTTAACGCCATTGCCAATCGACATCAGGGCGATTACGGCCGCTACGCCAATAATCACGCCTAACATCGTCAGCACAGAACGCAATTTATTCGCCAACAAGCTGTCTAGCGCTGTGAAAAAACTTTCACTTAAGTCCATGGTTATCTTCCTTACTCATCCTGGATGAGGCCGTCTCGAATCCAAATGGTGCGTTCCGCATGGGCTGCAATTTCCGGATCATGGGTGATCATGATGATGGTGATGCCCTTTTCCTCATGCAGCTTTTGAAAAATGCCCAAAATCTCTTCGCCGGTAACAGTGTCCAGGGCGCCGGTTGGCTCATCGGCCAAAATGATATTGGGATCATTAGCTAAGGCCCGGGCGATAGCCACCCGCTGCTGCTGCCCCCCGGAAAGCTCATCCGGTTTGTGGTCCATGCGGTCGCTTAAGCCCACCAACTCCAGGGCGTCCTTGGCCCGCTTGCTGCGCTCTCCGCGGGTATAACCGCCATACATCAGGGGCAGCCCCACTTGCTTCAGAGCAGTGGTACGCGGCAGCAAATTGAACTGCTGAAACACGAAGCCAATGCGTTTATTACGAATGCGAGAGCGTTCATCAGGACTCATATCACTGACATCGACGCTATCCAGCTTGTAGATGCCGCCGCTGGGTATATCCAGGCAGCCCAACATGTTCATCAGCGTACTTTTACCAGAGCCGGACGGCCCCATGACGGCCACAAATTCGCCTTCAGCAATTTCTAGATCCACCCCACGCAGGGCATGGACGACTTGCGTGCCCATTTCGTAGGTTTTGGTTAGATTCTTCATTTCAATCATCATCGTAAATATATCCTTACCTCTAAAAGCCCAGCTTCTTGGAGAAGTTGAACTTTTTATTAGCCACCGAACGGGCCGCCGCCATCTCTGAGTGGACCGCCTCCGCCATCCGTGGGAGGGCCAAATCGGGAGCGGGGGGCGATATTGCCCACCAGCAGTTCATCCCCCTCAGCTAAACCAGTTAATATCTGGGTGTTGGCGCCATCCCGCCGCCCAATGGTGATAAAAACCTCTTCATAGGTTTGCTTGCCATTGGCGTCTATGATGGCTCTGTTCACGGAGAAGACGCCCTTATTGCGGTCCACGTTGATGGCCTCGTTGGGAACCAGCAGCACATTCTCAAAGCTGTCGGTGAGCAGGTGGGCGTTGGCGGTCATGCCCACCCGCACGGGCAGCTCCGTTTCGCCCAGGCTCAGGAAAACTTCGTAGCTCACTACGCCGCCGGTATTTTGAATGGCGCGGGGAGAGATGGAGACCACACGGCCGTTTATTTCCACATCAGGCCACGATTCCAGGGTAATGGCGGCAGGCTGGTCGGGAGCGATGTCGCCGATATCTACCTCATCCACCGCCAACCGTACTTCCAGGCTGTTGTTATCCACAATTTCCAGGAGAATACCGCTGGTTGCTTCCCCCACATTGGCGTAAACGGCCGTTATCACCCCCGTAAATGGGGCCACCAACGTCGCATCCGCCAGATCATCTTCCGCTTTTTGCAGCGAAATGCGAGCCTGCGCCACCGCAATTTCCGCCATCATGCGCTGCGCTGCCGAAGGGCCATTTAACAATGCTTCCAGACTCGACTGCGCCTGCGCCAGGTTCGCTTCTGCCCCGGCAATCTGCGCCGCCGATGCGCCCTTCAACAACAGATCATGGTTAGCCTGCGCCGCGGCCAGGTTGGCGCTGGCGGCGGCCACACTGGCCTGGGCAATGGAGACGGCATTGGTATCTGGCCCGGAGAGCAGCGCATTTAACTTGGCCTGCGCTGCGGCCGCATTGGCATTGGCCGTTTCCAGACTGTAGCGCGTCTGCTCCTCAGGATTGCCCAAACCGGGGCAAATATTAAAGCTAGAGCCATCAGGCAAATTCACATCAAAACATTCAAGCAGCTGGTCATACAGCTCTTGGGTAGACTCTTGCTGGCTCAACGCCCCGATCAGTTCCGCCTGGGCTGACGCCACCGCCGCTTCACTGGCCCCGCTTTGCGCCAATTGCAGTTGTTCAGACGCCGCCCAGACATTGGCCTGCGCCGCCCGTACATTGGCGTCCGAAGCGGCAATATCGGCTTCACGCGGGCCGGCCCGCATCTCATCTAGCTGCGCCTGAGCGCTGGTCACGGCCGCTTGCAGGGCTGCCACATTGCTGGCGGGGGGCGGAGCCGTTAAACTAGCCAGGTTCGCTTCCTGGATGAGCATAGATTGGCGGGCATTTTCCACCGCTCGTTCCAGGTCTGTGCTGTCCAGTTTGAGCAGCGGCTCGTCTTCAGCTACTTCATCGCCTACGCTTACATAGATTTCGCTCACATCGCCCGACACAGGCAGCGCCAGACGCGCTTTGCGCTGCGCCTGCACCTGTCCACTGGCGGCGGCGTTGGCCGCTAAATCACCAATGAAGGCTGTGACCGTTTGCCCGGTAGTGGCCGCCGCATTGCCCGCACCAGCCGCCAGTGGATTGCCAAACAACATTGATCCCACCACGGCTATCAAAGCAATCAGGGCGATGACGCCGCCCCCTAGCCATATCCATTTTTTGCGATTTTTTGTTTTATTTTCGTTCATTATTCTCCTCTAGGAGGCCCCATAAAGAGGTCGGCGCGGGGGGCTTCGTTTCCGATAACCAGCTGATCGCCCACTTGCAAACCGCTGGTGACTTCTGTGTTTTGGTTGTCACGCAGGCCGATGGTGATGGGTATCTGCCGCACTTCGCCGTTTACCAGTAAGTTCACCGTAAAAATGCCCTTACTGCGATCCACGTTGATGGCCCGATTGGGAACCAGCAATACGTCTGACTTTTCCGCGGTAATCAAATCGGCGTTGGCGGTCATGCCCACCAGGATGGGCAGATCGCTTTCTGTTAGCGCCAGACGCACTTCGTAAACGACAAGAGAAGTGCCGGGCACGGTTTTAGCGCCGGGGGCGATGGTGGTGATTTCGCTTTCAATTACCACATCAGGCCAGGTTTCCAACGTGACGACGGCCGGCTGACCCACTTGCAAGCTGCCAATATCCACTTCATCCACTTCCAGGATAACTTCTAAACTGGCGTTATCCACCATTTCAATGACCGGGCCGCTGGCAAACTCGCCTTCACTGAAGTTAACGGCCGTTATCACGCCAGCAAACGGGGCAGTAAGGGTCATCCTGGCCAGGGCGTCTTGGGCGTCGGCCAGGTTGAGTTCGGCCTGGGCCACTTCGGCTTCGGCGGCGGCGATTTGGCTGTCGGTGGCGCCGTTTAGCAGCGTATCCAGGTTGGCCTGCGCCTGCGCCAACTGCACTTCTACGCCGGCTATTTGCGCGGCAGTGGGGGCGGCCGTTAACTTGTCAAAATTGGCGGCGGCGGCGTCTCGTTGGGCAGAAACGGCCGTTAATCCGGCCTGAGCGCTGCCCAACTGATTGCTGTCTGGCCCAGCCAGTAAATTATCCAGGGCGGCCTGGGCCGAGGCCACTTGCTCCCGCGCCTGGGCCAGGGCTGCGTTGGCCGTATAGTCATCCGGGTCGGGATTGCGCGTATATTGAATTTCCACGCTTTTGAGATTGGCTTCCGCCGCTGCTAAACCAGCTTCGGCGGCGGCGATGTCGGCCGGTTTGATGGCATTTTGCACCTGCCCCAACTGCGCCGAAGAAGACCAGACATTGGCGTCGGCGGCGCGTAAATTGGCCTCTTGGGCGGCAATTTCTTCTGGCGTCGGCCCGCTTAACAAATCATCCAGGGTGGCCTGGGCGCTGAGAACGGCCGTTTCGGCAGCAGCAATCTCAGCGGCGGTTGGCGGTTCCAACAACTCAGCCAGGCTGGCCTCTTTCAGTAAAAGCGTTTGTTCAGCAATGGCCACAGTGATGGCCAGGTTGGCCCCATCCAGTTGCAGCAGCGTCTCGCCCGCCGCCACTTGATCCCCCACGCGCACCATCACTGCCTCCACCAGGGCCGGCACAACCGCCGACAAACTGGCTTCATGGCGAGGCAGCACCGTGCCGCTGGCCGTCGCCTGCGCCGACAAGTCGCCCCGCAAAACGGTAGCTATTTCCTGCTCAGACTGTGCGGCCTGCGCCTGCTGCTGGCGAGTTCTCACCACAAAAAAGACGCCTATAAGCAGCGCCCCTACCACTACCAGGCCAATCAAGCCCATGGTGCGTTTACGCCTGTTCTTTTTTCCCATGCAAAGACTCCTTCATCCATAGGAGCGCGGACGTCTCGCCCGCCTTTGGCCCTCTGGAAGACGGCGCTCCATTTTCATTGAATAGCACACCAAAAAACCGGCCGTTTTGCGCCGGGTTCCTGATATTATCTAATTTTGTTCAAGCTTTCTGGAATATTTTACGGGGGAATTCTGCAAAAGTTGTGCAGAAATCATTGATATTTCATGTAATTTACAGGTAACTGTACAGGCAGGTTCCCTGAGCCTGTCGAAGGGAACCGGGCTTCGACAGGCTCAGCCCTCGTCTACCGAGACAGTTGTATTTTCTTTCTCAAAACCCCATTGTTCAGAGATCAGGTATAACGGCCGTCCTTTCACCTCATCATAAATACGGCCCAGATATTCGCCAATAATGCCCAGGCTGATCAACTGCACCCCACCCAAAAACAGCACCACCACCAACGTGGTAGCCTGTCCCGTCAACTCATGCGGCGCAAATAGACGCAAGAGAATGACCGCCAAGATCGCCAGCGAACTAAGGCCGGCGATAAAAAAGCCAAGATAGGTGGCTAACTGCAAAGGCACATAAGAAAAACTGGTGATGGCATTCATGGCAAAACGAAACATGCGGCGAACTGAACTGTATTTGGCTTCGCCGGCAAAACGAGGTTCCCGCTTAAAGAAAACGCCGGTCTGCTTAAAACCGACCCAGGGAACCATGCCCCGCAAGAAACGGTTGCGTTCGCGCATTTCGCCTAAAGCATCGACTACGCGCCTGTCCATCAAGCGGAAATCGCCGGTATCCAGCGGGATGTTGACGCTGGTAATGCGATGAATGAGACGATAGAACATTTTAGCCGTGACCAGTTTGAACCAGGTCTCCCCTTCTCGTTCACTGCGAACGCCATAAACCACATCGAACCCTTCCCGCCATTTGGCAATCATCTCCAGAATCACTTCCGGCGGATCTTGTAAGTCGGCGTCGGTTAACACCACGGCATCGCCAGACGAGTAATCTAAACCGGCTGTCACCGCTTCCTGGAAACCGAAGTTCCGGGAAAAGCTGACGCCTTTGACGCGCTCATCTTTTTCATGCAGGGCGGCAATGATAGCCGCCGAACGGTCCCGGCTGCCATCATCGACCAGGATCAGCTCCCATGGCTCACTCAAGGTATCCATCACGGCGGAGATACGTTTGTATAGTTCAGGTAAAACGGGTTCTTCGTTAAAAACGGGCGCAATAATTGTAAATTTTGGTTTCATGGATACGTGTTGGTTCCTTTGTGCGAAAACTGTTTGCGGGTGGCGGGTTAAAGGTTGCGGAGTTACAGGGTAACAAGATACTTTGCCACCGGTCACTAAGCTCATCGAAGCGCCACTTGCTACCTTTTATACACTGAAACGGTCAACTATGCCCACTCTATCGTGGCAATGAGGCCCACATGATCTGAGGGATAAAGAAAGGGATCGTCTTCACTGGCCTGGCAGCAAAATAGAGCGGCTTTTTTCACCTTCACCGCTTTAGAGACAAAAATATAATCCAGGCAGACAGCGCTCATTTGTGTAGTCATCTCTTCCTGATTGTCCTGGTTCAGGCGGAGCGCTGTGGGAAAGGTGGCGTATGGCTCCCGGCCGTACTTCGCCTCATAGGCAGAGCGATAACCTTGTTTCATAAATTGGATAGCCGGGCCATCTGGCGTTTCATTGAAATCACCGGCTATGACTTGCAAGCTGTTTTTGACAGGATTGTTGAGCCAGCCAGTGAGGCGCATGGTTTGTTCTTTACGCGCTTCTTTGTCTGGGGCTTCATGGTGCAAGTGGACAGCCACAAAATCCAGGGTGTGGTTAGAGGGCAGGGCCACATTGATGCGCAAGGCCACCCGCCCGCCATAACCCAGGTTGATGACATCTTTGTAACGCACCGGCGCTTTTGTCAGGATGCCGATGCCTTCATAGTAGCCCTTGATGAGATGGCGTTTTCGGGCCAGCACCAGGCGGTAAGGGGATCTCTCCGTTTGTTTCAGACGAATGTTGATCTGGTTGCGCAGCCAGTGGCCCTGGCGAATGGGGAAATACACTTCTTGTAAGCTGATCAGGTCGGGTTCGGTATCGACGATCTGGCTGACCAGGAGATGGCGTCTCTCGCGCCAGCGATCTGCGGCTTGGCGCAGATTGATGGTAGCGACGGTGAGGCTGTTCATGTTTTCACGACAATTCGATTTCGGTGCGGCCCACGGGAACGGCCGTTTGGATGCTGAAGCCGTTGTCGATTATAGAAAGGGTAAAGGGTGTGTCTGTATCCACCACCACTTTTTCACAGTCGCCTGTGAGGTCAAATTTTCCTTCTGGCCCAAAAGGATAATTACGCACACCATATACGGCCTCACAAGCCAACATCCGCCGCCACGTCACCCGGCGCAGCGGCCAATCCGTCCGCACACCAATGACATCTTCCAGCAGCATGGCAATGGGCGCAATGCCGGATGGCCCCACAAAATCACTACGCGCTCCCTCGCCCGGCGACGGCCGTTCTGGGGCATAATGGTCCCAAATCGTATCCGTATGTTGGTACACCTCCCACATATTTTCCAGATGATTTTGAGCGATCTGGAAGGCCAGTTTGTCCTGCCCCACGTTCTGCAACCCGCAGGTGAGAATGTAATTCAACGGCGGCCAGACGCCCCCGCGCCAGCCGTTACCGCTGTCTGGATTATACCCTTCACTGTCCGCAGATTGGGAGGGCGCCCGATGACTCATGTTAAAAGCCCACGTCTCACGCAAATGGCGCAAAAATGGCTCCAGGCGCTTCTCCGGCACAATCTCCTTGTCTAACAACGCCCAATAAGCGCCAATACTTTTGATGGCGCTGAAACGGCCGTTTTCATCCACATCCTGATAAAAATTGAACTCTTCGTGCCATAAACGCTCATTCACCAGGCGAATCAATGCGGCTCGCTCCTCAGCCAATTCCTGCACAAGCGATTCTTCCTCAAACAACGACGCCATTTGCTCCAAAACCCGGCAGTCCAAAATCGCTTGCATAGTAGCATCCATCCAGGTCCAATGCCTGTGATGAAACTGGCTGTCCGGCACACGCGGCTGATTGGCCATGCCGCTGCTCACCCCCGTCGCCCAATACATGCCATTAGGCCAGGTGCGGTTCGCCCGATACCAGCGATGCTGCGCCAACAACGGCCAAAATACTCGTTCAATCCGACCCTGGTCTCCGCTAATGCGGTAATAACGCCACTCCACCCACGCCATAAAATTAGGACCGGTGGCATTCAAACTGTAAGGATAATAAACGGCTTCACCATTTTCTGTGCTGTATTCCCGCCCAATAAAGCCATCGGGCAATTGATGTGCATAAAAATTATCCAGCGCCACAATAAAATCAAAACCACGACGGGCATACACACCATACAACGCGGCAAAACAACTATCCCAGGCCGATAAAATCGGCTCACCCACCGTCCTCGCATACGGCGACACAAACCCATTTGCGGCCGTACCCCGATGTAAATTTGACCAGGCAATCTGCCAAGCCCGCCAATACATCTCCAGCCAGCCATCATGCTCCGGCAGCACTGGCTGCGGCAGCAAGGGCCTGGCCTCCTGAAAACTTAAAATTTTGAGCTGTAGTGACGGTTCGGATTTTTCCAGAAAAGGGTTTTTTGCTGCCGCCGGTTCCGGCCAGCCAAGAAATTTAAATTGAGGCATCTACGTTGCTCCTGCTATGTTGCCGCTGCTGCTTTGTTGTTGCTTCTGCTTTTCCGCCTACAAAACGTCATCTGTTTTAATCAGCTTGGGGGGATAATCCACATATCGGCCGTGCCTGTTAAACGCAGTTCATCTTCTTTAAGGCTGGTGACACGCAGATTGTATTGAATGAAAACATTGTCAAGCAATTTCCCTGTCCAGCCCAATGAATCACCAAGCGCCAAATAAGGATAATTAGATGTGCCCCCTAACCGAGCAAAATTGGTCGTTTGCCCGCCTTGCCCACGCGCTTCAATCCCTTCAAAAACCATCGTTGTGCCGGGAATAGTAGCGCCTACCGGTACTTTATAATCGGCCACAATAGGCGATAATTTAAGCGTAAATTCAGCAGTTGGCCCGCCAATTTGTTCCACCGGATTGGGATTTAATACAATCAGTTCCACATTACCGGCCACCGGCATACTGCCAAATAGAGATGAAGTCAGGCGTAGATTGTAGTTGGCAAACAGACCGGGCGCCACCACACCGCTCCAGTAAAAGGAATCGCCGGAGCGTTTGAGAGCAGGCTGACCGTTGATAAGCACTTCATAGGCATCCCCCTGCCTGTCTCTATATTGCAAGCCGGTTCCGGGCACAAATTCACCCGGAGCTAGATTGTGGGCGTATGCAGGAATGTTCAAGTAAAGCATATCACCGGGTGGCGTCGCCGTTTGCGCCGGTTCGGCCGGCCCTATACCGGGTACGGCACAGGCCAGCACTGGCAGCGCCAGCAGACAAATTAAGCCAAAAAATCGCCACATCCCTTTATAAGCCATGCTGCTCCATCATATTTAGATCAGAGGGTAGAGAGTGGAGATTATCACATCTCCACTCTCTACTCTACGGTTTCACTTCTTCAATTTCAATGCTTTCTATTTTATCACCTTCAGGGGCGTCGGGGTTAACATTTGGATCGCGCGGCGTGATTGCCTCGACCACCTCCATGCCTGCCACAACCCGACCAAAGATGGTATAGCCGCCATCTAATTGGCTGACATCATCCAGGGTGATGTACCATTGGCTGCCGTTGGTGTCTGGGCCGGAATTCGCCATGGCTACCATACCTTTTTCCGCGTGAGACAGATCGGGGTCGATTTCGTTGGGGATGGTATAACCAGGGCCGCCGCGCCCCGTACCAGTGGGATCGCCTGTTTGGGCCACAAAACCGGGGATGACGCGATGGAAGGTAACGCCATCAAACCAGCCTTCATTGGCCAAAAAGACAAAGCTGTTAACCGTTTGTGGGGCAGATTGGGGGTACAGTTCCATTTTGAACTGGTCGCCATTGGCCAGGGTGACGGTGGCAAAGTATTGGGCTGCCTCATCAATGGTCATCTCCGGGGCGGCGTCAAACTGCTGATCGGCGAACTCGCGCATCTCGACTTCACTGTCCACAAACTGCTGCCATACAGAAATATCCGGGGGCAGGCTCTCAGCCACACGGCCGTTTATAATCGCTGTGGGTGTGCCCGGCAAACCTAAATTATGGGCCTCTTGCTCCAGGCCAGAAACATATTCGGCATAGACGCCATCATTGAGTTCCTGCGCAAACCTGGCCGTATCCAGGTTAAGCTGCTCGGCCAGGGAAACAAAAAACTCTTGGGCTTCGCTGGGAGTTTTACGGCTCCAATCGTTGGCCGTTTCAAACAAGAGATCATGGTATTCCCAAAATGCGCCTTGCGCGCCGGCCGCTTCACTGGCTTCGGCCGCTTTTTGGGCATTATCGTGGATGGAATTGAGGGGGAAGTGGCGATATACCACCAGGACATCTTCAGGGTTGGCGTCTACCAGACGCGCCAGCACGGGTGAAATACCCGCGCAGCCCGGTCATTGAAAGTCGCCATACTCAATGATGGTGACGGCCGGCTCTTCTGCCCCTTTTTTCCAATCACGTTCACGCACGATACTGGCTTCGGCCGCATCTTTGGCGGGGAAGCCGGCTATGACGCCGCTTTGCAGAGCCGTATCGTTGGCATTCGCGGCCGGAGATGGGGGGGAAACGGCCGTTTCCGGTTCCGGCGGCGCTGTAGAAACAGCGGGCGCCGTCGTCTCGGCAGAGGCACAGGCCGCTAAAAACAGCAGCAGTATTATGGATAATAATTTTTTCATACATCACTCCTCTTTCAATTTCAGGGTTTCAACTCGAGCGGCATTCTACCATGAACAGAGCAGAAGCTTAACGCAACTATCCGGCAACAGGCAAACATTCATCAAAATATCACCTATTGAGGTAAAATGAGATTCGTTCAATCTTGAAACTTAGATGGAGGATATTTTTATGAAACGAATCACCTTAATCAGTTTGCTCCTGGTTATCCTGGCGTTGGCAGCTTGCGGCCCGGCCAGTACCACCCCGTCCGCCCCGGCCGTGGAAAACAGCGATCCCCTCGCCCGCCCAACCCCCACCAACCTGCCTGACACAGGCGGCAACGAAATGCCGGCCGGCTACCCGCCGCCACCCACCACCCCACCTCTGCCAGAAGGGTATCCTGCGCCGGTCGTCGCGCCCACCTACGACCCTTATCCAGCGCCAGGCGATACGGTGTGGATGCTGCATCCGGTAGGCATTCAATGCCAGGATGCCGCTAAGAGCAAATATCAAAATGAACAGGAAGCAATCAGCGCTTTAACGGCCGCCGGCATCACCGTGCAGCAAATGACCACCACTGAATTGATGGTCTGCTCTGCCTGCGACTGCCCCACCAGCGCCCATTACCGCGCCGAAATCAACGCCGCTGATATGAACAAAGCTACCGCTCTCGGCTGGACGCTGGAATAAACAGCAGGAATGCAGGCGAAACGCCTGCGTAGGGCGAACGAGACGTTCGCGCTCCGATTAACAAGGAGAGCTCCATGATCCGATTTTTAACTGCTAGTAGGGCGAACGAGACGTTCGCGCTCCGATTAACAAGGAGAGCTCCATGATCCGATTTTTAACTGCTGGTGAATCACATGGACCAGAGTTAACGGCCGTTATCGAAGGCATCCCTGCCGGACTGACCCTGGACAAAGACGAAATCACTCACCAACTGGCCCGCCGCCAAAAAGCATATGGGGCTGGCGGCCGTATGAAGATCGAAAAAGATACGGCCCGTTTTACGGCCGGCTACCTGAACAACCAGACCACTGGCGGCCCCATCGCCCTCACCCTCACCAATCTCGATTATGAGAAATGGAAGGATCGGGAGATCCCCCCTATCACCACCCCCCGGCCCGGTCATGCCGATCTCACCGGCGCGGTAAAATACAATTATGGCGAACTGCGCCTGGCGCTGGAACGCGCCTCGGCCCGAGAAACGGCCGCTCGCGTAGCGGTGGGAGCCATCTGCCAGCAGCTGCTCGGCGAATTTGGCGTCACCATTGGCAGCTACGTCACCCAGGTGGGCAGCGTCACGGCCGATATTCCCGACGACATGCCTTACGCCGACCGCTTCGCCGCCGCCGAAAGCAACGACATTCGCTGCCCCGTGCCCGCCGCCACTGAAGCGATGCGTCAAACCATTTACGAGATTATGCAGGCTAAAGATACCATCGGCGGCGTCTTTGAAGTGGTAGCTTTAGGCGCACCGGTGGGCCTGGGCAGCCATGTGCATTGGGATCGGCGGCTGGACGCCCTGCTCATGTGGGCGGTGGCTTCCATTCATGCCATCAAAGGGGTCGAAATCGGCCCGGCCTTTGCCAACGCCGCCTTGCCCGGCTCCCAGGTGCATGATGAGATTTTCCTGGCGGCAGACGGCCAAACGTTGGTGCGGCAGACAAATCGCAGCGGCGGTTTTGAAGGGGGCATCACCACCGGCGAACCAATCATTGTGCGAGCGGCGATGAAACCGATCTCTACTGTCCTTAATCCACGAAAATCTGTGGATCTGGCCACGGGGGAAACGGCCGTTACCGTCTATGAGCGCTCCGATTTTTCAGCCGTGCCCCGGGCGGCGGTGGTGGGCGAAGCGATGGTAGCCATCACCCTGGCCAACGCCCTCCTGGAAAAACTGGGCGGCGACAGCCTGGCCGAAATGAAACCGCGCTTCGCCTCCCTGCGCCGCGCCCGGTTGTCTGACCTGCCTATGGACAATAAGCTCTGGAAGTTTGGTTACGGGTAATCCCCACTGGACAAGCATGGGCAAATCCTTCTCGGTGGCGGGCTGGCAGGTGGGCTGGGCGATGGAGGATCTGGAGGCTGGCAAAAGGCTGCAAACATTAACTTCTCGAGCAAAATAATATTGAGGGTTTTGTCAGAGGCAGCCAGAGAAGTAAAAAAGGCCGTCCCAGGGAGGAACGGCCTTTTCTTTGTGCTTGTTCATACGTCAGGAGGGCAACATATGAACAGATTTCTTTCGGACAATGTCAGTACAAGGGAGAGGGGATACATTGCCCTCGATTTGATCATTCGTTCCAGTCGCGTTTCTCGTGCCAGTTTGGGGGGAGGAGTTTCTCTCTTGTACTTCCCTGATCAAATCTGCCCGTATGTTATCCCAGGTGTGAGAAAAAAGCATTAGGATAAGGGCCTTGTCTTATCTTTTACTAATGGTCAACGCGCACTATCTCGAGGTGAAGATTGATTCAATTTTACAGATTGAATCAATCTCTCATAAAGTTAAGCTGCGTCTTCTTCAGGGTTGAAATCTCGCAGATGCAGAGTCGCCTTAAGCAGATCTTCTTCACGCTCAAATTGGAAACCGAGTTTCTGGCTGACATGGCGCATCCCTTTATTTTCCGGCAGCATATAAGCGATAACTGTTTCCACCCCTTCTTCCCGACCAATTTCCAGCAAACGCCGTAACAATTGGCTGCCGACTCCCATCCTTTGATACGCATCACTCACCAAAATCGCATATTCTGCTTCAGTGGTGGCATGGTCTCTGGTTAAGCGGCCGGCCGCCACAATCTCATTTTCGCCTGCTTCATTCTTACGGGTGACAACCAGAGCAATCGCCCGATCATAGTCTACAAAGCAGATGCGCGTCAGCCGATCATGCTCCGTGCGCTGATCCAGGTTGAAGGAACGGAAATAACGCAGATATACGCTTTGCTCAGACAAGGTATGGTGGAATTTAACCATGAGGGGCTCATCTTCCGGGCGGATAGGCCGGTAGACCAATTCTTCGCCATTGGCAGCTGTGCCAGTAAATATATGATGGGTCGGATAAGGACGAATCGCCAATCTAGGCAGTTCATCTTCCATCATTTCGGTATCGTATAAAACAATGCGGGCATCCAGGGCAATCAGATGCTCAGATGAAGCAAACAAGGGATTGATGTCGATCTCTCTAATCCATCTTTGCTCAACCACTAACTGGCTGAAGCGCACCATTAATTTTTCAAGCCCTTGCATATCAACCGGGTCGCGACCACGAATGCCTTTTAGCGCCTCATAAATCTTGGTGCGCTCCATCATGCGCCGGGCCAACGTGGTGTTGAGCGGCGGTAGACCTAAAGCCCGATCTTTAAACACTTCTACCAGGGTGCCGCCGGTGCCAAACAACAAAACGGGGCCAAATTGGGGGTCTGGGCTGCTGCCGATGATCAGTTCATAACCGTCACTTAGCTTTAACATGGGTTGCACGGTAACGCCCAGAAAATCATCACTGCTGAATTTTTCAGAAACAGAGCGTTCCATGGTGAGGTAGGCATTGCGCACCTCATCACCGTTCACCAGGTCCAGACGCACCCCGCCTACATCTGTTTTATGGGTGATCGTTTCAGAATTCAGTTTCACCACTACCGGATAACCGATCTCTTCCGCCACTTTCACCGCTTCATCGGCGCTGGTAGCCAAACTGGTGGGCACGGTGGGAATATCATAAGCTTCCAGGATTTGCTTGGATTCATATTCAGTGAGGAGGGTACGGCCGTTATCGCGGATATCAGTCAGCATTTCACCGGCGGCAAACCGTTTGTAAGCTTCAGCGTCGATGCCATGGGGCAAGGTGGGCGTCTCGTAAAGGCTGCTGAGCCGCCGGTTATAACGCCACATATAATTGAAGATACGCGCTGCGGCGTCAGGATAGGCAAAGGTGGGGATATTGGCGCGATTCAAGATGGTTTCACCGGCAGAAACGTCGGCGCCACCCATCCAACTGGCCAAAATGGGTTTGCCAAAGGGATAGTTGGCCGGCCGTGCAAATTTATCTTTGATGTATTCGGCCGTTTGCGTGGCGTCGGTCATGGCCTGGGGGGTGAGGATGATGAGCAGGCCATCGCTCTGTGGATCATTGGCCACAATCTCAATGGTCTCAGCGTAACGGTCTGGGCCGGCGTCACCGAGGATGTCGATGGGGTTATTGCGGCTCCAGGCGCCAGGTAAAATCTCGTCTAACCGCGCCATTGTTTCCGGAGAGATGTCTGCCAGTTGACCACCGTCAGTGATCAGGGCGTCGGTCGCTAAAACGCCAGGGCCGCCAGCATTGGTGACGATGGTCAGACGGGGGCCGAGCGCTCGCGGCTGTTTGCCCAACACTTCAGCCATGTTGAAGAGATCGTCGATGGTGTTCACGCGCAGCACCCCACAGCGACGGAAGGCAGCGGCCAGCACTTCGTCGCTGCCGGTGAGGGAGCCGGTGTGGGAGGCAGCTGCCTGCGCCGCCGCTTCGGTGCGCCCCGGTTTGATGACGATGATCGGTTTGGTGAGCGCCACTTCCCGCGCCGCCGATAGAAAGGAGCGGGCGTCGCCGATGGTTTCCATATAGATGACGATACTTTTGGTGCGTGGATCGTCACCCAGGTAGTAAATGAGGTCGCCCCAGCCCACATCGAGCATAGAACCGATGGAGACGAAGGCGCTGAAACCCACATTTTCGCTGAAGGACCAGTCAAGAACGGCCGTACACAACGCCCCGCTCTGGCTGATAAAACCGACGCTGCCCGGGTTGGCCATGGAGGTGGCAAAGGTAGCGTTCAGGCCGGTGATGGGGCTCATCACCCCCAGGCAGTTGGGGCCAATGATGCGCATGTTGCCCTGGCGAGCTTTAACCATGATTTGTCGTTCAAGCTCCACACCTTCTGGCCCAATTTCTTTGAAACCGGCTGAGATGACGATGGCCCCCTTAACCCCTTTTTCCACACATTCGCCAATAATGCCCGGCACAGTGGGGGCAGGCGTAACGATGACGGCCAAATCTACTTCGTCTGGGATGGCGCCGATGCTGGGATACGCTTTGATGCCCAATACATTGTTACGTTTGAGATTAACGGGGAAGATGGAGCCGCCAAAAGGGCTGCTCATCAAGTTCCACACAATGGTTCTGCCGACGCTGCCCTCTTTTTCTGTGGCGCCCACCACAGCCACGGCTTTGGGGGCAAAGATGACGCTGAGTGGATTTCGATCATAACGCAGCAAGTTGGCTGTTTTATCACGTTTTAAGTTTGACATTTTTTCTCCTGTATACGCTGTTATCCGAGAAAAGCAAGTTTATCTGGATCATGGCAAATGCCCAATTGATTGGCTGCCGGCGAAGCTAATAATTAACTATAAATTTTGTAATACTCTGGCGGTATCACCAGAGGTAATGCGTTGATTTGCTTCTAAGAAGGCAAGTAACTGCCTCAAGGTCATCGCGGCGTGAGGCCGATAGCCGGCGCTGCGCAAGTTGTCCATGCCGCCTTGTTGGCGGTCGATGAGGACGACGGCCTCATTGACGTGCAAGCCACCCGCTTTGAGGGCGGCGATGGCTTGCAGGATGCTGTCGCCGGAGGTGATGAGATCGTCAATGATAACGGCCGTTTCTCCAATCTGATACGCCCCTTCAATGCCTTTGCCCGTGCCATAGCTCTTGGCCGTCTTGCGCGGGTAGATCAAGGGTTGGTCCAAAGCCAGGCAGAGGGCTGTGCCCAAAGGCAGGCCGGCCATGGGCGCCGCCGCTAAAATGTCATACTCTAACTTTGCCAGGATGCTGGCGTAAACGGCCGTGGCCATACGCAGCGCCGCCGGGTGAGAAACCAGCATACGCAAATCCAGGTAAATGGGAGAAAGACGGCCGCTATGCAAACGAAATTGACCGAGGCGCACCGCCTGGATGTCGTGCAGGGTTAAGGCAAAGGCTTCTAAATCTGCTTCGGGAAAGTGAATCATGTTTGATATGTTCCTTTCAGACCAGACAGCTTTATGAACAGGGTCATCTGCCCCCGCTGTCGCCGCTTTCTGACCGCGCCCCTTCTGGTTCTAACCGACCCAGGCAGGCGCAATGGCGTGAGACACAAAATCATTATAAGCGAACAAAAGGTCTCGGCCAACCGGTCCCGGCACGCCGGAACCAACCTGTTTCTCACCAATTTTTACAACTGGCAAAATGGCTCGAGAAGAACCACTTATAAATGCCTCATCGAGGGTTTCCACTTGATCCAACTGGACTGCTTCCAGGCGCACTGGAATGTTTAGTTCTGCCAATAAATCTAAAACGATGCGGCGGGTGACGCCTTCCAAGACGCCTTCGCCGGCGGTGTAAACGACGCCTTCTTTGACGGCGTAGAAATTTGTGCTGGTACCTTCCAGTAAACGGCCGTTTTCATCTACCAGCACATACTCGTACACGCGCTCTGCCAGACCGGTTGGATAATGTTGACGAGCCACTGCAAAATCGGCCGTTTTCGCCAATGGTTGACGCCGCTCCAGATCATCAGCAATGCCAACCGCCACCCCTTGTTCATATAAAAGCGGCGGCGGCGGCGTAAACGGCGCCAGCGCCACCAACAAGCGACTTTCCGTTCCCAAAATAGTCACCGGTTCCGCCAACACATCAAAGCGCACCCGCATCTCTGGCTCTGGATAGGCAGCGCAGACGGTTTGCAGCGCCCGGCGCAGTTGAATCTCATCCAGGTGATATTGCCAGCCCAATAAAGCCATGGAGCGTTTCGTGCGATCTATATGTTCCTGCAAACAAAGGAATTTTTCATGTGCAAAGGTACGCAGCGCCGAGTAGACACCCAACGAAAATCCGTCATACAAATCATCAAAACTTTTAGCTGAATTTGAGACTGGCAGCGTCTGTGGTCCGGCAGGCGTCACTGCAAATAATTGCATCCTGTTAATGTGTGGTTCAGACATCGGCGAATTGTAACCTCCAATCAAAGTATCTTCTCAAAAACTGGGAGATTACAAAAGTTTTGGCATCAGAGTGTTCATACAAAGCTAATTCTAAAATTTTTGTAATCTTTGCCCCCAAATATTGAGATGTCACCAATCAAACATAAAAGAGATGTCAGATGTCATGGATGTGATGGACAATGCTCATGATTTCAAAGAGCTGGCAAGTTTACTACCATACTTTCAAATGAGGTTGACTTTGCAGGACAAACCATCTTGACAGACGGGGACGTTAATAAACCTGTCAGGTCTCAATGCCGCCTCTCATCAACTTAGCCAGGTTTTCCGGGTAAGGTGGATAAACGACGCCCTTTTCGGTGATGATGGCGCTGACGTATTTAGCCGGGGTCACATCGAAGGCGGGGTTGCCCACCGCCACGCCATCCGGCGTAATTTGCCAATCACCAGCGTGAGTCACTTCATCGGCCGGCCGTTCTTCAATTTCAATATCGTCGCCAGTGGGGGTATTCATATCGATGGTGGAGGTGGGGCAAGCCACGTAAAAAGGAACGCCGTTTTCGTGCGCCACCACCGCCAGGTTATACGTGCCAATTTTGTTGGCCACATCTCCGTTGGCCGCCACCCGGTCTGTGCCTACCACACAAAAATCAACGCCGCCCTTACGCAAGAAATGGCCGGAGGCGCCATCGACAATCACTTTGAAGGGGATGCCTTGCTGCTGCAATTCCCAGGCGGTGAGCCGCCCGCCCTGCAACCGGGGGCGCGTTTCATCCACGATGACGCTGATAGCGCGCCCTTGTTCATGAGCGGTACGAATGACGCCCAACGCCGTGCCATAATCAACGGTAGCCAGGCTGCCGGTATTGCAGTGATGAATGCAGGTGGCGTTTTGAGGGATGAGGGGCAAGGCGTTGCGTCCCATCTGTTTGTTGATTGCCACATCTTCAGCGGCGATGGTTTTGGCTTCAGCAACGGCCGTTTCCTGCAACTGGGCCACGCTGCCCAAGCCAGGAGCCGCCAATACCCGCTGCATTCGTTCAATAGCCCAGAAGAGGTTAACGGCCGTGGGTCTGGACTGGCGCAGAACTTCAACGGCCGTTTCCAATTCGTCGCGTAACCCAGCGACATCGGTCTGGGTGGTGTGGACGCAGGCCAGCGCCAGGCCGTAGGCGGCGGCGGCGCCAATAGCCGGCGCTCCGCGAATCACCATGGTGCGAATGGCGTCAGCCACTTCCTGGTAAGTCGTGTAATCGTTGTAGACGACTTCGTGAGGCAGTTTACGCTGATCGAGCATCTGGCAAATGCCGCCCTCGTCGATCCAGGTTATTGTATGAAAGGTAGACATGGGAAACTCCTTTTTGAATAATGAACGATGCCTGAAATATGACCCTATCCTACCAAAATTTGTGTTAAGACCAATTATTCGCCAAAATTGGATAAACAGTTAACAGGTTGAACCGAATACAACCCCTGAAGTAAACAGATGGAGGAAAGCATGTCTGACTCAGAAAAAAATAAGGAACAAGAAAAGAATTTCCCCCCACCGGAAGATAATATCGTGCAAACCCAGCATTCGCTCATTATCAACGGCCACACGCTCCATTACACCGCCACCACCGGCACTATTGTGCTGAAGGAAGAAAGTGAGAAAGATGAGAAGGCTGAAGGTGAAAAAGCCAAAGCGTCCATCTTCTTTGTTGCCTATACGAAGGATGATGTGGCGGATGTAGGCAAACGGCCGTTAACCTTTGCCTTTAATGGCGGCCCTGGCTCCTCATCCGTCTGGCTGCATTTGGGGCTGCTGGGGCCGCGGCGCGTCCTCATGAACGACACCGACATCACGCCGCCACCCTACCGGTTGGTAGACAATGAATATTCGCTGCTGGACATCACCGATCTCGTCTTTATCGATCCCGTCAGCACCGGTTTCAGTCGAGCCGTGCCGGGTGAAAAAACCAAAGCTTTTCACAATTTCACCAAAGACATCGAATCGGTGGGCGATTTCATTCGGCTCTACGCCACCCGTTATCAGCGCTGGCGTTCACCCAAATTCCTGGCCGGTGAAAGTTACGGCACTACTCGTTCGGCCGGCCTTTCCGGCTACTTGCAAGAGCGGCACGGCATGTATCTCAACGGCATCATGCTCATCTCATCCATTCTCAATTTTCAAACAGCCTATTTTACCAACGGCAACGATCTACCCTTCATCCTCTTTTTGCCCACCTACACCGCCGCCGCCTGGTATCACAACTGTCTGGAAGCTGATTTACAAGCGGATTTGCAGGCCACCCTGGCAGAGGTAGAATCGTTTGCCCTGGGCGAGTATGCGACGGCGCTGATGCAAGGCAATGACCTGCCTGCCTCGGAACGCCAAACCATCGCCGCCAAACTATCTCGCTACACCGGTCTATCTGCTGCTTATATTGAACGCACCAATCTGCGCATCAATATCCACCGCTTCACCAAAGAACTGCTGCGTGAGCGTGGGCTGACGGTGGGGCGGCTTGATACACGCTTCACGGGCATCGACAAGGACAGCGCCGGCGAAACGTTTGAATTTGATCCCAGCTACGCCGCCATCCAGGGGCCATACACCGCCACGTTCAACGACTATGTGCGCCGCGATCTAACCTATGAAAATGATTTGCCTTATGAAATTCTCAAACCGCTTTACCAAAGTTGGCGTTATGACACCTTTGAAAACCAATTTGTGGAAGTGGCTGAAACGATGCGGCAGGCTATGAGCGTTAATCCACACCTGAAAGTATTGGTCGCCAATGGTTATTATGATCTGGCAACGCCCTATCTGGCGACGCGCTACACCTTTTCCCATTTAGGATTAGACGCCAGCTTGCAAAACAATGTCGAGATGACTTATTATGAGGCTGGCCATATGATGTATGTGCATGAACCTTCGCTGGTCCAACTGAAAGCAGATATAGCGCGGTTTATAGAAACGGCCGTTCCCGGCTAAAATCCATCAACTATTTTGTAAAACGATTTTGCCAAACATTTGCAGAAGGAGAATACCAACATGGAAAAAGAAAGAGATGTCATCGTCGTGGGCGCGGGGCCTTCTGGAGCCACCGCCGCCGCTCTACTCGCCCAACAAGGATACGATGTCCTGCTGTTAGACCGGATGGACTTTCCCCGAGACAAAATCTGTGGCGACGGCGTACCTCATGGCGTGATCAGCATGATGAACCGCCTGGGCATGGCAGACAAAATCCGGGCCGCTGAAGAACAAGGTGAAATCAATCCCCTCAACCAGGTGCGCCTCGTCTCGCCCAAAGGCCACATCATCGACGCCCCCCTCACAATAGGGGAAGATGGCGCCAAATCCTACGTGGCGCCGCGCCTGGTTTTAGACGCAGCCATCCAGCAGCAAGCGGTGGAATCTGGCGTCACGTTCAGGCAGGCGCAGGCACAAGGCCCCCTGCTAGCGGACGGCAAAGTGGTGGGCGTTCAAGCCAAAGTGGGCAGCAACGGCAGCACAAAAATCGTCGATTTCCCGGCAAAGCTGGTCATTGGCGCCGACGGCGTCACCTCGGCCATCGCCCGCAGTTTGCGCCCCAAACAAGCGCAGCACAATGACGAGCATCGGGCGGTGGCCCTCCGCGCTTACATTGAAGATATTGAGGAAATCCCACACACGGCCGAATTCTATTTATATGAAGAAATCAACCCCGGCTATGCCTGGATTTTCTCTTTAGGCAACAATCGGGCCAACATCGGCCTGGGTATGCGTCTCGACCACTTTCGCCAAACCAAAACGAAACTGGAAACGATGCTGCATCAGTTCATGGAGATGCCTACCATCAAGAAGCGGCTCAAGAACGGTGGTAAATTACACGACATCGCCACCTGGCAGCTCAATTTTGGCTCTCAAAAAGGGATGCAATTTGCCTTTGATGGGGCCATGCTCATCGGCGATGCGGCCGGCTTCATCAATCCCATCACCGGCGGCGGCATTTACAATGGCATGATTTCGGCAGAACTGGCCGCTCAAACTGCCCATGAAGCATTGACAGCCGGCAATGTCGGCTTGAGCCAACTGCAAGTTTACCAGCAGCGTTGTGAACGACGCCTCTATCCCAACCTGCGCAGTTCTTACAATTACCAACGCCTACTTTTGCGCTTCCCCATATTGGTGGATATCCTGATTAAATGGGGCAAAGAAAATAGTCAATTGGCGCATATTTTTTTGTCGAAGTTGTAAAAGGTGGCGGGTGGCGAGTGGCGAGTGACGGGTGGCAAGTGGCAGGTGGCGGGTGGCAGGTGGCGGGTTAAGAAGGTCCTGCCTGACGCTTCATGTTGCCCCTTCGTAATTTAATGCGACGATTGGTAAAGGTTTCTCTGGTGGCCGGGCTGTTGGGGGTAACGGCCGTTTTACTGCTCTGGTATTTTTTACCCGGATTGGTACAACGGCTGCCAGGGCGGGTGCAAGGGCGGCTGCCGCAGGTTGTCCTGGCGGCGGGCAGTGCGCCGCTGCCCACGGCTCTACCTGCCCCTGACATCAGCCAGCGCAGAACGGCCGTTCCTTTCATCCCTACACTCAAGCCCACTGCCACCCAAACTATCACACTCAGTCCGCCGCCTGTGGAAACGGTAGAAACGGCCGTTGCCACCCTCCCACCTGCCGACACCGCCACCGCTCTCCCCACCGCCACGCCCTTACCCGCCGCCGTGCGCCTGGAAGGATTAACCATCACCCCGCAAAAGTTTAACAACTGCGGCCCCACCAACCTGAGCCTCGTCCTGGCTTACTTCGGGCACGAAGCCGACCAGTTTGAGATTGCCGCCAGCGTGCGCCCCACCTATGAAGACCGCAATGTCTCTCCCGAGGAGCTGCGAGATTATGTCAATGAGCAGACGTCGCTGCAAGCCGCCCTGGTTCCGCATGGAGACATGGGGCTGCTCAAGCAGTTGGTGAGCGCTGACTATCCGGTCATCATCGAAAAAGGGCTGCTGCCCAATGAACGGGAAGGGTGGATGGGGCATTATCTGACTATTTTCGGCTATGACGATGCTGCGCAAACGGTGGTAGGCATGGACACCTTTCTCGGCCCCTGGGATGGCAGCGGCCGGCTGGAAAGCTACGCTACACTGGCTGAATTTTGGCGGCAGTTCAACAATGTACTGCTGGTGGTTTATCCGCCTGACCAGGAAGCAGCCATCACGGCCATTCTCGGGGAAGCACACAGCGATCCGCTGCTTACCTGGCAGCGCAGCGCTGAAACTGCGCAAACGGCCGTTACCATCGATGCCACCGACGCCTTTGCCTGGTTTAACCTGGGCCGCAGCCTGACACACCTGGGGCAGCTCACCGGCGAACCGGTCTATTATGAAAACGGGGCGGCGGCGTTTGACCAGGCCCGTACCCTGGGCCTGCCCTGGCGGCTGCTCTGGTATCAATTTGATATGTATGAGGGGTATCTGGCAAACGGCCGTTACCAGGATGTGTTGGCGCTTACCCAGGCCATTTTGGAAAGCGGCGGCGGGCAGTTTGTGGCTGAAACGTATCTCTACCGGGGCCATGCCTTACGCGCGGTTGGCGACGACGCCCGCGCCCAGGCCGCCTATGAAAAGGTACTGGCGCTCCAACCAAACGGGGCAGCGGCCGTTGAAGCAGCCAGTTTTCTAAACAAGTAAAACGTGGGGCGTGAGGCGCGTCAAAACTTTACGCCTCACGCCCCACATGCTTCTATCACCCTTGTAGACAGGTCTGCAAGGCGTTGTAACTAAAGTTGCCTGCCAGGTAAGAGCCTCCCACCCACCCGGTGCTGCCGTCTGGCAAGCGGATTTCAATCCAGCCGGTGTTACGGCAGCCGGTTAAGGCCACGATTTGGCCGCGGGAGAGATAGGTAAACGGTTCAAAATCCATGCCGGGGCCGCTGCGCACATTGAGGGCACGGGCGTTGACCACCTGGGCGGTCATCGGCGCTAAGGTAGGGGTGGAAGAAGAGGGAGGTGGGGAGGAAACGGCCGTTGTCCCCCCATTTTCCGCCGTCACCACCAGCCGCGCTTCCGCCTGGCCGATGTCATCAAAGAACTCCATACGTAAAGGCACAGCCCCGCCCGGTAAATCAATGACATTGGCATGAGAAACGGTTTTATACGGGTCTTGCCACTCGTCGATGAGCAACTGCTCGTTCACCCACAAGCGCACCCCGCCATCCACATAGGTAGTAAAACGGTAGCGGCCGGCCGGGAAATCGTGGCTGTTCGTCCAGCGCACCGAAAAGCGATCCGCGTTCACCACATTGGGCTGCGGCGAACTCGACCCCCAGATAAAGTTGATTTCCGGGTCCTGGCGCACCATCGCCGCCGGGCCATACAGACTGGTATTGTTGTAATACGTGCCTGTCCAACCGGGCAGCGTCGGCGCTGGTGGCGTGGTACCGCCAGGGGCAGCGCCCGCGATTTTGGCAATATCCAGCCGCGCTGTCGCCAGGTTTGTGTTCTCAAAATATTCCATCTTCACCGGCACACTGCCCGTTAGCGATACGTCTACGCTGTAAGATGTGGCCGGCTGATTTTGCCATTTGTCAATGACCAGTTGATTATTGACCCACAGGCGCACCCCATCATCGGTGGTGGTGGTGAAACGATAGACGCCCGGCTCCAGGGCAAGGGTCTGCGTCCAGCGCACCGAAAAGTTATCACTGCTTATATTGTTGGCTGGCGCCCCCCAGCCCCAATCAAATTGAACGGCCGCGTCACTGCGCACCAACGTTGGCTGACCAGTTAGCGTTTTATTGTTGAAATATTCGCCCAACCAGTTTGAGGCGCCGCCGCTGCCCACCAATCCCCAGGAAAATTGGGCAATGGCGCCGCCGGTGGCTTCATAATATTCCACTTTTAGATTGTGTTCACCGGCCGGAATATATAGCTCGGTGACAACGGTATGCACCTGGCTGTCATTCCAACTGGATATGATCTCGTTGTCATTGACCCACACCCTCATGCCGTCATCCATGGTGGCAGTGAAGCGGTAAACGCCGGCATTAAAATAGACGCGCCGCGTCCAGCGGGCTGAGAAATTATCCACCGGCACCAGGGCATTGGGCGACCCTTCATCCCACACATGGTCGATGTTGGACTCATGCCGGGTAAATACCGGGTCGCCGGAGAGGGTACGGTTGGCAAAGTAACGGGCATACCATTTATCGTCAGCAGCGTGGGTGGGTTTGGCCTGGAGCGCGGAGAAAAGGAACAGGGCCAGCAGCGAGGCGGTGACGAGAATGTAAAAACGACTTCTTGTCTTAAGGGGTTTCATCTTATTTTCACTCCTTTGCAGCAGCCAATTTCACGGCTCTTTTTAAAGGTTGAAGATACGGACATCCTGTGAAAGTGCTGCTGCTTTAATAAATGGCTAAGACAGTCCCATTATAACAAAGCTGCGGGCGCTCATCCTGACGATTAAGCCATGATTCATGCCCTGCCAGGAATTTCGTTGCTTAGTTGCTTAGCGGAGAATGGGCGAGACAGGCGGGAGTAAAAGTTTTTCTTTGTGGCAAAGGCCATACCCGCCTGTCCCGCCCCTACTTATGCTTGCGCCAACGCCTGGTCGAGGTCGGCCATTAAATCGTCGGGGTGTTCCAGGCCGATGGAGAGGCGGAGCAGGTTGGGCGGGGTGTTGGTGTGGGGTCCTTCGATGGAGGCGCGGTGTTCGATGAGGCTGTGGGTTCCGCCAAAGCTGGTGGCGCGGATGAAGAGGTTGACATGGGCGGCAACGGCCGTTGCCTTTTCCGCATCTCCCTTGACCAACAGAGAAAGCAAACCACCAAACCCGCCCGTCATTTGCCGCGCCGCCACCTCATGGCCGGGGTGGTCTGGCAGCCCGGGATAAAGCACCCGTTCTACGGCGGGGTGGGCTTGCAGGAAGTGGGCGATTTGCAGGGCGTGGTCGGCCTGCGCCCGCACCCGGTAGGGCAAGGTCTGGATGCCGCGCAGCAGCAGCCAGCAGTCAAACGGCGAGGGCACGGCGCCGCCCAGATATTGAATGGTACGCACCCGCTCAAACAAATCGCTCTCTGCACCGGCCACCAACACGCCGCCCAGCACATCGCTGTGTCCGCCCAGGTATTTGGTGGTGGCATGGACCACAAAATCAGCGCCGAGGGTAAACGGCCGTTGCAGCACCGGCGTGGGAATCGTATTGTCTACCACCACCCAGGCGCCGGCGGCATGGGCCAATTCTGTCGCCGCCAGGAGGTCGGTGAGCTTGAGCTGTGGGTTGGAGGGGGTCTCGATAACGACCAGGCGCGTTTGGGTTTTTAGCGCCGCTTCCAGTTCAGCCAGGTTACTCATATCGATGAAACGAAAGGAAAGGTCCCAGGGCGATAAAATTTCACGCATGACGCGCTGCAAGCCAAAATACATGTCACCAGGGGCGATGACGTGATCGCCAGGAGTAAGCGCTTGCAGCAAACTCATCAGCGCCATCGAGCCGGAAGCAAACGCCGCCGCCGCCACGCCTCCTTCCAGGGCGCTCAAACTGCTTTCCAGCGCCGCCCGGTTGGGATTATCGCCGCGCGTATAAAAAAATCCCAGGGGGTAGCTGCCATCGGCCTGTCGCTCAAAGGTGGTGGAAAGGTGGATGGGCGGGGTGACGGCGCCGGTGCTGGGATCAATGAGATGGCCGCCGTGAACGGCCGTTGTCTCTAAGTGACTCATAACTGCCTCCAATGAATAGATGAAGGCGAATCGTACCATAAGGTCGTCTGAAAGGCGCAGGGAAATGAGGGGGTAAATGGGTTTGGTAGGTTTCAGGTAGGATGAAAACGGCCGTTTTCTCCCCACTACCCTCAATTTACAGGTGATTTGCAGTTGCTTTGCAGGCGATTTGCAGGTGATTTAAAGATCGTTCGTACCCATTTATGATAAACTTTATTATATTAACCGGTTCATCTCGGCCGACAC
>CAZXVH010000044.1:0-1278 GCA_964643965.1 uncultured Ardenticatenaceae bacterium
GGGAACGGCCGTTAAAATCAGCCCGGGTGTGCGTTATGAAGAAATTCCAGCGGACGCCGAAGTGGAGTTTATCTCGCTCAACGGGGAAGTGAAGGAGGGCGTCTTGTGGTTTGATGAACTGCGTACCGGTGCGGCTCGCCGCGCCACGCTGCTGCCCGGCGGCCACAGCCTGGTTAACCGGCCTGGCCTGGAAATCCCCCTTTCAGAGCCGTTGGCCTATCTGTATGAGCCGGACGGGGCGGTCATCCGCGCCCATCTGGTGCAAGAGCTGGCCGCTGACTTGAACGCCGCCAAATTGGACGAAGACATTGCTTATCTCACCTCGGCTGTGCTTCAACCAACCCCGTTCGCCCGCGCCTTCCAAATTGAAGCTTATTTCCCGTTTCAACTGAAGCAATTACGTCGTTATCTGCGCCAGCGACATATTGGCAGCGTCACCATAAAAAAACGAGGCTCTCCCCTGGAACCGGATTGGCTGCGCGGCCAACTGCGTCTCCAAGGCGACGAACATCGAGTGCTTATTTTGACCCAAATTAAAACAAAAGCGGCCGTCCTCATTGGACAGCCGCTTGATACTCATCAAATATAGGGTGGCTTAACAATCCGTCCTACAAAAGCCAGAGCCATTCGCACGGGGCGTGCCAACGCCGCATAGGTTAACTGTTCCCCAAAAAAGCCCGCATCACTTCACGTAGTTTACGGATGTCTAACGGTTTGGGTAAATAATCGTCACAGCCAGCTTCCAGACACCGTTCGCGATCTCCAACAAGCACCTGGGCGGTGGTGGCAATCAGGGGGATATGAGCCAGGCGTTCATCGGCTTTAAACCGTTTTGCCAGTTCCAGGCCGTCAATGCCCGGTAAGTTGATATCGAGCAAAATAATATCTGGTTCCAGGCCTTCATCCATTAACACGCGAACGGCCGTTGGCCCATCTTCGGCTTTGACGAGTTCGTGGCCCTCTGCTTCCACAATGCGAGATACCAAAAGCATATTGACAGGATTGTCTTCAATGCAGAGGACTTGTTTACGTTGGTCGGCCATAGTTTATTTAACTCTCTAAAAATTCCCTTCAAAGATGATTGATGTTGCCATTTTATCAGGTATCTGTAATTTGGGTAAAAATCACGTCATCACACGGGCTAGACGAGGGCTGAGCTTGTCGAAGCCCGGCGCCGCCTTCGACAGGCTCAGGCTCCGTTCGACAGGCTCAGGCTCCGTTCGACAGGCTCAGGCTCCGTTCGACAGGCTCAGGCTCCGTTCCACAGGCTCAGGCTCC
>CAZXVH010000044.1:1378-35452 GCA_964643965.1 uncultured Ardenticatenaceae bacterium
ACAGGCTCAGGCTCCGTTCGACAGGCTCAGGCTCCGTTCCACAGGCTCAGGCTCCGTTCGACAGGCTCAGGCTCCGTTCCACAGGCTCAGGCTCCGTTCCACAGGCGCAGAGGAGGCTAATCAGAAGCCAGTAAAGGGCCGGTATCCGCTTTTTTCAGGCGATAATATTGGTGTATGGGAACCGTGAACCAGAAGGTCGAACCCTGCCCCATAATACTCTCAATCCAGATTTCACCACCATGTAATTCTACCAGCCGCCTGGTAATGGGCATACCCAGGCCGGTGCCGCCAACGCTGCGATTTAAGTTGCCGTCAATTTGCCTGAATTGCTCAAAGACGATGGAGACATTCTCCTCATCAATGCCGATGCCTGTATCCCGAATGCCGAAGAGCAGATCTTGCCCTTGCCGCGCCACGCTGAGGGTGACGCTGCCAGCCTGGGTGAATTTGATGGCATTGCCCATAATGTTCCACAGGATTTGGCGCAAGCGGGTGCGGTCTGCCTCCACAGTATCCACTTCATCAGAGAGATTGAGATGGAGGGCCAGATTTTTGGCTTCGGCCAGCGGGGAGGCGGTGGCGATGATGTCATGAGCCATTTGCACGATGTCGATTTCTTCGTAACGCAGCTCCATGCGGCCCGCTTCGATTTTGGACATATCCAGGATGTCGCCGATGAGTGCCCGCAGATGGTTTCCACTGTCTCGGATGAGGCGCACATCTTCTTCCATGCGCTCGTTTAGCTCCCCATCCAACCCTTCCAGCAACACATCGGCAAAACCGATGATGGAATTGAGCGGAGTGCGCAGTTCATGGCTCATGCTGGCCAGGAATTCCGTTTTTACGCGGTCTACTTCGCGCAGTTTTTGCGAGGTTTCTATCTGTTCGGCGAACAGGCTGGCATTTTGCACGGCCACTGCGATTTGAGAGGCCAACGTGCGGTGGATGTTCACGTCTTCTTCCGTGAAGAAGTCTGTTTGATCGGCTTGCAGGTCCAGGACGCCAATGACTTTATCGCCAATGATGAGGGGCACGGCCAACTCGGCTCTGGTATGGGGCAGCAGTGGGTTGGGCAGGAAGTCTACAATTTTACGCACGTCGTTTTCGACGATGCCGTCTTTTTGGCGGGCGGCGCGGGCCACGATGGATTCGTCGCTGAGTCTGATCTGGCGGCCTTCTAATGTCATGAGACGGCCGACCTGATCGGCGCCGGCGCGGAGGACAAGGGTGTGGTCGTTATAGCCCATGAGGTAAATGTGGGTGTGGTATAAGTTGAAACTGGCTTTGGTGAGGTCTACCACGGCTTGCAGCAGGGCGTCTACTTCTAACATGGTGGCGGCGGCCGTGCTGACCTGCGCCACTGTTTCTAACTGGGTGGAAAGCCGTTCTTGTTCGCTGAGGGCGTCTTGGGTTTGCTCGAAGAGGCGGGCGGCTTCTAATGCTTCAGCTACCTGGGCGGAGATGGATTGTATGAAGTCGAGTTCGTCTTCTGAAAGCGGATCGTTATCGTCGGTATGTACCCCCAGTTTGCCAATCACTTCCCCGCCCAATACGGTGAGGGAGGTTTCGGTGTGGGTGGGAGAAACGGCCGTTTCCCTTTCTCCTGACTCTCCATTTCCCGGTTGGATATTCAGGTCTAAGGTATCCACCAGGGCGGCGACGCCTTGATGGTCAAACTGATAACCAGATACGGCCCCTTGTTTGATTCTCTGATAAGATTCCCACCCTTCTCGGCTCATATAGCGCTGTAACGTCGTTAATTCGTTGATGCGCGTATCCATTTCTTCTCGCAGCCGTGTGCTTTCAATGGCAATGGCAATCTGACCGCATAACCCTTCCAGCAAGAGCTGGTCTTCTTCATTAAAAGCATTTAAGCGATCACTTTGCACATCGAGTACCCCTAACACCTCGTTGCGCAGCTTGATAGGGACGGCGATTTCGCTGCGTGTATTGGGCAGAAGTGGATTGGGACGCCAGTCGGGGTCTTGGGCCACATTGCCGCGATAGGTGGTTTGGGCCGTAGCGGCGGCAGCCCCGATAAGACCCACGCCCAAAGGCATAGAATGGTTCAAGGCCACCATTTTTTGGCCGGTTTCGCCATACCCATAAATAAGGGCCACCGTATCTAAGAAGGCGTCGTAGCGCAGCAGCTGCACATGGTAATGGTGAAACTGTTCTTGCACCTGATCCACCACTTTTTTGTATAAATCGGTGAGATTAGAAGCGGTGGCTACGTCTTGGGCAATTTGGATGGTGAGGGCTACCTCCCGGTTTCGTCTCTCCAATGAGCGCTGCGTTTTTGCAAACAAAATAGTGGCGCGTAAAGCGATGCTGCCTTGTTCGGCCAAAAAGCGGAATAAAGAGGTGACTTGGGTGCTGAAAAAATCTTGTTCTTTGCTCATGACAGCGATGTTGCCCAACCAGTCGCCGCTGGCTACGATGGGAAAGATAGCCAGGCTGTTGATGCCGGCGCCGGCAAAGCTTTTGCGCACAGATTGATGAAGCTGGCTGTCTTGGGGCAAATCGTTGCTGATGAAAAAGTCGTCTGCGGTGTAATGATTAGCGATGGGCGACTCTTTCCAGGGGGTGCGCGAGCCTTCTGGGGCGGTTTCGATGCCGCTTTCAAAGACGTTTTGGCGCTGCACAATATCGAAGTGTTCGCCTTCATCGTCTGTTTCCCAGTAGGTGATGGAAACGGCCGCCTGGGGATAGATGGCGGCTTTTTGGATGATGACGTCTAGCACCTCATCTTCTGTTTGGGCGGCGGCGAAGGCATGGCTGATTTCAAGCTGCTGCTGCTGGCTGACGAGCGTCGCTTGCAGTTGGGTTTCTGCTATTTTTTGCTCTGTGATGTCTTGGATTTGCACTAAAAAGTAAGGGACGTACCCCTTTGCGTCTTGAATGGCGGTGCTGTTAAGGCTGGCCCACAATGTTTCCTGGTCTTTGCGTTGGTAACGCATGTCGCCCTTGATGATGGCAACCTGGCCTGTTTGTAAATCTTGGGGGAGGGGTGCGGCTTTTGTAATGTCTTCGGGATGGAGCAGGTCGAAGATGGAGAGGCTCATGAATTCTTGCTGCGTATAGCCAAGCATGTTTGTCATGGCGGCGTTGACCTGGAGGAAGCGGCCTTCGTTGGTGAGGAGGGCCATGCCCAGGGAGGTATTTTCAAAGGAGCTGCGGAAGCGGGTTTCGCTTTCCAGCAAGGATTCTTCGATCCATTTTCGGTCTGTGATATCGGCGCCAAAGAGGGTGAGGGTGGTAAGCTGCCCCTCTGTATTGTTGTGGGCGATGAGGCGAAGTGAGAAGGGGGTCTCTATGCCGTCCATGCTGCGCAGGTTTAATTCGCCTTGCCAGACGCCGGTTTCTGTGGCGGTGGTAACGGCCGTTTCCCACACCATCTGCTCATCTTCTACCACCAGGTCTATCAGGTTCAGCTTGGCGATTTCGCTCTCATCAAAGAGGGTGAACAGCATACGTCCGTTTTCGTTGATGGCCATGATTTGACCGGCCGGCGTACACAAGGCCACAAAATCGGCGGCATTTTCGACGAGGGCGTGAAAAACGCCGGGCGTCATGGCGGGGGAGGCTGTTTCAGGCATGTTTTTTGATTTCATATCATGCTCCAGGGTTTTCCGTGTGGGGAGAGGCGTCCGTTCGTTTGGTTTGTGTCGTGGATTCCAGGTAGATATAGGTTTTCTTGCCCAGGGCGCGGCCGATTTCTTGAACGGCCGTTTTCATGATCGTATCTACGTCCGCAGAGCTGCGAACACGGGCTGTGATTTCGCGCAGCGTTTGTTCACGCTGGGCTTTGCGGGCAGTATCTTCCAAGAGGCCCAGATTTTGGATGGTCACAGCAGACTGGCCGGCGATTGAAATAAGACGCCGCACTTCAGTTTCCTTAAATTTGGTTACTTCTCTGTACAAGACATTGATGTAGCCAATCCATTGACCACCAGCCACCAGGGGGATAAATAACACGGCGCGAGCGCCGAATTGCTGCCGGTATAAAGCGTGGACATTTTTATCTAACGGCAGGGTGGTGTTATCCAGGTCTTCAATGAGGGTGGCTTCATCACCATGCAGTATATCCGGGGCGGAGGGAAAATCGGCCAGCATGAAGCGGGTGGGAACAGGGGCATTGTCCTGGATGGTATGGTAGGCCAGCACATCGACCCACTCTGGCATATTGTCTTTAAGCCAGGGGCGGTTGAACAGGCTGAAGCTGACGCTGAGGGCCTGCCGTCCGGCGATGGTGTATTTACGCACCACAGTGAGTATCTCTTCGTAGGTTTGGGCGGCGTTCATTTCGGCGCTGGCGCGGTAGAGAGAGGCAGTTTCAGCTAACGCTTCTTGTTGGGCTAATTGGGCGCGACGACTGGAAACGACGGCCGAGACCGGTTCCAAGAGCCGGGCCAGTAAGAATTTTTCTGTTTCACTGAAGGGGTGGGGATTGTGCCAGGTTAGCCAAAGCAACGCCTGGATTTCGCCGCCACGACGGAGCGGCATGACGACGCTGGCCTGCCAGTTATTTTCTTGCGCGTGCGCCAGCACAGACTTTGAGATGTCTGGCTGGGTGTTGATGTTTTCGATAAAGACGATGTGGTCGGCGTTTCGCCGCCATAAGCTGGCGAGCGGAGATGTTTCTAAATTGACGCCACGGTAACGGGTGAGAAAGTCGTCTGGCAGAAAACGGCCGTTTGACCAGAAGCCGTGCATATCCATTGTGATGGTCCCATCTGGCTGCGGGTTGAAATAGTTGAGGGCGATGCTGGCAATGTCTGACAGGTTAAAACCTTGCATAAGCGCTTTAAGGATATCTTCTTCATTGTTTGCTTGGGAGAGAGCCGTCTCCACCAGGGAGAGCATTTCCAGTTGACCGGCGCGTTCTTGGGTATTGGCTAATAACAACCGGTTAGAGAGGGCAACGGCGGCCTGCCTGGCTAAAGCCGATGCTCGCTGGATCTCTTCTTCAGGATGTATGGTCTTTTGGGGGTAGATGGCGTTGATGAAACCCAGCCATTGTGTACCGACTGACAGGGGGATAAAAATGGTGGTTTTAGCTTTAAAGACATCCTGGTACAACTGGCGCACGGCTTTATGCATGGGGTTGTCTACTGTACTCACATCTTCGATGACGGTGGGTTGGTTGTAGTGCAGCAGTTCGCTCAGAGAAGGAAAGGCGTCTACGCTATATTCTGGGCTGAGGACGGCATCTGGCAGGCTGCTTTGGCGAGCCAGGACGCGCACATATTCCGGTGTTTCGCTTTGGGTCCAGGGCACATCAAATACGTTCAGGCTGAGATGGTGGGCATTTTCGCCTAATACGGTGTATTTACCCAGTACTTCTAAAATGTCGTCAAATGATTCGGCGGCATTTAGCCTGGCGCTGGCTTCATACAGCATGGAGGATTCGTTGAGGGCAGCTTGTGTTTGGTCGAATAAGCGTTGGTTTTCCAAAGCTAACCCCACCTGATCGACGATGGATTCGACGGCGGCCAGTTGATCGTCATCCCACGCCACCGCATCCATGTCGGCGCCAAAACCCATCATGCCGATAATTTCATCGGCGTATTGCACGGGCAGGGCCAGGGCGGCGTGGCCGTTGGTGTGGCCGTTGGTGTGGCCGCTGGTGTGGCTGATGGCTTGTTGTTCGATAACGGCCGTTTCCAAGAGTGGCAGCCAGGCGTCTGGTATTTCCTTATCACCAATGATGGCGTCGCCCGTATACTCTGTCCACTGGCCTTCCACGTAGCGCCGTTGTACAGCTCTGACTTCATTCAGCGCTGTTTCCAGTTCTTGGGTGCGTTCCGCCACCCGCTCTTCTAACAGGAGTTGGGCTTCTTTTTGTTTTGCCACCAAAACACGCAGATCGTCCAGCAGGAAATTGAAGCCAATGGCCAGATCGGTGAGGAAGTCTATGCCTTCAGGAATGGGTACTTCAATATCTAACTCGCCATGAGCGGCCTGGGCCAAGGCGTCGAGTAAGGATTGACCTTGCTCTTCGATTAGATTTCTATATTGTTGGTAGGTTAACTTTCGCGCCATCAGTTACCTCGTGGGTAGATTATTTCTGTTTCTTTATGAATGGTTGTCTTGGAGCCAGATCAGGGCTTCTTGCCGGTCTGTAAAATATTTCATATGGTCTCGTCCGCTGGCTTTGAGGACAAAATCGATCATCACTTTAACGACGCGGCTGTTCCCGAGAACGGCCGTTTCTCCCAGGCGGGGGTCTTTAATCAAATCACCGGTCATACGACGGAGATTGGGGTTTACCCGCTTCAAGCCAGTGGTATCCATAAAAGATTTAACCTTTTCGTCCGCCGATGACTGGTTTACGAGTTCATCCAGATCGTGGATATAGTTTGCCAGTTGTTCTTCGGTAAAATCGCCGGTGAACAAGGCGTAGATAATGCCGTCTGTACCTAATTCCAATGTATAAGCCATTTTTTCTCCTGGGTACTGCTAAGAAGATGTGCCGCTTTCAGGGATCATGCCTGATTTATCGACTTGTTGCAGCCGTTCAAGCAGTTGGGTTTTGGCGCCCAGTTGGGCCACCGACTGATTGGCGCCCAGCATTTCGCTGATTTCCTGGCGGGCAATGGTCAAAATGGCTTCCCGGTCTGTGCCGCGCCGGATTTTGTCGGTGATGGTGCGCACCAGGCGTTCCCGGTCTGCCCGGGTTTGGGCGGCGGCGAGAAGCTGCTTGTTTTCTATGATGGAACTGAGCATGGTCGCTAACTGTTGCAGCAACGTCTCATCTTGTTCAGTCATAGAATTAACTCTCTTACTACCAATATTCAAAACACCTATTCCCCGCCCTGCGCTAAGAATTGGGGCAATCATCGAGGAGTTGATGTCACTATCAGGTCTGGCCTCATGATTGACAATGATGCGGTTTTGCTGCAAGGCTTCGTTCATGAGGGTATCGGCCAGACGAATGGTGGTCCCTACAGGAATGTTCATTTCGCCTCTATAGTCGATGATTTCTATATTTTCCCCGTCTGGCCGCAGCATGGCTAAACTGACGCGATCTGCTTTCATCAAATCAGGAATACGGTCAAAGATAATATTAAACACTTCATTGAGTGTTTCTGCATTGCTCATTTCGGCGCTGATTTCGTTGAGTAAACTAAGGCGCTGTGCCTGGTCTTGTGTTTGTGCCAGCGCTTGTTGGGTTTGGTCGCTGAGGCGGATGTTTTCCACTCGTACGCTCAGCTGTTCGGCAACGGCCGCCATGATCAAGGCCGCATCATCGTCAAGTTGTTCGGCTTCTGTCTCATTGAAGACGGTTAGGTGGCCGATGGTTTCACCATGCACCATGAGTGAGTGGGATAAGTGACCATTTGTGGAGGGAACGGCCGTTTCTGCGGCCAACGCCACTGCTTCTGATTCTTCCTCTATTTTAATTGGTGATAATTGGCCCAGATCATACCTGTAACCAGCATCTCTGTCTGCACGCAAGGTGGCGTATTCAGACCAGCCTTCGCGGGTTAGACGGCGGGTTAACAGGTTCATTTCCTCGATGGCTTGCTGGCTTTTTGCCAGAGAACGGGCATTTTCCAGCGCAACCGCCATTTGCGCGGCCAATGTAGATTGAATTTGCACGTCGTCTTCGGTAAAGTGATTCAGTTCAGCAGATTGCACGTCGAGCACTCCCAGCACTCGCCCGCCAGTGATCATAGGGACTGCCATCTCGGAGCGCGTATCCGGCAGCAGTTCATTCGGCAGCCAATGAGGGTCATTGTGTACATCATTCACGACCACTGCTTGCCGGGTGCGGGCGGCGCGAGCCACCAACGATTTCTCATTATTTATGGGGATAACCGAGGCGCCATGTGTGCCATATTCTTGCGCCGCAGGATGCCAGCCACACGCTTGAATGCGCAGTTGTCGGCCAGCCTCATCCAATAAGAAAATATGGCAGTGGTAAAGGTCAAACTGGCGTTGGGTCTCTTGCACCACCATTTCCATAAGCGTTTGCGGGTCTTGAATGGCGGCTACCTGGGTACTCAAGGCGGCCACTGCTTGCAAATCGGCGGCTTGCCGGGCAAGGGCGTTTTGGGCTTCTCTCCGTTCAGTAATGTCAATGAGCGAGGTGATAATAGCGGATTCGCCCTCAAATTGAATGAGCCTGGCGGTGAGCAAGGCCCAGAAATGTTCACCATCTATCCGTTGCAGTTCCAACTCGTAATTTTGGCAGCTGCCTTCCGTTTGGATTTTGCTGATAATCGCCACGCGATCTTCACCCCGCACATAGAAGTTAGGCGTCTGATTGCCGATCATTTCATCGACGGTCGTTCTCACAATGTCGGCCAGGTGTTTATTGGCGTAGGAAATCATGCCATCTGATATGCGTGAGATGAGCATGGGCACGGTCACTGATTGCAAAATAGTTTCGGTGCGTTCTTGCGCTTGTCTCATTTGCAAGTCGGCGCGTTTCCATTCAATTGTGTTGGCGACGTTAGCGGCATAAGCAGCGAGGAGTTCTGGCTGATAAGGCTTTAAGGGTTCCTGATTGAGCAGATTATCGGCGAAAAGAACGCCCACTGGCGCCTCTTTTCCCCATAAGAGTGCTGTTATCTGCCAGCCATGCCCCACCACCTGTTGTTGTTCAAACAAATCGGAATCTTCGTCGACCAGTAACCGCTTTTTGTTGTGGACAAGGTCTCTGATTCCGGGTCGATCTTCGAAGGAGAGGGTATCTTCATCTTTGGAGCGGATGACGCCCTCTGCGCTAACGCCATAAGCGCTGGTCATGGTTTGGTTATCGAGATCTAGCAAGTATAAGCTTACTCTGTCGAATCCCAGCCGGTCACGCGCCTGAATGACTATCTGCTGATAAAGTTCGTCCAATTCAGAAATGACGCTCAATTCCAGGCTAATATCGTGCAGTTCTCTTTGTTTCTCTAACCCTTCTTGTATTGTTTGTTCACTTTGAAGCAGCCTGGCTGTGTTGAGGCTGCCCATGGCCGCTGCCGCCAGTTTGGTAAGGAGTGGAGTGAGCGATTTTATGATTGGCTCTGCTAACGCTTCCTGGTTTTTGATGAGGATGAGCAAGCCGAAAGCGGGTAGATCAAGGATGTGGTAGAAATCGCCATCTGCACTTTGGCCGACAATGGGCAATGTTGCCAGAAAGGTGTTGGCCTCTGTCTCTGTGAAGGATTTCGGCAGCAGCGCAAGCGCCTCTTGATAAGTCTTGTTGCGCTGTGGATGACGGGGGATGGTGTAAGCGGCCTCAAATTGATAGGCGCCCTGACCCTGCTGTTCTTTTTGATAAACGGCGCCTGAAACACAGTTAAGCTTTTTGAGGATGGTGGAAAGGCTGGGTTTGAGCATGGCCCGCAGTTCCACGCTTGTGCCGATAGACATGGAGATTTCATAAAGTATTTGGGTTAACTGCGCTTGCTCGAATGTTTCATTCATAGTCTTGCCCTATCGTTGTCGGATATTTGCGGTTTCACCAGAAAAAGTGGCTTGCCCGGATTCATTTTCTCGCACACTTCTTAAATTTTCTTTGAAACTTTCTACGTTGCCCGTTTTAACTAGATTGATAATCATGGCTGACTCTCTTTTAATTTGGCTGCCCGTTTTTAGGCTTCTTGTTTAGTTCAACAACAGCGCGTTGAACGCCTAGCGCTTTGCCCAACTCGGTAACGGCCGTTTGCATGGCGCTTTCGATGGTGGGGGCATTTTGTATCTTCTGGCTGATCTCATTGACCAGGGCTTCACGGTTGGCCCGGCGTTGGGCCTCTTCAAATTGAATGGCGTTTTGCACAGCGACGGCAATGGTACTGGCCAGGGTGTTTAGCAGAGGCAAGTCATGGTCGGTATACATACGTCTATCTTGCTGCCCATTGAGGCCAATGACGCCAATGACCGTTTCACCTACAATCATGGGCACGCCGATATATGAGTTTGAATCATGGCTGCTTTCAACCACCTCTCCCCCATCACTCTTAACGGAATTAATCAAGTTTTGATCAACAGGATTGTGGATGAGAGGTTGTTGTGTCTGGTAAATTTTGGCAGTAAAGCCCCCCCGGTCATCCAGGGTACGTGGCGAAATATTCAGAGGACCATCGATTATATTTGTGAAATAAGGGAAATTAATCGCTTTTGTCTTTTCATTCACCAGGGCAACGTAGGCGCTGTTAGCGGAGAAGGTTTGTATGAGGCGGTCTCCCACCGCATTCACCAGGCTTTGCAAGTTTAATTGGGAGCTAACCAGTTCACTGATCTCGTTGACGATGGCGAGTTCGGCAGCCTGGGCTTCAATTTCCTGACGACCCAGCTCTGTTTCTTCAAAGAGGCGGGCGCGTTCCAGGGCTTCAGCCACCTGCACTGTGAGGGTGGCGAGCAGCATTTGTTGTTCCTCGTCCAGTGGAGCCCCGTTGGCGTTCCGCGCCCCAAGCACCCCGACTGATTCACCGTGTATTTGCAAGGGCATGGCAACGGCCGTTTGCTTTTCATCATAAGATACGGTATTAAGCTCATCCAGATTGAGGGGCATTTCGCTCAGGGATTTTAACCAGGAGGCATCATTAAAAGGTTGAACCGTATCTCCGGCAAAGGAAAATCCGGTCGCGCCTCTATCTTGGTTCGCCAGGAAAGCAGCCCAACCTTCACGAGCCATGGCCCGTTGCAGCGCATTGACCTGCGCCAACTGCTCCTCAAGCTCTCGGGCCAAATTTTCCTGCTCTTTCTGGGCTTCCCTTTCATCCGTGATATCGTGTACCAAAACCACTAACCCCATCACCTCATCTTGGGTATCTTGCAGGGGAATACGGACTATGTTCTTGGTGCGTATTATCCCGTTCGTTTCAGACCATTGTTCTTCAACCTCTTCAATTTTCCCGCTGGCCATGACGGCGGTATTGAGAGCTGAAAAATCTTCGATGCTCATATCTGGGTCGTCGATAACCTGGGGCGTTTCAAAGCCAATTTCCAGGTCTGTTTTGCCGATAAAGCTATCTACTGAGAGTTGCCTGGAATCGGCAAAGCTTTGGTTGACCAGGATGTAGCGGTGCATTTTGTCTTTCACAATAATCCAGTCTGGAATGGCATCAATAATGGTGCGCATAAGCGTCTGGCTTTCGCGAATGGCCGCTTCTGCCTCTTTGCTTTTGGTGATATCTGTGATGATGGCGGCGGCATGGGTGGGGGCGCCGGCGTCATCCCGAATTAAGAAATGATTTTGATGCGTATAAATGGTTCCTTCATCACGCTCTAGCCATAATTCCCCCTGCCATGAGCCATGGTCCAGCATGTGGGGGATGATCTCTTCCTGGAACTGCTTTTGTATCTCTGGCGGGTATAACTCGCTCAACACGATCTCTTTGAGATCGCTTTGCAGGTCATCGCTGTTGAAGAAACGGGCTAAGGAGGGGTTGATATAGACGGCCGCGCCATTCAAAGTGGCGATGCTGACGCCTTGTGTGGCGGCGTTCGCTAACTGGCGGAAGATGTCGGCGTTTGTCAGGGCGGCTTGTGTTTGTTCAAATTGACGGGCGTTCTGTAGGGCAACGGCCGTTTGCGAGGCCAACGCGGTATAAACTTGCACATCCTGTTCCGTAAAATAGTTGATTTCATTGGCCTGCACATCTAACACGCCCAGCAGTTGTTCACCGGCAATAAGCGGCGTCGCCATTTCAGAGCGGGTATCCGGCAGCAGCGGATGGGGCAGGAAACCAGGATCCGCTTGCAGATCATTTACAATGATACTCTGCCGGCTGCGGGCAGCCCGAGCCACCAATGATCTTTCCTGGCCCACAGGAATACTGCGATTTTCTGCCACCATTTGCCGCCCAATCTCGCCGGCGCCGGCCGTTAAGCGCAAATTCTCCCCGGCCTCATCCAGTAGATAAATGTGGGCATGATAGAGGTGAAAGCGTTCTTGGCTCAGGTTTAACACATCTTGCAGCAGGCGTTCCGGATCCAGCGTTGTGGAGGCCCTTGTCGAAACTTCAGCTACCGTTTGCAGTTCTGTGGCTTGTTTGGCCAGGGTTTTCTCGGCCGTAATGCGCTCCGTGATATTGTGGACAAAACCGACCACCCCGACGACCTCACCCTGGGCATTTCGTAAAGGCGCTTTAATGGTGTTGAGATACTGCGGCTCACCGTCTAAAACGGCCGGTTCACTGTCAATCACTTTGCTTTCGCCGGTAGTAAAGATTTCAATATCATCCGCCCAAAAGCCCCGAATGCCTTTTTCAACGTTGCCCTTGACAATCTCTTCTGGAAAGCCCAGATCGAGATCGTTTTTACCGATGAACTCAGCCGGCTGCCTATGCAGCGAGTCGGCGTACCCTTTGTTCGCCAGCACATAGCGATGTTCCCGATCTTTGACGAAGATCCAGTCTGGCGTGGAATCGATAATGGTGCGCATCAAGGCTTCGCGTTCCTGTATTTGGAGTTCAGTTTCCTTACGCGCCGTAATGTCATGGACAAAGCCGACCACGCCGATGACCTTGCCTTGCGCATCTTTTAAAGGCGCTTTGATGGTACTCAAGAAGAGAGGCTTGCCGCCGATGGTAGCCGGTTCTTCATCAATAAATTTCATCTCCCCGCTGTGCATAACCTCCAGATCGTCCGCCCAAAAGCCCCGAATACCCTTTTCTGCATCCCCTTTCACAATCTCTTCCGGGAAGCCGATTTCCAGATCATTCTTGCCGATAAAATCGGCCGGGGTCAGGTTGAAAGAATCGGCATACGCCTGGTTGACAACCTGGTAGCGGTGGTTTATGTCTTTGATAAAAATCCAGTCGGGGGTGGAGTCGATAATGGTGCGCATCAGCACTTCATTGGCCCGCATGGCTTCTTGTGATTGGCGGATTTCTGCATTTTGGTGGGCATTCAAAATGGCGATGGCCAGCTGCCCGCCCAACACGTCAAAGGGGATCACGTTCTCTTCTGAGAAAGTATTCGGCTGCTCACTTTGCAGGTCCAGCACACCGACAACTTGATCTTTGACAATCAAAGGCACAACCATTTCAGAGCGAGTGTCTGGCAGCAGAGGGTGCGCCAGGAACAGGTCGCTTTCCCGGGTATCGGCCACAATGACGGGGCGTTTTTCAAAGGCCGCCACGCCGTTAATGGAGTTTTGGTCAATGGGCAGCTCATGGCCGGCGTTTAGTAATTGCTCACCGGCAAAGCCGGCGCTGGCTTGCAGCAGCAGGGTTTGCTTCGCTTCATCAACCAGGTAAATTTGTGTTTGATATAAGCCGAACTGATCGAGGATGAGGCGTACCGCCTGGGGCAGTAATACATCCAGGTTTCGCGCCTGGAAAACCTGCTGCCCAATTTCTGCTGCCAGATTGAGGTCTTGGGTGCGTTCAGCCACCCGTTCTTCTAAATGACTGACCATGCGGCGCAGTTCCTGGTCGCGCTCTTCGATGGCTTTGGCCATGATGTTGATGCGGTCAACAATAAACCGTACATCCACTTGGGGCATATCAGGCAGACGATAGTGGTAATTACCACTGGCGATGGTGTCGATGTCGACCGCCAGAATATCGAGGGGGCGGGAAACGAAGCGGCGTACTAATAATTGAACGCCGATGAAGATCGTCAGCAAAACAGGGATGGAGATGACGGCAAAGATAGTCAGGATGCTTTGCGGCTGCGTCTGGAGCGTCTGCTCCATTTGCCGGAGGGTAAGGGCGGAGATTAAGACCCCGATAAGGATGAAGACCCCCAACACAACAGCGATCAGACTGAGGGTGAGATCACGAGATATTGTTCTTTGACCGATGCCAGCTTTATAACGCTTTTGTTCCATAATGTTTTTCCATTGTAGGATGATAGTTTGGTTATGCTCACCACAAGTTTCTCAAATTGTCCGAGCGATTTACAAAACCGCGCTATTCTTTAGGACTTTTGAGGTAAACGAAAGTCTCCAAGCCCAAGGCCCGGCCGATTTCGCGGGTAGCCACGTGTAACACAGATTCGGCGTCTACGGCCGCGCTGACTTTGGTGGAAACTTCGCGCAGCAGTTGTTCCTGGCGGGCACGCTTGCCGGTGGCTTCGATCAGGCGGGCATTTTCAATGGCAATGGCCCCCTGGTTGGCGATGGCGGTGAGCAGTCTCAGGTCTAGCTCCGTGTAGGCGTTGGGCGTGGTGTAGCTTTGCAGGGAAATGAGGCCGACGACTTGCTCGCCATACTGCATGGGGCAGCCCATCCAGGATTCGGCGGATTTACCCACGGCTTCAATGCCTAATTCGTGTAAATATTGGTCAATGTTGTTGGGGATGAGTAAGGGGTGGCCCTGCGCTAGAACGTGTTCAGTGAGACCTTTACCCCCTTTCCGGCGGCCATAGTTGCGCACCACGCGCCCGTCGAGAATGCCATAGGGGAAAATAATTTCGTTCTCGGCGGCGTTGTAGAAGGCGATGTAGAACTCGTCTGACGCCATGAGGCGGGTGGTGTAGTCGTGGATGACGTCCAGTACGTCGTCTACCGTTGTTTGCGCAGTTAAGCTTTGCGCCATTTCGTTTAGGACGGCCAGTTCTTGTTCGCGCTGCTCTGTTTCGGTGAGGGCGATTTGGGTTTGTTCGGAGAGCCTGGCCCGCTCCAGGGCTTCGGCGACCTGGTTGGTGAGGCTGGTGAGCAGCTCTTGTTGTGCTTCGCTGAGTGGTTTGCCGTCGGGGTGGCGCGCCCCAATCTGGCCGATGGTGGCCCCATGAATTTTGACCGGATTGATGAACTCGTTGCCGCCGGTATGGAGCGGCCGTTTCCCTTTGCCGTTTTCAGAGTTAAGTTCAGCATCAGTTAATGTTTTGACGCCGCTCTTGTTGAAGGCAAAACCTTGGAACGGCCGTTTGCTGGTTGTCATGAACGCTTGCCACCCTTCACGGGTGAGGGAGCGTTGTAGGGCGTTGACTCGTTCCAGTTGTTCCGCCAGTTCGGCCGTCAGCGCTTGTTGGGCAGCTTCTGCTGCTTTCCGTTCGCTGATGTCGGTCATGTTAAAGATGATCATTTGGGGGACGCCGCTCTCATCACGAATCATGGTGGCAACTTGTTCCACCGGGAAGCGTTCGCCTGAGGTGGTGACGAGCATTGAGTCACCGCGCCAAAGGCCATGTTCTAGGACGGCCAGCATGGTGACGGTGCGATGGCTTTCCGCAGCTTCTTTGGGGAAAAGGATGCTGATATTTTTGCCCTGGACATCGGCCAGAGATTTGTAACCCAGTTGGCGTAAACCGGCATTGTTCAGGTATTGGATTTTCTGGTCTACTGATATGGTGGCGATAATGTTGGTGCTGTTTTCCATAATGAAAGCTGACTGTCGGGCTTGTTCATAAGCACGGGCATTTTCCAGAGCGGCGGCAATTTGGGCAGCCAATGTTGTCTGGATGTTAATGTCTGTGATGGTGAAATGGCCCACTTCCTCAGATTGTACATCCAGGACGCCAATCACTTTATTACCCACCATCATGGGCACGGCCATTTCAGATTGGGTCTGGGGCAGCAGCGGATTGGGCAAGAAGGCGGGGTCGGCCGTAACCTGGTTGACGATGACGCCTTGCCCGGAGCGGGCGGCCTGCGCTACCAATGAGTTTGGCTGATGGAAGGGGATGTTATGCCCGGCGGCGACCATTTGCTGACCCACTTCTCCGGCGCCGGCCGCCAATTCCAGGAAATTTTGGGAGGCGTTTAATAAGTAGATGTGGGCATGGTACAGGTTGAAGCGCTCTTTGGTGTGGTTGACAACGGTTTGCAACAACTGTTTTGTATCCAGGGTGGTGGAAACGGCCGTGCTTAACTCCGCCACTGTTTGCAGGTCGGCTGTCTGTTTAGCCATCACCGCTTCAGCTTGTTTGAGGGTGGTAATATCATGGACGAAACTGACGATGCCGGTGACCTCGCCAGCCGGATTTTTCAAAGGCACTTTAATGGTATTGAAGGTTCGCGGCTCACCATCGACAACGGCCGTTTCTTCATCAATAATCTTAATCTCCCCGGCTTCCATGATTTCCTGGTCATCAGCCCAGAGACCACGAATACCCTTTTCTGGATTGCCGTTAACAATTTCTTCAGGAAAACCGATTTCTAAATCGTTTTTGCCTATAAAGGCTTCTGGTTCCAGGCGCCACGAATCGGCGTAAGCCTGGTTGACCATTTGATAACGATGCTCCCTGTTTTTAATGAAAATCCAGTCAGGCGTTGAGTCAACAAGTGTGCGTAATAAAGCCTGGTTCTCCTCGATGGCGGCGGCGATTTTTTGTCGTTCCGTAATATCAATAAACGAGGTAATGGTGACCAGGTCATCTTGGAACTGCGCGATTTTGCCGGTGAGCAACGCTCTAAATAAGGTACCATCTCTGTTTTTCAGCGTGACTTCAAAATTGCTCATTTCCCCTTTCTGGCGTAAACCTTCCACAAAAATCTGGCGGTCGGCCGGGTTCTGGAAGTAGTCAGGCGTTATTTGCCCGACTAATTCTTCACGAGGGATGTTGACGATTCGGGATAATGGTTCGTTTACGTAAATGATCAAGCCATCTGAGGCGCGGGCGATCACAAGCGGCGTGCCAATGGATTCAAGGATCAATAGGGTGCGGTTTTGTTCTTCAATGAGGCGGTTTTCGGCCTGCTTCTGTTCTGCAAACAGGGTGGAGTTTTCTACAGCGATGGCCAGTTGGCCGGCCAGGGTGACGAAGGCGGGTAAATTTTCTTCGGTGAAGGTGTGGGGTTGGTCACTTTGCAGGTCCAGGACGCCGACGACGGTGCGGCCTGCCAGAAGGGGAACGGCCGTTTCTGAGCGGATGTCTGGCAGCAAAGGGTGAGCCATAAAATTATCGCTGACAGCCGTATCGCCTACCAATATGGGCTGCTTTTGGCTGGCGGCCCGGCCGATGAGGGAAGTGGCGTCAAGCGGCAGCGCATCGCCGGCCGCTAACAGTTGGACGCCCGCTTCCCCTACGCTGGCCAGGAGGGTGAGGGTACTTTGGCTGTCATCGGCCAGATAAAGTTGCACATGGTATAAATCAAAGCGATCCCGAATGAGGGAAACGGCCGTTGTCGCCAATTCATCCAAATCTCGTAATTGCGAGACCTTTTGACCAATCTCTGCGGCAAAAGCTAAATCTTTTGTGCGCTCTTGTACCGCCACTTCTAGTATTGTAAAAGAATCTCGGAGACGTTCAGCCATCGCATTAAATGTTTGCGCCAAAACGCCAAATTCATCCTTGTTTTCGAGTTGAATTTCTACATCCAAATTGCCCTGACTAATTTCTTCAGCGGCATTGATGAGATTGTTCATTGGATTTGTGAGCGTTTGGCTGATTGCCAATGCCAGCAAGGGCATAAGCATCAGTGCAATCGCCACCACAGATAGGCTAAAAGCCAATGTCTGTGAAATGGCCTCATACGTGGCGCTGTTTTGCATAATTTCTGCATTAAGATTATTGAAAAACGTAAAAAAGAAAATCCCAGCTACTAACATGACCACGATGGTGGGAATGCTGACAAACGTCACAAGCATCTTTGTGCGCAACCGTAGACGATTATATTGAAAGAGTAAGACAAGAAATAGGCCAATGGCAGTGAAACCTAGTACATATAAAGGCAAGGGACGGTGGATGATAACAAGGCGTTCAAAAGGTATCCATAGATCTATGAGAACGGTGGTAATGCCTGCCAAAGAACCCAGGATAATAAATCTGTTTGCCCGTTTGTCGGGTAAAGTTTGAATAGAGATGCCTGTAATGATGAGCAAGCCTATCAGGGCAACCGGTAAGGCGCGGGCAATGACAACAAATGGAATATAGAGGATAAGCAGCAGCAAAGAAACCAAAAGGATGGAGATGCCAGTAACATGCTGTTTTCGGCGGCATAAAAAGGCGCTGCTCCAGGCAGAAATAGATAAGCAGAGAAAAAATAAAATAGTTGTAAACCCGCGCCAATTCCTAAAAACTTCGTTGGTGAACATCTGATAAGCAAGGAAGACAGTTGCCATTGTAAAAACAGCGCCCAAGACAGATGATATCCAGAATGCCGGTTTAGCCTTCATTGTGATGTTATTTTGTGCTTCCATAAAAATATCTCCGCTTGTTTGGATTGTCTCCTTTGGGGTTAACCCATGAAAAGGGGATCCATGTGAAGAGTCGCTTATGTTGTCAATGACAACTATTTAATGTCCATTTGCGCCCACTGCTTTTATTTCTTCCTCAGGGGCGTCTTCTAAATAGATAAAGGTTTCTAAACCCAATGCCTGACCAATCTCACGCGCGGCCGTGCGTAATACCATTTCCGCATCTGGGGCGGCATAAACCCGATCAGAAACCTGGCGTAGAATTTGTTCCCGTTCCGCCCTGGCTTGCGCCTCTTGATATAAGCGCTGCGATTGGGCCACGGTGGCTGCCTGTCCGGTTAAACTGGTGATCTGGCGAATGTCATCGGCCGTCAAATGCTGCGGTTCCAGGGCATAACCGAGGATGAAACCAAGCCAGTTGGCGCCAATAACCAGCGGTACAGCCAGAACAGAACGCATCCCCATCCCATCCACAATTAAGTTTTGTGTATTTTTGTCCACCGCTTCATCCTGCACCAGATCATCCACCAGGAAGGGCGCATCCCGCTCCAAATATTTCAAAATAGGATATTGGTCTACGGGAAAAACAGAGCCGATGGGGATGACATTCACCTGCTTGTCTTTGCGCCACACCGCCGAAAGTGTGAGCGACCTGGCTTTCTCTTCAGCAGCCAGCAGCCGGTCAAAGAAGAACAAACTGACGCGCTCATAATCCTGGAGCCGGGTAGCCATCACCACAGCCTGGAGAATTTCATCCAGGGTGGTCGCGCGTACCACCCGTTCACTGCCGGAGAACAAAGCTTGTGTCTGGCTGCGGGCGGTTTCCGTTGCTTCAAACAAACGGGCGCGTTCTAGCGCTTCTGCCACCTGGCCTGATATGGCTTCTACCAGCGCCAAATCCTCTGTCGATAATCTTTTATCAAACGTCTTAATGCCTAAACGACCGATGGCCGAGCCATGCACAGAGATGGGGTATGTCAGGGCGTTTTGGGCGTCATGCCCATTGGTGGGTTCTGAAGCCATGATGGTTTGCACGCCCTCTTGTGACGCCAAAAAACCTTGCACCGGGCGGTTGGCAGCGGTTAAAAATGCTTGCCAACCTTCACGAGTAATCGCTTTTTGCAGCGCATTCACCTCTTCCAATGCATTTTGTGTTTGTTGATACTGTTCTGCGTTTTGCAAGGCGACTGCAATTTGAGAGGCCAATGTGGTTTGCACATTGATGTCTTCGGCAGAGAATCCATTTATTTCCGAAGCTTGAATGTCCAGTACGCCCAAGAGCAGTCCGCCCGTCATCAGGGGTACGGCCAACTCAGATTTTGTGTCTGGCAGCAGCGGATGCGCCAGGAAGCCCGGATCAGCTTTGACATCACCTACCATTAAAGCTGTGCCTTCACGAGCGCTTCTGGCCACCAATGAACGGGGCGCCGACAACGGGATTTGGCGAGATTCAGCGACCATTTTCCGGCCAATCTCACCAGCCCCGGCCGAAAGAATCAAACTATCTGAGATGTCATCATACAAATAAATGTGGGCATGGTAGAAACCAAACTTGGTTTTTGTGAGGTCTACAATATTTTGCAACTGTTGGCGTGGCTCCAATGTAGTGCTGATGGCCGTGCCCACTTCGGCCACCGTCTGTAAGCCGGCGGCGGTGGCCAGCACCCGCGCTACCAGGCGTTGGTTTACAATGTAGTTGGTAATGCGCCGGCCAATATCGCCAATCAGAGCGCTTTCTTCGTTTAGGAAAATGTGATCTTCCGTGTAGGCGATCACAATTTGTCCCACCAGTTTTTCTTCAAGACGCAGCCCCTCCACGATATGGCAGGGCAGGTTAATGGCGTCTGCATCGCCGTACAAGTTTCCCTCCAGGGTGATGGCAGCCCGGCAAACCTCGGTATGCTGCATCCCGCTGGGGATGCGTTCGGCAATAAAGGTGAGGAATTCAGCAATGTCTGGCTGTTCATCTGTTTTACGGCCGATTTCGTTCAGCAGATTGAGTTCTTTCACGCGCACGGCTAACTGATGTTCGGCTTCTTTTTGCTCGGTAATGTCTTGAGAGATACCCAGGAGATATTGCGGCGTCCCCTCTGCATCCATGATGGGCACTTTGATGGTATGCAGCAGGCGGATTCCCTTATCGCTGGTTTGGATCGGTTCTTCGGGAATGTCTACCAGGACGCCTTTTTGCAGCGTATTCCTGTCCGTTTGTGCAAGGAACGCTGCTTCATCCTCTGGGTAGAAGTCATAGTCAGTTTTGCCAATGAAGGCTTCGGCCGGCCGCCCCATCAGGGCGGCGCCCGCCTTGTTCCAGCGCAGGAAACGAAGGTCGGTGGCGTCTTTGACAAAGAGCATGAGAGGCAGATTTTCAATGACGGAATCCAGGAAGCGGGCATTTTCTTCCTGGCGGCGGGTGTTTGCTTTGAGGGCATCTGTCAGCCGTTCTTGTTCTCTAAAGAGGGAGGCGTTTTCCAGGGCGATGGCAAGCTGACCGGCCAACGCCTCAAAAGCAGGCAAGTTTGCCTCGGTTAATCCGCCAGGTAGGGTGCTTTGCAAGTTGAGGACGCCTCGAACGCTTTCGCCCAGGAGCAAGGGGATAGCCATTTCAGAGCGGGTGTAGGGCAAAGAGGGGTTGGGCTTAAACAAGGGTGATTGGGCGGTGTCAGAGACGGTGACAGTTCGTTTTTCCAGGGCAGAGAGGCCGTTGATGGAGTGGGCGTCGATAGCCAGTTTATGCCCTTGAGCCAACAAATGTTCACCAGCTGAACCGGTGGCGGCCGTTAACTCTAAACCGGTGCTGTAGTCATTGGTGAGATATATCTGGGCGTAATACAAATCAAAGCGAGAGCGAATGCGTTCTACTGAACTTTTTAATAAGTCATCTAAATCACGAATCTGAGCGATGTTTTGGCCGATTTCAGCAGCCAATGCCAGGTCTCGTGTTTGTTCCGCCACCCGAATTTCCAGTTGATCTTGAATGGTTTGGAGTTCTTGATTGCTCACTGCCAGGGATTGTTCGCTTTCTCTGGCGTTTTCGAGGGCGCGGCTCAGGGAGTTGATGATCAAGGTGAGAAGAATGGCGATGAAAATGAAAATAGCGGTTGTATCAGATGCCTGATTGTAAGGATTGTCGTACTCAACGAAAATGAATTCGTTTACCTCAGCATAGGCCAGGATCCAGCCAGCAAAGATGGTAAGGAAGGTCACCAGGATGCCGGCTTTCCACCCTTCAAACAGGCCGGCCAGTAGAACGACGATGAGCAGGCCGATGAAGGCAGCGTCTATCAAGCCGTTGGAGCCCCAGGCTATCAGGAACAGGGCGATCCAGGTTGAGGCAATGAGTAAGTAGCTGATAGAGTGGACATGACCCCGATTTAAAAATACCTTTAGACCAATGACGACAACCAATAAAACAGTTAACAGAATAAAGCTGTTTGAGGAGATACCGATAGAGCCGGCCACCGTCGCTTGCAGGGCTAAGTAGACGCTCAGCAGCAAAATAACAGCGATGAGAACGGCGTTTAACAGCTCGGCGACGCGGTTTTTTTCAGGGTCATCAAAGGTGGGTGGTTTGAACCAATTTTTCAGGGTATTCATCAGCTATCTCTCTTGTCTGCTGCCGTTCTCGGGTTGAATCTCTTTCATGTCAGCAGGTTCCGGTTTATCCAGGTAGATAAATGAGTCTGCGCCCAGAACACGGTTGACTTCTTTAACGGCCGTTTTCATAATTGATTCCGCATCAGGCGCCGCATACACCTTGGCGCCCACTTCACGCAGCAGTTGTTCATGGCGGGCGCGGGCTTGAGCCTGGGCAAACAAGCGCTGCGTCTGGCCCACGGCCGCCGCCTGATCTACCAGGCTGCTGATTTGCCGAATGTCATCTTCGCTAAGATTCATGGGGGCAAATGATTGCGCTACCAGCAGCCCAAACCATTGCTCGCCGACCATTAGTGGGAAATAGGCAAGGCTGGTGACGCCCAAACGTTCGGCAAGCATTACTGCATCTGGCCCTAAGCGATCATCGCTCGTAATATGGGGGAAGATGGCGGGTTTATTTCTTTTTACCAGGCGGACGGTGGGCAGCTCGTCGAAGGTGTATTGACGGCCTACAGTGGGAGGCGTGTAATCTGGCCTGGTAACCCGGTTAAGGTCTTTTTCCCAAACGGCCGCTACCGTCATCATGCCTGGTTCCACATTCGTCCATGGTTTGTCAAAGAACAAGAAATTTGCCCGATCCATGCGTTTAAGCGCCGTGGCTTCAATCAGGGCGTTCAACACTTCCTGGAGAGAATTAGCGCGTACCACCTGCTCACTGCCGGCGTAAAGCGCGTTCATCTGTTCTCGCGCCAATTCCATCTCCTCAAATAAACGGGAACGATCTAAGGCGCCTGCCACCTGCTGCGTCAGGGCATGGAGAACAGCCAACTGATCCTCTCTCAGCGGCGCACCATCCGGGTTACGCGCTCCAATGACGCCAATTGTTTCTCCGCTTATCTGGACCGGCACGGCCATAACGTCCGAATCTGGCTGTATACTCTGACCTTCAACGGCCGCCAAAACAGTAGGCACTGTGCCTTGCTGCACATCACGGGTGGAAATAAAACCGACTTGGTCGTCGGCATACTTAAACCCTTGGATGAGCCGGTTGGGGGAAGTCAGGAAAGCAGACCAGCCTTCATGCGTCATGGCTCTTTGCAGGGCATTTACCTGGAGGAGCCGTTCTTCCAATTGGGCGGTGAGGCGGCGTTGATCTTCCACCGTTCTGACCCGTTCGGTAATATCACGCATGGTGAAGCTAAAACCGGTGGGGTTATTTTGGGCGTCATAATTCACGGCAATGGTTTGCTCCACAGGAATGGCGCTGCCATCATTTCTTTGCAAGTGTGCTTCGCTTGTCCAGGAACCAGAGGCCAAAGCCTGCGGAATCCCTTCATTTAACATTGTTTCAGCATCTTTAGGTATATAGAAATCAGCAGCAGACATGGTGGAAACATCATAATTTTTGGGTAAACCGATCATGGCTAAACCGGCCGGATTCACGTACTGAGCTTCACCCTCCACTGTACTGACGCCGATGAAATCTGGATGAGATTCTACAATAGCGGCCAGGGTTTGTATACGTACTCCGAGCCGCAGACTTTCAATAGAGGCTGCCAGGAGCGTGGCGATCTGCTGCATAAAATGAACATCTTCTTCGTTAAAGGCGTATAGTTGTTTGCTGCCAATATTGATGCTGCCTATCGTTTGATCGCCAACAGAGAGCGGCGCTACCATGAGGCTTTGCAATCCTTGTTCGGCCAATATGTGAGAATCGGCATAGGTGGATAGCGGCGCTTCTTTGGGTAGTTGTATGATTCGTTTTTCGGTGACGGCCAGACCAACGGCCGTTCCTCCCAACGGCATCGACGTACCCACGGGCATAACCTCTTCTTCGCCTTGCAGCGCTAAAATCTCAAAAGAATCTGCATTATCTGCCACAAAAGCAATGGAAACGCGCTCCCCGTCCATAAGGGTGAGAACATTGACGCTGGCGATATGCAGCACGTCATCCAGGTTTTGGGCGGCCGTAAACTCGGCGCTTAAGATATTGAGCGCCGCGAAACGCGCTGCCTGGGTTTCGGCATTGGTTAATGTGCTTTGTAAAGCCTGGTATGTTTCTTCGCGCTCCGTAAAAAGCGCCGCATTGGCCATCGCAACAGACAATTGACCGGCTAAAGATTCAAAAACGAGCATATTTTCTTCAGAAAAAGCATAAGCTTCGGTACTTTGTATGTCTAACACGCCTACCACTTTATCTGAGTAAATCAGGGGTATCGCTATTTCAGAACGGGTCTCAGGCAGCAGGGGATTCGGCCGGAAAATCGGATTGTCGTAGGTGTGGGGCGCCAGCACCGGACGTTTTTCAACGGCCGCTGTGCCATTAATAGAATAGGTGTTGATGTCCAGGTAATGGCCTTGTTTCAAAAGATGTTCAGCCGCCTGTCCTTCAGCCACTTTTAATACCAACTGTTTGCCTGAATCATTGACGAGGTAGATTTGCACAAAATAGAGGTCAAAATAATCGTGGATGATGTGCACAGCATTGGCAAGTACATCATCAATATTGCGAATTTCGGAGACGTTTCGGCCCACTTCACCGGCCAGGGCCAGGTCGCGGGTGCGGGCAGATACCCGCTTCTCCAGGTTGTCGATCATCCCTTTTAGCTGCAAGGTCATGCTGTTAAAGGCGGTGGCCAGATCGCCAATCTCATCGCTGCGGGTAATGTCTACCAGTCCGTCCAGATCGCCATGGGCAACGGCCGTTGCTGCCACCGTCAGCGTTTCAATGGGGCGAACCATCCGGCCGGCGGCAAACCAGGTCAGCACTGCCATCAAGGCCATCATTATGAGACCAATCGCCAGCGCAGAAATCAAAAATTGGGGGATAGCAGCCAGGGCTTCTGATGGCGCCTGCTGCACCACAACCGTGATATAGATCAATATTCCCGCCACCGGAATCAGGATGGCCAGGAGAACCATGAGGGTAAGCCTTAAGCGAAAGCTACGTTTCATTTTAGATATCATCTCACTCTATCTCCAATCCGTCGCCATTCTGCTTCATCTCTACAGGGGGAGTGCTTGCTCTCTTTACCCTGTCTCCCATCGTAGGCGTCAGATAGACGTAGGTTTCCAGGCCAAGCGTCCGGCCGATTTCACGAGCGGCCGTTTGCAGCACCGATTCAGCGTCAATGGAGGTATTGATAGTGGTGGAAATACTGCGCAGGATTTGTTCCCGTTCCGCTGTCTGGCGCGTTTCGGCCAGCAAACGGGCGTTTTCCAGGGCAACCGCCACATGGCTGGCAATGCTGGATAACAGGGAGAGATCGCTTTCTTTATAGGCGTTGAGCTGATAGCTTTGCACGGATAAGACGCCAGAGGTATTTTGCCCGGTAAATAAGGGGATGTAGAGTAGGGAAGCAGATACACGCTCCAGGTCGCCTAACCTTGTTTCTTTTTTAGCTTTAGTCTCATAAAGTTCATCAATTTCTGACTGGGTGCGCTGGGTAAGCATCGCTTCCCCAGTTTGTAGAACCTGGTACACGATGCTGTGGGTGGGCAGCGGTTCTGGCGCTGAACGGAAAACCTGCCCATCATCGAAAATATAGGGGTATTCCAGCAAGTTTGTTTGCCAATCATAAAGAGCAATGAAGAAGGCGTCTACCGGGATGATGCGCTGAATTTGTGCCTGGACGGTATTTATTAAAATGGTGCGATCTGTCTGTTGGGACACAGCCTGAGCCACATCATTGATAACGGCCAATTCTTCAGCCCGGGCTTGGGTTTGCTCAAATAAGCGTACTTTTTGGATGGCCGTTGCCGCTTGTAGAATTAAGGTCTCTGCTAACTTTATTTGGTTGTCTGTTATAGCTTTCTGCTTATCCAAAATATCTATACCAACGGTGCCAATAACCACATTGTCGATAATGATGGGCAAGACTGCCATCGATTGAATTTGCTGCTCGGCGAGCATGTCGCGTATATTGGCGGTAACAGGCGATGTCTGACAATTTTCAACAACGATGGGCTGACGGATGTTGATGACATCCTGGGTTAATCTGTTTCCCGCTAACGGGATTTCTAGCCCCAGCACACTTTTGTTGATTGTGGTCTTATATTTTTCAGCGATGATCGTGATTTTGGTGCGCTCGTTGTCTAATAGGGCGATGCGCGCCTGGTCCACGTTGGTGGCTGCCACTAATTCGTCTACGATAATTTGCATACTTTCTTGCAATCCGGTTGCATTTGAGACGCTGATGACAACCTGGTTGATGCTGGCTAATTCATGGCTGAGCTGTTGGGATTGAGCCAGGGCTTTTTCGGTTTGTTCGGCCAGGCGCAGGTTTTCCATATGGGCTACGAGCTGGGTGGCAACGGCCGTTACCAGTTCACCGGCAAATTGTTCATCTATCTCTTCTGGTCTGGTCAGGGCCAGCTCCCCTATCGCTTCGCCATGTAAAGACAAATCCTGGCGGATCATAGGGGCCGCGGCGTCGTGGGAGGGGGAAACGGCCGTTGCTGGTTGAATTGAATTTTGATCATACACAAAGCCATCGGCCAAAGTGGGTGATTGCTCATAATCCAGCCAGGATTCATGCATCATGCGGCGCAGCGTTCGTTCCGCCTCCTCCCGATAATAAGACGCCTGGTCCAACGAGCGCAGCATTTCAACCTGCTGCCCCACCTGCGTCGCCACCGACGCCATCAAATCCAACTCATCGGCCGTCCAGTTCCGCGCTTCATCTGTCTCCATCTGAATTGTGCCAATGGGTTCCCCGATGACATCAATAGACACCTGCGCCACCTTTTGCGACTCCAATTCTCGGGGCAAAGGAGAAGTTAAAGGCGTCAGCCCGGCTTCACTGAACGTATAACCAAGAAACTGCTGACGTTCCACCGGTTCAAAATAATCAGACCAACCTTCTCGGGTAACACGGCGAGTATAAGATTCAATAACAGCCTGGCTCTCGGCCGCCTCTGAAATCAGCTTCGCGTTTTCAATAGCCACCGTCAACTGACCTGCTAATGCTTCAAACGCCGGTAGATTTTCAGGCGACAAACCGTTGAGCGTCTCGCTTTGCAAATCAAGCACCCCCATCACCCGCGACCCAATGGTAAGAGGCGCCGCCATTTCAGAACGAGTGCGGGGCAGCAGGGCGTTGGGTTTAAAGAGGGGGTGGGCGGCCGTATCCGGCACAACCACAACCCGCTTTTCTGCCGCGGCTAAACCATTAATAGAACTGGAACCCAGCGGCAATTGATGCGTTTGGCGGACTAACTCCTGCCCGGTATTGCCCGTGCCCACCTGCAAAACCAGCATATTCGTCTCAGCATTCAGCAAATAAATTTGCACATAATACAAATTAAATCGGGAGCGAATGGTTTCTACGGACGCTTGCAGTAATTCCCGTAAATCCGTAATCTGCGAAAATCCCCGGCTGATTTCTGTGGCTAACTGCAAGGCTTGCGCTCGTCCTTCCAAAAGCTCACGAGTTTGTTCTAATTGTCGATTCGTGAAATTAAGTTCTAACTGCCGGTCGGCTTCCAATTGATCGCGGAAACGGTTTAAGATGATAAGTAAAACAGAAATAACAAATATGAGAGAAAAAGCGATTGTTACGTCCCCTATTTCTATTTCAGGGAGGAGGAAGGACGTCACTAAAATCAACGCCAGTGTGATAGTAGACACAACAAGCATTATTCTCCAGGAGAAAAATGCGCTGCCCAAGATTAAAGCGGGAATGAGCCACATAAATACAATGAATATAGATGTTTCTGTATACTCCCCGAGCAAAATCACGGTCATAAAAATTGTCAGGATGGTGCTAACAATGGCCAGGCCAGCTCCCCATGTATACTTTTTAGTGCGGCTTAAGCCATAAGAAACAAGAAGGAGGAGAATTAAAGTAGTAAAGACAAGAAATGAGTGTGATTCTTTGAGGTAACTGCCACTCATTAAGCCAACAAATTCGCGGATGCACGCCAATAAAGTAAAGATAAGAAGAAGTGCGGATAATGTACGTGCTTGCCGTCTCTCCGCACGATCTACAATAAAATCGGCTGGTTCAGTCAATAAATCCCACAGGCGTTGTCCGAAACCCTGTTTATTTTGCTCTTGTTCAGCTGGCATATTTTCAAGTGTAGCCATACTCGTTTCTCCAGAGATTATGCTATCGAAGCGGCGTGACGGCCGTTTTCATCGTGTGGTCTATTTTCATCGCCTTGATTGGCGTTAGCGAGTTCCGCCTTACCCAATTGCACAGTAGCTCGTTGGCTGTTAAGCGCCTTGCCCAACTCTTGGGCTGCAATTTGCAAGACGCTTTCGATATCTGCGGCGGTTTGTAATTTTTGGTTGATGGTGTTGGCCACGGCTTCCCGTCTGGCCAGTGTTTGGGCGCTTTCATACAAACGGGCATTGCGCAAGGCAATCCCCACCTGATTTGCCACCGATTCCAGCAGCTGAGCGTCTATTTCTGTTAAACTGCCGGCTACATTTTGCTGCACGTCCAGCACCCCCAACACCTGGTTGCCCATCAGTATGGGCACGGCGATTTCAGCTTTTGTGTCTGGCAGGAGCGGATTTGGCAGCCAGCCTTTTTCTTCGACGACATTGGCTACCAGAACTGTCCTTCTGGTGTCTGCGGCGCGACCCACAAGCCCTTTGCCTGGCGCAATTTTATGCTGGCCGATCAATAATGCCTGGCCTGCCTCTCCTGTGCCGCCAGCAATGAGCAACTCTTTTGTTATGTCATCAATCACATAGATATGGACATGATAATAATCAAATGCTGCCTGGACCTGTGTTACCACTTCCGCTACTAATTGTTGTTGATCTAAAATGGTGGAGACGCTGCGGCTGACTTCCATGCTGGCTTCAAGCGCCCGTGTGCGCTCTGCCACACGTTGCTCTAGCGAACCCACTAAATCTTGAATTTGATGCGTCATATCATCAAAGGCAATGGCTAATGTGCCGGCTTCACCGCCCAGGTTAGTATTAATTTCTATATCATAATGACCCGCAGAAACTTCTTCGGCGGCTTTTGTGAGCTGCTGCAAGGGCCTGGTGATAATCAGGCCAATGACGTAAGCAAATATAAGCGCGGCTATCAGGACAACCACAAAAAGCAGAATGATAATTTGTAAGGTTGTATTCTCTTCTGCTATCACATTATCTTGCACGGTTAAGTAGAGTTGGGTCATTTCAGCCACGGGCACAACCAGGCCCAGGCTGTAACCGGCCGCTTCAATGGGAGCATAGGCAAAATAATAGTCTGCGCCTTCTCGCGTGAATGTACCCAACCCAGTTTCGCCAGAAATCATCTGGTCGGCAAAGGCGCTAATATCGGCGTCGGCGTCGAAGATGGTGATTTGGGGGATGTCATCTTCGGGCAGCGCTTCTGACCCAAAGCCGAAATTTTCTAGCGCCGCTTCTGGCAGCACCAGAAAACGGCCGTTGGGATCAATGAGGAAGGCAAAACCTGTTTCCCCCAATTTAAGGTTGTTGACCAGTTCGGCGACGGTATTGATATTGACATCAGCAGCCACAACCCCTTTGAAATCGCCAGCTTCATTGTAAATGGGCAGGCTGTACGTTTCTACCAGGCTGCTATCGGTGGCGTCGTAATAGGGTGCGGTCCAAAAAGGGTCTCTATCCGGGTTGATCTCTGGCACAACCGCTTTGTAGTAAGGGCGCTGCCGGGCGTCAAAATCGCCCACTATATTTGCCAGGTCAATATTGGGGTAATAATGGGTGACGCCGGCATCGTTGATAAAGTAGAGGGCTTTCAGGTCAGGGTTGGCGCCGATGATTTGCGGGACAATTAAATTTAGCAGGATAGTGGTGTTGATTTCGGCGGCCGTTTCTGCTGTGAGTTCAAAAAAGGAGGGAGCCAGGATGGAGCCAGGATCAGCCGTGGTGTTTCCCCATTGATTTTCAGCTAAACGGGTTAGTTCTTCTTCTGCCTGCCAATAATCATTGGTTTGCAACTGGGAATTATATAAAACGGTGGTGTAACTGCTCACAATTTCTACATCGTTGATTACATCATCAAAGAATGCATTGGCGTTTTCTGATGAATGGGAGACGGTTTCAGTTAGCAAGCTTTCTGCTTGCTGCCGTACTTCCCGGTTGACGAGGGTGGTAATGAAATCGGTCAGTTCGCGTTGGCGCTGGAAAGTGAAGTAAGTTAAGACGAGGAGAGAGAGGCCGACGATCACCATGACGCCAATGACCAGACGGGCGCGTAAGCTGAGAGAATTTAGACGCCTTTGCGATTTGCTTTCTGTGGAATTGCTCATAACACATTTCTCCGGCCGTTGTCTTGGGCTGCGCTGTTAGTTGTTTTCGGGATGGTTATCACCATTGGTAGGTTGGGCATTCATTTGTGAGTCTGGATGGCCTAAACGGATGATTGTTTGGGGTGTACCGAGCGCCTGCCCCAACTCACGGATGGCTACTTTCATGGCCGTTTCTATGTCGGTGGTGGTGAGGATTTTTTGGTTGATGCTGCGTAATAAAGTTTCTTGACGGGCGCGTTCTTGGGTTTCTTGGTAAAGATGGGCGTTGCGCAGGGCGACGGCAACCTGGTTGGCAATGGATTGAAGCAGATCGGAATCTTCTACCTGGAGGCCATTGACAGTATCATCTTGTACGTCCAGAACGCCGACGACATGCTCTCCGATAGCGATGGGCACGGCCGTTTCTGATTTTGTGTCGGGTAGCAACGGGTTGGGCAGCCAGTTTTCGTCTTGAGACACATCTGAGACGAGGATAACCTGGTTGCGTTCGGCAGCACGGCCCACCAGACCCTCGCCTACCAACAGATGATGGCCGTCGACCAACATCTGGCGGCCGGCTTCCCCTGTGCCGCTGGCCATGACCAATGTTTTGCCGTCGTCTGCCAGCAGGTAGATTTGAGCCTGGTAGTAGTTAAAGGCGTCACGTACTTGATTGACAACGGCCGTTATCAATTCATCTTCATCCAAAATAGTAGAGATCTGTCGCCCCACTTCGGCGCTGGTGGCCAATGCCTGCGTTCTGTCAGCCACCCGTTGTTCCAACGTATTGATCGAATCCCGCAGTTGAGCCGTCATGCCATTAAAAGCAATTGCCAGCGTCCCAATTTCATCCCGAGACTCAATATTCGCCTGAACAGTCAGATCACCCTCTGAAACCTGTTTTGCTACCTCTGTCAACTCCGCAATAGGCCGCGTGATAAGATTGCCCACATAAAAAGCCACCGAGCCAGCAATGATAACCACAAACATACCGAGAATGGTGTTCAGCCTTTGTTGGTTGACCACCGGCTGCAAACTTTCACTTGATTCTTGAAACGCCGTCACTGTCCAATCCAAAAGCTGCACCGAAGGAGAGTTCGCCAATGTATTCATCGCAGAAGCCGCCACAAAGCTTTCTACACCGTGATGTTCAGCCACAATGTAAGCTGCCGTCGGGTCCATCGCCAGAGAATTGATTTCTGATACCAAATCCGTCGGATGATACATGATTTCCCCCAGTTCATTGACGGTGATAGAGACCATGATAGGCGTCTCATCATCTGATGCGCCATGTTCTTCATGCCCCTGTTCTGCGATCATCTCATCTGTTAGGCTCTCTGCTGTGGCGGGGAAATATATCTCTACGTGGCCCGTCTCTCCAAATTGCCCGGCAGCCAGGATAGAGGCAAGCGCATCCAGGCGCACCGTCGCCCGAATCACGCCGGAAATCTCGCCCCCCCCAGATTCACGGCTGGTATGGATGGGCGTGGCGACGTATATATACCAATCAGATCGTTCTGAATCATATAGGGGATTGCTTAAGTATACTGAGCCAAAACCACCCGCATAAGTTTCTGAGAACCAGCTTTCTTCTCCTTCATAAAAATCATCAGGACGGTTTGTAGAAGCCACTAAGCCGCCATATTTGTCTATCACCAATAGTTCAAACGCTTCCGGGAAAGTGATTTGATATTTTTTTAATTCAGCGGCGATTTCATTTTGCAGCACAGCTTGCACCGCTGGATCATCATCGGGGAGAGCCTGCCATTCCTCGTCTCGCTGCCGCAAACCCTCTATTATTTCTGGTTTGGCGCCAGTATAAGCCTGGTTATTGGCCACCACTGCCTCTTGAATCATCCTGTTGATGGAAAGCGCCTCTAAACCGGTGATGGAACGAGCCAAATTTTCGCCCAATGCCAGAGCCTGCGTCTTTGCTGTGGAGGCCAAATTGGCGCCCACTTCTTCCGTAATGGCAGCCGTGGTTAGATAAGACACGCCAAAGGCGACGGCGGCGACGCTCAGAAAGGCGACGGCCAGGGTAGCGCCAATGAGCTTGCCTCTGAGTGAAAAAGAAGGGAATTGACGTATAACGGTGATGATCAAAATCAAAATCGTGACGCCGCCAGTGAGGGTGATAATGGCGGCCGTTTGGGGTGGGGGTGTGCTCCTGGGCGCTGGCCAAAATTGATCCAGGATAACGAGGCTGACGGTCGTGGCCACGATGAGACCGATGGCCCAGCCTATCTTTTCTGCGGGGATGGTTTGAATGGCTATGCCGACACACAAGATAGCTATGATGATGGTTAAATTGGTAGCAATATCTTCAAACAGGATGACGTAAATAAGCGCCATAGTAAATAACGAGGCAATCAAGATGATAGAGGCTGCTAACAGCTGATGTCGTCGCACCAATATCATGGCCAGAATGCCGCCTACTGCGCCAACGGCCGCTACCCACACATGGTAGCTTTCACCAGACCACAACTGCATCAAACCAGTCCCTATTATCACGATTGTCATGACAATCGTAGTTATCAGCCCGATTTGAAACGTATTTTGTGCACGCCGTTCCAAATCATCATTTTGTTTCACATTAGGAGATGTCACCATATCCACACTTCCCTCTTGGCGTGTAACCTTGCTTCAAAATATGAGATTAACCAGTACGGCATATGAAAAATTGATGGTGATACAGTGAGTAGATTGTAGAGTTTAAAAATTTGCATTTTAATTTTAGCTGGTAACAGCGCTCTGTAGTATGGTACTTTTGGTAGGGAAATTTCGGTTTTAGTCAGGAAACAGGTCGTAAACGAACGAAAAGGACATCTTAAAGAAATCCCCTCACCTTGCCTGCCCATCATAACATAGCGCAAAAATCAGGACGTGAATAAAGCGTGACACTGTCCTGGAAAATAGTGGGAAAATAGTACCCCAGGCTGCGCTCAGAAAATGAACTTCTCAAAGAAGTTTAGCTTCTCAAAGAAGTTTAACTTCTACAGGCGCTTCCAGATAACACATACAATTCTAATAGACGGCCGTTTCCCCCTCTGTTATACTACTTATTGTATTGTGGCACATTAACATCTGTCCTGGGGATGACTGGCTTCGACGGGGAAGGCTGGTCCTGGACTGCAAGCCGAGCACGCTTTACAACTCGTAAAACTGGAAGCAACCATTAAGTGCCAATACAAACGCACGCACATATAATGCTCTTCCTCTTGCTGCTTAATTGTAGCTAGATAGAGTGTTATGATGAGTCCATCGCGGACTCCCGTCTACCCCAAGCTTTCGTCGGCTGCGCGGGTTTGTAGGCGACATGATCGTCGACGTGCGCTGCATTGATACCGATAAATGCAGGTAAGCGGTCCTTTCGGGGATCATCGGCTCGCGGATGGCTGACCCGGTTAGTCGGGGCGCCCATTCGCAAAACTCAAATAGACTAACTATGCTTGTAGACGTTCAGAGGCTGAATTTTTCGGACGCGGGTTCGATTCCCGCCATCTCCACTCAAAAAAGCGCTCCCTCAAGGGGCGCTTTTTTATTACGATAAGAACCTCAATGCGAGCTTCGCACCTAGCAAACTTACAAAAGTCGGAAGCACAAATTGTTAAGTTTTATGTTATGCTATGTGTATGGAATTCAAATGGAACAAAGATAAAGCTAAAGCTAATTTATCAAAGCATGGCGTACCTTTTGATGAAGCAAAAACAGTCTTTGATGACCCACTGTACATTGATTTCCATGATCCTGATCATTCTGACGATGAGGAACGATATATCATCGTTGGGCAATCACAACAAAATCGCCTATTAGTTGTATCATACACGGAACGCGAGAATAAGATTCGTTTAATTAGTGCAAGAGAAGCAACACGAATGGAAAAACAAGCTTATGAAGAAGATTAAAAGCGAAATGGAAGATGAACTTCGTCCAGAATACGATTTGAAGAACTTGCGCGTAAGAAGAGTTGGCTCCAATCGGAAGGGATTCGGTGAACAATTCGTCCAATTAGCACCGGATGTGGCAGAATTGTTTCCGAATTCTGAAGCAGTGAATGAAGCCCTGCGGTTTTTAATTCGAGTTACCCGCGAGAATAAATCATTGTCAGAGAGTGTTAGTACCGACAGCTAATCAAGCCGTTTATAAAATCCAGTCTAACCTGCTATTCATTTCCCCTTGACCTTCAACCCCACTACAAGGTGTACAATCTTAGTCTTGTAGTCTTGTAGTC
>CAZXVH010000045.1:0-34607 GCA_964643965.1 uncultured Ardenticatenaceae bacterium
ATTAGAAAAAAGAATAAGAGTGCTGAATAAAACCGCATTTCTTGTGCATATTGAATATGAATGGGTGATACGCTCAATAAAAAAGTAGCAATTAGAGCTACAGAATAGTTTGTGATTTTTTTACAAAAAAAGAAGAAGACGATCAATGAAGCTGTAGACCAGATAAGGGAAGGTACGCGAAGCATAAAATCTGAAACACTAATATATGACACCAAGCGAGTCATAAGATAGTCAAGGGGCATAGCCATCACATGCTTTTGAATTGCTTGGAATATTCCGATCAATGTGGGCTGTGTACTAGCATAGAGTTGGCCCAATTCATCATTCCAAAGATTATCTTCGCCTATACGATATATCCGAAAAGAAAAGCCAACAATGATGATCAGCAGCAACGCAGCAAATTTCTTTATTTCATGACCGCTTCTTTTATGTAAAATAGCCATATGCCTACTCTTGGTTTTTATCAAAGCTACAATCAACAGGGAAATTCTCTTAAAAAGCCAGGGATTCGGTTAGATCAACTTGTGATAATAGTTGAAGATTTTACATGGATTAACCCTATCACAGTCCAATTCAAGATAACAAAACTTAAATCGAAATAGAATCCATAAGCCAGACCACAAATCGTTAATGCCAAAAAAATGACGAAGGTGGTATTGTGAAAATTACGGGCCTTTTTATTGATGACGCTCAATTTATTTACAGTGTGTAACTGTCGAATGATTTGCACCCATATAGCTGACAGCATTGCCCCATAAAAAACAAACCCAACTAATCCGTATCGGAAAAGTGTTGCTAGATAATCTCCATGTGTGCCTGCCGGCGCTAACTCTACCGTCTCGATTTTTCGTGGTGTTCCCCACCCCGTAAATGGTTTAGATAACCACAAATCTATGGTAGCTTTATATACTTCCATTCTACTGCTAAAGCTGTCGGCTCTTAGACTGAAAAACGTTTCGTTTATAAATTCGGTCAAAAAATTACTGGGGAGCAACGCTATTAATGCGGCAAACAATATAAAAAAAGTAATGAGAACTGGTATTATGATAAATGGCAATCTTAGTTTGTGTTGCATCCGTAACAATGTTAGGCAGCCAACAGCAGTGATGAACGCCACGATAGCTACCCGAGAAGCGATAAACAAAAACACGATCATTTGTACGATTAACAAGCCTATAAGCAGCCATCTTTTTTTGCTTTTTGTCCGAGTAATGGAATATCCAGCCCATCCCATAAAAATAATGTAAGCCAGGGATGCTGTATTTGAAAACAAATAGATGGCGCTTACACGTGGATAACGAATAGATCCCAACATCGCGTTTGGACGACCAATTTCGCGTAGAAGAATATTATCCTGCACAAATTGTGATTGTTGTAAACTGCCGGGTAATATGCTGTGAATAAGTATGGCCTCGAACTTTGCTGGAAGAATTCCCACCATAAATAAAACTGCAATCAGTGTGATCATACTGCTTAAGAGGAGAATGGCGGCTACGGTTTTGTTAATGTCACGGCCGTTTTGGGTATCATTGACAATAATCAAAAGAATGAAAAGACCCAGCACGTACATCGTTATATTACGTCCAAAGACAATCCAGTCACTACCCCCTGACACTGACAAAGAAGAGGCAAATACCCAGATAATAAAGCTAATAAAGAGAAATGCAGTGATAGGCACAATGATTCTTTTTCTCACCAATATCAATTTGATAAAAGCCCAGGCAATGAGGACGATTGGAATAATTTGCTCTAACCCAAATATCCATAGAAATGGTAATAAAATCAATGTGAGTTGTACATCGGTTAAGGGGCGTGAAAGCGGCCATATAAACCAGGTGGGGCGGTCCTGGGGAGAATCGGATAAAGTGGTTTTTGTAAGATCGCTCATTTAACAACCGCTTCTCGTACTTTATAGCCATACTGCTGCATCAGCGGCAGCCCTAAAAGACCCAGCGCCAATTGTTGTTTGGGAGGCATTTCTTGGCGCCACTCTTCATCTAAACGTAGGTCTATCGAGCGTTTTTGGAAGCGTAAAGGATTACCTCCCACACTATGTGTTGGCTTAATAGCAATTGTATTGTTATTTGAAAAAGAGAGGTTGGTCGTTGATAATGCTAAATCTTGAAATGCTTTCTGTAAGATAACGGCAAAATTCTGTGTCATATCCTCATAGCGAACGACTGTATAGGTATTAAACTTTTGACCGATAATGCTTGTATACGCATTTTCTACCAGCCATGTAATGAGCGCTCTGGTTAGAGAATGGTGGGGCATGTAGTTCTTTTGTTGCCGTAATCCTAATTCTTGTTTTTGCCGTTTATTCCAGGAGTAGGCTACAGCCCGGCCATCACGTACCAGATGTAAAACTCGTATGTCTAAGGCAGTGCGTTTTAAGATATGGAGGTGAGAGGGAACTTTTGAGGAATCTATAATCATTGGCTGCCCGGCTTCTTGCCAAATGGCTTCGTAGAGTTTTTTGGTATTTGTGGTAAAGCTGTCTGGCAGAGCCTGTTTGTTTCTCAGAGGAAACATGAGGCGCGGTATGTGGCGGGTACGATCCACTTGGCGGGCCATCTGGCTCATCTCTTGCAGATTGATGTTTTGGGCGGTGAGGCGAACAGCAACGGCCGTCCAGAAGTCACATTCTCGCAATAAAGCGCCACAGCCACACAGTCGTTCCGTTTCTTGCCAGTATTCCCAGAAAAAACGAACCTCACCTACTGAAAAGAAGCCTGGGTAGTTACCCAAAATCATCTCTAATAAGGTAGATCCGCTGCGGCCGGCTCCGGCAATATATAATATCTGACACGTCATTTTTAAGCTCTATTTAAGTAAAGCAGCTTCTGCTTTACCTTTTTTTTCATTAAGTAGAAATTCTATTCTCGACATTATTTCCATATATTTGGCCTGTAGGCCATGCTTTTTAGCACACACGTTTCTGGCTGCTGACAATGATACTGGTTCGTTTTGTGCTGCTTCAATGGCAGCGATAAATTCTTGTCTTGTCTGACAGATGTAAATCAACCCTTTGTAAGCATTGATAGATGTCAGACCAATGGAAATTATTGGTTTCCCAGTAATTAAACATTCAAATAGTTTGGCCGGGATAACACCTTGCATATGGGGCGCATGAACGTAAGGCAGCAGCAAAATATCAGCATCTTCAATATAGGCTGGCACTTCTTTATGCGGTACGGCTCCTATGATTTCTGTATCTTCTGAAAAGCCGGTTAATTTTTGTTTGGCAGGCCCTACCAGGCGTAGGGGATATTGAAAACTGATTTGGCGCAGCAGTTCCACATCGACACTGAGGCCAATGGAACCGAAATAGACGCATAACGGCCGTTCTCTTTCCACTGGCTTGCTTTTTTCAATGTCTGCAAACAAATCAAGGTCTACTCCGGGAGGCATAAGCTGAACATTGTTATGATATTTGGAGGTTCTGTTTACATTGGCTTCACAGTCTGCCCATACTTCATCTACTATTTGTAATAACTCTTTCTCCTGTAATACTCGCCCAGAGTGTGGATCGTTCGACCAATCATATACACACCGATAAATAGAAACATCTGGTTGCAGTTCATTCTGTAAGGCAATGGCGGCAGAGATAGGCACATGATGAATCATGATTAACGGCCGTTTCACCCCATCTTTTGCCAATTTTTTGCGCAGCTGCGGCATAAATATGGATTTGTTCACCAGCTGTGGAATTTTGCCCACATCTGGCAGCATCCGTGGAGATTGGAGGGTCATGCCTTCCAGCGGCTCCTGATACCCTCCACCTGCCAGGTATGTGCGGCCTGAAAGCCGGCCCCAAACACGGTTGACCTCTGATAAACGGGGCCAACGTTTAGGCAGCGGTTCAACAAAAACAACGTCATACCCCTGTTCACTAAAACCTTTGGCAATATCATGCGTCGTCTGCCAGGTAAAATGCCAGTGTATGGGAGAAAGAATAACAACAGTTCCTCTGGGTTGTTTATCCATCATACTCATTTAAATTTGATATCCGTACCGCTTCAAAAGAGGCCATGTCAATAAAGTGACAGTTCTTTTGTCCCGGTTCGTCATCCTTGTTTGCCATTCATTGTCCAGGCGTAAATGTATCACCCCTTTTTTTAAGCGCATGGGATTACCTGAAACTGTGTGGCTGTCGATCTGTAAATCCACGCTATTCCCTACGAAAAAACCAAGATCGGGTTCTGCTAATCCAATTCGTTGACGAATCTGGCAGAGAACGGCCGTTGGATTTTGGATCAGCTCTTCATAATAAACACGGGTATAACTTTGAACTTTATTTTTAGCCAACTCTGCCAATATATTGCGGTACAGCCAATTCCAAGCTGTTTTTCTTGCTGTATACACTGGCATATATTTTCCCCGTTTGACCGTAGTTAGTTTTTTGCGCTGGCGCTGCCATGAAAAAGCCACAGCCCGGCTGTCACGGATGAGGTGCAAAACATGTAGATCAATTTCAGGCATGGTACTGAGTAGATATAATGTCGATACATCTTTTGAAGAATCCAGCACCATTTTTTGGCTGGAATTGTTTAAAACAGCCTGATAAATGGCTAATAGCACATCGCTATACGCTTTTTTATCTTTGCCAAACTTACTGTCATAAGAAAACCATAACATTTTGGGGATAAACCGGATGCGATCTACCTGATTGCGCTGCGTTAACAGATCAGGAAAATTCGGAGCTTTGCCAAAGGCTTCTGAGAACACGGCCGCCCAAAAGGGGCAATCCTGAAATCGCTGCCCGCAGCCGCACAGATCAAGCTCAAAATCTTGCCGCCCTAAATGGCGCAGTTCGCCAATAGGGGACAGATCAGCAGTTTGACCCAACATCCGTTCTAACAGGGTGCTGCCGCTGCGACCAGCGCCAGCGATAAACAAAACAGGTATTTTCTCCATGTCCACTTACCCGAAACGAGACCGCACCAGGTCTAATAATTCATAATCTTCATCGTCTAAACCTTGCAGCAGCAAAGAAACAGCAAAAACAGAGGCACAGATAACGGCCGTTCCCAAAATCATCCACAGTGGCGTCAAAGAAACTGCTCGTGTAAATCCGAATCCAGCCGCAGCCATCAAACAGCCCGCCACGATCCCCTTACGATACCGTTTGTCATACGGCCATAAATGCAAAGAAAAGCGCACCCGCAGCAGCCCGGCAATAAACAGTCCCGAGATTGTCAAAGAATTAGCCACCGCCGCCCCGATAAAACCAAATCTAGGGATCAGCATGACATTCAAGCCAAAATTCACCAACAGCATCACCCCAGAAATGATAAACCATGACTTTTGCTGCGCCGTCATCGTCAAGATTGTACCGACAGCGCCCGTGCCCACATTCACCATTTGCCCTATCATCAAAATTAGCATAGCCATACTACCGGCCATATAAGGTTTACCAAAAACCACCTCTATGATTTGTGTGGGTACAAGAAAAAACGTCAGAAAAAGGGGCGCACTCAAATAAATACCCCATTTGGTATTTACCTGGAACAGCTTATTCATCTCATCAAAATCATGCTTGTGATACAAGTTTGCAATCATGGGCGACAATACTAAATTGATGCCATACAGCAAAATAGCAAATACCACGGCAAATTGCGAAGCTGCCTGATAAATACCGACGTCAATTGTCGATTCATAATAGCCCACAAACAAACGATCTGTGCGCGTTAACAAAACACCAAACAAACCGGTTAGAGCGGTGGGCAATGAATAACGCAGTAAGATACGGTTTGTTACTTTCGCTTTGACAGGGCTTTTTACACTGGGGGGCAGCATTTTACGCACAAAATAAGCTGCTACAACGAACCCTAATACAAATGATAAAACGGTAGAAAAAACAGCGCCTATCACTTCATGCGTCAACCAATAAAGCAGGAAAAACAAGATAAAATTGGCAACAGCCGGCGTCATATCTTCGGCTAAGATCGAATAACTCATACGTTGAGAAACCCGAGTGGAAGAAGAGAGGATACGCAGTCCGGCCATAAAAGGCAGCATCCAGACAAAAATGCGTAATGTCACCACCAAATTTGGATCATGAAATACTGTTTCACTTAACCAGGGGGCCAACCAAAATAAGCCGAGGCACATGGCGGTACTCATCAACAATGTTAATGTCAGGGATCGTAAAATGATATTGCGAAACTGAAAATCATCTTTTTGCCAGAAACGCGAGGCGAAATGAATGACGCCACTCTGTAGCCCCAAGGGGGCCAGCAGTCCTACAATGCGTAAGAAATTCCAGGCAATAGCATATAAACCAAATGCTTCCACCCCCAATAAACGCGCCATGATCGCCAAACGCAAAAAGTCAAGCCCCGTTCCTAAAGCTTTTCCCACCAAGGTGGCGCTGGCGCCAGTGGCCATGCGGCCTATTGAATTTTCCTCTGTGAGCATGGCGTTTGTCATCGATAAACGCTTTTCAGCATTTAGTTTTATTTTCATTTATTTTTTTTTAGGAGGGCCATTTGCGTGATGGCTTCTTGATTCGTGGGATCAATTGTCAGCAGTTTTTGATACGTATTGATGGCAGCGCTATCGTGGTTCGTTAATTGATAAAAATGCGCCAAACTTAAATAGGCATAAGGGTTTTCTGGTTTTATTTGTTGAGCGTATTGTAATAATCGTTCCGCTTCGGTGGCGTTTTCTTCTTCTAACCAGGTGAGCATACCCAAATGGATGGTTGCCCAATAATGATTGGGGTTGTTTTTAGTCACCCAGGCGAAATCGGCCATTGCTTCTCTGGGTCGTCCAGACCAGCGTAAGGCGACGCCTCGAGCATACCGTATTTGATCCTCACGTACTTCCCCAAAGTCCCTGGCCGCTAAAGCCTGATCATAATAGGAAACGGCCGTTTTCCATTCAGGTGGCTTGATAGACGCAGCAATTTGTCCTAAACGGAAATAAAAATCACCTTTCCCAATATTTAGAAACAACGGCTGCGCCAACCCGCTTTGGTAATGCCATTGAGCCAACTCTGATTGGCCTAACTGTTCGTGTACTCGTCCAGTATAGTACCAGCCATCAGCCAATTCAGATGACACGGTTGTAGATAGCTGATATTTTTCCAAGGCAGACGACCAATCTCCACTTGTCTCGTCTATCTGTCCCCACCGCCACAACTCCTGCTCAAAGTGAGTCGCCTGTTTCCAGGCAGTTTCAGCCTGTGTTTGCTGCCCTTGGACCATAAACACAAACCCCAACCCGCGCCAGGCGGATTCGCTTGCTGGGGCGTATTTTAGCGCCCCCGTAAAAGCGTAACGGGCTGCTTCTATAGCGGGCACATTTGAAGCCGCCCAAACCCCTTCTTTATCCGCAAGATTCAGAAACACAAACCCTGCATTTTTTTGAGCAGCATGGATGAAAATGGCGCTTCCCGATAAAACAAGCCAGATAATACCGCCGAGAATCACAGCTTTTTGCAACAATATTTAATTTTCCTTCATCTGTTGCCACCATGTTTTAAACAATGTGACCACAATCATCACGCCAGCCACAAATACCATAATCAAAATCGAGATTAAAACCTGGCTGCGATTAGTGGCAGATGTTGGTTTACCTGCCTGGCTCACCAATCTCACCCCCTTATTCATATCCTGAGACGTAATGCGCTCTTCCTCCACCTTGCGCGTCAGCGCCGTGTAAGTCTCTTCGGCCAGGATAAACGCCCGATTCAGTTGGCTGCCTTCATTATCATGCGCCTGCTTTTCCGCTTGCAGCGCCAAAATTTGTGGCTCCAACCCTGCCAGCGCGGCCTCTATCTGTTCCAAACGAACGGCCAACGTCTCGCCCAAAGCATCTAAAAACGCCAACTGCGCGGCGCGATCTGAATTCACCAACGCTTCCGACGACCCCAACTGAATTTGTACAGGGATGGCTTCTTGAGCGCCAAACGCCTCCGCCTGCAACCCCAGGCTGATAAGCTGATCCGCAAAGGTGATGGGCACACTGTTTGACTGCTGCGCTAACTGTTCTCGCAGCGCCTTAATATCTTGTATGAGCAGCGTGATATGCCGCTGATTATCCAGGTGGTCTAATTGGGTCTGGGCCAAAGCCAATAATTGATTCTCTAAAATAGCAGTCCGGTTCCGCGCCTGAAAATCAAGCAACGCCTGCTCTGTGGCTTCTAATTCAGCGACGGCCGTTTCAGCTTGTCGCTCGTAAAAACGCAGTTGCTCCCCGTCCCGATTGCCGTAAACCTGGTTGGCCCTCTCTACAAACAGTTCTGCCCAGCGATTGGCAATAACGGCCGTTTCCTCCGCATCCCCATATGTCACCGTCAGCCTCAGCAAACTGGGATCCGCTCCCGCCCGCGCCTCAAGCATACGGCGCACCCCTTCAACCGATTGAATCTGCGCATCCAACGCCGTCACTTCGGGCAGCAGCGCCAGCAATACCGCATCGCTCAAGGCAATTTCCGGATACGCTTTTAGCGGCTGATTGTCCGCCAAAGAGCGAATGCGGCTGTCAAATTCCACGATCTCCGTGGGCTGCGTCACTGCCACCAACGCCGTCGCTTGATACTTTGGCGGCAGGGCAGAACTGACGATAAAAGCCACCACCCCGGCTAAAATGGCTGCCCCCATAATCCAATACCACTTTGTTATCAGCGCTTCAATATACGGTTTTAAATCAATTTCTTCTTCCAACAGACATCTCCAACCCGAAAACTTTGCAAAATAAAGGCTGCTATCCAATAGCCACTCTGAAGCACAGCGGATCTAATATTTAAGCTTCTTAAATCACCCTATTCGGACGCCGCATTATACTGTAATTGCCATATTTTCAGAAACGGACGTTAAGTCCACCATAACATTGTGCGAGGTCGAAGTTCAATTTTTTAGTAAAGTTGAACTTCTGGAGCACGTGATTTTAGGCAGCGCGACTGGTCACGGCATGAAGCCGCAGCAGGTGCAGTTCATCGTAACTGATGGTTTCACCCAGGGCGCGAAAAACGGGGCCGAGCGCTTCAAAGCCCAGGTCGTTGAAGGCCAATAGCACCTGGTCTTGCTCCTCCGCGGAGAGCTGCGACATCTCGATAAGTTCCTCTGCAGGGCGTAGTTCTGCGCCGTTTTGCACCGTCTTCCATAGATGGCTGAGAACCGTGCTGTGCTTCACGTCAAATATCCGGGCGATCTCGTCGATGGAGTGACCTTCGTTGAACATATCAGCCACTTCTTCGGTGCGGGATTTGTTGCTGCGGGCGCGCACTATGCCGGCTGCTGAGCCTGTCGAAGCGCCGTACCCTTCGACAGGCTCAGGGTACGCAAGGGTAACGGCCGTTTTCACCTTCTCCTCAATCCCCTTTTCCGCACAATACGCCTGGATGATGGGTAAGAACGCAGGGGCATAATTCTCCAGCTTGGTGGCGCCCACGCCGTACAGCTGCCCAAAACTGCGCACCGACTGCGGATAAAAGATCGCCATTTCTACCAGGGTGCGGTCAGAAAAGATGACATAGGGCGGCACGGCATGGTGTTCCGCCAACTCTTTGCGCTTTTCGCGCAGCAGGTGGAACAGCGCTTTATCGTGGGGGGCCATCACCGCGGGGGCGGCCGTGGGGGCGCGGTCGGGCAGCGTCCCCTGCACCGGCTCCCCTTTGAAGACGGCATAGGCTGCGGGCGTGAGCTTGAGGCTGCCAAATTCCATATCTTGCACCAACAGCCCTTGCTGGATGAACTGCCGCGCCAGGAACTGCCATTCCTTTTTGGAAAACTCGCCGCCGATATTGTAAGTAGAGAGTTTGTCGTGGCCGCGTGACAGCACCTTTTGTGAGCGCGAACCACGCAGCACGTCGATGATATGGCTGCTGCCAAACAGTTCGCCAGTGCGCTTGACGCAGGAGAGGAATTTTTGCGCCGGAATGGTGACATCCACCAGATTACTGTCGTCGCTGGTGCAATTGTCGCAGGCGTCGCAATTTTTGACGGTGTAAGCTTCGCCGAAATAGTTTAACAGCGGGGCGCGGCGGCAAATATTGGTCTCCACAAAGGCCAGCATGGCATCGAGCCGGGCACGCGCCCCCATTTGTTGGGATTCCGCTTGCTGCATGATGAAGTAGTTGATGGTTTGCACGTCGCTGTAGCTGAACAGCAGTAAGCAGTCTGAACGCAAGCCATCCCGTCCAGCACGGCCGATTTGCTGATAGTAGCTCTCCAGATTTTTGGGCAAGTCATAATGGATGACGAAGCGCACATTGGATTTGTTGATGCCCATGCCAAAAGCGATGGTGGCCACCATAATCGGCACATTGTCGTGGATGAATTGGCGCTGATGTTGGCGGCGGCTGTGGTCGTCTAATCCGGCGTGATAGGGGAGCGCCTGGTAGCCGTGGGCTTGCAATTGCGCCGTCAGAATATCGACTTGTTTGCGCGTGGCGCAGTAGATAATGCCGGATTCGTCGGGATGGTTGTTGAGGAAGGCCAGGGTTTGAGCCACGCCGTCGGTTTTGGGCTGCACGGCCAGGAAGAGGTTCTCGCGGTTGAAGCTGGCGATGAATTCGTCGGCGTCGGCGATGCCCAGCGAGGCTTTGATGTCGGTGCGGACGCGGTCGGTGGCGGTGGCGGTGACGGCCAGGCAGACGGCGTCGGGCAGGCGGCGGCGCACGTCGATAAGCTGCCGGTATTCGGGGCGGAAATCGTGGCCCCATTCGCTGATGCAGTGGGCTTCGTCGATGGTGAGGCAGTCTACCGGCGCTTGTTGCAGCAGCAGCAAAATCTCGGGGCGGAGCAAGGTTTCAGGGGCGACGTAGAGCAGGTTGACGGCGCCGGCGCGGATTTGGTCGGTGGTATATTGGTATTCGCTGAAGGAGAGGGTGCTGTTGAGGGTAACGGCCGTTACCCCCACCTCCCGCAATTGATCCACCTGATCCTGCATCAACGAGATCAAGGGCGACACCACCACCGTCAGCCCAGGGAAAAGCAGGGCAGGAATCTGGTAGCAAATGGATTTGCCGGAGCCGGTGGGCATAATCGCCAACGAATCCCGTTTTTGCAATACATTGTTGATCAGTTCCGGTTGCAACGGCCGGAATTCGTCGTAACCAAACACCTCTTTGAGGGCGATTTCAGGCGTGGCATAGTGGGCTTTGGGGCGCGCCACAAAAGGAACCAGCTCTGGCTGCGACTCCTCGACGAAACCGTAATCCAGGGGATCGTCGTCGGGCATATCCCAGGTATCAAAGGGGGCAGCGGAGGCGGCAGTTGAGGGCAAAAACCAGCCGGAAAGCTGCACATAACAGCGCAGTTCGCCTGCTGGCATCTCTTCTGGCCGCCACCAATGCGCCAGGGAAACGCGCACAATCGCCCCGGCCGGAATTTCGGCGAGCGGTTCCTGGAAGCCGACAAAGGTGAGTGTTTGCCCGTCTGCGCCGTAACGGTAGCGGATGCGTTTGCTGTCGTCGTCGCGGATGAGGGGCTGGTCTGGCTGCCAAAAGAGGGTGCTGGCGGCGGGGATGCCGGTGCGTTCGGCGATGTAGAGCGCGCCGGCTTTGGTGTGCTGCGTCACGCCGCCGTACAACACCTCTACGCCACCCGCGAGGGGCGGCATTTGCTGCTGCACAAAGGCGACCATGTCGCTCATGGGCGGCAGTTTGCGCTTTTGGCTGACGCGGATGTTTTCCACATGGGGTGGGATGAGAGTCTCGTCGGGTTGGTATTCGATGTCCCAGACGTCGCCCACGTTATATTCCATGTTGAACTGCTTGGCTTCTTTGCTGGGGGGAATGAGGCGCAGGGAACGGCCGTTAAAGGTGAGCGCCCCAATACAAGCCCCGTTACCCATGCGTGTTTTGGCTACGATAACAATTTTCATAAGGATACGCGCTGTGTGCTGAATGACGAATCTTCGTCCGGTAAAATGTGGCTGATTTCTAAATCCAGGGTGTCGTGCAAAGTTTGGGCGACGAGGGAACGATGGCAGGCGGCCGGTTCCCGTTCTACGCAAAACAAGGCCAAAACGCGGACATCGGCGGGCAGGTCGGCCAGCAAGGTTTGCGGATCGAAGTCCGCCAGGATTTCTTGCTGGTAGGCGCGGGTGAAGGCGGGGCTGAGTTGGCTGCGCTGCCGTTTGGCTGTGTTTGTGGTTTTGTCCGCGTGATGCTGTTGTTGGCGAACGGCCGTTGTCGGGGCCAAATCTTTGCGGTGGAGATAACGGATGCCTAATTCAGCCAGTCGGGCTTGCAAGCGGGTGCTGTTAACAAAGGCATACGTGGCCCCGCGCACCCCGCGCCGCTGCCGGATATCGCAAAAGGTGTCTACCTGCGCCGCTTGCAGCGCCTGGAAAAAGGCGTCCTCGCTAAAGCCAAACACGCCTATGGTTACTATTTTAAGCGTCATTATTTTCCTCGGACTGATACCGTTTGCGCGAGGTAAACTGGTAAAACTCGTCGCCAAACAAGCTGGGCTGCCCTTTGGTCAGGCGCAGCAACACATCTTCCTGGCTGATGAGGGCGTTTTCTTCGTCAATATGCACCACAGCCAGCCCCGCTTCCGTGAGGGTGCGCCCGATCAGTTTACTGCGATGGCATTGCTCCGGTTTGCCTTCGCTGCACATCAAGACGATGGGCAACTGCTGCTCGTAAGCGCGGCGCAAACGGCCGATGCCCTGTTGATAAAAATCTTGCCGGGTCAATTTATCGTAATCGACTTTGCCCTCGGTGTAACAATCCAAATTGTCGGGCAGGCCGCCCAGGCTGTCGCCCATAAATACGTAGCGGATGCTGGCTTGCTCAAGGTGCTGCGCCAGGTCGTGTTTGGAGAAGTCGGGTTTGTATTTGGAATACGGCTTAGAACGCACGTCGATCAAAAAAGCGATGGCGTTGGCCTGGAGAACGGCCAGAAATTCGTCAATCTCTCGTTGGCCGTAACCGATGGTGTAAATGGATGTCTGGCTCATTTGCGGAGTCTTGTCTCTTAAATCTGTGGATCTATACTTTATGTTTCCGGTTTAAAGGTCATGCCGGCGTCTCTCAAGCGTTCGACGAGGGTGAGACCCATGGCGCTGGCGGGGGTGAGGATGCCGCCGCGCTGCGGGATGTCGTCGAAGGCCAGGCAGAGGGCGACCTGGCTGAGCATTTTGGCGGTGGAACCGTAGCCTGGGTCGAGATTGTCGCCGACTTCACCGATGAGGGTGATTTCGGTTCCTGAGCCTGTCGAAGGTGCGGTTCCTGAGCCTGTCGAAGGAACTAATTTGCCAACCAGTTTAGATTTAAAGGAGCCGCTTTCCCTGGCTTCCGCAGAGGGACCTTCGCCAGGGGCGGGCAGTGCTTTGTCCGCCAACATATCGCGCACCCCGGGAAACATCATCGCGCCCATGCCAGCTTTATAACCAGCACTAAAGCCCATAGCTGCGGCTCGATTGGGCATTTTCATCGATTCGTTGTAGCGAAAATCTTCACCATAACGCCAGCCGAGCAAGGCATTGCTGCGGCGCACCACGCGGCTGTTGATGCTGGCCATCACAAATGGGCCCGTCCACACTTGCAGCGCTTCATTGTAACGGGCGTCGTCTTGATCCGCTTGAGACCAGTCGGGTTCCCGTTCCGGCACGAGATTGTAGGGATTTGCCAGGAGTTTGGCTTTCGTTTTGTCGTCTTTGACTTCTTCGACCATGTTGAGCATACTGGCGACGGTGCCACCGCTGAAGCCCCCGCTGGTCGCCCAGGAAATATATTGCACTTCATGACAATAACGGCCGTAAATCGCTTTAGCATGTTCTTGTAATACCAATGTGCCCAGGTCTGAGGGGATGGAGTCATAGCCGCAGCAGTGGACGATGCGGGCGCCGCTTTCTTCAGCCTCGGTATGGAAGCTGTCGATGTTTTGGCGCATCCACAGCGTTTCGCCGGTGAGATCGCAGTAACTCACGCCTTGCGCGACGCAAGCGGCCACCAACGGCGTGCCGTACAAGGCATAAGGGCCTACGGTAGAGATGATGACTTTTGTCTGGGCGACGATGACCTCTAGCGAGGCTCGGTCTTGGCTCTCTCCGAGGAGGATGGGCAGGTCAGGAAGCGCTAAGGAGTCGCGGAGTTTTTCTAGTTTTTCCTGGTTACGGCCGGCGATGGCCCAGCGCACAGAACTATCGACGTTTTGGGCCAGATAGTCGGCGACCAGTTGACCGGTATAGCCGGTGGCGCCCCATAAAATGATGTCGAATGGTTTTTTCATGAAAGTCCTTTTGGCTCGTGGGATGGATAGATTGTAGTGAGAGTTTGCAAATGATCAAATAGAAGGATGACAGTTGAATGATGCGTAGTGAGTTGGGCGTCATGGGTCAGGCATTGGCAGGCAGGGTATGCAGGTAGGCGGCGAGGGCTTCTTGCCAGGGGCGCAGGGTGACGCCGATGGCGTTGGCGGCCAGGTTGTTGAGTGGCGCAGCCGGCGGCGGGGTGGAAGCCCGCTGGTAATCTTTGAGTAAGATGGGGGTATTGACCACCTTTGTCAGGCTGGCCAGGCGCAGAATTTCGTTAGCAAATTCCCAGCGGGAGCAGGCGCCGCTGTTGACCAGGTGGTAAACGCCATACTGATGGGTTTCAATAAGTTGGGTGATGGCCTGCGCCAGGTCGAGGACGTAAGTGGGGTTGGCGATTTCGTCGGTGACCACGCGAATTTCTCCGGTTTCGCGGGCGCGGTTGAGGATGGCGTGGATGAAGTTGCGCCCGCCGGGGGCAAAGAGCCAGGAGAGGCGCACGATGTAGAAGCGATTGAGCAAGTTTTGCACATGGACTTCGGCGGCCGCTTTAGAACGGCCGTAAGCGTTGACCGGGTCCAGCGGCATCCATTCTTCGTATCCTTCCGGGCGGCTGCCGCCGAAGACTTCGTTGGTGCTGATGTGCAGCAGCTCGCAGCCGAATTCCTGAGCGGCGAGGGCCACGTTTTGTGTGCCCAGGCCGTTGATTTTGTAAGCCAGTTCCGGGTTTTCGGCGCAGCCATCGACGTGGGTCATGGCGGCGGTGTGGATGATGAGAGCGGGGCGGTGGGCGGCAACGGCCGTTTTCACCCCTTCCCTGTCCGTTATATCACCCTCTGGCAAATCAAAGCCGATGAGTTCGTGGCCGGTCAAAGTTTCCCTCAGCGCTGTCCCCAGTTGGCCTTTATGGCCGGTGATTAAAATTTTCATAAATATCTCCGCTGCTAGATTTGGTATATTATAACCATCCCGGGTCTGGCTGGCTAAAACGGCCGTTATGATCGAGCAAATCAGTGGACAATAGCCTGGATGGCGTCAAGCAGAATGAGGTGGGCTGAGGTATGCTTACCCGTCATGACAAATAAAAAACAGGATATGGATACACAACCGTATATTCCCCGTTTCCGCCAGCCAGCACAGCGCCCGACTGCCCCGCCGCTGCGCGACATGCCCACGCAGATGTGGCAACGGCCGTTACCACCCGACCCCAGCCCTGAACCGGTACGTCGTAAGGACAGGCTGTCTCTTTGGTTGCTAACGGCCGTTATCCTGGCCTTTTTGGTGGTGAGCATACTCCTGGCCACGATGGGCGGCTTACTCCTCTACCAGGCGGATTGGCTGGCGCCCGGCGTCACGGTGGGCGGGATAGATGTGGGTGGCCTGACGCAGGCAGAGGCGGCGGCGGTGTTGGCGGCTGACTGGCAGGCGCAGACTATCTCCCTCATGGTCGACGGCTCCTCGGTGACTGTAGTTCCGGGCGACCTGGGCTTGACCCTGGATGCGGCGGCCACGGCCGTTTTGGCGCGGCAGCAAGGGCGCACGGCAGCCAGTTGGGGACAGTTTTTGCAAGAGAACGGCCGTTTCCCGGTGTCTCCCGTCTGGCAGTATGATCACGGGCAGGCCGTGGCCGGGTTGACCGCCCTGGCGGCGACGATGAAGAAGCCCCCCGTTGAGGCGCACTTATTTTGGGAAGACGGCCGTTGGCAAGCCGCGCCCAGTCAACCAGGTTATGAGCTGGATGTGGCTGAAAGTGTGGCGGCGTTGGAGCGGCAAGCGCCGCTGATATTGGCAAACAGAACATTTCAGCCAGTCACGCGCCTTGTCAATCCCACACTGGTCGATGTCAGCGCAGTGGCCGCGCAGGCCAATGCTTTGGCCGCTGCCCCATTAAGGATTGAGGCGTATGATCCGGTGACGGATGAAACCTTCGCCTGGACGCTGCCGCCGGAAACCTGGGGCGCCTGGCTGCGCCTGGAAGCGGCGTCCGAGCCGTTTAGCTGGTGGTTGGACGAACTGTTTTTGCGGGATTATGGCTCAATGCTGGCGGCTGAAATGGGAAACGGCCGTTTTTTGGCGGAAGATGAACTGAAAACGGCCGTGACCGAGGCCATCGCCGCTCAAAACCCCCAGGTGAACCTGCGCGTCTATCATCCCGCCCAGGCGCATGTGGTGCAAGCGGGCGAGTCGCTCTCCAGCATCGGCCGTGAGTACGGCATTCCCTATCCCTGGATTGAGCAGGCCAACCCGGGCCTGGAAGGGCTGTCTCCCGGACAAACCATCACCATTCCCTCGCCCGATGTGATGCTGCCCTTGCCGCCAGTGGCTCACAAACGTATCGTCATCAGCCTGGGGCGGCAGCGAGCCTGGGTCTATGAAAACGGCGCTTTGCAGTGGGAATGGCCGGTCAGCACCGGCATTGCCAGCAGCCCCACGGTACCGGGCGTTTTTCAAATTCAAAGCCATGAGCCAAACGCCTATGCTGGCAACTGGGATTTATGGATGCCTTCGTTTATGGGCATTTACCGCCCCGTGCCCGCCTCTGATTTCATGAACGGCTTTCACGGTTTTCCCACGCGGGGCGGCAGCGCCCTGTTGTGGACGGGCGATTTGGGCCATCCGGTGACGTATGGCTGCATTTTGCTCAGTTCGGAAAATGCTCAACTGCTTTATGAGTGGGCGGAGAGCGGTACAATTGTAGCGATAGAGCCTTAAAAATTAGTGGTCAGTGGTCGGTGGTCAGTGGTCGGTAATCCGTTTTTGGGGTGGCGGCACTGGTTACGAGAGAGGGATGATGAGTATGAATATGAGTATGGTGATGATATTTTTGTTGCTAATTGGTTGTGGGCTGCTGCTGGTGGCGACGGCGGCTTTGATCTATGTCTGGTTAACGCAGCGTGAGCGGTCTGGAGAAGATGAGGTGGATGCTTGACGGCAGCCTGCACACATTGAATACTTACCGCCTATGCGTATTGATATTCTGACTCTTTTCCCCGGCATGTTTCCCGGTTATGTAAACGAAAGTATTTTGCAGAAGGCGCAAGCGTTGGGTCAACTGCAACTGTATTTACATAATATCCGCGACTATGCCGCTGGCAAACACCGCGTCACCGATGAACCCCCGTTTGGCGGTGGCGGCGGCATGGTCTTGAAGCCGGAGCCAATTTTTGAGGCCGTTGAGTCTCTAATCCCCACTCCCCACTCTCCAGAGGCAAACTCACACCAGGAAGATATACCGATCATCCTGCTCACGCCCCAAGGACGGCCGTTTTCCCAAGCCATCGCCCAGGAATTAGCCCGGCATGAACGGCTGGTCTTGTTGTGCGGGCGGTATGAGGGCGTAGATGAGCGGGTGCGCCAACACCTGGTGACGGATGAGATTTCCATTGGCGACTATGTGCTGACCGGCGGCGAACTGGCAGCGCTGGTGGTGGTGGATGCCGTGGCTCGTTTGCTGCCCGGCGTGTTGGGCGCAGAGGGGGCAGCCGATAGAGACAGTTACGCGACCGGCTTATTGGAAGGGCCTCACTATACCAAACCGGCCCAGTTCCGGGAGTGGCCTGTGCCCGAGGTGCTGCGGTCCGGTCACGCCGCCAAGATCGCCCGCTGGCGGCGTGAAGAATCGCTGCGGCGCACCTGGCAGCGGCGGCCGGATTTGCTGCTGACGGTCGCGTTGACGGAAGAAGAGCGCTGGTTTTTAAGCACATTGGCGGTAGAAACGTGATATGAACGGATGCAGACAAGTTTTGGCGGGCATTTTGGCGCTGTTGTTTGTGACAACGGCCGTTTTTGCCCTGCTCATCGTCAACGCTACCCATATCGTCACCAACCGGGAAGCGGTGAAAGAGGCGTTGGCGCTGGAAACGGTTTTGCAAGAGGCGCTGCCGGCGCTGGTGAACAACGCCATCGCCGCCCAGGTGAGTGTCGCCGATACGCCGCTGCCCACGCTTGATACAGCGGCGATCACCCAATCGGTGCTGGATACGCTGCCGGTAGGTTGGCTGGATAGCGTGGCGGACGCCGCTGTGGATGGCGTTTATGATTATTTGCTGACGGGAGAGGAGAGAACGGCCGTTATCACCCTGGATGTCAATCCCTTATTGGCGCAGTTGCAAGGGGAAGCCGGTCGTCTGCTGGTGCTGAAATATCTGGAATCTCTGCCAGTTTGCAGCCTGGCAGAAATGCTTTCTTTGCTCGAAGGCGCCATTCCCACCTGTCGCCCGCCGGGTCTGCCGCTGGATGAACTGTCGCGGCAGGTGCATGGGGTGGTGGCTCCCATGCTCTTGGGGCAAAACCTGGTGGGTGAGGGCGGCATCGTGCGCATTCCGCTGGCGGCGTTGTTCTCGACCAATCCAGAAATCACACAAATGGCGCAGCGGCTGCGTTTCTTTTACCAGTTAGCGCCGCAGGCGTGGCTGTTGTGGCTGCCGCCGCTGTTTTGCCTGCTGCTTATTCTGGCGTTGGCCGTGCGTTCCTGGACGCAGTGGGGTTATTGGTGGGGCGTCCCGTTGGCGCTGGCGGGGGCGGCTGGCCTGTTCTTCAGTGCGCTGCTGCCGGGAATGGCGCTGGGCTGGGTGAGAACGGCCGTTTTCACCCCGACAACCAGCAGCAATCCTCTTGATTCATTCTGGCGACCTTTGCTGCAACAAGGGGTGGTGCAGTTAGCGGAAATGTGGGCCGGTCGATTGGGTTGGCAGGCGGGCATCCTGTTCGTCTTGGGCCTGACGTTTCTCTTTTTTGGTTTCCTGGCTGGGAAAATCATGTTGGATGGGGCAAAAAGTTCAACTTCTGAGATAAGTTGAACTTTTCAAAGCGCTTTGCGCCCTTTACTGCCGGTGCTAAAATCAAGCCATGACTATCTTTCTTCTTCTTAAATTATTGGTTGTTGTCATTTTTTTGTTTATGTTTTTGCGTCGCCCTTCGTTGAATGGGGGCGTGGGCTTACTGTGCGTGACAACGGCCGTTTTGCTGGACACCTTTTTAGGCGCGTTTAATACGGAACAGATGTTGGCGGAGCTTGGCTTCTTTTTCTACATCATCGCCGGCTTGTTGGTGGGTGGTATGGCGGTATGGACCTGGGGCATTCTCAAGCCAGTGCGCGAATCAACGATGGTTGCCGCCAGACCAGCCATAGGCGTGACGCCGGTACTCATGCCCAGCCAACCTGCCCGGGAAACGGCCGTTACCCCCCAAGACACCGCCTATGATCGCCAGATGCTCTACCGGGAAATACAATCCCGCTTCGGCCTGGAAGACATCTTCGATCTCATGTTTGACCTGAGCATCAACGAAAACGATGTCATGCCCCTCAACAACGATCCCAACCAACTCATCATCAACATCATCGATCTGGCGGAATACAAGGGGCAGACCGGTGATTTAGCCCTGGCAGTGGAACGCATCCTCACCCCCATCCCGGCCACTGCCTTGCCCCGCCCTGAAAAAATTGACGTCACCTCTCCACCCACCATCTTGCGCCATTATTTGCTGGTGCAATACAACCTGGATCAAGTGAAAGAGATGGCCGCAGTGCTGGAGATCGACTGGGATGCGTTGGGTTCCGGCAGCAAAAAAGACAAAGTACGCAATATGCTGCTTTACCTCAACCGGCGCAACCGCACCGCCGACCTGATTTCCCTCATTAGAGCAGACGCCGCCGTCGACGAAGAAGAGTAACGACTCAATTAGCTCTTCTGTCCTAGACCGATCCTCCCATTTACCCCACCGGCAAAACGACCTATACTTTTCGTCAAGTAACGTTAATGCTTTTTCGACTTGTTTTCCTCCTTCCAAAAGCTCCGGGATCCCCTTCTCGGAGCTTTTCCTTATTTAAAATGGGAGGCGTGAACTTTCTTTCGTATCACGGCTGTGCCGTTTCCCATATCCCCAATCCGCAATCCGCACTCCGCAATCCCCATTCCTTATTCCCCATTCCCCAATCTTTCACCCTTCTTTTACCTTAAAAGTTCAAATTGCCACCTTCACATAAAGGGGTCAATAGTGTATACTGATGGCCTAATGTGGTTAAAAGTGGGTTAAAGTGGGGTATCATCCCCCAAATTCTCCCCAAAAACCCCATCAAAATGGGGCAATACGAACAAATGTTCTAATTATCATGTTTTTAGGCGAATTCACACACACCATTGATGGCAAAGGGCGGCTAACCATACCGGCGAAGTTTCGCGGGGCGTTGGCGGCCGGTTTGGTGGTCACACGCGGTTTTGACCAAAACTTGATGCTCTACCCCATGGCTGGCTGGGAAAAACTGGCTGAACGCATCACAGAACGGCCGTTAGCCGATGAAGATATGCGGGCGTTCCGGCGGCGTGTCTTTGCCGGGGCGGTCAACCTGGAACCAGATCGCCAGGGACGCATCTTGCTGCCCCAATATTTGCGTGACTTCGCCGACATGAATGGTGACGTGGTCATTGCTGGCATGTATGATTACCTGGAACTATGGAGCGCAGAAGCGTGGACGGCCGTTCGTGAATCGGTAGAAACCAACGATGATGCAGATAGATGGATGGATTTAGGCATCTAATGCGAGTTGCGATGGACGAGTAGCGATTGACAAATTCAATCATTAATCGCCAATCCGCAATCCGCAATCATCAATGACCGCTCACATTCCCGTCCTCTACCAAGAAGTGCTGAACCGGCTGCAGCCCCGGCCGGGTGCTCTATTTATTGACGGCACACTGGGCGCTGGCGGCCATACCGCTGGGATTTTAGCCGCAACCGCGCCGGATGGGCGCGTTTTGGCTTTTGACAAGGACGCCGAAGCCATCGCTTTTGCCCAGGGCAGATTGGCAGCATACGGCGACCGGCTCACCGCCGTTAACCAGAGCTACGCGCAGATGGCCGAAGTGGCTCCGGCGCTCGGCTTTGACCAGGTGGATGGCATTTTGCTCGATTTGGGCCTGTCATCCCGGCAGTTAGACGATGGGCAGCGTGGCTTTTCTTTTATGCAGGCAGGTCCGCTGGATATGCGTTTTGACCAATCGAAAGGCGAAACGGCCGCAGACCTGGTTAACAATCTGACAGAAGCAGAACTGGCGGACCTGTTCTGGCGGTATGGTGAAGAGAAACAAAGCCGCAAGATAGCGCGGATTATTGTGGCAAACCGGCCCCTCACCACCACCGATCAATTGGCTGCCCTCATCGTCGCCCACAGCGGCAAACGGCGGCGGCGTATGCATCCGGCGACATTGGTGTTTCAGGCGCTACGCATCGCCGTTAATGAGGAACTGGAGGCGGTGGAAACAGGTATTCCGGCCGCCATCAGCTTGTTAAAACCGGGCGGCAGAGTGGCCGTCATCAGCTTCCATTCGTTGGAAGATCGGTTTGTGAAACGGCTCTTTCGCCAATTGAGCCAGGATTGCATTTGCCCACCGGCTCAGCCGATTTGCACATGCAGCGCCAAAGCCACCCTTAAACTGGTGACGCGCAAAGCGGTGCAGGCGTCAGAAGCAGAAATAAGCGCCAATCCGCGCAGCCGCAGCGCCCGTTTACGGGTCGCCGAAAAATTAGCGGACGACTAAGTAAGAAACATGACAACTGGTTCAATGAGACAAAAACGGAACGACAACAAACGCCTCAGTTGGCTCACCGAAGCGCAAGCGGCTGTGGGCTGGGGCATTATTTTGGTGTTGGCCGCCATTCTGGGCACGGTGTATTTAAGCCAGGCCAGCCAGATCGCTGTTTCCGGTCGCCGGGTGCAGATTCGCCAAAATGATCTGGACGATTTGAAGCGAGAGAATGCCAGTATGGAAAAGCAGATCGCCGAGGCCCAATCCCTGACAGATTTGCGCTTGAGAGCGCAGGCGATGGGTTTTGTACCTGCGCAACCAGAAAATATTGAGTATTTGGCGATACCAGATTATCCGGCGGAAACGGCCGTTCCCCCTCTCATCGCTGCCACCCCAGAAGCCACACCCATCCCGCCCATTGAAACCATGGAAGAAGCGCTCATAGCCGCCTTCCAGGCCAGTGTCAGCAACCTTATTGAAGGAAGCGCCGGTGAATAAGAACAATATCGACCCCAGACGCATGTGGATTGTGGTATGCGGCTTGCTGCTGGCCGTTTTTATCATCGTGGGCCGGCTCATTGACTTCCAAATTATCCAGGGAGAAGAGTGGGCAGAACGCACGGCCGATGAATTTGTAGTCGTCGCCCGGCCGGAGCGTGGCATCATTTATGATCGTAATGGGGCGGTGCTGGCCGCCAACGGCGCCGATTACCAGATTGGCGCCTCCCCCAATCTCGTCTCCAATCCCGAGGAACTGGCGACGCAGTTGGCCCCTATTTTAGAGAGGAACCGTCGTGATCTGGTCGCTCAACTTACGTCTGACCGTCCGTATGAAATGCTTGCCAATCGCGTCTCGCCAGAAATTGGCGACTTGGTGCGTACCCTGAATGAAGAGTACGGCGGGCTGCAAATCGACCCGCTGCCTCGCCGTTTTTACCCGCAGGGCGAATTGATGTGCCATGCCCTGGGCTACGTTGATTTTGACGGCAACGGCGGGGGTGGTATTGAAGGATATTATCAGCCAGAACTGGCCGGTGAAGCGGCCAGCGCCCGGCTCAACATCTCGCCATTTTATGTACAAAGCAGCGTCATCGCCCGCGAAGGCTCAGACCTGCTCCTGACGATTGACCGCTCTTTGCAATATATGGTAGAGCAACATTTGCAAGAAGCATTGGTAGATTATGCGGCCAGCAGCGGGACCATTATTGTCATGAATCCGCAAACGGGCGCGATATTGGCTATGGCCAGTACCCCCTGCTTCAACCCATCCGAGTTTTACGATACACCCGAAGAGAATTTGTTCAATCCCATCGTCAGCCAGCAGTTTGAACCTGGCTCCATCATGAAACTCATCACCATGGCGGCGGCCCTGGATTCAGGCACGGTGACGCCGGAAACGACCTATTACGACTCCGGGGAACTATGGGTGGGCGGACATCGCACGGTTAACTGGGACCGCGCCGCGCATGGCACGGTAGATATGACTACTTTGCTCTCCCTCTCGTTAAACGTGGGCGCAGCTACCCTGGCTACCTGGATGGGGCCGGACACTTATTACAACTATATGCGCGGTTTTGGTTTTGGCGGGCCGTTGGGCATCGACATCATGTCGGAAGCATCGGGCCAAATGCCGCTGCCCGGCGATGAATATTGGACAGAATCTTTCCTTTCTACCAATGCTTATGGGCAGGGGTTGGCGGTGACGTCGCTGCAAATGGTGGCGGCCGTTTCTGCCCTGGCGAACAAGGGGGAATTGATGCAGCCGTATCTGGTGCAAGAGGTACGCTCGGCGAATGGCACATTGACGCATGAGCCGACGGTGATGAGCCGCCCCATCAGCCCGCTGGCCGCCCAACAGGTGTCGCAAATGGCAATAACGGCCGTTGCCCGTGAAGTGCCTGAAGCCCAAGTGCCCGGTTACACCATCGCCGGTAAAACTGGCACCGCCGAAATCGCTGAAAATGGCCTCTATTTAGACGACGCCACCATCGCCACTTTCATCGGCTGGCTGCCCGCCGACGATCCGGAAGTCATCGTCTTCGTGAAGCTGGACAGGCCGCAAGTCTCCCCCTGGGGTTCACAAACGGCCGCGCCCGCCTTCGCCAAATTAGCCAAAGAACTCGTTGTTTTGTTAGACATCCCGCCAGACAATGTGAGGCAGCAAGGAATTATGGCGCTGAATAATTAGGAACGATGGGTGATGAATGCTGCATTCATCACCCATCAACCATCACCCATCATTTATGTTAACACTTGGCTTTTTCTTACAGGTATTGAGCAAACGTGAAGCGACCGGAAACACCCCGGCCGTTTCTGATGTTGTGGTGGACAGCCGCGAGGCTGTTCCCGGCAGCGTTTTTGTCGCCCTGCCTGGGGAAAAAGTGGATGGGCATGATTATGTGGCAGACGCCTTTGCCCGCGGCGCTATCGCCGCCCTGGTAGAGCGCGAAATCCCCAATTTTCCCATCCTCGATTTGCGCCGTGAGCAGCCCGAGCAGGATATCCTCTCCATTACGTCGCCCGTTTGCCTGCTGGTCGATGACAGCGTGGCCGCCATGCAAACGGTAGCCCAGGCGTGGCGGGCGCAGTTTGCTACCGAAATCATTGGCATCACCGGCAGCGTAGGCAAAACATCCACCAAAGAGCTGGCCTACTCCGTCCTCTCGCAGCGTTACCGCACCTTGAAATCGCCGGGCAACCGCAACAGCATTTTAGGGCTGCCGCCGGTGCTGCTGGCCCTACGGCCGGAACACGAATACGCCATCTTTGAAATGGGCATGTATACCCCTGGCGAGATCGCCCGCCTGTGTGAAATGACACAACCCACCATCGGCGTGATCACCATGATTGGCCCCGTTCACCTGGAGCGGGCGGGCAGCATTGAGGCCATCGTGGCCGCCAAACAGGAGTTGGTGGAAGCGCTGCCGGCCGATGGCGTGGCAATTTTAAACAAAGACAATGCCCGCACCATGAGCATGGCGGCGCATACCAAAGCGCGGGTGTTCACCTATGGCCTGAATCGCAGCGCCGATTTATGGGCCAACAATATTGAGTCGATGGGGCTGGAAGGCATCCGCTTTACGCTGCACCGGGGACGAGAAGCCTTAAACGTGCAGGTTCCACTGCTGGGGCGCCACAGCGTGCATACGTCGCTGCGGGCGGCGGCGGTGGGTCTGGTGACGGGGCTCTCTTGGGAGCAAATTGTGGCCGGCCTGTCCAGTTCGCGGGTGCAGCTGCGTTTGGTGGCGGCGTCCGGGCCACGTGGCTCTACCATTATTGATGATACCTATAATTCCAACCCGGATTCGGCGCTGGCCGCTTTGAATTTGCTACAAGATTTAGACGGCCGTCGCGTGGCAGTCTTGGGGGATATGCTGGAGTTGGGCTACCTGGAAGAAGAGGGTCACCGGCTGGTCGGCCGCCGGGCGGCGGATGTGGCTCAGGTTTTGGTGACGATGGGGCAGCGCGCCCGCTGGGTGGGTCAAGAAGCGCTCAAAGTGGGTATGCCGTCTGACCGGGTGCATATGGTAGATGATATAGAAACGGCCGTTGCCACCTTGCAAGACCTCATCCAACCCCACGACATGATCTTGATCAAAGGCTCGTTGGGCATGCACATGAGCCGCATCGTGTCCGCTTTGGGGGTAGAGATATGATATTCGCTCTCACCGTGGCTGCCATGACCTTCGTGCTGGCCGTTATCTGGGGCGGCCCCTTCATTGAAATGATGAAACGGCTCAAGTTGGGCGCTCAAATTCGCATTGAAGGGCCGCAAACCCATATGGCGAAGATGGGTACGCCGACCATGGGCGGTATCCTCATCGTGGGTTGGGTGGTGCTTGTCACAATCATCGTCAACATTGTCGTGATTATCCAGGTGGCGGAAGTAGCGGAAAGCGTCATTATTCCGCTGGGTGTGATGGTGGCTTACTCCGTGCTGGGCGGCATCGACGATTACCTCGGTTTACATCCCCGGCCGCATGGGGAAAAAGGGATGCGGGCGCGGGTTAAGATTTGGTGGCAGCTGAGCATTGCTTTTGTTGCCGCCGCTTTACTTTACTTTGTCACCAATGACGGTCATGGCTGGGTAGGTGTACCGACCGTGCCGGTACTGCTCGACATCGGCCTGTTGTATATTCCCATCGCCGTTGTCATCATCACCGGCACGGCTAACGCCGTCAATATCACTGATGGTCTTGATGGGCTGGCCGGTACGATTGTGGCGGTAGCTTTTATTGCTTATGGCATCATCGCTTTTTTACAGGACCCTAATTTCGATGATCCTAATTTCTTGTTGAACTTTGCTTTTGTCACGGTGGGCGCTTGTTTTGCTTTTCTCTGGTACAACGCCAAACCGGCGCAAATGTTTATGGGGGACGTGGGATCGCAGGCGTTGGGCGGCGCCTTGGGCGTGGTGGCCCTGATGACCAACCAATGGTTGATTTTGCCTGTCATCGCGGTGGTGCCATATGCTTCGATGGCTTCGACGACGTTACAAGTTTTATATTTTAAGGCGACCGGTGGTAAACGGTTGTTTAAGATGGCGCCCCTACACCATCATTTTGAGCTGATCGGCTGGAGCGAGACACAAATTGTGCAGCGCTGGTGGCTGGTCGCCATTTTGGCGGCGATGGTAGGCGTGGCGTTGGCGCTGGTTTAATGGTCAGTTTCCAATGGTCAGTAAGTGCGCTGCACTGTTCACTGTCCACTGCCCACTGTTCACTGCCCACTGTTCACTGATATGGACGCACTTTACGGTAAACATCTGGTTATTTTGGGTCTGGCCCGGCAGGGCAAGGCGTTGGCCCGGTTTGCAGCGCAGGCCGGCGCCCGGGTGACGATTACGGATTTACGCTCAGCGGAAACATTACAGCCGGCATTGGCCGATTTGAGCGATCTGGATATTGAATTTATTTTAGGAGAACATCCCATGAGTTTATTGAATGAAGCGGATATGGTAGCCATTAGCGGCGGGGTGCCGGCAAATGCCCCGTTGGTGCAGGCTGCCCGCGCCCGAAATATTCCGGTGACGAATGATTCGCAGGAATTTATGAAACGAGCGCCAACGGCCGTTATCGGCATCACCGGTTCGGCAGGCAAAACCACCACCACCGCCCTCACCGGCGTCATGGGTCAAATCTCAGGGCGCACCACCTGGGTGGGCGGCAATATCGGCCGGCCGCTCATCGCCGACCTGCATAAGATGGGACCGGAAGATATGGTGGTGCAGGAGCTTTCCAGTTTTCAGCTAGAAATCTGGGACCAAAGCCCGCCTGTGGCCGCTGTGCTGAATGTGACGCCCAATCACCTGGATCGGCACAAAAGCATGACCGCTTACGCCGACGCCAAAGCCAATATCCTGCGCTTCCAACAAGAGACGGACATCGCCGTGTTGGCCGCCGATGATCCCGGCGCCTGGGCGCTGGAAAGCGAGGTGCAGGGACGGCTGCGCACCTTTAGCTTGCGCGGCGTAGTCGAAGATGGGGCGTTTGTGCGGGATAATGAGGTGTGGCTGCGCAACGGCCGGGAGAAGCGGGTCTGCTCGCTGGACGACATCCAGTTACGCGGGCGGCACAACATCCTCAACGTGCTGGCAGCCGTCACTTTGGCTGACAGCGTGGATGTGCCGGTCGAGGCAATAGCTCAGGCCATCCGCACCTTCAAGGGTGTGGAACATCGCCTGGAACTGGTGCGTGAACTGAATGGCGTGCGTTATATCAATGATTCCATCGCCACAGCCCCGGAGCGGACGCTGGCGGCGTTAGCCGCTTTTGATGAACCGCTCATTTTACTGGCTGGCGGCCGGGATAAGGAGATGGCCTGGGACGAATGGACAGAGCAAGTGGCCCGGCGTGTCAAACAGGTGATCCTGTTTGGCGATCTGGCTGAGATGCTGGCGGGGCGTTTGGAAACGGCCGTTTACCACCCCGTCAGCCGGGGCCAAAACCTGGCAGAAGCAGTGAAGAGTGCGGCGGCCATCGCCCAACCCGGCGACGTGGTGCTGCTCTCGCCCGGCGGAACCAGTTTCGACGCCTTCACCGATTTTGCCGAACGCGGCGAGGTTTTCCGCCAACTGGTCAACGCCCTTTAAAAGGATAAGAGCTGACTACCCAACTACCCGACTACAGGACTATCCGACTATTCGACTACCAGACTACAGGACTAAATCATGAGTACAGTAAATGTGGTAAGAAAACAGAGCAATTTAGTGAGGCCGGGCATCCGCTTTCGCTTTGATTATTGGCTGGTGCTGGCGGCGGCCGGGCTGCTCATTTTGGGCATGATGATGGTTTATTCCACCACCTTTGACTATGGCCTGTTGTTCAAAGATGAACCGACCTTTTATTTTGAGCGCCAATTTATTGCCATGCTGTTGGGCCTGGCCGGTATCGTGGTGGTGATGCAGTTTGATTACCATGTGTTCCGTTATTTTTCGGTGCCCTTTTTGGGTCTGACGCTGGTGGGTTTAGCCATCGTCCTCTTTTTTGGCGAGGCGATTTTGGGGGCGCAGCGTGGTTTTTATGAAGGCTCTTACCAGCCGTCCGAGGTGGCGAAGCTGGCCGTCATTTTGTATATCGCCCATTGGCTGTCTTCCAAAGGGGACCGCATCAAGGATATTACTTACGGCTTGCTGCCTTTTTCGGTGATTACCGGGGTAGTTTGTGCCTTTATTGTGCAGCAGCCAGACTTGTCAACGGCCGTTCTCATTGCCCTCATCTGCTTCACCTTGTTCTTCATTGCCGGGGCGGATTGGCGGCAGTTTGCGGTGGCGCTGGCTGTGGGCGGCGTGGTTTTCTTCATTTTGGTCAACACCCTGCCTCACGCTGCTGCCCGCATGGAAGCATATAAAGAGACGCTGCGTGACCCGGCGCAGGCCAGTTGGCATGTGCAACAGGCGCTCATTGCCCTGGGTCGCGGCGGCATGTTTGGCGTGGGTATTGGCCAAAGCACCCAAAAATTTGGGCCGCTGCCGGCCGCCCATACCGATGGCGTCTTTGCAATTTTGGGTGAAGAGTTGGGTTTGCTGGGGGCGTTGGCCTTTTTGGGCTTGATGGTGTTCCTGGTGTGGCGCGGCGTCAAAATTGCCCTGAATGCGCGAGACAGCTACGGTTATTTGCTGGCGATGGGTGTGGTCTGCTGGCTGAGTTATCAGGCGTTGATCAATGTGGCGGTGATAACGGCCGTTATCCCCTTCACCGGTATTCCCCTGCCTTTTATGAGTTATGGCGGGTCGTCGCTTTTATTTACCCTGGTCGGTATTGGCATCCTGCTCAACATCTCGCGGGATGCGGCCCTGGATCGCCGCCCTCAGCCGGAACGAAGCAAGTAGCGTACCTGATGAAGCTCTTGGTTTGCGCCGGCGGCACAGGCGGCGGTATTTATCCGGCATTAACGGCCGTTACCGAACTGGAACGCCTCGGCCTTAAAAAAGAGCAAATCCTGTGGGTAGGAACACAGGGCGAAATGGAAGAAAAACTGGTGCCGCCGGCCGGCATCCAGTTAGAGAAAATACGTGGCGGCGCTGTTGTCGGCGTGAAGCCACAGGTGATGGTGAAACATTTGGCACAATTGACGTGGAGTTTAGGCACAGCCCACAACCTCATACGCTCCTTTAAACCGGATGTCATGTTTATGACCGGCGGCTACATGTCCGTGCCGGTGGCTCTGGCCGCCCGTCTGCACAAAGTCCCCATTGTTATCTTTTTGCCGGATGTGGAGCCGGGTTCCGCCATCAAAACCGTTGTGCCCTGGGCCAAAGCCGTGGCTTGCACGACCGACCTGTCGAGCGAATTTGTGTCCGCCAACAAAATGATCGTCACCGGCTATCCGGTGCGTTCTGAAATTCGCGCCGCCACCAAGATCAGCAAAACAGAAGCGCTGGCTGCCTTTGATTTACTGCCGGGACGCAAAACTTTGTTTGTCTTTGGCGGCAGCCGCGGCTCCTGGAACATCAACAAGGCGCTGATGGATAATTTACCGGCGCTGCTGGCGCAGATCCAGGTCATCCATGTCAGCGGAGCCACCACCTGGCCGCAAGTAGCAGAATTTGCCGCCGCCTTGCCGGATGATCAGCGCCAATGGTATCGGCCGTTTCCTTATCTACATGAAAAGATGGGACCCGCTTTCCGCGCCGCCGATTTGGTTTTAGCCAGAGCCGGGGCCAGCATGTTGGGTGAAGCGCCGGCCTTTGGCCTGCCATCCATCATGGTTCCGCTCACCTTTGCCTGGCGCTACCAAAAAGTTAACGCTGACTACTTGTCTGCGCATGGGGCAGCTTTACAATCCACCGATGAACAGTTGCCAGACGAAATCGTGTCACTGGTACTCGACTTGTTCAACGACGAAACCCGTTTCCGGCCGATGCAAGAAGCGGCTAAATCTTTAGACAAACCCCATGCCTCGGCTCAATTAGCGCAGATCATCGCGCAAACAGGACAGGTTCGAGGAGGAGCTGCATGATAAATATTGGCACCATGTTCTGGCTGTTAGTCGCTTTATTTGCCATTATGGGCACAATGCGCGGCTGGACAAAAGAAGTCATCGCCACTTCAGGCTTGATCCTGGCTTTGTTTTTTGTCAATCAATTTGGCAGCGTCCTCATGAATTGGTTGAGCAGCTCCGGCCAGATAGATACAGAGCAAATTCGGCGACAGATATTTTATCTTTTCTCAATTACGACCTGGATCATCGCCTTTTTCAGCTATCAAGGCCCGGCTTTAGCCGGCGGCAAAGTGGCGGCGCGTTTGCGCATCCGTGACAGTTTGCAAGATAAATTTATGGGATTAGTGGTTGGTGGTATCAATGGCTATCTGCTCATTGGCGCTACCCTGTCTTATTTGGAGTATATCCTTGAATCTGTGGGTAATTGGGTGCGGCTGCCGGCCGGTGTGCCTTATCCTTTTTCGGTGGAAACCATTAGTCGAGTAAGCATTGAGCCATTGATGTCTTTACTGCCGATGCCGATCCTGGCGCCTTATTTACCCATTTTATTGGTGATTGTGTTCTTGTTTGTCATTATTGTGATGATTTAGAGAAAGAAAGAGCTGACAGGTTTATTACGGAATCTTACCGGTCAAACATTTTGTGTGGCAAATAATCTTTACAGACCAGGCCGTTCGTAAATTTATCAGGTCTAAAAATTAGGAAAACATGAATTCAGGGTTTAAATTACGCAGAGGTATGCATATTCACATCGTGGGTATTGGCGGCTCAGGCATGTCGGCCATTGCGCGAGTGCTGCTGGGGCGCGGTATGGTTGTCTCTGGCTCTGATATGCAAAGCAATGTCTTAACGGCCGCTTTAGCCGCTGACGGAGCCACGATATTTGAAGGCCACCAGGCAGAAAATATTGCCGGCGCTGAGGCCCTGCTCATCTCTTCTGCCGTGCCCCGAGATAATCCTGAAATCGCAGCGGCGCGGGCGCTCAGCCTGCCCATCTTGAAACGGGCGGATCTGTTGGGCGAGTTGATGGTGGATACCATTGGCATCGCGGTGGCTGGTTCCCATGGCAAGACGACCACCACCGGCATGATCGCCCAGATTTTGATGGAGGCAGACTTGGACCCCACGGTGATTATGGGAGGGACACTGCCCACGATGGAGAGTAACGGCCGTTTCGGGCAAGGCGACTATTTTGTGGTAGAAGCCGACGAGTATGACAACATGTTCCTTGGCCTGCGTCCGGAAGTAGCCGTCATTACCAGCATCGAACATGACCATCCCGATCTGTTCCGCACCGAGGCGGAATACCTCAACGCCTTCCGCCAGTTTGTCACGCTGCTGCCCGATGGCGGCCGTTTGATCGTTAGCGCCGAAGACGCCGGGGTGCAGAAGCTGCTCAAAGAACTGAACTTGAGCAATGTAGAGATTACGACATTTGCGCTGGTGGGTGAGGGAGGAACGGCCGTTTCTCCTAAGAAAAATACCATTGCCGCCGACATCACCGCCACCGACTGCCGGCCGAATCCATTGGGCGGTATGGACTTTATTGTCGAAGATCAGGGTGAACTGGTGGGGCTGGCCCGGCTGCGTGTGCCGGGCGAACACAATGTGCGCAATGCTTTGGCCGCCATCATCATCGCCTTGGATTTAGGGGTCGATTTTGCCATCATCCGCCAGGCGTTGGCCGATTTTGGCGGTATGAGCCGCCGCTTCCAGATTTTAGGCGAGGTGGGTCATGTCACCATTATCGACGACTACGCCCATCATCCCACGGAGATCAAGGCCACATTGGCCGCTGCCCGCCAACAGTTTCCCGGCCGGCGCATTTGGGCGGTGTGGCAGCCGCACACCTACAGCCGCACCAAACTGCTGGTGGAGGAATTCGCCCAGAGCTTTGATGACGCCGACCGGGTGGTGGCCCTGGATATTTACCGCAGCCGCGAACAGGATAACCTGGGCATCGACACCTCCGTGGTGCTGGCGGCCATGACCCATGCTAATGCTGTCCACATCGCCAGTAAACGCGAGGCCGCCGACTATATCTTGGACCGCGTCCGCCCTGATGACGTGATTTTGACCCTGGGCGCGGGTGATGGCAATGAGGTGGGCCAGTGGATATTGGCTGATTTGGAGAAGAGGATTAGTTGACTGTTAAAAGTGGACAGTGGACAGTGGATAGTGGACAGTGGACAGTGAACGGTGAAAAGCGAGAGCGTATGAATGCAAGAACAAGCGTAACAGAAGTGATACAAGGGCAATACCGGGAGATATTTGGCGACAAATTTCGGCTGGAAGCGCCGCTGGCGAAGTATACCTCGGCGCGGGTGGGCGGCCCGGCGGAGATGTTTTTGATTGTGGAAAACGCGCTGGAACTGCAAACGGCCGTTGAACTGGCTTATGCCCATCACTTGCCTTATTTTATCCTGGGCGGCGGCTCCAATATTTTGGTGTCAGATAAAGGGGTGCGCGGTTTGGTCGTCATGAACCGGGCCAAACAGGTGGCGTTCCGCAATACCGGCGCACATGTGGTTTGCACCGTCGAATCTGGCATGAACTTTTCCGCATTGGCGCGGCAATGTATCGGCAAAGGGCTGGGTGGTTTGGAGTGGGCCGTAGGCATTCCCGGGGCCATCGGCGGCGCGGTGGTGGGCAACTCTGGCGCACACGGCGGCGACATGGCTGGTATTTTATTGGCCGCCACCATTTGGGAACCGGGACGCGGCGCTCGGATTTATTCTAACGAGCAGTTGAAATATGCTTACCGCACCAGCGTTCTCAAGCAGGAGCAGGAGCGTGATTTGGCCCGCCGCGTCGTTTTATCGGCCGAGTTGAAGCTGGTTCCCGAACCGGTAGATATTTTGTCTGGCCGCGCCGCCGGGTTTACGGCGTATCGCAAGCAGACGCAGCCTGGCGGAGCGAGCATGGGGTCCATGTTCAAAAACCCGCCTAATTATTACGCCGGTTACTTGATTGACAATGCCGGTCTCAAAGGCTTTCAGGTGGGCAATGTGCGCATCTCAGAAAAACACGCCAATTTTTTTGTGAGTGATGGTCAGGCGACGGCCGAAGATATTCGTTCTCTGATTGCCGAAGCGTGGAACGCCGTGCGTGAACAGTTTGGCGTGGAGATGGATTTAGAAGTGGAGTTGGTGGGTGACTGGCAGTTTGAAGGGTGAACGGTGGATAGTGGACAGTGAACAGTGGACAGTGGACAGTGGATAGTGGACAGTACCGATTACCGATAACCAAAAATATGACTAAACAAACATCACAATCACGTAAATTAAAAGTCGGCGTCATTTTTGGCGGCCGTTCTGGGGAACATGAGGTGTCGCTGCTGTCGGCGCAATCGGTGCTGGCGGCTTTAGACCGGGACAAGTACGACATCATCCCCATCGGCATCAGCAAAGACGGCCGTTGGCTGACCGGTGATGTGGTGGCGGCGTTGACAGAAGGCAAAACGGCCGTTCATGCGGCCCTGCTGCCTGATCCCCAGACTAACAGTTTGCGGCGGCTGGATGCAGGCGAGATCGTGAGCGGTGAAACGGCCGTTTCTCTCGACGTGATTATTCCGGTGCTGCATGGCACTTATGGCGAAGATGGCGCGGTGCAAGGGCTGTTGGAACTGGCCGGGCTGCCTTACGTGGGCGCCGGCGTGGTTGGCTCGGCGGTAGGCATGGATAAGGCGATCTTCAAACATGTTATGGCGGCCAATGGGCTGCCAGTGCTGCCCTGGCAGTTGGTGCTGAAGGGAGAATGGCTGGCGGATGAAACGGCCGTTCTCGACCGTCTCGAAAGCGCCCTTCGTTATCCCGTTTTCACCAAACCGGCCAATCTCGGCTCCAGCGTGGGCATCAACAAATGCCGCAGCCGCGCCGAGCTGCGGGCGGGCATCGACGAAGCGACTCGCTTCGACCGGCGCATCGTCGTCGAGCAGGGCATCAATGCCCGTGAATTGGAAGTGGCCGTCATGGGTAACGAGACGCCCATTGCCAGCGTCGTCGGCGAAATTCGCCCTCGTCGCGACTTTTACGACTACACCGCCAAATACCTGGCCGCTCCCGGTTCCGAAGAAGATTCCGAACTGATTATTCCTGCCGAATTAAGCGCTGAAACCGCCGAATTCGTGCGCCAACTGGCCCTCCGCGCCTACCAGGCCATCGACTGCGCCGGCCTGGGCCGCGTCGATCTGCTGCTAGACAACGACAGCGGCGCCTTCTATTTGAACGAAATCAATACCATGCCCGGCTTCACCCAAATTTCCATGTATCCCAAATTATGGGAAGCCAGTGGCATACCTTATTCAGAGTTGATAGACCGGCTCATTGACCTGGCCTTAGATCGTTATGAAGAAAAAGCAACCTTGAAAACGGATTTTGTCGGATAGTCGGATAGTCGGATAGTCGGATAGTCGGATAGTCGGAT
>CAZXVH010000046.1:0-2728 GCA_964643965.1 uncultured Ardenticatenaceae bacterium
ACACAGGTTCCCGTCCAACTGCGGTGGAAATAGAGCCATTCATCTTCTAAATAAATGAACCATTTATCTTGCTGATCTTTGGGCAGAAAACCATAACTAATTTTCTCGAATTCCTCTTCCGTGTAAACGCCGGAAAGCAGCAGCTCTTTCTGCGTGTCGGGCATCGGTTTCGTTTGCCAGGATGCGGCGGTGGCTTTTTGTGGCATAAGGTTGCTCCTGTAACGCAGTAGAAGGTCAACTCTTTAAAAAGTTGACCTTCTACTCATCCAAATCATCAAAGAGGCCGCGAAGCCCTTGCTCCCACACGTCATCCAATGGCAGAAACGAGGTCTCGGTAAACTCCTCATTTAATCGGTCCAAATACGATTGTATATTCAATTCCGGATTTTCAGCCGCCATCTCTTCCAGTTTTTCGTCGATGGTCTGCATCATTTTTTCGGCACGCTGCCCCAGTTCAGTAAGATCCAGGTGCAGGTCAAACATGTGGTTGAGGCGGCGCATAATATCGTACCATGCTTTGAAATCATTTTCGATTTGGATGCCTTGTGGTTGCAGGGGGGATTGGGCGAAGTCATAAGCAGGCACAAACCCATACAACTCAATGAAGGGTATCGCTTGCGCTTCGGCCGCGCTCACCAGGTAAGAACCGATGCTGGCCCCTCCCTCATAGTCGGAAAAGTTGAGGGCATATTCTTCCAGTTTCGCTTTCATGTGAGGCAGGCTGTAAATGCAGGAAACCTGGCGATCTTTGTCGTAAGGCGTTGGCCCGTAGACGCCGGCCACGCCGGCTACATTCGTCACGCCCAACAATTTAACGGCGTCAAAAAAGGCTTGGGCATAGCGCTGCACGTTCATATGCGGTTCATCACCCAGAAAGATAACAAGGCCCATCTCCTCCAGCCGCGTGTAATAAAATTCGTTACGTGGTTCTGCTATTTCACGCCGGTAGCCATCTTGTAGACGAATGCGGGGACGGACGAGATGGTGGGTTCCAGGGATTTGAAACAGGTAAAAGCCATCCGGCTTCATCTGGCCAATTTTACGAGCGCCGATCATGTCGATGAGGTATTGGGGCAGCCCAGAAGAGATGGAACCAGCGTCTGCCCATTGACGCCAGCCGGGAATCAGGATGGTGTTTTCTGCTTTAGGGATGTCATCGAACTGTAGTAATTCGTTCATACGGATAAATCCTTTTATGGGGAGGTGAATGGCAAAATCGTACCATAAAGGAGCAAGGTGGCAAAGTGGCAGGGGGCAAGGTGGCAAGGTTACAAGGTGATGCGTATACTTTTAGCTATTATGGATGAGATGATTATGACGAATGAAAACGAAGATTGGCCGGTGGAAGTGGTGCGCAGCGACCGGCGGCGCAAGACGGTTAGCGCCGAATTGAAGAATGGGGTGCTGGTGGTACGCGCCCCGGCGGCCATGAATGATGAGGAGCTTGCCCCCATTATTGAGAGGCTGCAAACGCGGCTGGAAAATCAAGTGCAAAAGGCGCAGCTTTCCGATAAGGATTTGGCGCAGCGGGCGCAACTGTTGAACAAACGATATTTTAACGGCCGTTTACACTGGCGCTCCATCCGCTTTGTCACCAATCAAAACAAGCGGTTTGGCAGTTGCACCCCTTCTCAGGGAACCATCCGCCTGAGCCACCGGTTGGCAAAGATGCCCGACTGGGTGCTAGACTACGTGCTTGTGCATGAACTGGCCCATTTGCAAGAAGCCAATCATGGCCCTCGCTTTTGGAAACTGGTCAACCGTTACCCGTTAACTGAACGGGCGCGAGGCTATTTAATGGCCGTGGGGCTGGAAGATGTTTCGGGGGAAACGGCATGAACCGATTGTATGCTATTTTACGCCGCCGCTGCTCCCACTGCGGTGAGGGCCAGGTTTTTCGCGGCCTGTGGCGCATGAACGAAGATTGTCCAGTTTGCGGCGTTCACTTTGAACGAGAACAAGGGTATTGGATGATGTCGATATTTATGGGCTATGTTATTTATGGTGTGATCCTGGCTCCGGCCGCTCTCATCCTTTATTTTCAACAAGTGCCGGGCGTCACCCTGCTCCTGATTTTAGGCGGGCTGACGCTGCTGTTAGCGCTGCCAGTTTTCCTCTATGCTCGGGTCATCTGGCTGCACATCGACGAACTGTTAGACCCGCGCAAGAATGACGGCTGGGTTACGCCTCGGGATTATCTTGATGTAAGCGCCGATAGCCGCGATTCCAATAAATGAGCGGCGCTTCATCAGGGCGCGGCGCGTCACTGGCCTCCACCTGGCCCAGGTAGAGGGTGTGGGTGCCAGCTTCGTAACGATGGTGGACTGTACAGTCTAACCAGGCCAGGGCGTCTTTGAGGATGGGGGCGCCGGTAACGGCCGTTCCCCACTCCCCCTCGGCAAACCTGTCTACATCTTTCACCCAGGCAAAGCGATTAGACAACTCCATCTTGTCCTGCGGCAAAATATTGACCGCAAAAACGGCTCCCTCTATTTGCAACATTTCATGACCGACGCCGCGATGGTCAATGGCTATCATAATCAGCGGTGGTTTGGGCGAAATAGAAGCAAACGCAGAAACGGTCAGGCCATGAGGTTTGTCGTAGCCTGGCGCTTTGATGGTGACGATAGTGACGCCCGCCGGAAAATGGCGCAGCGCGTTTCGATATTGTTCTGAACCGATTGTCATGGTTTCTCCTCAGTCGAATAGTCGAATAGTCGAATAGTCG
>CAZXVH010000046.1:2828-12682 GCA_964643965.1 uncultured Ardenticatenaceae bacterium
GACTACCAGACTATCTGACTACCAGACTATCTGACTACTAGATTACCTGACTAAAGAGTGTTTGCCGAACGGCCGTTACAATATCAGTCAGGTCGTGGATGTGGGGGGCCAGTTGGGCGTGGTTTTTGCCCACGAGAATGGTAGGGACGTGATTGCGTGTATGTTTGCCGTGTGTTTTGTTTTCGATGTTGCCGTGGTCGCTGGTGATGATGAGCAGCCCCTTTTCATCCTCCCAGGCCGCCAACAAACCGCCAAGCACGGCGTCGATGGTTTCCAGGTGGGTGACCGCCTCTTCCAGCGAACCCCGGTGGCCACGGATGTCCGTGGGCCAATGCTCGAAGAAGCTGAAATGGTATTGGCGGGCAAGGTGGGCCAATCGCTCGCCTGCGGCCGGCAACGTGAGCAGCGGAATGTCGGTGTAGCCTAACTGCTCGCGCCACCCTTGCGCCGTAAAATCGGGGCTGATGGCACGGCCGTTTTTCAAATCAGCCGCCGTCATCAAAGCCAACCCGGCGCTGGTTGCCGCCAACGGCACAGAAGAAAGCAGCCGTTTACCGCTGTCGATAGCCTCAAAAAAGCTTTGAGGATAAGGCGTTAACAGCGCCGCTTCACCGCCGGCGGCGACTACTTCTTGAAACAAGTTACCCGCTTCTACCACCTGGCGCACGGCCGGGTTGGGCCTGGGACCATAATGGCGGCCAATTAACTGCGGTACATTGCGCCCGGTGAGAATGGCCGCCTGCCCGGTAGCGCTTTGCGGACGGCCGTCTACGCCTAAATTGGCGTCGGTGGGGATGAGGCTGGCCCGTTCGGTGAGGATGGGGGATTGATCGGCCAGATACCACTCTGCGCCAAAAAGGGAGGAGAGATGAGGGAGAACGGCCGTGACAAAGGGATTCACCCCCGCATCTGCCACGCCCAGTCCCACTCCATCCAAAAACAACAGATGCACGTAAGCGGCGGGCGGGCTGGTTAATCTTTGGCTGAATACAGTCTGAGTCATATTTGCATTTCCTGGCGGGCTGCACTACAAAAGACCTGACAGGTTTATTTATCTTTTATCATTCAGGCCACTTTGCCTGACGCCTATCTGGCTTTCCCAGGATGTTCCTAAACCTGTCAGGTCTAAAATGGATGAGATTGTCATCAATGAAAAAGTACGCATTCCGCTGAGTGAACTTCAGTACCGCTTCTCCACCAGCAGTGGACCAGGCGGGCAGCACACGAATAAAGCGGCCACGCGGGTGACGCTGCTGTTTGATGTGGCCCAGTCGCCCAGCCTGGATGATGAGACGCGACGCATCTTACTGAAACGGCTCACCGCTTATTTGGATAAGGAGGGGGTTTTGCAACTACACGTCCAGGATTCCCGCAGCCAACACCAAAATCGGGAGATCGCAAACGGCCGTTTCCGAGACATCCTGGCCGCCGCTCTCATCCGCCGTAAACGTCGCCGCCCCACCCGCCCCAGCCGGGCGGCCGTTGAAAAACGGCTGCAAACCAAGAAAAGGCAAAGCCAGCGCAAAAAAGAGCGCCGTCAACGGTATGAGTAATCGAAAAAGCATTTTTATCCGCAGATTAAGGCAGATGGCGCAGATTTTTCAGGTCTAATCTGCGCCATCTGCGCCATCTGCGGATCAACTCTTTTTAAGATTTTAAAGTAACATCTCAATATTTGGGGACAAAGATTACAAAAGTTTCAGAATTAGCTTTGCATGAACACTCTGATGCCAAAACTTTTGTAATCTCCCAGTTTATTGAGAAGATACTGCTGAAACTGGAAATACGTTTATTCAGTTGGTTGTGGGGCATACAACTGCGGCCGACAGGGATTGTATGATTCACCCAGCACGACGCGGTAATCATACTGGTAACTACTGTCTGAGACGAGTTCGATCTCTGACTTGTTTTCATCAAAAATCCAACTGAGGAGCCAATCGTAAGACTCTTTGAAGTTTGGTTTATAGTAGGCGATTTCGGTGGTTTCTTGGGGGGTGACGGCCGTTTCTCCAATAACAGGCGCAAAACCAAACCAGGCCAGATTGTCCGCCGCCAGCAAGGCCATGTCGGGGTTGCCGCTGGCGTTGATAATTTCTACAGTAATCGGGGGGCGAGACGCCCGGTTGAGTGCTGGAGGCCGGAAAAGCTGGGCCAACGTGTCGCGCATCATGCCCGGCTCTTCCCAGATAGGAATTTGCACTGCTGCGCCGCCGGCCGTGACAAAAGATTGCGTTTTACCGGCCAGGTAAAGGTTTTGGATGCCGTTTTCACGCACGGCCGGGGCCAGCGTCGCCAGCTGCAGCATTTTGCCAATATCCATATCCGTATCAATGCTTGTTTTATAAGTATTCCACAAGGTGGGGATTTCGCTGAGCAGCCCCAGGTCTAAACCCTGGTTAAACATGGCGCGGAGCAACTGCTGCTGGCGGCGGCTGCGCCCCCAGTCAGACAAGGGATCGAGCAGGCGACTGCGGGCATACCACAATGCCAGGTCGCCATCCAGGTGATGGACGCCCGGTTCCAGGGTGAAAACTTCCCAGTTATCCGGGTCTTCCACATCCAATTCCGGCGATATGAGCCGCCAGTCGGAGCGTTTACAGCTAACGGCCAGATCCACGCCGCCCATGGCGTCTACAATGTCTTGAAAGCCCTGGAAGTCTACCTGGGCATAATAGTGGATGGGGATGCCAAAGTTGTAGAGGATGGTTTGTTTTAACATGCCCACGCCGCCGCCGGGATAATCCACATCTTCGCCGCGTGCGAGGGCGGTGTTGAGCCGGTTCATGGTGAAGCCGGGGATGTAGACGTAGAGGTCGCGGGGCAGGGAGATCATGGAGGCGGTGGGGCCGTCCGGATTGATGGTGACGATCAGCATGGTATCGGTGCGGCCGGCGCTTTCATTGGAGAGGGGATCGTCGCTGCCCAGCAGCAGGATGTTGGTGGCGCCTTTGGGCATGTCGAACACAGGAACGGCCGTGGGGATGGGCACAGATGGCGTCGGTTCGCCTTCGCGCAAAAAACCAACGGCTACGGTGGCATCCAGGGTGGGATTCAGCACCGGGCGGCTGGTGGGTGATGGCGTGACGGTAGGCGGGGAGGTGGTAGGGGTGTTAGTGGGTTCCTGGGTGGCGTCGGGATCGTGGCTGGTGGGGCGCGGGGTATGGGTGGGTGCGGCCGTTTCGGTGGGCAGGGGGATGGTGGGGGTGGCAGACGGCCGTTTTGCCACAGCCAGGGAAGCGGGAGTGGGAGTGGGGTCGGCAGCGGGAGTGGCGCAGGCGGCAAGGCTGATGAAAATAGCAAACAACAAAAGAGAGCAAACACCCTGCTGTATAGAAAAGTATTTTGTCATCATTTATAATCTTTCGGCAAACAAATGATCGTAACGATAGAAGAAGATATAGCCGATGATAAAAATGACAACGGCCGTTACAAAAGTACGTATTAAGTAGGCCGGATCCATAGACACAGGACCATTGCTATCAACCGTTCCCCATAATACAGTTCGGTAACCATCAACAATAGAAGCCATCGGATTTATCCAACGCATCACGACTGCCGGATTAAACGTGATCCCCATAATGGTGGTTGATGTGCCTAAATCCTCAAACGGGTAAAAAACAGGCGTTAAAAAAAACCAGGCAAGCAAGACCACATTCAAAACCATCACCACATCACGATAAAAGACATTGACCGCCCCTAAAATCATGATAACGCCTTGAATAAAAATTATTTGAATGAGCAAAATGACGGGTACCCATAAAGCATGGATAGTCAGGCCAATGCCAAACACATACAGCAAAATGACTAAAACAATAAAAGCCAGCCCAAAATTGACCAACTCCGAGAGCATGGCGGATGTTGGCAGAAGGAGTCGTGGGAAATAAACTTTTTTTACCAAATCTGAGCCAGAGGTGATAGACACAGTCCCACTCATCATCGAACCTGTGAAAAAGTTCCAGGGAATCAGGGCCACCAATATAAACATGGGGAAGATACGAATGGTGGAATTAGGGATCAGTTTGGTGAAGAGGATCGTGTAAACAAGCATCATCAGCAATGGATTCAGCAAACTCCATAAAATGCCAAACATGGAGTTTTTATAACGTACTTTGACATTGCGCGATACTAAATTACGCAGCAAATACTGATGTTCTATCAATTCAGAAAGCTGGCTTCGCCAGGATGTACGATCCGTTGAGTATATTTTTTCCATTTTTATTTACCTAAATCGGCCGGAATTATAACTTAGTTGTCCCAAATTGAGGAATAGCGTCTGAGGTTTTATGAGCCGAAACTTACCTTATACTCTGATAAATTAAGGTTAGTTCATTGATATGATCCTCAATACGACGCACAGGCTGAATACCAGAACGTAATTGCGCCAATTTTCCGGGGTCATTCTTCAACGAAAGCAATGCCACAGACAAAGCCGTCATATCCCCCGGTGGCACAAGTATTCCATCTACCCCGTCAGTGATTTTTTCAGGCATTGCCCCAATACAAGAAGCAATGATGGGTGTTTTAACTGCATACGCTTCTTGGATGGTTAAGGGGGATGCTTCGTACCAGAGTGTTGGCATGGCTAAAATATCAAAGCGGGCATACGCTTCCCAAATTTCCTCCCGGGCAACCCGTCCCGCAAAATGAATGCCAGGATGTTGCGCGATTTTTCTGAGATAGGCCACGTAATCAGGAAAGTCATCTAGCCCCCCGTAGATGGTTAGCTGGACGCCCTCATGTGGCAATTGGTTAACGGCTTCAATTAAATTGTGTATGCCTTTTTGTTTAGCGATGCTGCCTACATAACCAATATGCAAGGTGTTTTCAGGAGATAACGGCCGTTTTTCCAAAATAGCATCAATCATTTCATGCGGGATTTCAATACCATGTGGAATAACTATAATATTTTGAGTAGGTACGCCCATTTGCTCATAAATTGTTTTGACAAAATGGGTTGGGGCAATCACCTGATTGGCCTGAGTAATAATTTGGGCAAGACGGCGATTACGATTTGCCATCAAGGGGGCAACAAGAGGAGCCATCCAATTTAAGTTTCTCTTTCCCGTACGAGCAATCGCACAGCGACCACAATTATGGTACGCTTTATCAGGGCCTGCGCATATTTCTCCAGTATCATTTGTAATTAGTTGCGCATTTGCACAACCATACCAGTAATCATGCAAAGTAATGATGTAGGGTATTTTAGCTTCTCTAACCTGATCCAGTAGACTGGTGGGCAATCCCATTAAATGTTGGATGTGGATAATATCTGGGTTTTCTTGGGCAAGAACCGCTTTGAATGCTGCATCAAGTTGCTTATTCGCAAAGGTATTGCGAAAAACCTGGGTACGACTTTGAGGCCCAGTCGGTACTTGATAAATACGTACGCCGTCATCATCATTTTGGGTAAACGGCCGTTGTGGCACAGGCATCTCAGGTGATGGAGTGAAAATCGCAACAGAATGATTCAATTGCACCTGATACCGCGCCACGGTTTGCGTATATAGTTCTGTTCCGCCCACAAAATGAGGCATATATTGGTGGACTACGTGTAAGATTCGCAAAACTTTAGCGGTGCTTCCCCAGATTTTCTTGAAAACTTATCATCAATTCCCTCATTCTGTACTTTGGCTAGAATAAGCAAGGCATTTTTGGTAATTATTCATTGTCCGTTCAACAACATGGTTCCAATTGTATTTTTCAGCAATTTTTTCATGCCCTTTTTGCCCCATTATCCGGTTAAGACCCATGTCCGTCAATAAACGATAAACAGCCTGGGACAGGGCGGATACATCACCATAGGGGACAAGTATCCCATTCACGTTGTTATCGATCACACCGGGAATGCCGCCCGCGTGTGCGCCAATGACAGGTTTGCTGTGTGCCCATGCTTCCAAAAAAACAATGCCAAATGAGTCACTGTGAGACGGCATGAGCAACAATGCACAGACTTCTAGTAGGGCGTGCTTTTCAGAATCAGACAAAGTTCCTAACAAGCTTATTCCCTTTTTTTCAGCATCGCTCAAACCCTTGTAAAAACGATCAAAATCAGGTGCAACCTGTCCAATTATTGCCAAAGTTACAGTCTCGCCTTGCTGTCGCAATGCCAAGATCGCCTTTGCCGCATCAATTGCGCCTTTATCTTGATTGGCACGACCGATAAACAAAACAAAAGGAGATAATAATTGATAGTCAGCCACGACTTGCTCAGGCGGTAAACGGGGGGGCAAATCATCCAACCCGGCGCCAATCACATCAATCGTTCGTGGATTGATATGATATTGCCGTAGACTATCTGCTTCTATCGAAGTCAAGACCAGGGCGGCGTCAGCGTCATTCATGATATAACGTTGATGCGTCATGGTTGAATTTAACGCAACCCGATCCCGCTGCCCAGAACCAAAGTGAGCAAAAGGAGTCACTATGAAAGGGAGTTTCCGCGCCCGCGCGTAGCGCCATCCCGCCATTAAGGGATATTCCCAAGAGATATTGAAGCCATGTACTAAATCGAAGGAATCCTGCAGGTTATTGAGTGTTTCATCCAGTTCTAAAATAGGAGGGATGAAGCGAGCCATTTTGAAGAGAGGTCCCGCCGACTTGTTCGACGCGAAGGAAAGTAGCACCATCCCTTTCCGCCATGCTAACAAACCATTTCGTCCACCCGGAAACGGCCGTAACGGACAGCGTATTATCTGTAGCCCATCTGTTTCTTCATGAATAACTTGTTGAACGGCCGTTCCCTGCCACAACGCTTCTTCTGATTGCGCCGAAGAGGTGACAACGGTTACGCTGTGTCCTCTTTGCCCTAACTCGTGTGCCAGCGATTTGGCATACCGTTCACCACCACCGGGAAATGGAGGAAACGCGGGTGTTAAAAACAGAATTTGCATCTCTTACCGCTCACTGGGTCCTAGCAGACGCAGGCGCAGTTCATCCCCATAATGTGTCAGCACGCCCCAAACACTATTCCAACGCTGAAATGTATGCAAATTACGACTAAACGCTGGCTCCAACGTAGCCATTTTCTCGACAAATAACTTTTCTGCAAATGCATACAATGCCGCATCCCATTGATTAACCTGTTCTAAGGCAGACAGAGTAGCATCGGGAAGTGGCTTTTTATCTTGTTCTGGGCCGATATTGCGTCGCGTATAATACAAATTGCGCCACCCAAACGCATATCTCATGAGCAATAAGGCTTCATCAAAACGCTCAGTCAGGCCGGCAAAAGCAAACTGCTCCTGTAAATTGCGTTGCGCTATCTCCAACACAGCCTTATCACATTGCCCAAAAGGAATATCGTATAACTGGCCTGCCAACATGCGCGTTTGCCCGTTGTCTATCATCACATCCGCCTGGCTGTTTATGAAGGTTTCCAGGTTCATGTGCTGGGTTGTTACCAGGTTATGGCAGTAGTGATCGCTATCGCGGCGCACGTGGGAAAAATAAGAGATGGCACGAGCAATTGGATCGCGTAGCATGGTGAAATACGTAGATGGTTGGGGCAGATATTCGTCAATACCCATCTCAAAGTGACCCATCAATACCCGAATATCAGCACGTCGCGACAGAGGCAAATTCTTGAATTGATCAAAACTATCGGAGCGGCTGCCCATATGATAAATATGCTGGGCGCGATATTGCCTGCGGATAATTTGGTGCAATGTGCTGCCCGCTGTCTTAGGGATGTGAAGGAATATGACAGTGGACGGTTCTGATGTAGAGGCAGGCATTAGGAAGTTGGCGGCGTTTCGTGGGCATCCAAGCGGGCTTGCAAGGCGTTGATTTGCAGTTGAAGCTGGTAGATTTCATGTTGATGAAGATGGTGCAGGGCATCAGAATGGAGTATCCAGCGACCATATGTGCGGTTAACGGCCGTTTGTTTCTGCGCCAATTTCTGTAAATAAAAAAGGACGAGCTCGTGGATACTATGTTTGAAACGCTGCACGAAAGAGCCGATGATCGGAATGGCGGTCGGCTGTGCTTCCAGTTTAATGGAGAGTGGTTCTGCTATGGCTGTTTCAATTTCACCCGTATCCCACCAGATAGAGTCGTCTGGTGACGTGATGGTATTGACGGTGTTGGTTGGGGGAGGGGTAACGGCCGTTTGCTGCCAATTTTGTAACCGTTTGTTTTTGAGCTGCATCTCCTGCATCGAGGCTGCCATTTCTTGCAACATCGTGATAAGCATATCATTCAGTTGAAATTGGCGACCAATGATTTCCCGCAGTTGCGGTAATTCTTGCCCCGGCTGAAACACCTCGTCACGCAGCTTATTCTGATGCTGTTTGACCGCTTGAATGGCGCGACCTAAATCATCTTTAGAAATAGCGCCTTGAGCCAGTTCAAATTCAATGTCATCTAAAATACGTTGAGCAGTTATTGTATAAGTCATCATTTTATTTCAGTGTAGCCGTGTCAATCATGTGGCGATAGGCAACGGCAAAATTGCGAGCCATTTCAATATGTGTAAATTTTTGCATCAATTGATGCCGACCCGCCATGCCCATTTCGTATAATTTTTCAGGCGATTGTAGCAGGGTGATTACCGCGTCAGCAAGCGATTGGGGATCGCCCGGCTCCGCTAACAAACCCGTCATGCCCTCGTCAATAACTTCAGGAATGCCCCCCGCCCGGCAGCCGATAACTGGTTTAGCATAATTCATCGCTTCCAAATAAATGAGGCCAAAAGATTCATATAAAGAGGGCGCCACAAACAAATCGCAGGCCTGGTATTGCCGCTGCAATTCGTCATCGCTAACCGCTCCCTTAAATTGAACGTGGTTTGTTAAATTGGGATATTGGCGTGCAAAGTAGGTGGCGTAATCCAGGCCAGTTTTTTTCTGGAAACCATCCTGGTGACTGTTGTCGCCGCCCACAATGATGAAACGGACATTAGCCACCCGCTGCACAATTTGTGGAATGGCGGCGAAAAGGTCAAGGATACCTTTGCGTTTTTCCAGGCGTCCCACATAAAGAACAGTCAAGGTGTCGGGCGGATTTTGCAGGGGAAAGGGCCGAATCGCTTCATCTTCAACTGGAATAATACCATGCGGGATGATGGTGTAACGTCCCGGTGTCGGTTGCACGTCATATACTTTTTGAACGGCCGTTAACGTCGCCTGAGAATTAGGAACCAGGTAATGGGCTTGTTGGATGAGCTTTTGTTCCATATCGCCCAACAAGCGAGCATCCGTGCTTTGCTCACGTTGGATGTCTGTGATTTGTTTTGTGGCTGTTTGCAAACGTAACGCCACGGGGATGGTATTAGAAACGGCCGTTACCAGACCATCCATCTGCCATAATGGGGTATCGACTACTTGAATCCCGTCATTCAACATCAATTGGCGCACACGATCATAAGCGGCATGGCTGTAATTGAGGCTGTTATCCAGACGGGGATAAATCCGGTACTGGTTATACCGTTCACACTGGTACTGTATGGGATGAACATAGGCGCCATCATAAAAGGAAACAGCGTCTTTATCACCTCTCGTAATAACATGAACCGTATGACCCAATTCAAATAAACCCTGCGCCATCAAATTGGTGTGGCGTCCTACTCCTTCATATTGATGGGGCGGATAAGCCATGCTCATCAAACAAATACGCAGAGGAGGATCCGGCATTGTGATAAGAGGTTGTCGTTTGCTAATCGGATCAACAACAGCCTGGGTGGCGGATGCTTCATTTTGGAAGGGTCGGATAGGATCAGTTGTATTTATCATAGATTGGGCGCTCACAGGAGAAATATCGTGTACCTGACGACGTAGACCATGATAGGCGCCGCTCAACACACCACGCAATTCCTGCACATACATTTTACTATACTGCCCCCAAGAAATTTTACGGTG
>CAZXVH010000046.1:12782-34368 GCA_964643965.1 uncultured Ardenticatenaceae bacterium
CACGCAATTCCTGCACATACATTTTACTATACTGCCCCCAAGAAATTTTACGGTGGCGGCGTAAATTACGATACCAAAGTAAATGGCCGTGCCAAAGATGCAAATTACGCAAATTAATATCTCGCCAGGAATTCCCGCCCTTCGGTCCGTTTTTGATGTTGAAGTAAAAGGCAGCTTTGGTCTGAATCCACCAATTGCCACTGGCGGTATTAACTTGGCGGTTACGGCTGGAGGCCGGAGCATGGTAAACAACGGTTTCTTTAACAGGATGCACCAATTTGCCTGCATTGACTAAGCGCAAAGCCACATCCGTATCATCATAAACCCATTGGTAAAACTCATCGAATCCACCTATTTCCAACAGATCGCGGCGGCGGTAGGCCATATTGGTACCCATCATACGGCCGTGCCACTGATAACCACTACCTGGTGGCACAATGTCAGCTAACCAAGAGGTTCGTACATCGACCTGCTCCGCTAACCCAGAAGCAATGCCCAGATGATGCTGGATAAACGGTTGATCGGGGTTAACGCAGTATACTTTGCCACCCGTGCCGGATAACAAGGGATCAGCAAAAAGACGATTCAACTGGGTTAGCCAATGGTAGCTAGGCACAGCATCATCATCAATGTAGGCCACAACATCACCTCGGGCCGCTAACAGGCCGATATTACGTGATTGGCTCAGATTGGCGCTGGGGCAGCGCAGGATTTGAACACGGCCGTTATAAGGAGCCAAAATATCGAGTGTATCATCTTGGGTTGGCCCCACCACGACGATGAGTTCAAAATGAGGATAGGCTTGTTGCTCTAAAGCTCTTAGCAAGGCTTGCAACGATTTCGCTCGATCTACTGTGTTGACAACAAGGGAAAAAGTATGGTTAACGATAGTCATAATCAGTCAGATTTTCAAGCAGGTCAAGCAGGATTAAACGCTGGTTAATTTGTTCTTCCAAAAGCCATTGTCTATGTGCCAGCAAATCCAGACGGCTGACATGGAGGACATTTAGTTTGCTAAGAAGCAAGTGCTCTCGCAAGGTGATGAAGCTTAAGAAACGTTTAACAAGAAGTCGCCAGAGGTGCTTGAAAAGAGGTTCCGGCTCGGTATCATCAGGGGCACGAAAGTAAATTTGAGTCAACACTTCATATTCCTGGTTGCGCAAAATTTGTAATTTCTGCTCATTGGCGGCGATTTGAGCGCGGTTATCGGCTTGGGGCGGCTGGCTGTTCTTGGCCTGTTTCCAAGACAAACGTAACAGGTGGGTAAAACCGACGCGAACCAGGCGCTCCTGTTCCCGCGAGACGCTCTGACCCAAACTCTGTCGCCTGGCAACCATCATAGCGGCCTGATCACGCAAGGTATCACGCGCCGCTAACAGGCGGCCTATTGTTTGGTGGATGTGGATGTCTGGCTGTTGAATAGCGTTCGCTTCAGCGGCAAAGAAGTCGTTAAGCTGATCATCTGTAAACTGTTTTAGGATAAAACGGTAACGGGAACGATGTTGGTTAGCGCTGTGTTTAATGGGATCTTTTTGCCATTCACGGCTGCTGAAGAGGTGCGTGGCTTGGATACCAGGCACGTAGGCGATTTGGAACCCCTTTTTACGAGCACGGTAACAATAGTCACATTCTTCAAAGTAGCCAGGATAGAACTCGTCATCGAAACGGCCGTTTTCTTCCCACACACTCCGCCGAAAAGCAAACAAGGCGCCATTGACATAATCAACTATTTTCGGTTCAGGGTTGGTGGGAACGGCCGTTTCGTGAATACCATAACCATCGGGATAGCGAATATAAGCGCCAGCATGGTTGACGGCGCCATCCGGGTTGTAGATAGTTCCCCCGATAATACCTATGTGGGGATTTTGGGCGAAGGTGGTGGTAACGGCCGTTAACCAGCCTTCATGCACCAAACAATCTTGATTGAGCAATACAAACAACCCCCCTTGAGCCGCTTGCAACCCCACATTAACGCCACCCGCAAAACCCAAATTAACGGGTTGACGCAACAAGCGTACCTCAGGGAAATTTTGGGCAATAATACTCGCAGAATCATCTTGCGAATCGTTCTCTACGCAGATAACTTCTATCAAATCATCCCGGGTATGATGAAATAATGCGGACAAACAATCCGTTATAACCGCCTCTCCGTTCCAAACAGGGATGATGATAGATACTTGCATTACTTTATGATAACCGGCAAAAAGACAAATATATCTGTAGGCATCGAAACGATACTGCTCGATTTAGCAAGCAGCCCATCAGTCTGATTACGCGCTTCAATAACAACCGTATACATTTTGTACTTGGTCAAATTCGTCAAAGTGGCGCTCGTATTTAAACCAACAGAAAAAGAAGTACCTTGCGCGGGCACCGCCGCCCCCGCAGAAGGGGTAACAACAACCTGATACCGAGCCAATCCCGGCAATAATGCCGCATCCACCTGCCAATTTAGCACAATTACCGTATCGCCAACCATTGACTGTAGCGCCGTAAATGGAGCAAATTCATCAGCGCCAACATCTGGTGAAGGGCTTTCATTGCGTGATTGGATGTCTATATCTAATTGCATATTGCTAGTGGCAGCTTTGTTAATGGCCGCCGAACCGTTTGTAAGATGATAATCATAATTCGGCGCTCCTGGCGATACAAATCTAGGGTTGCCGCTAAACGAACTAGCGCTACCAGGGAAAGCGCCACCGCCACCCGTGTTTGAATTATTACCAAAAAACAGATTGTTGTCCAAAGTAACGGCATTACCGGGTTGGGCGTGAATGGCAAAAGCCCCGGCATATTGCGTATGGTCAGCCACGATACTGTGAGAAATGGTAGCCGTGCTGCCATTGATGAGTACAATGCCATTACCTTGCATCGGTGATGAGCTAATTTGATTTCGCGCAATAGTCATGTGGACCATAGAAACGTTGGCTCCATTTACAAAAATTCCACCGCCGCCGCCGACGCCTGATGGGGGTACTTCTACCCGATTGTCGGCAATAATCATGTTTGACAGAAGAATTGTGGCATTGCCACTCAAATCTACCCCGCCGCCGCCCGCTGATCCCTGTTTCTCTGATCCGGTCCCTGCTTTGGCAATATTGTTAACAACCCGCACACGCTCCATGCTAACCTGAGCAGCCCCGGTGGATATCCCGCCACCAATGCCTAGTGAACCAGAAGGCCCCGCATTACGGCCGTTGCCACCTTGTGCTAGATTATTATAGAAATCAGAATCAGTCAGGTTTAATGATGATACCTCAGCAAAAACTCCCCCGCCAAAAGCACCGCCTGCATCACCATTGGGAGCATTGCCCCCAATCGCCTGATTATCAAAGACATCTAAATGATTAACATTGACGAAACTCCCAATTTGAAAGGCTGCACCGGCGCCCTGTGCATCTGCTCTTTGTCCACCACTCAAACCAGACCCCATTGAACTACCAGCTAATGACTTGTTACTTTGAAAGATTAAATAATCACCTAATAAAATAGATTGGTAGGTATAAAGGCCGCCACCAATAGCAAATCCCCCTCGTTCTGACCCAGTACCACCTCTGGCTTCGTTACCAATAAAAGTAATATGTTCCAATACAGCATTGCTTACCGCGCGTATAGCTAAGCCACCGCCGCCGGCCGCACCACCGTGAGCAAAATTGTTGTCGGCGCCAATGGCCTTGTTATTTTGAAAGATAATGTTTTTGATGGTAACGGGAACGCGATCCACCAACATGCCCCCACCAAAGGCAAATGATTTATTATCATCACTGCTGGAAATACCTTGCTGACGGCCGTTTTGAATTGTAAATCCTTCTAAAAAGAGAGAGGCTGCATTAGCGTTTGTACCCCAAAAATAGATACCACGACGGCTGTTTTGGCCGTCAATCGTGGTCACATTCTGAGAGGGATCCGCCACCGACCAATTATTGGTAGTATAGCCACCCCGTATTACGAGATGTTTGTTCCAGATGCAGACAACGGCCGTATCTATTGAGGGCGCACACAGATTGGAGCCAGTATAAGTACCAGCTGCTACTAAAATCACATCTCCATTATGAGCCAGGTTGACAGCTTGTTGAATTGTTTTACAAGGGGTAGCATCTGCCCCGCAAGAACCGTTGTCACTGCCAGTGGGGGCAACATGGATAGTGGTGGCAGCGGTCTGCCCAATAGACATGGCACTGCCTAAATTGTTAAATAACATCATGAAGATGAATGTAAAACCAAGACTTAAACTATATATAATTGTGCTATTTTTCATAATTTACCTATCCCATTTTATGCCGAAGCAATAACGTGACGACCATTTTGTCACTTATCTGAGCATATAGGGATTTGTCATTAGCGTAAATAAGAAATAGTAGCCATGCAAATTATCAACGCCATTCACGCCATTCTCGCATCAGCTGCAAATCTGAACAATTTGCCACTGCATAGTAAAATAACAAACAAAATCAGGTCAATACTAAAAATAGGTGTAGTAATGAATTGTTCACGGATCACATCCTTACCTGGACTACGCAGCATCACACTTTATGTATGTATCAAGGTGTTGCTTGAAATTTCACCTCGTCTATATCTCTTGCCGCGACGATAAGTAACAAACTCTTTTACGCTCAAACAAATTACCAATAAAGGAATCCAATCAAACGGCGTCGAAAAACGATCATAATCTGCTAAGGTCAATGAATGAGCCAGAATAACAGCGATATAGCTCAGGCTTAAGGGCATCAGTGCCGGGTTGATATGGGGTAAGTATCTGAAGAAAAATAGGGTGAGGATAAAAGAAAAAATGAAGGCTGTGAATAAGATGGGGCGAAAGATTTGGAGATAGGCGCTGCCAATCAGCGCCCAATAAGAGTTAACAGGACTATCAGCGCGAGATTCCATATAGGTACTACTTGAATCACCATAAAAAGATTGATTGGCTTTATGTATCTGACTGACATCATCTATTAGCTTATCAAACCAGTTTCGCACATTGATACGTGCGTTCCAATCATCAGGTAATATAGGATATCCACCAAAGTTCAGGACAGCACTCCAAATCTCGGAGAAAAAAGCCTCAGGATGATCATCTATTTGCTCTTTTAAGAGTACACCAGCCAGTTGATCTGCCCTTACAATGCCTTCCTGGTATCTCATCTCCGCAAGAAATTTGTATATTGTCCCCGCATATTCTGAGTTAAAGCTATTGTTAATATTATGGGTTTTTATAGAAGGCAAAGATGTATCTATCAGATTGTGTTCTGCCATATACGCAAGCATATTGAGATTTGTATTATGTGTAAACAGAGAAACATGACCGTATGTTTTGTAATTTCGCCAGAGCCAGGGAGCAAATACAAGTAGGCCACCAATCATAACCCCGGCCAATAAATAATGAACCCGTTTATCAATTATTTGTGCGTATAATTGGCGCGGATAATGAAATGAAAGTTGTCGCCAGGTAACAAAAACAATCATAGGTAGACAAAAAAACAGGCCATTAGCCCGTGTCAACATACATAAACTCGCTGTAATCCCCAACAAGAAGCCTAACCACCAACCTGGTTGATTCCTCAGGCAATAAAGCGCGACGGAAGTAAAACCTAGTAAGGTAAACAGAAACATCGTTTCTGACATCACCAAATGCTCATACAACAGATAAACAGGATTAAGCGATAAAAAAAGCCCCATAACAACAGCGATAGCATAGGAACGGTGCATCCAGCCGATGAGTATGCCTAAAACAACTGTTCCCAAACCTAATAGGGATTGCGCGAGAACGATATTTACCGCGTTTAAAGGAGCATAAATACGAAGAAGAACCAGAAAGAGTGGGTAAATTGGCAGCCGCCAATCACCTAAAGAGTGGTAACTAAAACGAGCGTACTTATAAATATCCTCACTGATGGCCAGATAGTCCCAAGAATCCGCAGTAAGCATAATGGGAGAGCGGACGAACAATAGACTTCGGATACCAATGGCGACAAGCATCAAGAATAGGGTAGTAGCCACTATGACTTTCCCTGATTGATTAGATCTATTCATATCAGCGTCGTACTTGCATGAGTCTTAACCCACCCCAGCGGATACGAGAGCCATCCTCAGCTTCCTGGTAGGTGACTTCACGGGTCAGTGTACCAAAATCCACAACCTGATCGGCATGTTTATCGGCAAAATCTTGCAGGCCGCGAGCAACATCGGGGAAGAGGCTGTCATGAAAGAGCAGGTAGGCGTTGTTGGCAACATACGGCAGCACACCATTGGCATCTCGCACCACACCGTTGTAGCTGTGGTCTCCATCAATAAGAACAAAATCGAATAAGCCGCCGGCCGCTTCCACTGCTTTGGGTAATATAGCGGGTGAATAGCCAGTGAGAAGGGTGGTTCGATGTTCTAATTTAGCCCAATGTTCGGAGGTGATTTTGGGGGTAGGGTCTACGCAGACAAGTTTGCCGTCACTGCCTAGAGCATCCAGGGCGGCAGCCACAACCAGGGCCGAACCACCCTGAAAGGTGCCAATTTCTAAATAGCGTGAGGGGCGCAATGTAAAGGTTAAGGTGTATACCAGCAGGCGTTCGGCGCGAGACATCCAGACCGGCGCCCATTGAATGACTTCTAAGGCTGCGGGATTAAACTCTGAAGCAAACGAGGTGACATCATAAACATCTACATTTGCTTCGTTAACTCGCAACGTGTTTTTTGGTTTACGCGAAAACATGATTTGTGTTCCTTTAGCAAATTATTTTACTGAATGTAGTAAGTGTAACTGATCCAGGCGGGGCCAGCCCAGCCATCTTGTTGAATATCTTTGAGGTGATGGCCCGCATTTTGCACTATCTGCTCGATTTCTTCTTTGGAAATAGCATACATTTCCATGCGGGGCTGAAACGGTTGGGGCACGGCCGTTTCTGGTGGCTGCAACCGATTTTTAGCGCGTACATAAAGATTGTTAAAACGTTGGATAAGGGGAACCGGCCGTTTGCGTTGAGGCGCTTCTGGCATGATAACAGGGGGGGGTGGGAGCGGCTCCGCCAATTCTGAGGGAATTTGAAAAACCAGCACCCCCCCTGGCGCTAAGATACGCAAAAATTCTTGGATGTAACGGCGGGCATAGTCAGGGCGCATGTGTTGCAGCACAATAACTGAGTAAATAAAATCAAAGGTATTATCTGCAAATAAGGTTAAATCATCTTTGTCATTAACATGATACTGACAGCGTTCGCCATACTTGTTAAATTGACGCGCTTTCTCAATCATGGAGGGGGCAATGTCAACGCCATCACACGCTTCAAAATGAAGGCATAACGCTTGGGTAAGCCGCCCAATACCACAACCAAAATCAAGCGCCCGCCCAGTTTTTAACGAGACGCCTAAGGAAGAAACATGGGTTAACTGCTCCGCGATTTCCCGTTCTCCTTTTTGGAAAAATGCTTCCGCGTTCCAGCCCCGCCCTTTTAATTCCGGCACCGTTAAAATAGCCCACATGGGGTCTTCTTCACCATAAGTATGCCAATGTTTTTGTAGTTCTTTTAAGTCCATATCCTCTCTTCTCAATAATTCCAGATTGTTTTTTCCGACGATTTCTTCGCATACGCTGAATGGAGATGAATGACTGATAGGTCTCTCTTATCAGGCTGATGTTACTCCAAAAGGGATAATTGCCAACAATCAGGGATCAGACGTGATTTGTATCCAGTCGATCAGAAAACCTAATTCCCGCAGATCGTTGTTGATTTGCAACTCCGCTGGCACGAAGGTTTCGCTATTAAAGCGCAGTAGGGATTGTGTTTGCTGCCCGCCAGAATCTGGAACCTGAAACGTGTAGGTCCGCCAGGACTCATCGGGGATGAAACGGCCAATTTCTAAATCATCGAGGGTGACGATAACGGCCGTTTCTGGCACACCTTCAGGTCGATAAATCATGGCACGCACGGCAATGGTCATGGGGACATGGGGGGTAGACGGAGGCAAGGCCACCGTCGCCTCTCCTGTTGTCCAACGCATGGTAGGACCTTCAAGCAAAGGCTCTTTGTAATAAAAGCCATCCTCAATGTAAGCCGCATCTAAGGCGCCAATGTCAATTTCAAGGTCTGTCTCGTTAATGAGCACTGAGTCGCTGACAATATCATAAATCTCAATGCCGTAATAAGCCGTTTGCACTACAGAGGGGAACTCATCAAATGTATTCATGAGCATTTGCAAAGCAAACGGGATCATCGTTACCGGCTGCAAGGTCACGTTTTCACGTAAGGCGGGGTTGATGGGTTCTACCGCTAACAGTTGTAACGGCCGTTTCTGTGCTGTTGCCTGCGCCATGAGATCATTGAAAAACGGCCGTATCTCATCCTCCTCACCCCGAATAATGGCAATATCATGTCCAAAGATAAATCGTAATGGCGTACCAAATCTATCCGCAAAATCTGATGATGTTGATTCATTGATAACAATAATCGCATTCGGGTCAAGCAGCGCATTCAACTCGGTCAGCTGCGCAATTGCGCCTTTAAAATCTTGCTGAGGCAAAACGAAGCGGGCTTGAAATAACAGTCCAGCGATTAAAATAAGCGCTAACAATGTGCCTGTGACGCGGGCAGCCTTAAACTGACGCGCCCGAAAAACCACCAAAATCGCCACCGCCGCATAAATCATCAACATCGGAATAACAATAGGCACATAACGGCGCATGGCATAAATATGATAAGGCGTATTAAAGATGCGATAAACGTATTGCACGATGGTTAGAATGCCCACGCTTAAAAATAAGCCATACCGAAACCATGACTGGGTAACAATAATCCAAGCCAATCCGGCCGTTGCCAAGACCAGACCCAAAGGCGTGAGATACCAACCCATGCGCAGCCAGTTTTGACCATTTAACTGGGGAACCTGATTACCGGCCGGCCAGGAAGTATAATAACGGATGGGTTCTAAAACAGGTCGCAAAAAATAAGCGTAAAGACTCACCATTATCACGAGCAGGGCGAAAAACCAACGTATTTTAGGCGAATGGATGAGACGGCGAAAATCATTGCTGCTTACCCAGCCCAGCCGCCAAATAACAAATGCCCCGCTTATTACCAAAATACCAACTATGCCACCGCCTACCAAGAACGAAGAACGACTGAGCGAGCGGAAGATGCTGCTATATGTATTCCACGTGTAAGGCCAGTTGAGCAACACGGCTGAAAGCAGGGCGTGGCTTAACATTAAGCCAAACGATAGCGCAAACAAAGTCCAGCCTTTTGACCATCGTTTTTGCCACCAACAAATGCCGAGCGCCAGCAACACAAGCAAGATGACAACAGGCAGGTCAATTCGCGTCAGCAGGGCGGCGCCGATGGTGAAGCCACCCAAAAGTCCCCAGGCGGCATCGACATTTATATCGTCCCACAATTTCTGGAAAGCCCACAAACCTGTGAAAATTAACAGCAAGGTTAATGGTTCCGTGGTGGGATAACGGGCAAAAAAAATGTGGGTCGGGGTTATGCCTAACAGGAGGGTGGCTAACAACGCTATCTGGCGGTCAAAAAGTTGACGGCTTAGTAGGTAAATGGCCGTTAAGCCCAATACCGCCCACAAGGGCGTCACTAATAAACCGCCATAGAGTCCGGCTAAGCCAATGCCCACTGCAATTAAAACAGGATGAAAGGGGAAAAATTGTGGGATAATTCGGGCTGGATCGTGATCATCAATATACCAGCCCACAAATTGCAAATAACGTGTTTGCCAGTGTGATGGCTGTTCACGCAAGGTAACATCCGCATAAGGGCGCAAAGAGGATACCCACTCATCATGTAGTATAAAATCGCCAGTTTGCGCGAGGGTGGCCCCTATATTCATGTACCCCCCGGCATCTCCTCCGCCCAAAACAAATTCGTGCGGCCGAAAATAGATAACGGCAAAGACAAACAAGAGGATGACCAGAGCCGTTTCATACCAGGTAAGGGGGAGAAAGCGCGGGAACGTAAACGGCCGTTGCCACCAAACCACACCGCCCGCCACCGCTAACAGCATAACAGCTAGAATGGTCAACGAAAAAGCGCCAAAAGAAGCCAGCAGTACCCCAAACCACCCCACCAAAACTACCAAGCCAACAAGCGCCACAAAAACGGCTTCCAACCAATCAATACGGGAACGCTCGGTTTGACGTTTGTTCCATACCAACAAAGAAACAACAAAGCCAATAATTAAGCTAAAAGTAAAAAAGAAAACAGCAAAGTAATTCAAAGGCAGGATCATAAATAGTGGCGTCCAGAGCGAGTACTGGCAGGGAATAACAAGAAGATATACGGTTAGGACATATTATCCGCAATCGACCAGGTTGCTGGAATATCCACAATCCCCCAATACGCTTCAGTTCCCCCCACCATCACCCGAAACGGATACGCTTCCTTGTGATAATCATACGTAAATGACATGCGGCTATCATGCACAGCGACAGTCATCGTATATTTTGCCGGTAACAGGGGCAGCTTGTCGATACGGTAACGCACAACTCCCTCCCCCATGATGGTGCCCATGTTCATCTGGGCCTGACGATTATTGGGGCTGGTAATCACCACACCATCCTGAGTATGAATAGCCAGGCCAAATTCAGGGTCTTCAACGGGTCTATGCGCGATATAATGCATTTCGACTATCAGCGGTTGCCCAGTTTGAAATTCGTTTCGTTCTTGATTCTGAGCATCATACATGTGAACGGCCGTGATCTCAACTTCACCATTTCCAAACCGTTCAAAATCTTTGTTCTGTAACCAAAGTTTAGAAGAAGGTTCAGCGACATGCCCTGAAGCAGCATATAATTCGGCAACTTCCTCAGTCGGCCCCACTGCTTGCATCTCACCTTTTTCCAGCCAAACCAAATTTGTAGACAACCGGCGCATCATCTCTAAATTGTGACTAACCAATAAAATCGTGACGCCTCGTTCCTTCATCTCATATATTCGGTCGATACACTTTATCTGAAAAAGACTATCTCCCACCGCCAAAATTTCATCAATTATCAAAATCTCAGGGTCCACATGTATAGAAACACTAAAGCCAAGACGCATATACATACCTGATGAGTAATGCTTCACAGGCATATCTATAAAATCACTCAATTCTGAGAACGCCACAATATCATCAAATTTGCTCTCAATATAAGCCTTGCTCAACCCCAATAAAGAGCCATTGAGAAAGATATTTTCTCGTCCCGTCAGATCGGGATGAAAGCCAGCGCCTAATTCCAAAAGAGCACTGACCCGGCCACCGATAATAACGCGACCATTTGTAGGCCGAAAAATTCCAGTAGTTAACTTAAGCGCCGTGCTTTTACCGCTGCCATTTCGCCCCACAAGACCCACACATTGACCAGGCATCACATCAAAGCTAACATCACGCAAAGCCCATAAAAAACCCATTTGCCCCACATCTGATTTGCGCCGGAAAGCCGAGGTAACCGTTTCCAAGATGGTTTGCGGTTTCTCAGGTGAAAAAACAAAACGCTTACTCACATTCTCAAAACGAATAATCGGATCCATAGCCACTACCTAAAATTGCACCACTTTATCATCGCCTAACAGTTGGCAAAAACAATTGTAATGGGTCTACCAAAACAAACCCAGCAAATTCATTGTCAGCTTTATTTTCACCTACCACATCATTGCCGCTATCAATCACACCCCAAAACTTATGCAACCCTGGCCCTAAACCATGCCAACTGACAGAAACCTCGACAGCTTCTCTGGCACAGCCACCAATCGTTTGCGTAACAAGAGATGAACCAATTTCCTGCGTCAACGCCACATCAGAATAAAATGTCACCGTAAACGGCGTAGAAACAGCAATAGAGCCGTTATTCATAATAGAAGCTGTCAGGGTTGCAGTAGATGTTCCTTGAACGACCACAGGAATTGTGGTTTGCTCAGGAATCAAATTAACAATGAGTTCCGCGCCAGCTGCCTGTTTATAAGCCGATCCCATGGGCGTCAGTGTGCCGTCTGCATAATTATTATCATTCAAATACACCAAATTACTTGGCGAACCCTCTTCCGGGTTATTCACGGTATACCACAGCCATTGTTGAACAAGACGATTGTCATCCACGCTATATCCCAAAGTAGCATCTTTCGTGGTATCCAGATAGGTAACACTTTCCTGCAAAAACTGTGTCACACGCGCCTCAGTAAAACAATTACCCAGTTCGTCCATCAGGAAGCAACCATTGCCTTCAGGTATGTAAGGATATAATTGCGAATATTCGGTAATGATGAGAGGTTTCTGCTGCTGTCCATGTTTTTTCATCCACTGCCTCATAGCAATAACTTGTTGAGCAAAAATATCCAAACTATCATGTTCCGCAAAACAATACACATCATTATTTGAACATTGGTTAACATCACCAGCACTTTCTAGCTTAGCCAGATTTATATCAGTACCTAAAGCGATATGCGCCAAGGAAGACGGCACTCTAACCCCATTTTCTATTTTTGCTTCTGGCAAGATGTAGACGTGCATATTCCACACATCTACGGGCATGGGAGTGCCGTATAGCGTCAGATATGTATCCCAAACAATATCTAAATATTGCAAACGCCCTGGCGTAACTTGCACTAAGCCGGAGTTGGCAACTTGAGCAGATGGATCTCTTTCTTTTATGAAATGATAAACATCATGGTAAGCCTTGGCATAAATTTGGGGCATGATGTCATCTTGCCAATCTACACGATCTACTTCATTTCCGATTAACCAAAGGCTGCCAGGGTGCGCCAAAATAATGGGACCCAAGCCATTCCCGTCATCGGTTAAAGGGGGGCCTGTAATAATGTAATCTGGTAAACGTGCCCCCGTCGATTCGTCTCGCGCCTGTTGCATACGCACTGTAGGCACATATTCAATTCCAGGGAGGGGCGTAGCCGGAAAATTAACAGTGAAGTTACTAAACCAGCCCATTTTGAGATCATCGAGATAAACGGCTTGGCCACCGCTATTAAGGGTTACCCCATAGCGACAGCTATATTGATCCTCAGTTGTATTCAAAACCACTTCCGGCTGTTGCTGCAAAGCGGGTCTGCTTTCATTGATAACGTTCGCTCTTGTTTCGGCAACAGAGCTATTTAGTAAAAAAACGAGAACTGAAAAGAATATTCCGCCTAATAGAAATGGCAAAAGCCAAGATTTTTGCTGAGTCATATAGCACCTTTTTCAAGCATCGTTGATAAGTCGCAGGGGGGCGTACCCACACATACCCTTCATTACCGTTGTATTTCAATGTATAACGGCCGTCCACCAACGGTTATTGTTACCTGGTAGTCTGTTATGCCATCGTCGCTATCTTGGATCAGATAACTATGGAGTATTCCGCTAACCTGATTCGGAACACTTTCTTTCACAAATGCTTGGGTTGCCGGCAATTTCAACGACTTGAAAGCGGTTGTGTTCACTGGGTTCAACCAGGCGACATAAATCGTTATATTCTTGGTATTATCAGTAAATTCATAGACTTCCAACTGGTTAGAACCTGTTTCACTGGTAGATAACTTACGAACAAAGTGAGCAGTTGAAAGCTCTTTCACAATTTCTTGGTAAGTTGTTAGTGACACTTTTTCTTCAACTTGTTGCGTTTGATTCATGCTATCCAGCTTAACCAGGCCTGTATCATACGGATAATTACCACCAGCATCGTAAAGCATCCACCAAATCATGATATCAAGTTTTGCCGCAAAGCTTTGTGTAAATAATTGAACAACATATCTTGCCTGAATCTCTGGGGTTGAAGGCTGGCTTGCTGAATCATTGTCATGCCAGCCAGCCTCGGTAATAACAAGGGGTTTCGTATACCCATAGGTCGCCAGGACAGAACGAACTGCTTGTGCTTTTTCTAGCAATCCTGGTCCGTTATTCGCTGTCCAATTTGAGGCAAAGGCTGGGTACGAATGGAAATTCATAACATCAAAATAATCGCCACCACCCGCAGCTAAAACATTGGCTAAAAAGGCTCTGTTGAATTTTCCACCCACGTCATCAAACCAATCATAGGCGATACCACCAAACAGTAGTTGAGCTTGTGGATTCGCTGCTTTAACGGCCGGGTATACAAAAGAAAGCATATTTGCGTATTGGGCGCCATAGTTACCCCATTTAGGATTAATCAGAGATTCGTCTGGCTCATTAAAAATTTCCCAGTTCAAAATAACAGGTGAACCGGGGGCATCATCCGTGCCATCACCATCATACCGTTCGACGACGGCCGCTATAAAATCTGCAAATTCATCCCTTTTATCTGCCTGAATAATTTTTCCTGGCGGATTTTGGTGCGTAACGAGTGCCCAGTCAGGAATTCCGTCAATGGTACCGATGATATTTAAGCGCCCCATTTCCGCCGTCGCTGCGGCAAAGACGCCATCGACGGAACCCCAATTGTAAACAGGTGGGTCAGACTCTAAGGGTTCAACATTACTCCAATGAATCGGGACACGCAGCCAACTCGCATTGCTACCTATGAGAAAGGAGTGATACGGATTGGTATTAGAGGTATTGCCATACATTTGTACCCCAAACAAAGGCGTACCGAGCGTCGCATCGTAATTTTTATAAATCATCGGTAAAAACAAATCTTGTGACTCACTCAATCCATTCTTTTCTTGTCCGGTAACATGCGTCACCGTGAAGTTACTAAACGCAATAACTAAAAAAAGCAAGGCGCTTATTAAAATAACGGATTTTAATTCTGCGTGTTTTCGCGGCATTTACATTTTCCTTAAAAACTATTTTGTGATCAGTGGCAGGTAAACCGGAATAGTGTACGGAGGTCGCCATTCTGCAATTTTGTTGTTGCCTGACTCGGCTATCCAGGCGTGGTTATTATCATCAACGGCAATATCTGTCGGCAGACTGTTGGCTTGTGGCAGTATGAAGTCAAGGCTACTCACTTTTTTCCCCTGTGTGTTTACGATAATATTCCCCATATGGTTACTGGTTGTGCCTACATACCATATCTGGCGCAGGCTGCCATCCGGTTTGTAGTGAATAGTGGTAGGTTTTGCTGCACTTGAAGGGGCATTTAACCATAGAAAATTACCAAGCGTTCCTGTGGAATATATGCCAAGCCAGTTTTTAGTGGGAGCTGAAATCCATAGGTTTTGTCCATCATTTGTAATGCCTCCAGGTGGGAATGAAGAAGGACTGCCAATATCATTAACAGGGATTTCGCTAAATTTTGTGGTGGGAACTAAATCTAATTCCACGATTATATTAATAGTTGGCACGGTAAAACCGATTACGTTGTCATTGACGACTGTGATCTCATGGGGAACGGCCGTTGGTGTGCCGACTTTGCTATAAGTGTAATTTTGGAAGGTGGCGGTTGTGGGATTGTATCGGCTAATGTTGCCAGTGCTGGCGCCTGGCTTGGTAAGCCAGATATGACCATTTGGCGCTACATCAATACTGGTGGGCATACTGTCAACAGGAGTCAGCAGGGTTTCTGTTATTATTTTGGTGATGGTATCTAGTTGCCCAAGTTTGTTGCCAGCCCGTTCCGTAAACCAAATAAACCGGCCATCATAAACCAGGTCATAAGGTTCGCCAGCAGAGGTGGGTACGGGATGGATGTAGAATGTGTAGTCAACTGTGGAGGTAACGACTAATTCCCCGATGGCATTTTCTTGTGGCAACGTGAACCAAACATGACCAGGTGCTTGTATGGCTATGCTCTGGGGGCCACCGGTCAGAGTTGGAACTGGATATTCAACAATTGTACTCTGATTTGTTGCGTTGGTTGTGGCTGACGCTGTAAAAAAAGCTGTCAGCAACATACTTCCGGCAAGCAAGAGCAATAGAATAATTAATGTTCTTTTGAACATAGTTGTCCATCCTTCTCAATATCATGTTGAGATAAGCGTTGCTTTATGGTTAGCTGTAGAGAGTCTAAGTTGATGCTAATTGTAAACAGCTATTAAGTCTAGCAGAAACCACCCCTGGGAACCAGATGATTTAAGTGCTATTGGGTTTAGCTTCACATGATTTACTTGCGGACGCCAGGAACAGGAAATAGGAGGCACAACGGCCGTTCCCCCCACAAACAAAAAATGCGACACACCTTCAAATGAAAAGTGCGTCGCATCTGAGACGTTCATAAATGACATTAATCTTCCAGGCGGAAGCCCACCTTAATCGTAACCTGCCATTGATGCGCCTTGTTTTCCGCAATACTGCCGCGAATTTCATCCACTTCAAACCAGCGCAGCTTGCGCATCGATTCACCCGCTTTGCTGATGGCATTATTCACGGCGTCTTCAATGCTTTCTTTTGAAGTGCCGGTTAATTCTATCTTCTTGTAGGTTGGATTTCTCATTTTAAACTCCTTGCCTTTTGTAGTAATTAGAGGCAATAGTAATCACTTGTGGGCAAGATGGCAAATCGTGACCCCCGAAGCCTGAGCCTGTCGAAGGCCGCTGCCTGAGGCTCCGTCATGAAAAGCGTTATCCTTTACGAATTGGCCGACACCCACGGCCGTTTCCCCTTGCCCCATTGCCGCCGCTGGCGAATCACCCATTGTTTAATCGGTCCAATACGGAAAGCCAGCAAAACCACCAGAATCAAGGCAAACGTCAGCGGTTGCGTATACGCATTCTTCACCAACAAAATATAATGCAGCACCGCCAGCCCCGCAGCCAGATACACCCACTTGTGCAGCACAGTCCACTTCTTGCCCAGCTTCTTCATCGACCAGCGCGTCGAAGTCAGCGCCAGCGGCAGCAAAATGAGGAAGGCGGCAAATCCCACCAGGGCATACCACTTCTCAAAAAGCGCTTCCTGAATCAAGGGCCAGCTCAAACCATAATCGAGATAGACAAAAATCGTCAGATGCAGCGCCACATACATAAAGGCATACACCCCAAAAATACGGCGCAGCGGAAACAACTGCTTCCAGCCAAAAAGAACCGTCAACGGCGTAATTGCCAGCGACAAAGTCAGCAGCACAATCGCCGCCTTCCCCGTGCGCAGCGTCATTTCACGGATGAAATCGGCGCTAAACAAGCCAAAATAATAATCATACAACAGCAGCGCCAGCGGAATCAGCGACCCGATATGGCCGGCCGCCCGAATAAGTTGCGATTTTTGTTTCCGATCAAGTTTCATGAGGCTCTTTCTTCCCTGGGAGCGCGGACAGGCTGTCCGCGCTCCCAGGCTTTGTTGCATCACATTAATAGTTCTCTTGCAGGCTCATGCCGTCATACAAATAGGCCACCTGCTCTTCATAGCCATTAAACTTGATCGTATCCCGCCGGCCGAGTTCACCAATGCGCCGTTCAGAGGCTTGCGACCAACGAGGATGGGACACTTCCGGGTTCACATTGGCATAAAAACCATATTCGCGGGGCGCGGCCGCCATCCACAAAGAAGTGGGCATATCCTCAACCAGGTCGATTTTCACAATCGACTTGATGCTCTTAAATCCATATTTCCAGGGTACAACCAGGCGGATGGGAGCGCCGTTTTGGGGCAGCAGCTCTTTGCCATACAGACCGGTGGACAATATCGCCAGATCATTCATGGCCTCATCCAGGCGCAGCCCTTCCACATAGGGCCATTCATACCAACGGCTGTTTTGTCCCGGCATCACCTCCGGGTCATAGAGGGTTTCAAAGCGCACATATTTGGCGGCGGTGGTGGGTTCCACTTCGTTTAGCAGTTTTGACAGGGGAAAGCCCAGCCAGGGAATGACCATCGACCACGCTTCGACGCAGCGCAAGCGGTAGATGCGCTCTTCCTGGTCAAATTTACGGCGAATATCTTCAATGTCGTAAACGCCGGGGTTTTTCACCAGGCCGCCCACGGCCACCTGCCAGGGCGAGGTGGGGAAATTCTGGGAGAGTTTGGCCGGACCTTCCTTGTCGGTGGCGAACTCATAAAAATTGTTGTAACTGATAATGTCTTTATAACTGTTGAGCGGATCGCCCAGTTCATCCGTTTCGGCCATTGTCGTGCCGGGGATGGTATCTGTATCGGCGGAAACGGGAGCGCTGCCTTGAGACGCATTGCCGCCCCAGGGGGCGCAGGCTGCCAGCAAACTGCCTGCCGTCACAAAAGCGGCCCCTTTCATAAACTGGCGGCGGGAGTTGTAAATATGTTCCGGTGTGATTTCCGAAGATGGTATTTCAATGCCAGACCGTTTTTTGATGAGCATAATTGCCTTTCCTTTTTTCTACAGGTGCAGTTGCGCACAGTTTCTCATTTCAAGAGCGGTTCAAGCTTGAAGATTGAACCACTCTCAGTTTTGCAGCCATTCTATTCGATGCTTTCATTCTATTCGATGCTTTAAAGATAGCGGAATCTTATGACAGTTTTCTAAACAGAATATTATGAAAGGATTACAAAGGGCGTCATCGCCATTCAAATTTTAAACGCACAAAAAAACCTGGACGATGAATATCCAGGCTTTTTGTTTAATGCGTCATGGGCAAGACGGCAAACACGAAAACTGTTCACTGCCCACTGTTCACTGAAAACTGTTACTCTTTAATCAACCGAATCGTATGCGGCTCGCCCACATAATTGCTGTCTTTGACTACGATGAGGCGCAGCAGGTATTCACCGGGCGGCAAGCCTTCGGCATAGAGCGTCTCCAGGACACCGTTGGCGACGGGGATGTTGTGCGTCTCGCCCAGCGTGAGCCAGTTCACGTTGCCGCCGTCGGGCATGCCCAGTTCCAGTTTGTAGAACTGCACCTCTTCGGGGTTAAAGGTGGCCGTACCCAGGATGGGTATGATGCCATCCACCACCTCGCCGTCAGTTGGGCTGGTAATGCGCCAGACGGCCGGAGCGTTGGGATCTACGGCGATGGCGAGCAGCTCTTCAGTACAGGCGGCCGTGGGCAGGATGGCGATGTTGTTGGCCTGCGCCCATTCGTGGGCGGCTTTGAGGCTTTCCGGATTGCGCGGCGGTTTCAAGAAGACCTGCGGCAGGGCATTGGGCGGCAAGGCAGCCGCCTCTGTGCCTTCAAAAATATGGCAGAAAATTTGGGGCGGCGGTTGTTTGTCCGCTTCGGGGCCGGCGCTGACCGGGATAGCTTCCGGGGGCAAGGGGGGCAGAAGAACGGCGGGGATGCGTAAAACGGCCGTTTCCAATTCTTCCCATTTCACCACATTGGGGTCAACCGGTGGGATCTGCTCGGGCGACTCAGCCGTCAGGAACCATTCCTCGCCGCTGCGCGTACAATCCGCCGCCCCCACCGTGATAGAACCGATGGCGCATAACGGCCGTTTCTCCAACCCGGCCGGTGTTACAAACTCGGTGGCCGGGGGCAGCCCGTTCACCGCCAACGACTCCAGCAGCCCAAAATCAGTGTAAATCGCTTGCATAAAGTCAGACCACAGCGGCGCCGCGCCCGTCAGACCGCTGATATTAAGCATTTCGCTGTTGTCCGTATTGCCAGTCCACACGCCCACCACCAGACCAGGCGTGTAGCCCATCGTCCAGTTGTCGCGGTAATCGTTGGTGGTGCCGGTTTTGGCGGCGGCGGGGAAGGGCAGCGCCAGCGGATTGTCGCTGCCCATCGCCGGCGTACGGGCGGCGTCATCATCCAGGATATCGCTGATGAGGAAGGCCACGCGCGGGTCTAACACCTGTTCGCCCGGGGCGGCGGGATGGTCATACAGCACGTCGCCATTGCTCTTGACGACGCGCAAAATGGAGACCGGTTCCACCCGTTGACCGCCATTGGCGAAGGTGGCATAGGCGGTGGTCAGGTCTAACGGCGTCACTTCTGCCCCACCTAATGTCAGCGACAGGCCATAGCTGCTGCTGTCCTCATTCCAGGTGGTGATGCCTATTTTTTGGGCGAATTCCATCAATTTAGGAATGCCAATGTCTTGCAGCGCCAGCACCGCCGGAATGTTGTAACTGTTTGCCAACGCTGCCCGCAGCCGCGTGGGGCCATGAAAACGGCCGTCATAATTCACTGGCGCATACTCACTGCCATCAAACTGGGGGTATGCAACGGGCACGTCCCACAACACGTCAGCGGCCGTCCAGGCCACCTCGCCATTTTCATCGGGCGAGAGGGCGGCGGCGTAGGTGAGTGGTTTGATGGCGCTGCCCGGCTGCTGCAAAGAAGTGGCGACATTGACATGGCCGTCGATAGACTCATCGTAATAATCGACGCTGCCCAGCATGGCTAAAATTTCGCCAGTAGTCGGCTGCATCGCTACCAGGGCGGCATTGGTGAGATTGTGTTCGGGACCAACGGCCGTTACATGCTGCCGTGCCAATTGTTCTGCCAATCGCTGGTAATCCAGGTCGAGCGTGGTGGTCACTTGCAAACCGCCGTTGGCCACCACATCCGCGCCAAAGAGCGCCTCCAGCTGCTGCCGGGCATACACGGCAAAGTGCGGCGCGGCCAGGCTGACTTCCTGGATGGCAAAATTGAGCGGCTCCTGGTAAATGCTTTCCGCCTCACTTTGGGAAATATAGCCATCCCCTACCATCAAGTTGAGCAGGAGCCACTGCCGTTCTTTAGCGCCTTCAAAATTGGTGAACGGGTCTAATTCCACCGGACTTTGCGGCAGCCCGGCTAACAAAGTAGCTTCGCCGGCGGTTAAACTGGTAGCCGGTTTACCAAAGTAGGTCTGGGCCGCCGCTTCCACGCCATACGCCAGGTTGCCGTAGTAGATTTCGTTGAGATACATCTCCAGGATTTCGTCTTTGCTATATTTTCGATCCATCAGCGAGGCCAGCACAATTTCTTTGGCTTTACGATTGTAGGAAACGGCCGTTCTCTCATCATAGTCAAACACAATATGACGCACAATTTGCTGGGTGATGGTGCTGCCGCCCACCGGGCGGGCATCGGGGTTTTTGTAATTAGCGAGCAGGGCGGCGGCCACGGCTGGTATGTCGAGACCGGTGTTCTGGTAAAAGGAATCATCTTCCACCGAAATGGTGGCGTTGATCAACATCTGTGGCACTTGAGCTAACGGAATCTGAGTGCGCTTACCTTCACCAAAAAACTCCCACAGCAGCTGACCCTTCCGGTCAAAAATGCGGGTGGTTTCAAAGGTTTCTCGTTCACGGGCGGTATCCAGTTTTGCCACGCCTGCCTCAATTTCTTGGGAGAAGTTGCTGTAAATGAGCGTCCCCGCCACGGCCACGCCGCCAAATATGAGCAGCGTCAGCAGCAGCACTCCGCCCACCAGCGCCATGCTAAAGCAGCCACAACAGCCGCGTTTTTGTTTGGGAGGAACGGCCGTTTGCTGGTAAACAGCCTGACCCGGTTGTGTTGATTGGTTATCATATGACATGGCTTTACTTCACCTCTTTCGACTATGAGTTATAAAAAATTTGACCAAGATACCAAGAGACAAAGGAACAAAGGGGTTTCTTTGTCTCTTTGTCTCTTGGTGTCTTGGTAATAAATATTGAGGGTCACTATGCCCTATTCAAGTGTATGAAATTTAGCTGACGCTTACCCGGCGCAAAAACTACGCAATCGAAACGGGATCAACACGTAAAAAAAGAGCGCCCACAAAGGAGCGCTCTTTCAATCGTCAATCGTCAATCGTCAATCGTCAATCGTCAATCGTCAATCGTCAATCGTCAATCGTCAATCGTCAATCGT
>CAZXVH010000047.1:0-3866 GCA_964643965.1 uncultured Ardenticatenaceae bacterium
TGGAATCCTCGGCTACGGAGAGAATCCTCGGCTACAAACCTTATTTTCGGTCGCCGACCACCATGAATGTGAACCCGTAGCCACGGTATCCTTACCGCGCTTCTGCGAGGATTGGAATCCTCGGCTACAGAGGATAGAATCCCCAGGTACAGACGTTATTTACAGAGAAGAGCGCATGGCAAACCGTGTTATTGATTTAGAAAGCAACCTGTGGAGCGCCGCCGACCAGTTGCGTGCCAACTCCAATTTAAGTTCCCAAGAGTATTCATTACCCGTATTGGGCTTAATTTTTCTGCGGTACGCCGACTACAAATTCAGCCGCGCAGAAGAAACAATACTGGCACAGCAGGCGGCGGCTTCAACGCGACGGCGTACTGCCGATCCACGACTGGCGTATCAGGCGCTGGGCGTGATGTACGTGCCGGAAGAGGCGCGGTTCCAAAAGCTGGCGGCGCTGCCGGAAGGCGAAGACATCGGCAAAGCAGTCAACGACGCCATGCGGGCCATCGAACGGGAGAACCCGGCGCTTAAAGAGGTGCTGCCCAAGAGCTACAACCGCCTGCGTAACAGCACCCTGTCCACCCTCATCAAGCATCTGAACTTTGGCGAGATGGAGATTGACGAAGACCTGTTCGGCCGTATTTATGAATACTTCCTGGGGCAGTTTGCCATGGGCGAAGGACGGCGCGGCGGCGAGTTCTTCACGCCCAGTTCCATTGTGCGCCTGATTGTGCAGATGATGGAACCGTATGAAGGGCGCATTTTAGACCCCGCCTGCGGTTCCGGTGGTATGTTTGTGCAGTCGGAACGCTTCCGCCGCGAGCATCAAAACGGCCGTGGGCAAAACGCACTTTCCATTTATGGACAGGAGAAAACCAGCCAGACGGTGCGCCTGTGCCAGATGAATCTGGCGGTGCATGGGCTGGAAGGCGACATCCGTCAGACCAACAGCTACTACGAAGATCCCCACCGGCTGACGGGTAAATTTGATTACGTGCTGGCCAATCCCCCCTTCAACGTCAACGGCGTCAATATGGAAGATTTGAAGGGCAACAGCTGCTTTCCGCTGGGCGTACCTTCCGTAGACAACGCCAACTATTTATGGATTCAACTCTTTTATGCCGCCCTCAATGAGAACGGCCGTGCCGGCTTTGTCATGGCGAACTCTGCCAGCGACGCCCGCCACTCTGAGCAGGAAATCCGGCGCAAGCTGATTGCCGAGGAAAAGGCAGTAGACGTGATGGTCGCCGTTGGCTCCAACTTTTTCTATACCGTCACCCTGCCCTGCACCCTCTGGTTCCTGGACAAAGGACAAAAGGGGAGCGCCCGCGAAGATACCATCTTGTTCATCGACGCCCGTAAGTTTTATCGGCAGGTAAGCCGCGCCGTGCGCGACTTTACCGATGAACAGCTTCAATTCCTGGGCGATATTGTGCGCCTGTATCGCGGTGAAGCGGTGGCGCTGGACGAGCGGCCTATTCCGGTGGAAGGGGGCTGGGGCGAAGCAGGTCTCATGCACGAGTTATTCCCCGGCGGCGTGTATGCCGACGTGCCGGGGCTGTGCAAAGCGGCGACGCTTGAAGAGGTTGAGGCGCAGGGCTGGAGCCTGAACCCAGGGCGCTATGTGGGAGTCGCCGGCCGTGCCGTTGATAACTTTGATTTCTTTGAGAAATTGGAAGAGTTGAACGAGGAATTGGAGTTGCTGAACGCAGAAGCGAATGGACTAGAACTTATCATTAGTGAAAATATTAGGAACTTAATCTGATGGCATGGGAATTGGTGAGTTTAGATGATATTGTTGATATACAGTATGGCTATACTGCAAGTGCCAAATTGAAACCTGTCGGCCCAAAATTCCTGAGAATAACGGATATTGTTCCCGATATAATTGATTGGAACAGTGTACCATTTTGTCAAATCAACCATTCCGATTACGAAAAATACAAGCTCAAGCCTGGTGATATTGTAATTGCCAGAACTGGAGCAACGGCAGGATATGCCAAACTAATCAGGAAAAAGGTTGACGCGGTATTTGCATCCTACCTTATAAGATTAACTCCTAAAAGTTCTAAAGCTCTACCAGAATACTTGGGGCGAGTTATCGAATCTTCAACGTTCAAAGAATTCATAGATTTAGTTAAAGGCGGAAGCGCCCAACCACAGGCAAACGCTCCCGTAATTAAACGATTTCAACTTGCTTTGCCTCCTAAACAAACTCAAGCTCAAATTGCGGCCGTTCTCTCCACCTACGACGACCTCATCGAAAACAACACCCGGCGCATCGCCATCCTGGAAGAGATGGCACAGGCACTCTACCGCGAGTGGTTCGTGCATTTCCGCTTTCCCGGCCATGAAGATGTGGAGATGGTCGCGGTTGAAGGAGGGAATGGGAACGGGGGGAACGGCTGTTTGCCTAAAGGGTGGGAAATATTGCAGTTTGGTGATGTTTCACTCAATTTTGATAAAAAACGTGTGCCGTTGTCCGTCAAAGAACGTAATACTTTTCAAGGGGTATATCCTTACTACGGTGCATCTGGGATTATCGATCACGTAAAAGACTATCTTTTTGACGGGACTTATCTGCTGATTTCAGAAGATGGTGCAAATCTTGAAACAAGAAAGACACCCATTGCTTTCGTCGCACATGGAAAGTTTTGGGTCAATAATCACGCTCATGTAGTTCAAGGTAAATCACCTATGCCCACAGAATTTCTTCGTCTACATATCGCTAATTCAGATATCTCAGGTTTCATAACAGGTGCTGCACAACCAAAACTAAGTCAGAGAAACCTCAATATTATTCCTGTCATCGTTCCCACAAAGAAACTGCTCAGCAGGTTTTCTGAAATTGTCGATCCGATGATGGAACAAATCAAATTACTCAGTGAGAAAGACGCCAACCTACGCCAAACCCGCGACCTGCTCCTGCCCCGCCTCATCTCCGGCGAACTGGACGTGTCGCACCTGCCCATCGCCGAGGGTGCATAACATGCCCCCGTAGCCGAGGTTTCATACCTCGCCTACGCGGCAAACGCGGTAAGGATACCGCGGCTACGAAATTCACCACCGTAGCCGAGGTTTCATACCTCGCATCAATACGCAGTAGCCGAGGTTTCATACCTCGCCTAACGCGGCAAACGCGGTAAAGTAAGGGTATGGTAAAGATAACACGGTAAGAGTGAGAATATGGCAAAACAGATAAGAGCACGAATAAAACGTGCTTATGTCGATGAAGGATTGTATTTTATAACGGCCGTTACCCAACACCGCCGCCGAATCTTTGCCGATGAAACCGAAATCGAACGGCTGCGCGAAACCATGCGGCAGGTAAAAAAAATCCATCCCTTTACCATGCGTGCTTTTGTCTTTTTACACGACCATTTTCATCTCATGATTCGGATAGGCGCCACAACAGACATATCTACCGTGATACATTCGATAAAACGAAATTACACATTGAATTATAAAGAGGCGTGGGGTGAAAACGGCCGTGTTACCTTGTGGCAAAAAGGCTTTTGGGATCATGTTATTCGCAACGAACAAGATTTCCAAAAACATCTGAATTACATCCATTACAATCCTGTTAAACATGGTTACGTCACCCGCCCGGAAGATTATCCGTTTTCAAGTTATATGGAATATATAAAACGGGGTTGGTATGAAATTGGATGGGGTCACACAGAACCCGATGACTTTAGCAATCTTGATATACCCGAACCGTAACCGAAGAAGGCCATCGTAGCCGAGGATTCTTTCCTCGCTCTTGCGCGGTAAGGATACCGCAGCAACAAGAGAGGCCATCGTGGCCGACGATTCTTTCCTCGCTCTTGCGCGGTAAGGATACCGCAGCAACAAGAGAGGCCATC
>CAZXVH010000047.1:3966-34010 GCA_964643965.1 uncultured Ardenticatenaceae bacterium
CTTGCGCGGTAAGGATACCGCGGCTACAAGAGAGGCCATCGTAGCCGAGGATTCTTTCCTCGCTCTTGCGCGGTAAGGATACCGCGGCTACAGTAGAATTATGACCAACAATCCCGACTCTGAAGACGCCCTGGAACTGGCTACCATCAACCGCCTTGCCGAACTTGGCTGGACGGAATGGGCCAACTGCTACGACGAACCAGCCACCAACTGCCCCCTCAGCGGCCGACACACCCGCGCTGAAGTTATCTTGCAGCCGCGCCTGCTCGCCGCCTTGCACACCCTCAACCCAGACCTGCCCCCTGAAGCCATCCAGGCCGCCATCACAGAACTCTCCCGCGACCGTTCCGCTATGACTCTTGTCGGAGCCAATCATGAAATTTATGGCTACCTCAAAGAAGGCGTACCCGTAGAATACCAGGATAGCGAAGGTAGTCGTCGCCGCGCCCTGGTCAAAACCATCAACTGGCAGCAGCCAGAAGCCAACGACTTCTTCCTGGCGCAGCAGCTATGGATTACCGGCCCCCACCACAGCCGCCGTCCCGACCTCATTGGCTTCGTCAACGGCCTGCCCCTGCTCCTGATCGAACTCAAAAAAACGGCCGTTAAGCTCAACCACGCCTACGACGACAACCTGAAAGATTACAAAGACACCATCCCCCACCTTTTCTGGTATAACGCCCTCATCCTGTTGAGCAATGGCAAAGATGCGCGTCTCGGTTCACTAACCGCCCCTTGGGGCCACTTCGCCCGCTGGAAACGAATCAACAACGAAGGCGAAACCGGCATTATCAGCCTCGATACAATGCTACGGGCCACCTGCCCGCCCCCACGCCTGCTGGATCTGGTCGAAAACTTCACCTTGTTTAACACCGGGCGCGGCGAAACCATTAAAGTTGTCGCCAAAAATCACCAATACCTGGGCGTCAACAATGCCCTCGATGCTGTGCGCGACATACAAGAGAATCAAGGTCGTTTAGGCGTCTTCTGGCATACACAGGGCAGCGGCAAAAGCTACTCCATGGCCTTCTTCTCGCAAAAGATATTGCGTAAAGTTCCTGGCAACTGGACTTTTGTCATCATCACCGACCGCCTTGATTTAGACGACCAGATATACAAAACATTTGCCGCCGTGGGCGCCGTCACCGAACCAGAAAAAACAGTACGCGCCCAAAGCGGCAGCCATTTGCAGCAGCTATTACGAGAAGACCACCGCTACATCTTTACCTTGATCCAAAAGTTTGGCGTCACGAAGGGGCAAACCTATCCCAAACTCTCAGACAGGGACGATATTATTGTGATCACCGATGAAGCCCACCGCAGCCAATACGACGTGCTGGCTCAAAACATGCGTACGGCGCTGCCCAATGCCGCCTTCATTGGCTTCACCGGCACGCCGTTGATGGCGGGAGAGGAAAAAACCCGCGAAGTCTTTGGCGATTACGTCAGCGTCTACGACTTCAAACAATCCATCGAAGACGAAGCCACCGTCCCCCTTTACTATGAAAACCGCATCCCAGAAGTGCAAATCATCAATGAACAGTTCGACAGCGACCTGGAACGCATTTTGGAAGAAGCCGAACTGGACGAAGCGCAGGAAGCACGCTTAGAGCGGGAGTTTGCCCGTGAATACCACATCATCACCCGCGATGATCGTCTGGAAAAAGTGGCTGAAGACATCGTCAATCACTTTGTCAATCGCGGCTATCGCGGCAAAGGCATGGTAGTCAGCATCGACAAAGTAACGGCGGGGCGCATGTTGACCAAAGTCCGCGCCCACTGGGATCGTCAGTTAGCCGGGCTGCAAGCTGAATTGGAAGCGCTCCAAGAGCCAGGCACTTACATGACCGAACTCCAGGACAAGATTAACTTCATGGCCTCAACCGATATGGCGTTGGTCGTCTCCCAGGGACAAAACGAAATCAAACAGTTCGCCGATAAGGGCATGGACATTAAGCCGCACCGCGAACGCATGAACAAAGAGCCATTGGATGAATACTTTAAGAATCCGGATCATCCTTTGCGCCTGGTGTTTGTCTGCGCCATGTGGATGACCGGTTTCGACGTACCCACCTGCTCGACTATCTACCTCGACAAACCGATGCGCAACCACACCCTGATGCAAACCATCGCCCGCGCCAACAGAGTGTATAAAGGCAAAAATAGCGGCACGATTGTTGATTACATTGGCGTCTTCCGCAACTTACAAGCAGCGCTGGCAATCTACGGCACAGGGCGGGAAGGTACGGAAGTAGATGGCAATCTGCCGATTAAACCTAAAGAAGCCCTGCTAGAAGAATTGGCAGCCGTTCTCGAAGAAACCCGCCAAACCTTACGCACGCATGGCGGCGATTTGGATGCCATTGCCGCTGCCACTGACACCTTCATGCGCATTAAATTGATAGACGATGCTGTCGAAGGGCTGGCCGTCAATGACGATACATGCAATGCCTTGTTGAACCTGGCGACTCAGGTAGAACGGCTGTTTAAAGCAGTCCTGCCAGATGAGCGCATCAACCCTTATCTGGCTCCTCGCGCCGCTGTGAAAACGATCCACGACACCATCCGCAGTGAGATGGAGCCGCCTGATATTTCCGGCGTGATGGCTCAGGTTGAAGATTTACTCGACCGATCCATTGCCGGTTTTACGCTGCAAGAAAAACCGGAAGAGCCGTTTAACTTGAGCAAGATTGATTTTGAAGCGCTGCGCCAACAGTTTGCGCAGGGGCGTAAGCGCACCGAAGCCATGAAACTGCGCGGCAAGCTTAATGTGCAGTTGCAGCGCATGGTGCGGCTAAATCAATCTCGATCCGATCTGGCTAAGAAGTTTGAATCGTTGGTAGAAACCTACAACCAGGGACGTATTGGCATCGAGGAATTCTTCGAGCGGTTGATCCTCTTTGCTCAGGAGTTGCAAGAGGAAGATCAACGCAAGGTAGCTGAACAGCTTAGCGAGGAAGAACTGGCGATTTATGACTTGCTTCTTAAACCACGCCCAGAGCTGACAAAAAAAGAAATTAAGCAAGTGAAGGACGTGGCGCGGGAAATGATGCAAGTGCTCAAAAGAGAAAAGTTGGTGTTGGATTGGCGCAAAAAGCAGCAGTCGCGGGCAGCGGTCCAGTTAGCCGTTGAAGAATGGCTGGATAAGCTGCCTGCCGCTTATGATGCAGATATGTGGCAGGAAAAGGTGAAGCAGGTATATACGCATGTGTATGATAATTATTATGGAAACGGCCGTAGCGTATATGCCAGTTTGGGCTTGGCTGTTTAGGAAATTGCAGTGAACCAACCATGACCACCCTCAGCCACTCCTACACAAATTCATCCACCTGCGTGCAGACAAAAACCGCCAGCAGTGAACGGCCGTTTCCCGCATAACCATCAACCCACCCCTCATCCTGCCATTCTAATGGTATAATGGCACAATATCCTGCTTTATACGGAGTGTATTTTATGGAAGTGACCATCTCCTTACCCCAAAAACAATTTGCCGCCGATTCACCAGAGAAAGCGGCTGCAAAAATAAAACTGTATGCAGCGTTGGGTCTATATCAGGCTGGCGAATTATCCATAGGCGCTGCCTGTGAATTAGCCGACCTGGATCGCTACAGTTTCTTGCAGCTATGCAAGCGAGAAGGCATCACAATGCGCACACAAACCCCTGATGAGCTAGAGGCCGAGTTTCATCACCTTACATCTAATCACTGAAACCAATGTTGATTGTTGCCGATAGTTCAGCTTTAGTTGCTCTGGCTACCTGTCATGCTTTGCCCTTCCTGACCCAATTGTATGTTGATGTCAAAGTACCCAGTCTGTTTATGACGAAGTTACCGTTTCTGATAAACCACAAGCCGAACTTCTGGCTGAATTCCTAAACGGCCGGGTAGCTGACATCGATAAAAACCGTTTTGTAGTGGCAGCAAGCGGCCTGGGACAGGGCGAAATAGAAGCAATGGTCTTATACAAAACTTTATCCGCCGACCATCTCCTAATTGATGATCGCCGGGCTCGATCTATTGCCAAAGCAAATGATATTCACTGTATTGGCGCCCTGGGAGTTTTGCTATTAGCCCGGCAAAAGAATTACATCGACCACATTACGCCTTACATTCAAGCCTTACAAGGCTCTTCTCTCCATTACAGCGAAGATTTATTAGCCAGAGTAATACAACTTGCCAGAGAATCGCTGGGGTAACGGTTCAAATCAACGGCCGCTTCAAATACTCCCCTCTGAACTCACCCCCGGCAAGCTGGCGCTTCGACAAGCTCAGTGACCGGTGGCGCTTCGACAAGCTTGGCGACCAGCGGCAGCACATTACTTTATCACTCCGCAATCCCGCAACCGCTTCACCCCACAAACGCCGACCCCCGCATCTCCATCGGCAACAAAAATACCGCCATCGCCGCAATTGCCAGCGCCAGCAGCAGCGCCAGCCAGGGCAGTTGCGCGGCAAAGCCATCGGGCTTATGTTCAACACGTTTGCCGCGCACCCCCACCGCGTAAAAACTGGCGGCAAAACCCACCAGCACCACCATCAGCTCAAACGGGTCTAACCAGGCCAGCGGCAGCAGCGGCCCCAACGTCCAATCCGGCTGCCCCAACCAGGCGAGGCGATGATCCAGCATAAATCCCTTGAACACCGGTACAATCGAGCCGGCGCTCGACAGAAAATGGAAGCCGGCATAATGGGCAAACCAGATGGCAAACGCCAGCGGCATCAACGCCGGCGTATACCGCGCCAGCGATACGCGCAGCGGCTCCTGTCGTTTTGCCAAAGTACGGCTCGCCCATGCCGTCAATATGCCTAAACCAACCGGCAACAGCACAAATAAAACGCCAAAAATAAGCAGCAAAATCACGCCTTCATTTTCCGTATGCAGCCAGCGGGCTACCTGCGCTTCCAGGGCATAAACGGGCGGAACCATGCCAAAGGCGTTGCCCACAGCGGCAAATGCATAAACCAGCAGCAGCAAATTCAAATCCCAACGGCGCGGCCAGGCCCCCATCGTGGTCGCTTCGCGCAGGGGGCTGCGCAGCGCCAGGGCCACGTTGTCATACGGGCAGGCGCGGGCGCAGTCGAGGCAGAACACGCAGTCGAGATTGCTGCTGATTTGCGGGGCGAACAGTTCCGTGCCGCAGCCCAAGACATCGACATTGCCCTTGGCGTCAACCGAGCCGTTGACGCATTCTTTGCCCACACAGGTATAACAAACGTCGGCGCTGCGCACCGTGATCTGGGTCGGAGAGATGGTGGAACTGGCGAAGTTGAAGGTTCCCAGGGGACAGATGTATTTACAAAAGGGGGACTCGGCGAAGAAGGCTTCCAACACAAACGAGGCGACGAAGTAGGCCACAATCACCCATGCCGTGAGCCAGGGAGAGGCCCACAAGTCGAGCCATTCGTAGAGCCACAGATAGACAAACAGAACGCCAAGCGCTAACCACTTGTTTCGCAGAGCTTGAGGCCAACGACGGCCGTTTCCACTCAACTTCCGCGCCATGGTCCGAGGTAACGTAAAAGGGCAGCTCATGCAAAAGAGATTGCCGAATAGGAGCAGACCCAACATCACCAGCCCCCGATAATGCACCCAGGTGACGACTGTGGCCAGATTGGTTGGGGCCAGTTGCCGGCCGGTAAAGCCATCGTAGAGCATAACGGCCGTTACCCCCAAAATCCCCAACTGCATCACCAATCGCCCCCATCGCCACCGCAAAAAACGGCCGATCACGGGAAAGCGCAGCAGATCATAACGGGGAACAGGGCGGCTCACGGCTTGCTTCATGGGTTGGATTGTAGTGCGACCCATTCCCGTTGGCAACCCCTTAAAAACCTTTTATGACAAGGAACGAAGAAACAAAGAGCTTCCTTTATCCCTTTGTTTCTTGATATTTTTGTACTATTTTTGACCCCCTTCATCCACCAGCAAGGCAACCTCTTCTCCGGCCGCAGCCTTAAACTGCATCTGGTATAGACGAGTGTAAAGTCCATTAGAATTTTCCAATAAGGTGGCGTGAGTGCCTTGCTCTACCACACAGCCTTCGTTCAGCACCAGCACCCAATCGGCGTTGACGATAGTGCTGAGGCGGTGGGCGATGACAAATGAGGTGCGTGACTGCATCAGCCGATCCAACGCCTCTTGCACCAGGCTCTCGCTCTCACTGTCCAGCGAAGAAGTAGCTTCGTCCAGGATGAGAATGCGCGGATTTTTGAGCAGGGCGCGGGCGATGGCGATGCGTTGCCGCTGACCGCCGCTTAACTTGACGCCACGTTCGCCAACGGCCGTTTCATACCCATCTGGCAGATCATGCAAAATAAAATCGTGGGCGTTGGCGGCTTTGGCGGCCGCTTCGATCTCTTCACGGGTGGCGTCTAAACGACCGTAAAGGATATTGGCGTATATCGTGTCTGAAAAGAGCAGCGTCTCCTGCGGCACCATGCCGATTTGCGTCCGCAAGCTTTGCAGTTCAACTTCGCGGATGTCGTGCCCATCGATCAAAACACGGCCGTTATCCGCGTCCCAGAAGCGGGGTATCAAACTGATGAGGGTGGATTTACCTGCTCCGCTTGGCCCCACCAAAGCCACCACCTGCCCCGGTTTAGCCGTGAAACTAACGTTTTTGAGAACAGCAACGGCCGTTGTGTAGGCAAAGCTCACATCTACAAACACCACCTCGCCGGTAACGGCCGGCAGCGCCGGCGCGTTGGGCGGGGAGACAATATCTGGCGCCGTATCCAACAAGTCAAACAACCGTTCAGTAGCTCCAATGGCCGCCTGGAAACGGGCGTACAAACCAGCCAAGGTGGCAATGGGCGCGGCCACCATCATGGTATACACCAGGTACGCCACCAACCCTCCGGCCGTCAGTTGACCCTGCATCACCTCATACGCCCCAAACCAGAGCGTAATGGTAATGGAAGCAAAAGCCATAAAACCGATGATCGGCCCCAATACCGCGCTGATTTTGGCGCGGCGCATGGCAGCCTCATAGATCTCGTCCACTCTGGTAGAAAAACGGCCGATCTCATACGCTTCCCGCGTGAACGATTTGACGATACGCACCCCAGACACCGTTTCTTCTACCACGTTTGACGCCTGCGCCAGGGCATCCTGCACCGCCTTTGACTCCTGTCGAATTTTGCGGCCCAGCCACACCATCGTCAGAGTAATGAAGGGCACGCCCAGCAAAATGATCAGCGTCAGACGCCAATCCAGCCAAAACAGCAGGATGATCGCGCCACACAAGGTCAACACCTGCCGCAGCAGCGCCAACACATCCTCGGTGATGGCCGCTTGCAACTGCGACACGTCATTGGTGATGCGTGACATAATTTCACCGGTGCGATGATCTGTGAAATAACGCAGAGATAAGGTCTGGATATGAGCGTAAACCTGCATCCGAATATCAGCTACCGCATTTTCGCCCACGTAGGCCAATGACAACTGGTTGATGAAGCTGAAAATGGCTTGCAAGATAAACACCACAAACAAGCCCAGGGCCAACTGGTTGAGCCGGGGCAAACTTTGATCCGCCAAAATCAAATCCACCAGGTTGCGGACCACCAGCGGCAATATCAAGCCCAGGGCCACGCTAAACAACAGGGCGATGATGGACACCATCATCCAGAGCTTATATGGACGCACATACTGCAATAAACGGCCGTAGGTACTCATATTTTGCCGCGTCAGCCGCGCCGCTTCTTCTTCATCCGTATCGCCCTCATTTTGGCGACCCATGCGCCGCATTTTCATCAGTCACTTATTCCTTAGTCGAGTAGTCGAGTAGTCGAGTAGTCGAGTAGTCGGTTAGTCGGTTAGTCAGCCAGTTACCACTGTCTACTGTAAACTGTTCACTGTAAACTGGCTTTAATCGCCCATTCGATAGAGAATAATAACCAACAAGATGGAGGTTGTCATTTTATGAGCCAAGAAAAAGAGGTCGCCCTCTTTGTTACCTGCCTGGTAGACCAGATGATGCCGGAAGTGGGTGTGAGCAGTGTAAAACTGCTGCGCCGCGCCGGTTATACGGTCACGTTTACCGCGGAGCAAACTTGCTGCGGACAACCCTTCTTCAACAGCGGCTTTCAAGACGAAGCCCGCCGTTTAGCCAGACGTACCATCGATTTATTTGCTGAGGAAACGGCCGTTGTCCTGCCCAGCGGCTCCTGCACCACCATGATTCGTCAAGAATACCCCCCTCTCTTTGAAGATGAACCAAAATATTACTATCGCGCCCTGCGGCTGGCAGAAAAAACATACGAATTGGGTGAATTCCTCGTCAAAATCGCAGATTGGCGGCCGCAACTGTTGGCAAGTAACCAGGAAACAGAACCCATCACTTACCACGATTCCTGCCACATGTGCCGCATGTTGGGCTTAAAAGATGAACCACGCCAACTGCTCACAAACGCCGGCTACCACCTCGACGAAATGGCAGAGTCCGACCGCTGCTGCGGCTTTGGCGGCCTCTTCTCCGTGCGGATGAAAGAAGTCTCCAACGCCATGACCGCCGAAAAAATACGGCAGGCAGTGCAGACAAACGCCGCCACCCTGGTTACGTCTGATCCCGGCTGCCTGATGCAAATGCGCGGGATGCTGCCCGCCGACAACGATCTACAAATCGAACATACCGCCACCCTATTGGAGAAAGCCAGCCGATGAGCGTCGCCGGCAGCAGCACCCTCTCAGAATTCAGACAACGGGCCACCATCGCCCTGGCCGACATCCGCGTACAAGGGGCGCTGGAGGGGGCTACCGGCAAGTTCCGCGACGCCCGCACCACCGCCCTGGCCACCGTCCCGGATGTAGCAGCGCTGCGCGACCATCTCAAAGCCGTGCGCCGCGCTACGATCTCCAATTTAGCGCACCATTTAGAAACCTTTGAACGTCAGGCCACCGCCGCTGGCGCCCAGGTGCATTGGGCCGCCGATAGCGCCGAAGCCAGCCAGATTGTGGTGGATATTGCCCAAAAACACGGAGCGACGCTGGCCGCCAAAAGCAAGTCAATGGCTACGGAAGAGATCAGCCTGAACGAGGCGCTGTTAGCGGCCGGCGTCGAGCCGGTGGAGACCGACCTGGGCGAATGGATCATTCAATTATCAGAGGAACCGCCTTACCACATCATCGCCCCGGCCATCCACAAAACACGAGGCCAGGTCGCCGAACTCTTTGAACAGATTTCCGGCCAAGCCATGGACGCCGATGACATCCCCAAACTGACCGAGGCCGCCCGCCACATGCTGCGCCAAAAGTTCCTGGAGGCGGACGTGGGCATCAGCGGGGCCAATATCGCCGTGGCCGAAACGGGCAGCATTGTGCTGGTGACAAATGAGGGCAATGGGCGCATGGTGACCAGTTTGCCCAAAGTACATGTGGCGGTGATGGGCCTGGAAAAGGTGGCGCCAGATTGGGACGCCGCCGCCGCCTGGCTTTCCCTGTTGGCTCGCAGCGCCACCGGCCAGCCACTCTCTATTTACACGACCGTTCTCAGCGGCCCCGCCCGCCCCGCAGACCCCGATGGCCCGGAAGAGGTGCATATTGTATTGGTGGATAACGGCCGTTCCACCCTCCTCAACACGCCCTACGAAGAAGTTTTACAATGTCTGCGCTGCGGCGCTTGCCTCAACGTTTGTCCTGTTTACCGGGAAGCAGGCGGCCATGCTTACGGCAGCCCCTACAGCGGCCCGATTGGGGCAGTGGTCTCGCCGCTGCTCTTTGGCCTGGAAAAATATGAAGCACTGCCCCACGCCAGTACGCTTTGCGGGGCGTGCAAAGATGTCTGCCCGGTGCGCATCGACCTACCCCGGATGCTGCTGGCCCTGCGCGCCGACCTGGTTGACGCTGGCCTCGTCAGCGGCGGCGAAGCCCTGGCGGAAAAAGCAGTGGCCCGGCTCATGGGCCAGCCCCGCCTCTGGCAGTGGGCTACCAACCTGGGCAGAATCGGACAACGGCCGTTTCTCAAAGAAAATCAACTGCACCTCCCCCTGAACTTCACCGGCGACCGCCAACCCCCTCATCTCGCCCCCAAATCATTTAAGCAGCTGTGGCAAGAGGGGGAGATGGAGATAGAGATAGAGATAGAGGATAGAGATAGAGGATAGAGATAGAGGATGGAGATAGAGGATAGAGATAGAGGATAGAGCAAGAGGTTTGACTACTCGACTACCCGACTACCCGACTATCCGACTACCTGACTACCCGACTACTCGACTACCTGACTACCCGACTACCCGACTACCATGACTTCTCGTGATTTGATTTTGAAGCGGTTGAAAGAAAATGCAACAGAGCGAGCGATGCCTGGGACATGGCATTCCCGGCAGCGGTTTGCTGATTTGGCGGCGCAGTTTGAGACGGCGCTCACGGCCGTTCATGGCGAGGTGATCCGGGCTGATGGCCTGGCAACGGCCGTTACCGCTTTGGCTGAATTGATGCGAGAGATAGGGGTGGAAACGGCCGTTGTCAACCATGAAGCTCCCCTCGATTCTCTCAATCTGCCCACCCAATTCCCCGATATTGAGTGGCACATCGTCGGGCAAACGGCCGGCGATTTACGCCAATTTTGCGTGATCGCCGATGTGGGTCTTAGCAGCGGCGACGCCGGCCTGGCTGAAACCGGCTCCATCGTCATCAGCAGCGGCCCCGGCAAAAGCCGGTTGGCCACCCTGCTGCCGCCCATTCACATCGTGCTGCTGCCCACCAGCAAACTCACCAGCGATCTCTTTACCTGGACCGTCGCCCGGCAAGACGCCCCGCCCAGCAACATCACCCTCGTCAGCGGCCCCAGTAAAACGGCCGATATTGAGCAAACCATGGCCATCGGCGTCCATGGTCCTAAACGCTTCATCGTCATCTTGTATGCGGACTAAATTGTATTGACCAACCTTAAATGTTAGATATTGCTCTAATTCAGTATTGACTTAGCCGCCAAGCTTTGCTAAAGTACTTTTCGCGTCTCGAGGCGCAACCAATTTTTTAAAGGAGTAAATGACACATGGGAAATACATTGTTCTTCACCATCTTCATCGTGCCCGGCAGCGCTGTGGCTGCACGTCTATGTGTCGTACCTGATCTTCTTGACATAATATAGTCAAGAAAACCTTCAAGACTTCAGGGTCACGACGCAAAAAAAAGCTCGTGGCCTTTTTTATTTTCGCACTCACTATTTCACGCGAAAACGCCACGAGCAGCCCCGTGGCGTTTTTTGCTGTTTAAGGCAGCAAGTGGCGGGGTCACAACCCATTTGCAAGCTTGGTTCAACCGTAGAGATTGAACCAAGCTAAGAACAAGAGAGATCATCATGAAAACAGCAGAATTTGACCTGAAAGAAACCATCACCAACAATCGTTTGCGCAATGTATGGCGCATGTTGACCGGCTACCGGCTCATTTACCTGGGCGCTATCCTCACAGAGGGGTTGGCCGCCTTGATGCACACCCTGACCTACACGGTACTCGGCCGTTACGTAGATAACTCGCTTTACGAAGGCAATCCGCAATGGCTGCAAATGGCGCTCGTCGTGGGATTGGGCATCATTGGCATCGCCCTGCTGCGCGGCTTGTTCACTTTTGTCAGCGGCCGCACCGCCGCGCAAACCGCCGAAGGCATTGCCCGACGCCTGCGCAACTACCTGTATGACCATCTGCAGCGCCTCTCCTTCACCTACCACGATAACATGCAAACGGGGGAACTGCTCCAACGCTCCACTTCCGATGTAGACGCCATTCGCCGCCTGTTTGCAGAGCAAGTCATTGGCATAGGCCGGATTAGCCTGCTCTTCCTGGTGAACTTCACCGCCTTGCTTTTCCTGAACTGGCAGTTGGCGCTCATCTCGGTGGTTATCATTCCGGTGGTGCTGGGCGTCTCCCTCTTCTTTTTTGTGAAGGTGGGCCAGGCTTATGAATATTTCCAGGAGCAGGACGCTGTCCTCAGCAACCGGCTGCAAGAAAATCTATCCGGGGTGCGAGTGGTGAAAGCGTTTGCCCGGCAGGAATATGAAAAAGAGCGGTTTGAAGCGGAGAACAGTGAAAAGTATCGGCGGGGCACGAAACTGGCTTTGATGCATTCCACTTTCTGGCCCATCACCGATGTGCTGTGTGGCTTCCAAATGCTGACAGGCTTCTACATTGGCGCCCGCATGGCGATCAACGGCACGATCACGCCGGGTATGTATCTCACCTATGCCGGTCTGGTGGTCATGATTATCTGGCCCATCCGCAACCTGGGGCGGCTCATCACACAAATGTCCACGGGCATGGTTTCCATCGGCCGGGTGCAGGACATCATCAAAGAAGAGCGTGAACCATTAGACCAGGGCAGCGTCATCCCGGCAGAGGGTCTGCAAGGTGAAGTGCGTTTTAACCATGTGGGTTTTGCTTACAATGATGAGGGCAAGGTACTGCATGACATCACCTTCACCGCCAAACCGGGACAGGTCATTGCCCTGATGGGTTCGACTGGGTCCGGCAAGACCTCATTGGTCAATATGCTGCCCCGTTTCTATGAATACACCGAAGGCAGTTTGCAGTTAGATGGGGTGGAACTCACCGAGTACCCACGCCATTGGCTGCGCCGGCAGATTGGCATTGTGCATCAAGAGCCGTTCCTGTTTTCGCGCTCGATTCGGGAAAATATTACTTATGGCCTGGAGCGCCCGGTATCGGATGAAGAAGTGGCGGAAGCCGCACGAGCGGCCGCCATCCACGATGTCATTCTCAGTTTCCCCAAGGGGTACGATACCCTGGTGGGCGAACGGGGGGTGACGCTTTCCGGCGGACAAAAGCAGCGCCTTACCATTGCCCGCACCCTGCTGCAAAATCCGCGCATCCTCATCATGGATGACGCTACCTCTTCGGTAGACACGGAGACGGAAGCGGCGATTCGCGGCGCTCTGGATCACCTGATGGAAAATCGCACCACGTTTGTCATTGCCCATCGGGTGCAAAGTGTGATGCAGGCGGATTTGATTTTGATGCTGGACAAGGGATATATCATCCAGCGGGGTACGCATGAGGAGTTGGTGAACCAGCCAGGCGTGTACCGGCAGGTTTATGATCTGCAAGCCCGGATTGAATCTGAATTGGAAAATGAAATCGCCAACGCTGACGGATCGCACAATGGCAAGAGTAAGGGGAACGGCAACGGCCGTTCCTCCGACAATGGCCAGTTCGACGAAAAAATGAAATACACAGTTTAATGGCGTGCCGCAAATGGTCCGCCAACGGAGTACAGCATCATGTCTGACGAAAACCGTTTTGAAGAAGAAGAATTCAACACCCAATTTAATGGACAAACCATCCTACGCATTGTGAAACAAGGTTTAAACCATTGGCCGCTGATGCTCACCTTTTTGGTTTCTATCAGCATTGTTTCCTTTCTGGACAGCTATTTCACCTTCTTGAGCAAACGCATCATGGATGAGGGCATCATCGCCGGCAATGTCGAGGCGCTGACCAGCATTGTGCTGCAATATGGCGCACTAATCCTGGTGCAGGCGATCACCGTCTTTGGCTTTATCATGGCGGCTGGCGTACTGGGCGAGCGGGTGCAATATGATTTGCGGCGCAAGATGTTCAACCGCTTGCAAGACCTCTCCCTCTCGTACTTCGACCGTACGCCGGTGGGCTGGCTCATGTCTCGCGTCACCTCAGATGCGCAGCGGGTGGGCGACCTGGTTTCCTGGGGTTTCCTGGATGTCACTTTTGGCGTAACCAATATTCTGTCGGCGCTGTTTTTCATGTTTCTCATCAGTTGGAAGCTGACGCTGGTGGTGCTGGGCATGATTCCGGTGCTGATTGTGACAGCCAGTCTCTTTAAGAAAAAGATTCTGGTTGAATACCGCCAGGTGCGTAAAATCAACTCCAAGATCACCGGCGCTTACAACGAGAACATCACCGGTGTGCGCGTGGTCAAGGGATTGCGACGTGAAGAAGCCAACCTGGCAGAGTTCGGCGCCCTGACCTCGGAGATGTATCGGGCTGGTTTCCGCGCCGCCTGGCTTTCTGCTTTGTTTTTACCGGCGGTGCAGTTGATAACGGCCGTTGCCATTGGCGTTGTTGTCGTCTATGGTGGCTTCCAGTTCCAACTGGGCGATCTGACGGTAGGTGGGATGCAGGCGTTTATCTCCTACATCCTGTTCATGATGTGGCCGGTGCAAGAACTGGCCCGCGTCTATGCTGAGATGCAGCAATCCATCGCTTCCGGCGAACGCATCTTCTCGCTGGTCGATGCCGTGCCTGAGATACAAACCCGGCAAAACGCCATCGACCCCGGCACATTGCGCGGCGACATCGTTTTCGAGCAGGTGGACTTCTACTATGAAAAAGAGAAGCCGATCTTGACCGATTTCAACCTGACCATCAAAGAAGGCGAGACCATCGCCCTGGTTGGCCCTACCGGCGCGGGCAAGTCTACCCTGGTGAACTTGATCTGCCGCTTTTATGAACCACAGGGCGGTATCATCCGCATTGCTGGCACGGACTACACGCAGTTAACCCTGCATGGCATCCATTCGCGCATTGGCATGGTGCTGCAAACGCCACATCTCTTCTCTGGCACGGTGATGGACAATTTGCGTTACGGCCGTTTAGACGCCAGCGACGACGAAGTGATTGAGGCGGCAAAACTGGCCGGCGCAGACGAGTTCATCAGCAAACTGGAAGCAGGCTACCATACCCAGGTCGGCGAGGGCGGCGTGCTGCTCTCCGTGGGCCAGAAGCAGCTAATCAGCCTGGCGCGCGCTGTGCTATCACAGCCGGACATCTTCATCATGGATGAGGCCACCAGTTCAGTAGACACGCTGACAGAAGCGCTCATCCAGAAAGGGATGGAACAGTTGATGGTGGGACGCACCAGCTTTGTCATCGCCCACCGGCTGTCTACCATCAAACGGGCTGACCGCATCCTCGTTATTGAGAATGGCGGCGTGGCGGAGATGGGCACACACAGCGAACTGATTCGCCAACGGGGCCACTACTACGAGCTGTACACCAAGCAGTTCCGCGACCAGATGGAAGCGGCGTTTGATTCGGTGGGTGAAATACCGGAAGGCGAGTTGGCGCTGGCGTAAGCGCAAAACAACAAGTTTGTAGAAAGGCCCCGGCATTTATCAAAATGTCGGGGTCTTTGACATCCTGGTCAGCATGACTATACTAAAAAACAAATGTTTGATTTTTGAAGGGGTTAGATAAGGCCAGTATTCCATTTCCATTAACGACCAGTGGCGCATCTGTTTTCGGTTTGTTGATGGCGACGGCTATGATGTTGAAGTTTGCGACTACCATTAAGATGAGGTGTGATACATGAGCATTCCTAACACAACCGGATTAAAGCGCAAGCCGACCCATCCAGGGGAAATGTTGCGTGAAGATTTTCTACCAGATTATGGACTGACGGTTTCCAGCCTGGCAGCCGCGATTGGTGTTTCTCGCCAGTCCATCAACGAGATACTGCGTGAGCGCCGAAGTGTTAGCCCAGAAATGGCTTTGCGGCTGGCGCGTTTGTTTGGTAATGCGCCGGAATTTTGGCTAAATGCACAGCGGGCGGTGGACTTGTGGGAAGCCACGCAAGTAATCGAAAGCGATGTGGCACGGATTCAGCCACTTGTGGCTTGAACGAAACCTGAACAATCAGGCGGTTTGTTTTCTGCAACAAGTCCAATCATAGCAAAAGATGTTGGAAATTACTGCGCAGAAAGAGAAGAAGTCCAAACAACTCATGCAACCGACAAGGTAACGGCCGTTCCCGTCCCAAGATTTTCCGCTTCAACAGCATTCCCAGGTCGATTAAGCGTTACAACCAGATGATTCAAAATATCCCGCCCCAAAATTACTTCATCATGCCGTTCATCCGCGACCACTTCAATACGAGCTTGCGCTAATACCCCCAATTTCAGAGAGAGTGAATAAAGGTCAACCATTCTAGAATTGCGTAATGCCTTCGCACATTCTCCTGTTCTAAACACTCTGTTTGGCTTCAATGAACTGGTGGTGATAAAGATTCAACCCCCGCGAAATGAGGCGGATTTCTTCCGTTTCCTCAAAAGAAACATCCCCATCGGCCGCCGCCACCGCGAATAATGCCTTCACAAAACTCACCCGCTCCTCTTCGCTGGTGCAGGCGGTGAATTCCCGGTACATGCGGAAGGCGTCTTGCGTGGCTGTGATCTCGGCCACCGCCACTTCGGTGATGAAAACGGCCGTTTCCCGATCCACACCCCACTTCTCCTCCAGCGCCGCAGCCATGGCGTCAAACTCGCCATCGGTCACTTCACCATCCATTTGGGCGATGGTGGCCATCAGCCCACCGGCCAGGCTATATTTACGCAGATCGGCCTCATCCAGATCAAATGCCTGCCCATTGAGCCGCTGCTTTACAAAGTAAAACACCCGGTTCTGGATAAAATCCTGGTAGTAAAGCTCCCGGTTGGGCGCATTGGCTACCTCAGAGCGGCGGTCTACCGCCTTGCCAAACAGACCCCCCAGTTTGCCCCAGCCGCCGGTATGCACCTCGTCAACGGCCGTTTCTATCTCAGCGAGAACGGCCGTTTCCTCCGCAGACACTTGCCCATCCGCCTCCAGCAATTGTTGGAGCATAGAGATTACAAACGCTTTATCCTCAGAGGAACGAATGGCGCCTTGTAATTCGGCCAACAGACGCCCCCGCTCGGCATCATCCACCGGTGAATCGACATACATCTCCAGCAAAGAGAACTCCTGAGCGGTCAACTTCATATCGCGCATACCGGTCGTTTGTGGCAGATAAAAGAGCAAATCTTTGGCGCTGTTTCGTTCTTCTTCACTTATTTCCCCATCAACCCAGGCGGCGGCAATCAGCACCTTGGCCAGAGTCATAATCAACTGTTTATCGGGCATAATTCATCCTTTCTCACGCAAATAAGATCTCATGTGGCGTAACTATACAATCTCTATACACAAGGGGGCAATTGAGAAACGGCCGTTCTCAGCCACCTCCCACAAAAAAACCCCGTAGCGTTACAGGGCTTAATAAACAAGGAGATTCAGCCGGCTAATTCCGGTGGGTAACTGCATAGACGATCAAGACAATGCCACCAAAAAGACCGATAACGCCAAACATGATTGTAAAGACATTAAGCAAAAACATCGGGTTTGCCAGCAAAAATACGCCAAAAATAATACTGACAATCCCCATCAAGGCGCTGTTCAGGCCACCCCCTTTGAAAGCCCTGAACAAATCAATAGCGCCCTTCACAATACCATAAACGCCAAAGAACAGAAGCAGCGTCGAGGTCACAATAACGGTACTCCACCAGGGATGTTGCAGCACCACAATACCGGCAATAATGCCAATGATGCCAGAAACCAGACTCCAGCCCCAATGAATACCGGTATCGGCCACAAAAATGCTAATGATCGCCAAAACCCCGCCCACTAACCAAAAAATACCCACGATGCGTACCAGCGCTTCCATGGCGCCAGAGGTATTGGTCAATAAGAAAAAGCCGACAATCATGGCCAAAATACCCTCAATTAAGGTTTGCCACCAGGGGGTCGTCTTGTACATCTTTTCTGGAACGTTTACATTCATAACCTTCCTCCTTGTTCACCAGCGAAATATATGCCGGTATTGTATCAAAATCCCTGGTAATGAACGAACCAGACAAACAGTGGACAAACGGCCGTTTAAGCGATAAAAATGCACTATAATTTGGCGCCGAGGAGCAGCACAATCATGACGGAAAAAAACGGGCAAATATACGTTATCGGGCATCAAAATCCAGACACCGACGCCATCGCCTCGGCCATGGGTTACGCCTGGCTATTACAGGACCAGATGGGCAGCAATGTCATCGCCGCCCGCGCCGGGCAGCTCAACCCTCAAACCATTTGGGTGCTAAACCGGCTGGGGCTGGAGCCACCACTGCTCCTGCCAGATGCGTCGCCTCGATTCGAGTCCATCTGCCGCCGCTTTAACACTACCACTCCAGAACGGCCGTTGCGAGAAGCGTGGGCCATTGCCAACCGCACCGGAGGCGTCGCCCCCATCGTCACCAAAGATGGCAAACCCTATGGCATGGTCACCGTCCTCAGCCTGTTCGACTTCCTCAGCCGCGCCGTCGGTTCCCATCCCCGACGCGAAGAAATGCGCATCGCCGAACTACTCGATCGCCCCACCCAAGAAGCATGTGATACCGAAGTACCCCGTTTCAACATCAACACCCGCATCAAAGACGCCCTGCCCCGCATCCTGCGCGAAGAACGCAGCGAGTTTTGGGTGGTAGATGAACATGGCAGCTATGCCGGCGTCTGCCGTCATCGAGAGGCGCTCAATCCGCCGCGCCTGCAAGTGATCCTGGTAGACCATAACGAAGCCGGCCAATCCATCGGCGCTTTAGATGAAGCGGATCTGCTAGAAATTCTGGACCACCATCGCCTGGGCAACCCCTCCACCCACACCCCCATCCGCTTCACCGTCGATGTCGTGGGCAGCACCAGCACCCTCGTCTCCGAACGCATAAATGAAGCCGGCCTCAGCGCCCCGCCTGAGTTAGCCGGGCTGCTCCTGGCCGGGTTGCTCTCCGACACCCTCATTCTCGCCTCCCCCACCACCACCGACCGTGACCACCAGGCCGCCGACCGCCTGGCGCGTTGGGCCTTCATCGGCGGCTCCCCACTAGAAAAAGAAACCATCCGAACCTTTGGCGACCAGATGATTGAAGCGGGGGCTGGCCTCACCTCCCGCAAAGCCTCAGAAATCGTGGCTGCTGACTTCAAGGTATATGAAATAAGCGGCCATAAATTTGGGGTAGCGCAGGTGGAAGTGACTAATTTCGCCCAACTGGAAGAGCATATTGCCGATTTACGGGAATCTTTACAAAATTTACGTGATTCGCGAGCGCTCGATTTTACCATTCTCATGGTCACAGACGTGGTACGGCGCACCAGCCGCCTTATTCTTTCCAACGAAGTCTCAGCGCTGGATGTGCTGCCCTACCCCCATCTGGACAACGGCACCCTCAAAGCCTCCAACGTCGTTTCCCGGAAGAAGCAGCTGCTGCCCATTCTTTTGAGCGCCTTAGAAAGATAAGGGTCTGTTTCATTTCAGTTAAAGGGCAGCGTTCGCACACCTATGTGTGAACAGGTGACGGCACGAGGACGCGCCTACTCTGCTAACTCAGTCGAGTATGCTATCTTTACTCTTTACCCTCTTATCCCATCCAGCCCCGCAAGCCATATACCGCCATGCCCACATACTCCTTTAACATCACCGTCGTCACATACAAATTGTAAGCATCCGGGACCCAGTGAAAAACCTGCTCACCCCAATCCGCCTCAAACAAAAAGCGCCAATCTGACTCCGTAATGCGGTAATCGGTCGGCGCGGGGATCACCTCAAAGCCTTGCGCCTCATACAGCTTCACCGAACGCGGCATATGGGCGGCCGATGTCACCAATAAAATGCGGTTGATTCCCCGTTCATCCAACATTTCCCGCGTGTAAAGGGCATTCTCATAGGTGTTGCGGGATTGCTCCTCTAGCAGCATGGCTTCGGCCGGTACATTCAACATCATCATCAAATCGGCCATCGACTGCGCTTCCGTTTGTCCTTCGCCGGCGCTCAACCAGGGCACGATACCGCCGCTCAACAAGATGGTATCCGCCAGACCTTGATGGTACAACCAGGCCCCGTAAATCATGCGGTCGCCAGCCTGGTTCACTTCCAACAACGGCCGTGGCGCCAACTTGGGATAGACGCCACCACCCAGGATCACAATGGCTTCCGCCTGGGGCAGGGGATCTGGCGGCAAATATTGCCATTCCAATGAACGAGCCAGGCTATAAGAGACCCACCGGGTGCTGCTCAACCACAACAATAACAGCGCCAACGTCAGGAAACCCTGCCGCCAGCGCTGCCACTTAGCCCGGCGGCCCAAGAACAATACCAGCGTCATGAGCGCCAATGTCAGGCCCAAGGGATATATAAAAAGTGGTAAAAATTTGGAAAAATAGATAAACATCGCTTGACCCTAATCCTGAAATGGGTAGACTTAAAAGATTAGATATTCGGAGTCTACATCATGAAAATCGCAGTTATCGCCGATATTCACGGCAACCTACCCGCCTTACAAACCGTCACAGAAGACATAGACAAATGGCAGCCTGACCTCGTCATCGCCGATGGCGACATTGTCAATCGCGGCCCGCTGTCCGGCGATTGCCTGCGCTTTGTCCGCGCTAAAATCGCCTCAGACAACTGGCAGATGGTACGCGGCAACCATGAAGATTTTATCATCGCCTGCGCCGGGCCAAATGTACCACACGGCACATCTGAATTTGAACTATGGCGTTTTGCCTACTGGGCTTACCAGCAGTTAAACGGTGAGGTAGCTTATCTCAAAACCTTGCCAGAACGTTTCAGTTGGTTTGCGCCAGATGGCAGCGAATTCCGCGTGGTTCATGCTTCGATGAAAAACAATCGAGACGGCATCTATTCCAACAGCAGCGACGAAGAAATCTTCAAACAAATCAACCCGGTTCCCGAGGTGTTTGTCACCGCTCATACCCATCGGGCCATGCTGCGTCGTTTTAACGACTCGCTGATTGTCAATGTAGGCTCGGTTGGCTCCCCATTTGACCAGGATCGGCGGGCCAGCTACGGTCGTTTTACCTGGGATCGCGCCGGGTGGCAAGCAGACATTGTCCGCCTGCCCTACGATACGGCCCAAACCGAACGAGATTACGTCGAATCCGGCTTTCTCACCGAAGCCGGGCCACTGGCGCAGCTGATGCTGGTGGAACTGCGCCGGGCCGGGGGGCTAATCCACCGCTGGGCCACTCGCTACCAGGATGCTGTCCTGGCGGGAGAAATCGACATCGCCGACAGTGTGCGTGAACTATTAAAGGACGAAGACCTGGCCCCCTACCTGGGAGCGCCGGGTTGGAAAGTATAAACGATGCCTCTTTCTCCACCAACTCCCTTGAGCGATGATCCCCCCATGCCCACCCTTTCCTGACCAAAAAATTGCCGATATTCTCGAGATATGTTACAAAAGAAACAAGGCAATCGTTTTACCAAACCACCAGATAGTGATGTCCATATCATCAACCAATTTTTGTTTATACAAGTGAGCTTCACTTTAGCAAATAAAGTCGTCAACACGAGCAGAACAACTCGTGATACTCGTAGCAGGCATAATCTGACATTTTTGCCAGAGGTGGCACGGTTAGAAACCGGCCACAGCGAGTATACATATGTTTTATCAGCCAATGAAGTTTCCTACGAGGAGGATTTAGATGAGTGTAGATACCGTGCTTCACCGTTTGCATGAAAACGGCCGTTCCCGCGCCAATGCACCGGCTTATTACGTCCGTTCCAAAGATCATTGGGTTCCCACCACCTGGAAAGAGTATCTGGAAGAAGTACGCCAGGCCGCCAAAGGTCTCGTCGCCCTCGGCTTTGAAGCCAAACAAGGGGTGTGTATTCTGGGCTTCAACCGGCCAGAATGGGTGATCTTTAACCTGGCGGGGCTGCTCGCCGGGGGACATGGCACCGGTATTTACACTTCGAACTCCCCCGATGAAGTGCAATACATCATTGACCATTCCGAAGCGCCTTTTGTCCTGGTAGAAGACGAAGCGCAATGGCAAAAAATCGACCAGATTCGAGAGCGACTGCCGAATCTGAAGCGTGTTATCCTCATGAAAGGAGCCACAGTAGACGATCCGTTGGCCCTGGATTGGGAAGCGTTTATGGCTTTGGGCAATGAGATCAGCGACGAAGAGATCGACAAGCGGCTGGACAGCCTGGAACCAGATCAACTGGCCCAACTCATTTACACATCTGGCACCACCGGCCCGCCAAAGGGCGTCATGCTTTCACACCACAATGTTGCCTGGACTGCAAAAATGGCGCTCGATCTGTTCGGCATCACGCCCTCTGATTCGGAGCTCTCCTATTTACCATTGTCCCACATCGCCGAGCAGATGTTCACCATCCATGCTGCGATTACGGCCGGCTATCAGGTTTATTATGCACGATTTTCACCTCAGGAATATCTCAACAGCGATTTAAAAGAAGTGAAGCCCACGGTTGTTTTTGGCGTACCACGCATCTGGGAACGCTTCCGTGACGGGGTACAAGCCAATATGGCCGCCGCCACCGGCGCTAAAGCAAAGATTGCGCAGTGGGCGGTAGGCGTCGGCGAAAAAGCCAGCGAACTGAAGCGACAGGGCAAAGAGCCATCTGGGATGCTGAAAATACAATTTGACCTGGCGGAAAAATTGGTCTTCTCTAAGGTAAAGGAAGGATTGGGTTTGGAACGAGCCAAGTTCTGCATTACGGCCGCCGCCCCCATTTCCCCCGACATTATTACTTTCTTCAACAATGTCAACGTGCCCCTGCTGGAATTATACGGCCAATCTGAGGATTGTGGCCCCACTACTACCAACCTGCCTTATGCCAACAAGATCGGCACGGTGGGCCTGACGCTGCCCGGCACCAAGGTGCTGCTAGACGTGGATGGCGAGATTATGGTGGAAGGCCCACACGTTTTCCAGGGCTATTTTAAAGACCCGGCCGCCACTGAAGAGGCGTTGTATGACGGCCGTTTACATTCCGGCGATCTCGGTCAATTTGATGAAGATGGCTACCTCACCATTGTCGGCCGTAAAAAAGAGATCATCATCACCTCCGGCGGCAAGAACATTGCTCCCAAGAACATTGAAGCGGCGTTAAAAAATATGCCGCTGGTGTCACAAGCGGTGGTCATTGGCGAAAAGCGGCGCTACATCACGGCGCTGTTAACGCTTGATCCCCTGTTGGCTCAGAAATTTGCGGATGAAAACGGCATCACCGGCACCTTGCACGATGATCCCAAATTGCTGGCTTTTCTGCAGAAACATATCGACGAGGAAGTGAACAGCCTTTTTGCCAAAGTAGAGCAGATACGCCAATTCCGGGTGCTGCCCCGTGATTTCACGGTGGAAGATGGGGAACTAACGCCCACCTTGAAGATTAAACGACGCATCATCAACGAGCATTTCCAAGATGAGATTGAGTCGATGTATGCGGAATAGGGGAGGTATTTAAGACAGTCCCCAGAAAGTAACACCACGTAAGTATGGCAACCACTGTGTGGCAGAGACCTCCGAGGTTTTGAATACCTCGGAGGTCTCTGTTTTTATTCCAGGGCAAAACCATGCTGGCGGTTTAGCTGGCGCAGCGCCGGGGGGAGCAGAGGGCGCACCGTTTCAGCCCAGGCGATGACATTACGGGTCCAACGGGTGGTGGCGTCATTATTTTGCAAGAGCGCAGTGGCTTGTGAGGCTGTCAACCAATGGTAGGCGTCATGTTCGTGGCTGAGGCGAATAGCGTCGGGAGCATCTATGGTGCAGAGATAGAGGACGCCGATGAGTTCGTTTTCGGGAACGGCCGTTCCCCGGTAAAAATGGGTTGTGCCTAAGATATATTCAGCCGCCACCGCCACGCCGATCTCCTCTTGCACTTCCCGGCGCAGCGCCTCCCCAAACCCTTCTCCCTGATCTACCCGTCCCGTCACACATTCCCAGGCGCCGGGGGCAAAATCCTTGGTGGCGGCGCGGCGCAGCAGCAAATAGGTTTCATCCTCCGCTTGGTAGATCAGGGCAGCCACGCCCCCTAAAAAGCGTCCGACCCCTGATTTTTCATTTGTCATTTAACATCCTTCGCCTATAGGAATGCGGGCAGCTTGTCCACCTTTCGCCATCTGGAAGACGGCGCGCCATTTAATCAACCAGCAGCCGTTCATAAATTTCGGCAAACTGCGGGATCACCTGCCGCCAATCATATTGTCGGGCAAACTGTTCGGCGGCGCGGCCTAAATCTTCCCGTTGCGCCGGAGATTGCAGCAGTTGAAGAACGGCCGTTGCCATCTCTACCGGCGTTTCAGCCAAAACCAACTCCTGGTTATGCGTCACGGGGAAGCCCTCTGCCCCCACCGGCGTACTGACGATAGCTAAAGCGGCAGCCATCGCTTCAATCAGTTTCAATCGAGTGCCGCTGCCGATGCGGAAGGGCATCACATAGACGCTCGCTCCCGCCAGGTAAGGCTGCACCCGGTCTACCCAACCGGTGAGGGTGACGCCGGGCAGGGAACGCAGCCGCTCCAGGCGGGCATGGGGTTTTTGGCCGACGACAGCCCAGGTGGTAGACGGCCGCTCCGCCACAATCAGCGGCCAAACCGCATCGGCAAACCAGAGAACGGCGTCGATATTAGGCCGATAATCCATTTTGCCGCTAAAAACCAGGTCAAAGGGCAGCGCTGTTTCATCTGCCAACTGGTATTGGGCCACGTCAAGGCAGTTGGGGATAACGGAGATGGGCGTACTACCGGCCCCGGTTAGTCTGGTTAAATGGGTGGCGTCTGTGGGGGAAACGGCCGTTACCCAATCCGCCGCCTCACAAGCCCACGCCTCAAATTTTTCCAGCCGCCTCGTTTGCAGCCAGGAGTAAGCGGCGGCCGGCCAGCGTCGGAGAGTGGCGGCGTCCGTTTCCATGTTGCGCCGCTGTAACTGCGCTTCCGCATTGTGGTCGTCAAAAATGAGCTGGCTTTGGGGGCTGGTTTGACGCACGATGGGCATGTACCGCGCCAGTTCAATGCCTTCGACCTGCACCAGGTCAAACTGGTTTTCGGTCAATAAAACGCGTAGTTTTTCTTCAAACGCGGGGCTGAACAGGCGGTGGGCCATGTCGGGCAGACGGGTGGTGAGCATCTGGCGCAGCCGTGTACCTTTGCTGCGCGGCGGCGCCGGAACCGTGACGATGCGGACGCACAAGTCAAACAATGGCTTGTTAACTTGCGGGTCGGCGGATTGATCCTCTTCCAGAAAAGTGAGCAGGGTGAGGGCATACCGGTCGGCCAGCCCGCGGATGATGTGGAAATTGCGCAAGCTGGTGCCCTGGTGGGGCGGATAAGGCAATTGGGGCGTTAAGAGGAGCAAGGTTTTCATGGGGCATCAGGCGTCTGGCCGGCGTAGAGAGCCAGGGTGGCGCGGGCTGTTTTTTCCCAGGTGAAGGTGGCGGCTTGAGAACGGCCGTTTGCCACCAAGCGCTCGCGTAAAACAGAATCCGTCAATACCTGGTGCATCGCCTCCGCCCAGGCGCTTTCGTCATCTGGGGCGAGCAAGATGCCCGCCTCGCCCACCACTTCCGGCAGCGAACCGCAGCTGCTCACAATCACCGGGCAGCCGCAATGCATCGCTTCCAGCGCTGGCAGGCCGAAGCCTTCATATGTGGAGGGGGTCACCAGCACACCGGCCGCATGGTAAAGATGTCCCAATTGCTCATCGCTGAGACCGCTCAAATGGCGCACCTGCCCTTGCAAGCCGAGGGCGGCGATTACAGCAAAGATTTCGTCATAAATCCAACCTTTGCCACCAACGAGGATCAGGGGGATGTCAACGGCCGTTTCCATCATCATCTGTTTGTAAGCGCGGATGAGCATGGGCAAATTTTTACGCGGTTCCAATGTGCCTACCGCCAGCACAAAACCGGCCGGTAAATTGTATTGGCGCAAGGTGGCCTGGATCTCGTCGGGGGGGAACGGCCGTTCATACAACGGGTTAGCCGCCAGATGAATGGCGCTGATTTTCTCAGGCGTCGCCCCCACCTGTTCGATCAAATCTTGCCGGGTGGCGTGGCTGTCCGCCGAGATATGATCCGCTTTTGCCACGGCCGCGCCAATCTGGTCTCGATAGTAACGCAAGCTATCGACCGTCAGAAACTCCGGATAGAAAATGAAGTTTAGATCATGGACGGTGATGATGAATCGTTTCGCACCGGCCAGCGGAGGAATGAAATCTGGGCTGTGTAACACATCTAAGCGGTGAGGCAGCAGTTCGGCCGCCAACAACGGCCGTTCCCAGCGGTGGTGGCAGGACGTCCATAGGTTTTGGCGCTGGAAGTTGGGAGCAGACGGGAGATAGGAACGGCCGTCTTTGCGGCTGTGGAAAATCGTATACCGATTCTCCACATCAATAGCCGCCAACGCTTGAATCAAATGGATGGTATAACGGCTGATGCCCCCCATTTGGTAAAAGGGCAGCCGACAGTCAATGCCAATATGCATAGACAGGATTTTAGTGGAGCGGCCGCATAAGGGCAATCTTAGGCGCTAACTATACACCACCTGGTTGGTCAACCCTTCCACAAATTCCGCTAAATCTTGGCTAGAACTACGCAGGAAAGACGGCCGTTCTGTAATCAACCCCGCCACATCTTCGGCTAATTCACTGCCACCATCCGTCACCACCACACATCCCAATCCACCATTCAAAGTCTGCAACAAGGTTTTGACCCGCACGTCTCTCCTCAATACATCTCCATTACGCCCTCCCGAAGGCAAAATCAACCAACATGCCTGTTCAGGGTTGATTGGCTTGTCAGCCAAAGCATAATCTGCCTTGATGCCAACACCTTGCCGACTAAAAACAAGCTTATTAAAAAGACTGATGCTTTTTATGGGCAAGCCAGCTTGCCTGAACTTATGTAAAAAATACACAACTTCAAGTTCATCAAACCCATCACCAATTAGAATATAGGTTGGCGTCCGTTTCTTTTTACTGTTACGATAAGGCAACGACATAATAAACCTCGTACTATTCACATCTCACACGTTGCAAACTAATATAGATATTAGACACCCACGCTGCAAGCGCCGCCAGCGCTACCCGCACAATAAGCGGCAAACTGAGACTCAAAACCCCAGGGCAAGCCACCCGCATATGTAACGGCCGTATACATGGCAGAAAAAGCAATAACAGCAACAACCAACAGTACAACCAACAATAAACCCATATTTTTCTTAGACATTTCAAAATCTCCTTTTCATTTGAATTTGCACCGAAATAACCTATCAACAGCATAGCCTAAAAATTTGAAATTGATCTTTAAATCACCTTCAAACCACCTTTAAACTACCTGCAAAACAGCTGCAATTCGGCTCTGAATTTGCTTAAAAACCTCTTTCTGAACTATCATCTCTACACTTGCAATTCAGTAGAAAAGTGAAAACGAAATGACAAATCAAGCTCTTACTACAGATGAAGTTTTAGAAGCATTGCGTTCCTGGCACGGAAAAGAGACCACAGATAAATGGTCCCTCGCCCAAATGCGGCTCGGCTTGCAATTTGCAAGCGAAGAAGATATCTACAGCAGCATGGCCGGGGGGCAAATGGCAGCCCGCAACCGAGCCATTCTTAATCACGGGCTAACTATGTTGAAAACCAAAGCGCCCGATTCAGAAGAGCTGCTGCGTGAAAGATTTGAAGATCGACGAGATATTTTAGAACTGGCAAACCGTTTAAACGTGTCAGACTCCTCAATCTATTACCGGCAGAGACAGGCCATCAGCCAGTTAACAGACATACTCAACCATCTTGAAAGTAAAGCCAGCGCCACCTGGCAAGAACAAATGTTGACCCGGCTAGACTTTCCCAGCTATTCCAAGCTAGTGGGCATCGAAACCCCCGCTAAGAAATTGTTGGACGCCTTGTTAGATAAAAACGACCATTACATTGTTTCCATAGATGGGTTGGGGGGTATGGGTAAAACGGCTTTGGCAGACCATATTGTGCGTTCGCTTATCAACATGAGACATTTTGAGGAAATCGCCTGGACAACGGCCAAACATACTCACCTCTCCACATTAGGGCGATTGCAAGTTGAAAGTACCCAACCGGCTTTAACCTATCACATCTTGTTAGAAAAGCTGGCTGATCAGTTTGCCATTCCCAACTTTTCAGGGATCACCCAATTACAAAAACAACAGTTTGTTAAAAAGCATCTCAAAGAGCGTGCCTGCCTAGTGGTCATCGACAATCTGGAAACTGTTTCCGATTACCGCAGCTTATTACCTGTTTTACGTAAAAATCAAAACCCTTCTAAATTTCTGATTACCTCCCGGTTAAGATTGCTAGAAGAACCGGACGTCTTTTCTCTAGCGCTCAAAGAACTGCCAAAAGAAGCCGCTTTTGAACTGCTGCGCATAGAAGCCCAACGCACCGGCTTTTCAACACTGGCAGAAGCGCCTGATGCAGAATTAGAGAAAATCCACGCCGTTGTTGGCGGACACCCCCTGGCCTTAAAATTGATTGTAGGACAACTCCGCTTTCGCTCCCTACCTCGAGTGCTGGCACGTTATCAAGACGGTGAGCAGCTATCTCAGGACAAACTCTTTGAATATATTTACCAAGAAATATGGGAAACGTTAGATGAAGAAAATAAAACCACGCTGTTAGCACTCACGCAATCCAGTGAAACAGGGTTCACCTTTGAGCATCTTGTTTCAATTTCCGATCTGCCAGAATCGAGTGTGGATCGTTGTTTGGAAAACTTGATCCTCTTATCACTGGTAGAATTGGGTGGGAATTTATACGAGCGACGTTATCGGCTTCATCGGCTTACAGAAATGTTTTTGCTCAATATGTTTAAGTGATGGCGCCCTTACCTGATGACAAACAAGCCAATTGGCGTGAAGTCTTGGAGCGCCAAAAGCTGGCCAATGCCACTCGTTGGCTCACGATTCTGGATGGTCAACCAGATCCATCTCACACTGTCATCCAAGACTATGACAATTTACTGCGAGCGTTAGAAACTGCCCTGCAAAAAGAAGCTTCTTTTGATCTAGCCTTTCAATTAATTGAAAAACTTTTTCCCATCGTGTTTGGATATGCAGATTGGGAGCGTTGGCTTATTTATCTGGCACAAGCTGTGACCTTAAGCCAACAAGTTCATAAAAAATATGAAGAAGCTGCTCTAATAAGTTACCAAGGTAATATCTACACTCATATGGGAGATTACCTCAAGGCGAAGGAGATATATCATGAGTGCCTCCAGCAATATGAGGCATTGTCCGACAAAGGTAATTACGCCATTACTCTAACCAAATTAGCAAATGTAGCTGATTTGCAAGGGAATATTTCCGAAAGCCTCAATCTTTTGAAAGAAGCTCGGAATGTCTCCAACGCAACCGGCAACAAATTAACTTTAGCGATGATTGACCTGAGCTTATCCAGCGTCTATTACAAAGCGAGAGAGTGGGCTTCAGGTCTGGCGGCAGCACAATCAGCTCAAGTTTTAGCGTATGAATTACATAAACCCCAAATCGAAACCATGGCGCTGCTAAACATTATTCTCTTCCATACTGAACTGAGAAATTGGCAGAAAGCCGATATCTTAGTCCACGATTTGGAGCAAAGGCTAGATGCCTCAGGGGATCTGGTCAAATTAAGTCAATTAAAAAATACAAGAGGGATCGCAGCTTATCATCAAGGCCATTATCTCGAAGCGGAAAAAGCATGGCAAGAAACGCTAAAAATCAATTCGCAAATCAACCAAACCAGTGAACTGGCTAACTCCTACAATAATTTAGGGATGGTATATACGAAATTAAACGAACTCAATACAGCAAGTTCAATGCTTCTAAACGCTGCGAGAATCTACAAAGATAATGGAGATATTTTTAATTGGGCCAATGCGTTAGACAATTTAGCAGAAGTATATGAACGACAGGGCAACAAGATCATGGCACGTGATGTTTTGTGCATGGCCCTCTTAGAACTAACTGAAACTGATAATAAACCATATAGCGAGGGTTTGTTGACAATAATCAAAGAAAGAATAGAGGCGCTCACCTTATCAAATTTCAGATAAAGCTCATATCATGGGTAGGTGGGTACAATTTTTGATTATCTATTTTTGTTTCAGCCATTTTGCAGCCATCTTGCAGGTTGTTTTGCAGGTTGTTTTGCAGGTTGTTTTGCAGGTATTTTGCAGGTGTTTTGCAGGTGTTTTGCAGGTGTTTTGCAGGTGTTTTGCAGTCGCCTGGGGTTGTTTTATGGTATGCTGACAGGAAGCTAAATAACTATTGTGTAAAGGAAGTAAATAATTTGAGAGGGAGTTTAATTTTGTGTAGTATCAACATCTCGACTCCCCCTCAAAAAATTTTGAATCTTGTTTGGCTAATAACATATATGTTAAAAAACGTTTCTAACGCTTCAAAAATCACGCAAACTCCCCTTGTACAGGCA
>CAZXVH010000048.1:0-7954 GCA_964643965.1 uncultured Ardenticatenaceae bacterium
TCCTGCGGCAGGTCGGCAAAAATGGGATCACTGGCGGCGATGTCTAGCACCACCTCGTCCCAAGTAGACGGCGCACTCTCCGTGAGTACGGCGCGAATCGCTTCTAGCCAGCGCCAACTGGACTGGATGTCGCTTTGCGGCATAAACACCTGGTAGAAACGTTGGGCACGGCCTTCGTTGTTAACCAGTGTGCCGTCGGCTTCGGCAAAGGTGGCCGCCGGTAACACGATGTCGGCCTGGGTGGTGGTTTCGTTTTCTAAAGTGTCCAGCACAATGACTTGTTTGGCGGCCTTTAGCGTTTGCGCCGTCACCGTTTCTGCCGCGCCGCGTAATACATCATTTTCTAGCACAATCACGGTGTCTGCGGCTGGCGCTTTGTCCACAGCGCCACCGCCGAGCAGTGCCGTCCCCAGGCTATTGGCGGCGGGGAAGATCAGGGATAAACGGCCTGCATTGAGCTTGTCGAAACGGCCGTTTTCCCCCAACGACCACGCCACATTTGCCGCCGCTTGCATCACGGCCGCGCTGCCACTGCTGACGCCAGAAATGATTAACGGCCGTTTGGCTGCCCGTAATGCCTGGGCAATTTCAGCCACCAAGCCGCTCAGTTCGGGGTCTAAATCGGTCACGGCGGGCGCAGAATCGTCCAGGGCGTGAGCCACGGCGAAGCCCAGCCGCGCGATATCTTCCGGCGCGGCGTGGTAGGTGTAGGTAGCGATGTCGTCGAGGCGGGTGTGGTGGACGCTTCCTATATACAAGGGGCCGTTTGGTTCATTTTGCAACGCTTCGCGCACGGCGGCATCCTGCCAGGCGGGAATGTGCAGCGGCTCGATTTGGTTTAGCGCCTGCTGGCGTACAGATTGCCGCAGTGCCAGCGCCATCATGGGGGCGGTATTGGTCACATCTTCGCCCAGGATGAAAACAGCATCAGCTTCACCGATTTCACGTAGGCTGGGGGTGGGGGTTTGTTGCAAGAGGGTAACGGCCGTTGTCAGCAACTGTGTTTCCTGAGTAGAGAGTCCCATGTAAAAATTCTCCTTTCCGACCAGTCGTCGCAAGGCAAAGTTCGATTCTAATGAAGCACGGGACGAGCCGATGCCCACGGTCGTGCCGCTTTGCAACCGCGCCGCAATGGCGCGGATCGCTGTCTCGGGCGACACGTTGGCGCCCTGCACCCGTGCCTGCTGAATGCGCCGCTCGCTGTTGACATACTCGTAGCCAAAGCGCCCCCGGTCACAAAGAAAATAGCCGTTGATCTCGTGGTTATAACGATTGCGAATGCGGCGCAACATGCCCGCCCGTTCGCCGGGGATGATATTGCAACCCAAACTGCACCCGTGACAAATGGAAGGGGCGGTTTGCAAATCCCACTTGCGCGTAAAATGCTGCTTTTCGGTCTTGTCGGTGAAGACGCCAGTGGGACAAACTTCTATGAGATTGCCGCTGAACTCGCTTTCCAATGGGCCGTCCTGGTAACGGCCGAAGTAGACATAATCGTGCATACCAAAGACGTTCAGGTCACGGCCGCCAGCGTAGTCGCGGTAGTAGCGCACACAGCGGTAACAGGCGATGCAGCGGTTCATTTCGTGGTTGATAAAGGGGCCTAAATCCTGGTTGCGATGGGTGCGCTTGTTGAAACGGAACTCGCGGTAGTTATGGCCGGTCATCACCACCATGTCTTGCAAATGGCATTCGCCGCCTTCGTCACACACGGGGCAATCGTGGGGATGGTTGACCATCAGCCACTCGGTGACGGCGCGGCGGAATTCCTGCGCATCCGGCTCTTCGATGGCAAAACGGCCGCCGTCATTTGCCGGTGTCATGCAGGCCATCACAAGACGGCCGTTTTCATCAGACTCATCTTTATACTGCATCACCGCACATTGGCGGCAGGCGCCCACCGAACCCAGCGCCGGATGCCAGCAAAAATAGGGCAGGTTCAATCCTTGCGAGAGTGCCGCTTGCAGCACGTTCTGGCCGTCTTTAACATCGTATGTTTTGCCATCAATAATGATCGTTGCCATCACTGTTCCTTAAATTGGAGCGCGAACGTCTCGTTCGCTATAATCTGTGAAATTGCAGGCGAGACGCCTGCGCTCCACTTAATAAGAGCATCCTTTTTCTGTAATGTGCTGCTCAAAATCGGCGCGGAAATGTTTGAGAGCGCTTTGCAACGGTTCCATCGCGCCAGGAGCCAGGGCGCAGTAGGTGCGACCGGGGCCGAGTAGTTTGGTGTGTAGCTGCAAGCGATCTAAATCACGGGGGATGCCTTCGCCTTCTTCTAGCGCCTGCAAAATACGCGCCGTCCAGGGCAAGCCATCGCGGCAGGGCGTACACCAGCCGCACGATTCCTGGGCGAAAAATTTCTCCAGATTGTGTACCATACCCACCGGACAGGTTTTGTCGTCGAGCAGGATCATCGTGCCCGTGCCCAGGCGGCTGCCTGCTTTTTGTACCGCTTGAAAATCAAGCGGGATATCGAGATGCTCGGGCAGTAAAAATTCAGTAGAAGCGCCACCGGGCAGGAAGCCGCGCAGTTGGTAGCCGTCACGCATCCCGCCCGCATGGTCGTAAATGATTTCCCGCGCCGTAGACCCCATGGGCAGTTCCCATAATCCGGGCTTGTTGACACGGCCGCTGACGCCATACAACTTAGTGCCGCCGGACTTTTCCGACCGACTGAGCGCTTTGAACCAGTCGGCACCATGCTTGACAATGTGAGGCACGTTGGACAGGGTTTCGATGTTATTGACGGTGGTCGGCCGTCCCCACAGCCCGACGACGGGCGGGAAGGGCGGTTTGGCGCGGGGATTGGCCCGTTTGCCTTCCAGGGAATTGAGCAGAGCCGTTTCTTCGCCACAAATATAGCGGCCAGCGCTGGTGTGCAGGTGTAAATCGAGGCTGAACCCACTGCCCAAAATATCTCGTCCCAAATAACCAGCGTCATAAGCCTCGACGATGGCCTGGGCGATGCGGGTGGCCGCTATTTTGTAGGCCCAGCGCAAAAAGATGTAAGCCACGTCGGCCTGGATGGCGAAGGCGGTCAGGATCATGCCTTCGATAAGTTGGTGCGGATTGCCTTCCAGCAGCAGCCGGTCTTTGAAGGTGCCTGGCTCCATTTCGTCGCCGTTGGCTACCAGATATTTAGGAGAGGGGCTGTCGTCGCCAAAGGGCATGAAGCTCCATTTGTCGCCGGTGCCGAAGTCGGATTCGCTGTGGCCCCAGAGGTGGGGTTCGGGCACGGCGGCGGCCATTTCATGCGGCGGTACGCGGCGGGTAACGATGTCGTCTTCCGGCACGAAGCTCCACTTTTGGCCGGTGGAGAAGCCAGCGCCGCCCCGTCCGGCCAGGGTGGAATCACGAATGACGTGGGTAATGTCGTGGGGTGACATGGCCCGGAGCGCCTGCCGCAGCGCGGCGTAACCGCCGACCTGTTCGTATTCATTCAGGCTGAGGGCGGTGGCGTCGGGTTTGAGGTGTTGGGTTAACGGCCGTTCCATTTTTGCTCCATTCTCATTCGTATTGTTGCAAAATAGACGCCACGCTATCGGGCGAAACGTCTTCGTGCAGATTAGCGTCGATCATGAGGGTGGGGGCGTGGTCGCAGCAGCCGAGGCAGGGAATCGGTAGTAGGGTAAAACGGCCGTTTGCCGTCGTCTGCCCCATTTTGATGCCCAATTCTGCTTCCAACTGCTGCTGCACCTGTTCATAGCCCATAATCCAACAGCTCACACTGTCGCACATGTGGATGACGTGGCGGCCAACCGGATGACGATAAATCAGGTTGTAAAAAGTAGCCACGCCGTCCAGTTCGGCCGGGGTCATGCCTAGAAAATCGGCCAACTCTTCCAAATCTTCATCAGAGACCCAGCCGCAGTCGGCCTGGATGCGCTGCATCGCTTCAATCCCAATCGCTTCCCGGTTAGGATAACGATCACTCTCTTTTTCAATCGCTTGCTTTTGTTCGTTCGTTAACATATCTCTATTTCGGAATGCGGATTGCGGATTGCAGATTGATTCCGCAATCCGCATTCCCCAATCCACAATCATCGGTCTACGTCTGCCAGGACAAAATCAATACTGCCTAAAATCGCCAATAAGTCGGGGATCATGCCGCCCCGGCTGATGGCGGGGATCATTTGCATATGGGGGAAGGAGGGCGTGCGGATGCGATTGCGGTAGGCGTGAATGCCGCCGTCGCTGATCAGGTAGTAGCTGTTGATCCCTTTGGTAGCCTCGATAGGCACGGCCGCTTCTCCGGCGGGAATGACTGGCCCCCAACTGACGCTGAGAAAATGGGTGATGAGCGTCTCGATGTCGTGCATGGTGCGCTCTTTAAGCGGCGGCACGGCCAGGGGATGGTCGGATTTGTAGGAGCCAGCGGGCATGTTGTCCAGGCATTGCTGGACGATGCCTAAACTTTGCCGCATTTCTTCCACGCGCACCTGGGCGCGGCCGTAACAATCCCCGCTGCTGCTGGTGGGAATGTCGAACTCAAATTGATCGTAGCCGGAATACGGCCGTTTTTTACGCAAATCCCATTCCAGCCCCGTGGCGCGGAGACCCGGCCCGGTGACACCCCATTCGATGGCTTCGGCGGTGCTGTATTGCCCCACGCCCTGCGTCCGCTTTTTGAAGATGCGGTTGTTCATCACCATCTTGTCGTATTGGCGCAGACGAGCGGGCATATAGGCGAGGAAATCGGCTACCAGCCGCTCCCAGCCGGTGGGCAAATCTTGCGCCACGCCGCCGATGCGGAACCAACTGGGGTGCATACGGCCGCCGGTGATCGCTTCCACAATATCAAAAAGGCGTTCGCGGTCGGTAAACATGTAGAAAACGGGCGACATCGCCCCTAAATCCTGAGCGAACGTGCCGTACCAGACTAAGTGACTGGCGATGCGGAACAGTTCAGCCAGCATCACCCGGATCACCTTAACCCGATCCGGCACGTCGATACCCGCCAGTTTTTCTACGCTGAGCACATAGGCCAGGTTGTTCATAACGCCGCCCAGGTAATCGACGCGGTCGGTGTAGGGGATGTAGGTATGCCAGCTTTGGCGTTCGGCCATTTTTTCCGCGCCGCGATGGTGGAAACCGATGTCGGGCACGACATCGAGAATTTCTTCGTCATTCAGTTGCAGGACGAGGCGCAGCACACCGTGTGTGCCGGGATGCTGCGGGCCGAGGTTGAGAAACATGAATTCGTTGTCTTCGTTTTCGCGGGTCAGCCCCCATTCTTCAGGGCGAAAACGGAGCGCTTCTTGCTCTTTGTCTTGGCGCTCGGAAGTGAGGACAAACGGTTCCATTTCCGTGGCGCGGGCGGGATGTTCTTTGCGCAGCGGGTGACCCTGCCAGGTGGTGGGCAGCAAAATACGGCGCAGGTGGGGGTGGCCATCGAAGGTAATGCCAAACATGTCCCACGCTTCGCGCTCGTACCAGTTGGCGTTAGCCCATAACCCGCTGATGCTGGGCAGGGACAACTTGTCGGCGCTGAGCGGCACTTTGAGGCGCAGGTCGGCGTTGCGCGCGAAGGAAGTGAGATGGTAGACGACGGTGAAGTCGCTGGCTGGCTGGCCATAGCGCTGCTGTCGTTCGCGTTCGTCAATGGCGGTGAGATCGTAAAGGAGGGGAAACGGCCGTTCTACGTCCAATTTCAAATAGCGTAACACATCCTGGGCGCGGTCGGCCGTCGTCCACAACGTAGGAATGGCATCGGCCGTTTCCTGCACGGCCAACATATCGTCGCCAAATTGGTTCTGCAAAGTCTGAATAATCGTCATCACATTACTGTCCACTGATAACCGTTCACCGATACCCACTTACACCTCATCGGGTGGTCGCAAGAAACTCATTTGTTGTCGTTCGGCTCGTTTTTGGTCGCGGCGGGAGGGCATGTCTGGTTGGATGATGCCTTGTGACCCGACGACCCAGCTTAACGGCCGTTTCTCTTGTCCCACTTTATCTTGTAGCAGCGTTAGCCCTTCCAGGAAAGCGGCCGGATTAGGGGGGCAGCCGGGCACATACACATCCACCGGCAGGAACTTATCGACACCCTGTACCACGCTGTAAATATCAAACATACCACCAGAGTTGGCGCATGATCCCATAGAAATGACCCAACGTGGGGCCATCATTTGTTCGTAGAGGCGCTGCACAATGGGCGCCATCTTCATAAATACCGTGCCGGCAATGATGATCATATCCGCCTCGCGGGGCGTGCCACGAATCACTTCCGCGCCAAAGCGGGCGATGTCGTATTTGCTGGTGAGACTGGTGGCCATCTCCACAAAGCAGCAGGAAAGGCCAAAGGAAAAAGGCCAGATGGAGTTTTTACGTCCCCAGGCCAGCAAATCTTCCAGCCGCGTCAGCACCACATTGCGCTGTACCGCTTCTTCCAGCGTGTTCTCATAGGAGGTATTATCGTTGCTTGTCTGGGTCAACTGCCACTTCATTTTTTGCTCCAATCGAGGGCGCCGCTGCGCCACAAGTAAACCAGTCCGGCTAACAAAACGCCGATAAAGATGATAACTTCGAGGTAGCCAGCCCAGCCCAATTGGCGGAAAGCGACCGCCCAGGCAAAGAGGAAAGCAGCTTCTAAATCGAAAATGACGAAGAAGACAGCCACCAAATAATATCTGACGGATAGTCTGAGGTGGGCGCTGCCGGTGGGCACAATGCCGGATTCATACGGTTCGCCGGTAGCACGTTCTTTGTGGCGCTCGCCCAACAAATAAGAAAGGCCGAGCATGGCAGCGGTAAGGATGAATACCAGAGCGGCGTAGAGTGCCAGCGGCCAGAGGGGGGCGGGATTTGTCATCTAGTCATCCTTTTATCTCTTTTGTGTTGAGGGAGAGGTAGACGATGTCGTTTTCAATGTGGGTAACGGCCGTTACCGGCACAGTCACATCATTTTCCCCCCACAGCGTCTCCTCGCGTAGCACCAAATGGGTGAGATAGTGTTCGTCGGGTGTGACAATAAATCCTTCCACAACTCCGGCCGGGCCATCTGTGGCCATCACTTCATTGCCGCGATGCACGGCTAGTTCATCATGGGGAATCTGTTCAAACGATTCGTAATGGCCGAACTGTTCTTCAGCGGCCAACGTATACGGCCATACCCAGGCCGCCTCCGGTTTATAGGCGGTGGCCAGAGGATAATGGTTTAAGGAAGCAGAGACAAAATGGGATGCTACAAATGGCGCTAACCTGGCTAACTCCGCCTGCGTACAGGCCAGCTTGATGTGCAGCGGTGTGCTTTCCGTGACCAGCCCTTGAGGAACCAAGACCTCTGTCTCCGCCGCATCTTGCAGCTTGACGATGATATGCGTCAGCTCCTGATTAAGCGGATTGAGAACGACACCGAGAGACCGGCCGTTGACCCCATCTGTACAAATAATTTTTACATGTAATGGAATTTCCATGAGAGATTCCTTCATTTCGTGGCTTATAAGAATTTTGCATCGAATTAACGCGAATTTTCACGAATTTCTTTTTTCGCGTTAATTCGCGTTAATTCGATGCCATAAACTTTTTGATTCTGGTCAGGTTAGGTTAGGTTAATACCCACCGATTATCGGCTGGCATTTTCATCGTTTCCCCTACCATACCCGTCTCTGTCTAAATCTACATCGGCGGGAAGACGGGATTGATGCTAAACAAAAAGACCGCTGTCTAAGCGGTCTTCTACGTCATTTGTAGCAAGCCGTTTTTGGGCCTATTGTTAAGCAGGTATGACGATTTTCTACTGCTCGTAAACTTTGTGTGTGGCCACAGCGGGTTCCGTTCCGGCGGAGAATCGGAATGGCATCGCCATCTTCGACGGGGCGTGAACGCCCTGTCTACGAGATGGAAGCCCCTTCGGGTCTCAGGCATCAGCCCTGGCAGGGCTTTGGCCTCGTAGCCGGTGGCTTTAGCCTCCGGCGGGTTCCGTTCCGGCGGAGAATCGGAATGG
>CAZXVH010000048.1:8054-33808 GCA_964643965.1 uncultured Ardenticatenaceae bacterium
GTAGCCGGTGGCTTTAGCCTCCGGCGGGTTCCGTTCCGGCGGAGAATCGGAATGGCATCGCCACCTTCGACGGGGCGTGAACGTCCCGTCTACGAGATGGAAGCCCCTTCGGGTCTCAGGCATCAGCCCTGGCAGGGCTTTGGCCTCGTAGCCGGTGGCTTTAGCCTCCGGCGGGTTCCGTTCCGGCGGAGAATCGGAATGGTATCGCCATCTTCGACGGGGCGTGAACGCCTCGTCTACGAGATGGAAGCCCCTTCGGGTCTCAGACATCAGCCCTGGCAGGGCTTTGGCCTCGTAGGTACTTTAGCCTGCGGCGGCCAATCTCCGACGGCCAATCGGAATGGCATCGCCACCATCGCCGAGAGGTGATCCTCGATTACCAGGAGGATGGCGGATCACTTGCCGGAAAAGATTCTAACGACGCTTCATCCACAGCATCATCCGTGTTTATGGTATCTTTTGGCGCGGAGACCGGCCGCTTTTGGGGAGTTGGTTCTTCGGCTTCTGCAAAATCGGGATTAGGCAGCAGCACGGCGCTGAGTGTGCCCAACGCGACGAAGAAGGTTGCTACCCAGCCTACATTTTTAACGGCCGTTGCACTCGCCTCCTTAAAGATGGTTTGCACTTCCTGCCCCAATGCCGCCATATCTACGGGAGGGCCAGAGGGTGCGCCCGCGCTGCCACCGCTGGGTTCTTGCCCGGCGGCTGGCGGTTCTGTGGTGGGCGCTCCGGCGGCTGGTGCGCCTGCGCCGGGTGCTTGCGGGATAAGCTCTTGCAGCGAATCCTGACCAAAGGTACTGCCTGTGCTTGTCTCTAATTTTTGCGCGATCTGATCGCGGATGGCGGTATAGGCGGGGTTGGAGGCCAATAGCTGGCTGTTTGCCAGCCCCGCTTGTGCCGTTTGCGTTAGCGATGCCGCCAGCACGGTACCCACAATGGCGATGCCCAAGGCCGACCCCACCTGGCGCACGGTACTACTGCCCGCCGACGCGATGCCGGATTTGATTGGTGGCACATCGGCCAGAACGATGTTGTTGATTTGAGAGGTAGCCAATCCGATACCCATCCCATAAAGCAACAGGGGCAATCTCATGCCAGCGGCCGTTAGTTCTACGCTGATGATGCTGCTGAGCCAAAAGAGGGCGGCCGTTTCCAATACCATCCCGCTAAATACAATCGGTTTAGCGCCGACGCGCCCCACCAGGCGTCCGCCGATGGGGGCGGTAATAAAGGCGGCCAGTGCCAGAGGCAGAATAGCCAGCCCTGTTTCCCAGGCAGATAGTCCCTGGATGCTCTGCAAGAAAAGGGAGAGGACGAAAATGAGGCTGAACTCACCCAGGGTGATAATCGCCTGGGTAATCAAACCAAAGCGATAGCTGCGATATTGAAACAGGCTGAATTCAAATAACGGTTCGCTTCCTTGCCGCTGCAAGCGCAGTTCGTACCAGACAAAGAGCAACAGGAGCAACGCCCCACCGATGATGGTAAAGGGAATAGGAGAAATATTGTCCAGAGGCCATTGCCAACCAAATAAAGTGAACGTGGCTTTAGGCTGCCACCACCCATATGTTTGCCCTTCAATCAGGCCAAAGATGATGCCGCCCAGGCCCAGGCCACCGAGCAGTGCGCCGAGAATATCGAGACGGCCGGAGGTACCTTCTTTTTGGGATTCAGGCACGAACAGCAGGGCGCCAATGATGGCGATGATGATGATGGGGATATTGATGTAGAAGCCCCAGCGCCAGGTGGCGTTGGTTACGACCCAGCCGCCTAGCAAGGGGCCCAGGGCAGCGGCGACGCCAGCGGTCATGCCCCAGACGCCGAAGGCGATACCGCGCTCTTTGCCGCTGGTAAAAGTGCTGTTGATGATGGCCAGGGCGGTGGGGAAGAGCATGGCAGCGCCTAGCGCTTGTATGACACGCATACCGATGAGCATTTGGGCAGAAACGGCCGTTCCCGACAACATCGATCCCGCGCCAAATACCAGCAGCCCCAGGATGAAGATACGACGACGGCCGTGAATATCGCCCAACTTGCCCCATAAAATAAGCGTCATGGCAAATATGAGCGAATAAATGGAGTTGACCCATTCGACATCGGCCAGTGAGGCATTTAAGTCCGTGCGAATGCTGGGGATAGCCACGTTGACAATGGTGCCATCCATAATGACCAGCAGTAAGCTGAGCGCCAGCACAACTAAAGCCAGCCAACGCCGGTCTTGTTTTTCTGTCGGTGTAGAGGTGATTGTTTTTGTATTCATAAGCTTTCCTTTTTTACCGCGGAGGACGCAGAGATCGCAGAGAGGCACTCTGGTTTTTTTAATTCTCTGCGCCCTCCGCGCTCTCTGCGGTTAGTTTTTTCAGTGTAGTCAAGATTATATTAAGCAGCCGATCCCTTGGCCGCTTCGCCTATCGGATTCCGTGCCAGAAAATCTTCAACCGACAACAGGTTTTCGCCAGCACGATGGACTGTATTAAGGAGCGTTTTCATTGTGAACACTTCTTCTAGCTGCTCGGTGACAAACCAGCGCAGGAAATCCTGAACGATATAATCTTTTTGTTCCCGCGCCAGGTCCATCAGGGCATTGATCTGGCCCATGACCCGCACTTCGTTTTGTGAAGATAGACGAACGGCCGTTTCTGCGGAATCAAACGCATTAACCGGTTCAGGGATGGCCGGTATTTGTACGGCGCCGTCGGCATCTACCAGGTAATGCAAGAATTTCATGGCGTACATATTCTCATCCTCCGCCTGCCGGTAAAAGAAGGTGGCTAACTGCGGCAAGTCTTCGGCATCAAAGTAAGCGGCGATATTGAGATATTGCAGTTTAGCTTGGAATTCGCTGCCAATTTGCTGGTTAATGGCGTTGGTCAATTCCTAACTAATCAGGCTTGTATTTTCATTTGTATTTGTGGATGACATCGTAACCTCCGGTTTATGTGTTGATTTATCTTGATTCTTTGGGTTCTTGAGGGGGTGATTGATTGCGTATGGCGTAAAGCTCTTTGGACAATGCTCTTTGGACAATGCCCTACGGCACACCTTCAATCTCCTGAAATCCTGAAGACCCTTTGTCTTTTACTATAGGGTGTTTGAGGGGAGGTTACATCGGCGCTATGGTGGGACTTATGTTTAACAAAAAGACCGCTTGATAGCGGTCTTTTTACGTCAAATGACTTAGCCTCGTTGTCTATTCGCGCAAGAGCCAGGTCACCTGAAGGGAGACTTCAATTTCCTGATTGCCTGGGGCCAGGGGCACAGCGGCGCTACCCACGGCCGCACTTTCCATAAAGACAGGCGTGGGTGATGGCCCACCGAACTCCGTGATTGTGAGCACCTCACCCAATGCAACGCCCAGCAGATCGGTTAACTGCTCTGCTTTATCCTGGGCATTGGCTACGGCCGCTTCCCGCGCCGCCGCTAACACAGCCTCATTATCACTGATCTCAAAGCTGATTCCTTCAATAGTATTGCCACCAGCCGCGACAACACTGTCCAACAGGCTGCCCAATCCGTCCAGATCCATCGTCGTTATTTCTACCATGTTGCTGGCGCGATACCCCGTTACCTTCTGTGTGGATGCAGTGTTCTCATCATTACTGTAGATCGGCTGGAGACGCAGTCCGGTCGTTTGTATATCTTCTTCGGCGATGCCGGCGTCTACGGTCGTCGAAATAAGCTGCGCCATGCGCACGTTGTTTTCTTCGAGGGCCACGCTGGCCGTCAGCGCTTCCGTGGTAACGCCGAGGCGCACGGTAGCCTTGTCGGGTGGGACACTGATATGTCCTTGTCCATTGACTTGAATGGTACGTTGGGGCACAACGGCCGTTGGTGGCTCCGTTTGTGCGTTAGCCGTTGGCCGGGCGCTGCCAAATAGCAATATGCCTCCCATCGTGGCTGCTGCCAACAGTACAAGTCCAGTTAAAATTGTGATCCGTTTCATTTTTATCTCCTTTTTCGTATCTTCTCAATAAACTGGGAGATTACAAAAGTTTTAGCATCAGAGTGTTCATACAAAGCTAATTCTAAAACTTTTGTAATCTTTGCCCCCAAATATTGAAATGTTACCCCTTTTCTTATGTTATTTGGCGTAGACATTACCTATCTAACTGCGGACAAGCTGTCCGCGCTCCCCAATTTATGCTTCTGCTTGTTTCCAGGGTGACAAACGGGCGTAAAGTACACTGAGGGCAATAATGATCAGGGAAACAGCCAGCTTTTGCCAGGCCGCCAAAGTAACGCCGCCAAATTCAGACAACAGCATTTCAATGCCAATCGCGGCGATGATAAGATAAGCGGCTTTCTCCAATATCGGCTCCCGCTGCACGAGTTGGGCAAAGATACCGGCCGCAAAGCGCATGAATAGGATGCCGATGGCCACGCCGAGTAAAACGACCCAATAGTCAGAAGAAAGAGCGACGGCCGCGATCACATTATCCAGACTAAAAACAAGGTCGATCAGCTCTATTTGTAAGACGAGCAGCCAAAAACTGCGCGATGAGAGGGCAACTGGCAGGGTGGGGTCGGGCTTTGGCTGAGACCGTAGATTTTTTAAGCCCAACCAGATGAGATAAGCGGCGCCGATTGTTTCTAACACAACGCTCTGTTCAATCCATGTGGCGGCCAACAACAGCAGCGCTCGTCCCAAATAGGCAAATAAGAGACCGATGCGCAGAACGGCCGTTTGCTGCATCCCCAAAACGCGCTGAGCTATAGGCGCTAAAAAGTGCAATGAGGCGGGGAGAGGAACCGGCTGATCATCAGGCAGCCGAGAGGCCAGCGCCCCCAAAATGGCGGCATTATCCAGCGATAAAATCCCCTCTAAAAAGATGAGCTGGATAACAACAAACAAGACATCCATGGTATACGGCTATTTGTTTCTGGTACGCGACTGCAAGAACGCCACCAGCGCATCCAGTTCTTCCGGCTTCAGGGTACTGCCAAAGGCGGGCATATTGGTACCGCCATTGAGAATACGAATCGTCAATTGATCGGCCGTGCGCCGGTCGCCTACTGCGCTCAAGTCAGGGCCGCGCCGCCCACCATAGTCGTCAATGCGGTGGCAGCTCTCACAGCCCCGCTCGTTAAACAGCCTGGCGCCCTCCGCAATCGGGCCGCTGGTTGTGCCCACAACAGAGACCGGCAGCGGCGGCGCGTTAAAATCTGGTGACCAGTTAGACTGTTTGCCAGCGATGCCCAACGTGCCGATCATCAGGATGACCAGCAATACCGCACCGACCGCCCACGGGCGTCTTTTATAATGACGCTCGCCTCGGTTGGCAACAAAAGGTAATCCTACGAGTATCAAACCGCTCACCAGGGGGAAAAGTAAGATGGCGAATTTCTCCAGCGGTGGCGGTGTCAGCGCCAGCAAGGCGAAAAACCAGAGCAAGTACCAATCCGGGTGCGGATTGGCCTGCACCACGGTGGGATCAGGCGGCTCGCCTAGCGCTGGCGGACCAAAAATGAGAGCCAGCGAAACAATGACGATGATCACCCCCACGCCAAATACCACATCGCGCCAGGCGGCGTCGGGCCAAAAGGGAACGCCCCGTTCTTGCAGCATCTTTTCATACCAGGCGCGGTAGGTCTTGGGGTTCACCACCCGACCCACTTGTGGCGGTTCGGAAATGCCGTGACGAATGACGAGATAGAGATGGAATCCGACAAAGGCGAAGATGAGACCCGGGATGAAGAAAACGTGGAAAGCGGTAAAGCGGCTGAGGGTAGCGCCCCCCAAGGTTTCACCAGCTAAAATGAATTTTGCTAACTGGTCGCCAATGAAAGGGGAGTTGCCGGCCATCTCTGAGCCGACAACGACCGACCAAATGGCATTTTGATCCCAGCGCAGGAGTTGACCGGTAAACCCCATAGCCAGGGTGAGCAACAATAGCACCAAGCCAGTGAGCCAATTGGCTTCACGGGGAAATTTGAAAGCGCCGGTGAGAAAGGTGCGCAGCATGTGCAACCCTACCAACACCACCATGGCCGATGCGCCGAAAAAGTGGATGCCACGCAAAGTGCTGCCAAAGGTGGCCTCGTGGGTGATAAATTGAATACTCTGATAAGCACTTTGGGTGGAGGGAATATAAATCGTGGCCAGGGCGGCGCCAGTGACGACCTGAATGATGAAGGCAAACAAGGTGGCGCTGCCAAAGACGTACTTCCAGGTGGCGTCGGGTGGCACGAGGTGGTTGAGTAAAGGTACGAGCAGTTCCGACAGCCCCGTGCGGTCGTCAATGACTTCCCAAATTTGCATCAACAAAGCGGCGAGCTTTTTCATGATTTTTTTCATGATCAACCAATTATCTCTCCTTCGATGGGTAGGGGGGTGGTGCGAATTTCAACCTGACCGTTTTGGACGCGCACCGGATATTTAGCCAAGCCACGCGGCGGTGGCCCAGCGGCCACGGAGCCATCGTTGTTATAGACCCCGCCGTGACAGGGACACATGAATAATTGGGCGTCAGGCATCCAGCGCACGGGGCAGCCGAGATGGGAGCAGTTGATGGTGAAGGCGATAAATTCCTGGTCACCGGTACGGCGTAACCAAGCGGCCGTTTCGGCAGCGACGCCAGCCCAGGGGAGGGGGGAAGCGTCGGAAAAAGTGACGTGCCTGGTTTCGCCGATTTTGAGGTCGTCTACTGTGCCGACAGGCTGCCATATTTCCGGTTCGTCTTTGAAGAGGGGCGACAGCAAAAAGCCAACGACGGGAACGCCAACCAAAGCCGCGCCCAATCCGCCAGCGGCCAAACTGAGACGGGTCAAAAATTGGCGGCGGGTGAAGAGGGCTTGCTCGATGGCTTCGTCAGGCTGATTCTGATTTTTCTCGTTGTTCATGTTTTATCTCTCCTATCCAACCGACCAGTGCCAGCACAAAGAGCAGTGCGCCAACGGCCGTTATTATCCACGTTGTTAAAATACCCCAGGCTACAAATGTAATGCCCAAAGCCATCACGACAGGCCAATACGTCGGCCGAGGTAACACCGCTGGCTGCGGACGGCTCCAGCCGGGTTTGAGAGGGTGTTGGTCCATCTGTTTATCTCCTGTGTAAACCGATTTGGTAAATCGGTTCGCGATTTGCCAAATCGCGCTACATTTTCATTCATTCCATCAAACCAAGGTTAAATAAACGACGCCGAAGATAACGACCCAGACGGCGTCTACGAAATGCCAGTAATAAGACATGGCAGTGAAGGCGGGCGCATGTGGCCCACGGAAGCCGCCTCTGACCGCCATACCCAGTAAAATGGCCAGACCAATCAGTCCGGCCAAGACGTGCAAGCCGTGAAAGCCGGTCATCGTGAAGAAAGCGGTGCCGAAAGTGTTGACGCTGACAGTTGTGCCCTGGCGAATGAGATTGGCCCATTCCAAGCCTTCGCCCACAAGGAAGATGATGCCCAGGAAAAGGGTAGCGGCCAGCCAGCGGGGAAAACGGCCGTTTTCCCTGACCAAACTCTTCTCCGCCCGCCAGATGGTAAAGCTGCTGGCAAACAAAAATAGAGAGAAGAAACCGGTTCTGAGCGGATCCAGACTAGAATCGGCCGTTGGCTGCCCAGGTAGCACATTGTTGTGCAAAATCATATAAGCCAAAATCAGCAGGATAAAAAAGATAGCTTCCGAACTGATAAAAAACAGCATGCCAAGTTTGTTTTTTTCCATTATTACCTCAAATTTATTGCAGTATGGTGTGGTTTATGCCGCTGCGGTTATCTCAATGCCCTCGTTTTTCATCCGTATCATCCGGATGAGCCAAATCCCAGAGAGGACGACGGCCGTTAATCGGCGGTACTTGGTCAAAATTGTAGACTGGTGGCGGCGACGTCGTCGCCCATTCCAGCGTCCAACCATCCCAAGGATTGTCTCCGGCTGGCTGACCGTAGCGCAAGCTGATGAGTACATTAGCGATAAATGCCAGTACCGACAGTGCCAGGATGAAAGCACCCACCGTCGAGATCATGTTCATCAAGCCCCAGCCAGGTAAGTCGGGATAGGTGTAAACACGGCGCGGCATGCCCACCAGCCCCAAAAAATGCTGTATAAAAAAGGTCGTATTAAAACCGATAAAAGTCAGCCAAAAATGCCACAATCCCCATTTTTCTGAAAGCAGGCGGCCCGTCATTTTGGGGAACCAGTAATAAATGCCAGCAAAGAGGGCAAAAGCGGTGCCCCCAAAGAGGACGTAGTGAAAATGGGCGACCACAAAATACGTATCGGTCATTTGCCAGTCGATAGGCACAGCGGCAAACATGACCCCGCTGATGCCGCCAATTGTAAACAAGATGAGGAAGGCAACGGCGAACTTCATCGAGGTGTTGAAGCGGATTTTGCCGCCCCACATGGTGGCCATCCAGTTGAACAGTTTAATGCCGGTAGCTACGGCGATGGCCATGCTGGTAAAGCCAAAGGTAGCTTCATAAGCCTGACCCAGCCCCACAGACAGCAAATGATGACCAAACACGCCAAAGCTGAGAAGGCCAATAGCGACAGAAGACATGGCAATGAATTCATAACCGAAAATGGGCTGGCGCGAATGCACCGGAATGAGTTCAGACAACATGCCCCAGGCGGGCAAAATCATGATGTACACTTCAGGATGGCCAAAAACCCAGAAATATTGCTGCCAGAGAATGGGGGAACCACCGGTAACGGCCGTGAAATAATGTCCGCCCAACAACCTGTCTACGAGCAGCATCACCAGACCCGCATTTAAGGGGGGCAGCGCGTAAAGCAAGATAAAGCTGTTCACCAGCACCATCCAGACAAATAAGGGCAGCCGCCGTATTGTCATGCCCGGCGCCCGCAGGGCAAAGGTAGTGACCAGCAAATTAATGGCCGCTGCCAAGGTGCCAATGCCCACACTCAACAATCCCAGCGCCCAATAATCGGTGCCTTTGTTCGCCGAAAAGGCGGTTCCACTGAGAGGGGCGTAGCTGAACCAACCAACAGAGGGGGCCCCGCCTGTGGCCCCGCCCACACCGCCGACGCTGGCTGAACCGCCGCCTAAAAAACTGAAATAGAGTAAGAGTCCCCCAAAAAGCAGCAGCCAAAAGCTTAAGGCGTTCAAACGCGGGAAGGCCATGTCGCGGGCGCCAATCATCAGCGGTACAAAATAGGTGGCAAAACCGATAAGAGTGGGCACGGCAAACAAGAAGATCATGGTTGTGCCGTGCATGGTAAATATCTGGTTGTACGTATCGGGCGAAAGGAATGTGTTTTCTGGTTGAGCCAATTGAATACGCATGAACAAGGCTTCCAGGCCACCGACCAGAAAGAAGAACAGGGTTACGAGCAGGTACATGAGGCCGATTTGCTTGTGATCGACTGAAGAAACCCAAGCCAATAAGCCATTGTCCTGGCGTAGACTGGGAAGGGCAGCTTTGTTTTCAGGCACTAAGGGCGCATCACTCATTGTAAACTCTCCAGGTAACTGACTAGACTTTTTACTTCCTCTCCGCTTAGTTTTAGATTGGGCATATGGACGCCTGGTTTGATGGCTTGGGGATTGCTCAGCCAGGCGATGAGGTTTTCGGACGTGTTGTCCAATACGCCAGCGGCTAATGTTTCCCGACTAGCCAGATGGGTGAGGTCGGGACCAATGCGGGCGTTGGCGGGCGTTCCCTGAATGCGGTGGCAGTTGGCGCAGGGGAGCGTTTGGAAAAGCTGCGCGCCTTGCGCCGCCGCCTCAGTCGTGGGCGCAGCCGGTCGTTGTGCCTGTGCCTGCTGCCAAGCGGCAAAATCGGCTGGCGATTGGGCGATGACGCGGATGCGCATCCAGGCGTGTTGCATTCCGCAATATTCGTTGCAAGCGCCTAAAAATGTGCCGGGCGTATCGGCTTGCAGCCAGAGGTAATTGGTTGTTCCCGGAACCGCATCCACTTTTCTGGCTAATTGCGGCACTGAGAAATCATGGATGACATCGGCTGATTCTATTTGGAGTAACAATTGTTTTCCCGTGGGAATATGAATCTCGTTCGCTGTCGTGATGTCGGCAGCAGGATAGGTTACTTCCCACCACCATTGATGACCGGTGACGATTAAGTCGGGTTGGGCATTGGGGGGCACAGAAGGCATGGCACGACGCATAGTTACCAGTGTGAAGCCGAAGAGGAGCGCGAGTACGACAGTTGGCGTGACTGTCCAGAGGATTTCCAGGCGCGTATCACCCAGCTTTTGATACGGTTCTTCTTCATCGTCGGGATGCACGCGGAAGCGAATGGAGGAATACAAGGTGGGTCCCAAAACGATGAGGAAGACGATACCACCAATGATGAGGGTGATGATAAAAAGGGTGGTGATGGGCTGAGCCAATGGTGAATTGGGATCCAAGGGTGAACTATTCATTATTAAAAAGTCTCGGCCAGTTTGTCTCGACGCTGCATGGCCGCGTTGGCCAATAGATGATAAGCGCGGCGTAGTCCCTCGATGGCTTCAGTTTGGAGCTGTTTTTCGATGGCAGCCAGGTCAATACCCTGTTTCGTAAGGTCGATTAGGGTTTGTTTTGCCTGGTCTTGCCCTGGCGTGAGGGTGTTGGTCATGGGGCTTTCTTCGAGAAAGGCGGTGATATGGGCGGCGGGCAGACTGTGGATGGTGTTGGGGCCCATGAGGCTGTGAACATAGCGGGGATCGTCGCTGCTTTCCCATAACGGCCGTTGCAAATGGGAGCCGTATTTGGCTAGATGCTGCCATTCCTTGCTGCGGAAAATTTGTTGGAAACGGCCGTAAATCGCCTTGGCTGTGGCAATCCCAGCCGTGCCTTGCAGCAGGTTGCCATCATTTAGCATGGGATCAACGGCCACGTCTAGCTGCGTAACCGGTAGGGTGGCTACGGCCATCGGTGCTAAACGCCAGATGTCCAGGTGTGTCCAGAAATAATCAATTCCAGCCATATAGGCCTGGGCTACTTTTTCATATGTTTCTACCGTGTAAATATGGGTGGCATTGACATTCGTCCCCTCGCCGAGAAGTTGTTCAATGACCTGTATGCCAATGGGCGTGGCCGGAATCTGCACCATCACATTAACCCGATCAACGTCGTAAGCCAGGCGCAGCCCTTCTGCTACGAGTCCATCTACGTTATGTTCCAGCGCTGGGTTTACGTCCAGGCTCACGTAGCCATCTACTCCGCGGGTGCGTTCATAAATGGAGTGGATCAGGTCAACGGCCGTTTGCACATCCATAAACAGCAGCCTTTCTGCGATCTCCTTAATCTCCTTGCCCTGATGCACCAGTTCGACTAGCTGCTGATCATAATCACTGCTGTTTGCCAATGCGTTGGCAATGGCACCGGGATGAGACGTAACGCCGTGGACGCCTTGCTGGATCAAACCCAGCAGATGATGGCTGTGAATAAACGGCCGATCGAAGCTGTTTAACCAGATTGACTGACCCATTCCGGCTGCCTCGTGTAATTTACTCATAGTGTGCTCCTTCAAAAGAAGTGGCTGGGTGAAACACCAGCCATCAACGAAAAAAATTGTTGCTTATTTTCATCATATGCCAGCCATTCGTTTGGGGCATCGGCGAGATGACCCAACGAGTGGACTGTCTGTAGGACAAATGACGTAGGTTCATCAATGCATGGCTTGCGGTCAATGTGTAAACTGGAAGGTGCTGATGATCTGTTCTACCAGTGGCAAATATTCGTTCGGGTTGGCTTTATCTAATTCGTATGGTTCTACAACAACTTCGTATAGAATGCGATCCCGCAGGGCGAGAATATCGGTCGTTACCCCCAGACCATCCAAGGCATCAATGCGATAAGCAGCTGAGCCGTCGAGGCTGATTCCTTGTATTGACTTATCTTGAATCTCTTCAGCACCATAGGTCAGAATGGGGCCTTTACCAAATAAGTTAGCAGGGTCGTAGGCGGCGTTAACGTCAATCTGAGTGTTGCCAGACTGGGCGGCTAAGGTAACTCGGTAAAAAGTTGTGTCTGGGGAGAGTTTTAAAGCATCCTCAGTGGGGACGAGAGTGATGAGAGACGCTGAGGCGTCTAAGTCACGCATGCGATAAACGTCAGGCGGGTAGCTAATACGATACCAATCCGTTGTCTCCGTTATCCAGCTAGAAGGTATATCGACCGTTTGCGGGGGCGGTTCGTAGCTCTTACCGCCAATCATCGGGGGATCCGCATTGACAATTTTCCATAAACCATCTGGCATAAAGTGAAAAGAAACATCTTGAGTGACTTCGGTTTGCCATAATTGTTTGTCATTCTGCCATAAGGAAAATTTAGCCTGGTAGCTAACGACAGGATCGCCATCGACGACGGGATAATCATTGGTGATTTTCCACTCGTCTAACTGCAAGGTGGTGTCAGGCGGTGCTGCCTCTAGAAGTTGGTGGGCCAGAGCTTGGGTCTGTAGCAAGCCGTTCGGGTCAGCCACGTCTGGTGGGGCGAAGTAGCTGTCGAATTGAGTTAAATCACGTTGATTAAAACCGTCAACAAAAGTATGTACGGTGTCGTCTAAGACGACCTCGGGCCCATAATCATCATTGTAACCCGGCGCTGTACAGCTTACTATCAATAATGAGATCAGTGAAAGGAAAATCGTTATTAGAAAAGAGATCTGTTTTTTATTCATTCGGACGCTCCATATGTTCAGCAGAAGTGCTTATTCCAGGCCTCGTCCCTCATCAATCTGAGGTGCATCTCCGCCGGTGATTAACCAATTCCCATCTATTTTTTGCAGGGCGATATCTTGGGTGACAACGGCCGTAAACGTCATTACATCGTTTTCCCACATGGATACCTGAGCCTGGTAAGTGACGACCGCCTCCTCCCGCTTGTCATCCAACCGCACATTTTGAATTTCCAGCTTGTCTATTTGGAAGGACTCGCCAGGAGCGGCCGCGTCCATTAGCTGATGGGCGGCATCATGGGTCTGAGTCATATCGTATTCATCGCTGGGTGGGGCAAAAAATGTGTCAAATTGGCTCAAATCGTGGTTATCGAATCCTTCAATAAACGCATTGGCCGATGCCTGTACGGCATCGCTGGCGGCCTTTTCTGCATCTTCATTGCTGTTACAAGCAGCCAGAGCGAAAATTAACGCGAGCAAAGCAAGTAAGATAACGGCTCTTCTCTTCATGGTGTCTCTCTTTCCTATCATTTCATCCTGGTTCACTACCCACTGCTCACCGCCCTACTACCACCAACGCTTAATGGGTGTACCGGGCATATGGGCGACAGCGTACTTATCAAGCTTGAGATAAACTACGTCATCTTCGATGCGATCAATTTCGGAGATGGGAATGGTGACGTCTTTTTGTCCCCATAAATGGCCTTCACGCAGCACCAGGTGGGTGACGTGGCTGTTGGTGGGGTTGACGAGAAATTCATCAACGCGCCCGATACGGCCGTCTGGCCCATACACTTCGGCATTTAAGGGAATATCCATTGCAACTGTTCCTTATTTATTTTTGTCCTTTTGATTTTGGCCTATGGCTACTGCCACCATCGTTTCACGGCTATGGTGGGCAGACGTTCAATGGCCTCTTTATTTATTTTCAGGTAAACAACATCAGTTTCAACTCGCTCAATTTCAGAGATGGGAACCATGATATCTTTCTGTCCCCACAGGTGGCCTTCACGCAGAACTAAGTGAGTGATTTGGTTGTTTTCAGGATTGATGTTGAATTCGTCTACCTGTCCGATGTGACCATCTGCTGCCTCTACACGTGCGCCGCGCTGAACAGCCAGCTCATCATGGGGAATCTGTTCAATATTGACGTATGTGCCATATCCGCCCTGGGCTGTGATGTAGGGCCATAACCAGGCGGATGACAAAGTGGCTTCTGGGAGTTCAGTTGGCGGCTTATCGGATTCATCCAGATCGTGTAAGCTGATAAATTTAATTTTATGGAACGGTTCTAATGTGGCCAATGTATTGCGCTGGCAGCGAAGCTGGATACGGTCCGGTTCGCTTTTTTCAATCAGGTTGAGTGGTACTTCATATTCGCTATGCAACATTTCTGGCGTTGCGACTACAATGTGGGTGACTTCTTGTGAGACTGGGTTGAGGATAACGGCCGTTGACCGGCCGCATTTCCCATCTGTACAATAAACATCAGCGTCTAATGGAATATCCATCATTTAACTCCTCTAATTGGAACGCGAACGTCTCGTTCGCCCTAAGCGGATGCGACTGCCGGCGGGACGCCTGCGCTCCAATTGCATAGGCACTAAACTTCCTGTACGGCGGCGTGAACGCTGGTTTCCACGGCCCCCTCAACACCGCCCAGCAGCGCCGCCGCCAGTGGGCCAGCCACAAACAGGGGGCCAAATCCCGGCAGCCAGATAAAGGCGGCGCCCACCAGGATGCCGAACAGGCCGCCGACCCAGGCGCCTGTGCCGGCCCCGGTTTTAGCCACGTCACCGGCGGTGATGTAACCATGGACTTCCTTTTCACTGGCCATGTCCTGAGAAACAATGGACACTTGTTTAATGGGGAAATTACCCTGGTCTAGTTTGTGCACGGCCGCTTCGGCCGCGGCCATATTGTCGTATACGTGAACAATGCTGTTTACACTCATCCATCTCGATTTACCTCCGTTTTTATTTGTGAACGCCCCCTTAGCTTATCGAGAATCTTTGTAGATAACATCGGCGCGAAGGCGTAACTACGCCTTAACAAATAGACTGTTTGGTAACGGCAGTTTCAGGACAAACGCTTAGGCATACTAGGACAAATGACGTAAAGGGGAAATGTTAAAGCGGCGCGTCTGGCGGCGGACTATACTCAGCCAGCATCACATCTTATACGCATTCATGGCGCAATGTACAAGGTTGTTTGAGTATGGTGGGCATGATGCAGCTTGTTTAGAATTTGACCAACAAGGATGTGAATGGCCGTCAGGTCAATTTGTGGCTGTTTGGCAGGATGGGATAACGGCCGTTCCCCGGCAAACAGTTCAAGAATCTGAGCTTCATCGGCTGTGAGTGGTGAATTGGTAGGCGGTAGGGGCAGCGGTGACCGTGCGTACGCCAGCAGGCAGCGGGCGATAAATGGTTCCAACGTATGATAGCCGTTATAGACATTTCGAATGGCCGTCAACAACCGGTTCAGCGGAGGCGTCTTGGGGACAATGGCTACAGCCCCCGCCTGCACCGCTTGGAACAACAGCGTTTCGGAGAAAACGGCCGTATGCACCAGGATAGCGCCTGCCCAGTGCGTCTGCTTAATCAGGGCGATAGTATTCACGCCATGCGGGTATAGGGCGACGATGTCCATGAGAATAACGTCTGGATGATAGGTTTGGGTGAGGGTAACGGCCGTGTCGCCGTCACCGGCTTCTCCAACGACTACGATGTCCGGCTCGGCCGAGAGCAGGGCCTCTATACCGGCCCGTACTGCGGCATGCGAATCGACGATGAGAATTTGGATGGCCATGATGATGGTGTCAATAGTAGGTTTGGGAATGGGCAGTGAATGCCACAAGCCCCATTCAAAAAAACAGGTTACTCCAATACAACCAAACCGTGCCGCAGGGCAAACAGCGCCGCCTGCGTCCGGTTATCTAGATTCAATTTCTGTAAGATGTGCGAGATGTGAACGCGCACGGTGCGCTCATCAATTCCCAGTCGGGCGGCGATCTCCTGGTTGGTGCGCCCCTGCGCTACCATTTGCAGCACTTCCCTTTCTCGGCCGGTGATCGCTTCCAGCGCGGCCTGGTCCGTTTCAGTTGTTGCTTGCAGCGCCTGCAGCAGCACGTAAGCTACCGAAGGGTGCAGCACCGCCTTGCCCCGGTACACGTCCCGGATCGCCTGGACGATGTCGTGCGTGGTAGCGTCTTTCAGTATGTAACCGTGCGCTCCTGCTTTCAGCGCCGCCAGCACCCGGTCTTCTTCGACGAAATTGGTCAGCACCAAAATATAGGTCTGGGGGCAGCTTTGCCTGATGGACTGGATAGCCTCCACCCCTTCATCGTTGCGCATGGCTAAATCCATCACCATCACGTCCGGCTGCAGCGCCTGGCATTGCTGAACGGCCGTTTCACCATCCGCCGCCTCACCCACCACCATCATATCCGGCTCGGTGGTAATAAAGGCCCGCAGCCCTTCGCGGACGATGGCATAATCATCGACGATGAGGATTTGAATCTCTTTTTTCATATTAGATGGTAAACTGTGGGATACAATGTGCGGATCGAATCTGAACCCACATTTTTCCCAATTTTCTTTATCGTAATACAAAACCAGACTGGACGCATCGGCCAGATGCCTATTTCGATCTATAACAAAAGTGCCGCTCTCAGGAGCGGCGCTCTCAGTCAAATGACGTAGCCGGTATATTAAACGCCTTCGACTTAGCTCGACTTTGTACATTTCTAACAGACTGCTTTCAAACCATACTCGACTATGTGATTTGCGTTCAAATAATATTTACATGTCACCCTTTTTATGCGACATTCAAATATTCGTACTTGAGTAAAGTTGCAAAAACAGGGATCAGGTTTTCACTCTGGTTACAAAGCTTTCTGGAAATATTTCCGATCCTTACTTATTGATCGTCGTCCAGGCTGGTGATCCCTTCACGCAAGGCATAAAGGGCGGCTTGCGTGCGGTTGGCTAATTGCAGTTTGCCTAAAATGTTGCTGACATGAGTGCGCACCGTGCGCTCGCTGACGACCAGGATTTCAGCGACTTCTTCGTTGGAAAGGCCGCGGGCGACCAGCTTGAGCACATCTACTTCCCGCTCCGTCAGCGGATCTGCGGTGGGGGGCAGGTCGTCCGGTTTGTTTAGTTCCCGGATGACTTTGAGGGCAATATCAGGATGCAGCGCTGACTTACCTTCGTAAACGCTGCGAATGGCCCGGATCAGGTCATGGGGGGGTGTGTCTTTAAGCAAGTAGCCCAACGCGCCGCTTTTGATGGCCGTGAAGACGTGTTCGTCGTCGCCAAAGCTGGTCAAAACCAGGATGCGGGCATCGGGCAGCGCTTCTTTGATTTCTACGATGGCTTCCAGGCCGTCTTTGCGTGGCATGTGCAAATCCAGCAAGGTCACATCGGGACGAAAGTGCTTAACCCGGCGCACGGCTTCCTCGCCATTTTCACCAGTGCCGACAACTTCCATATCCGCTTCGGTTTCAATTAAGGCCACCAAGCCCTCACGCACTACGGCATGGTCATCGGCCAAAAACACGCGAATGGATTCACTCATTTTCCCTCTCCCAGTGTGGGTAATCGGTAATCATTGTACAGTAATTGGATTACCACCTACCAAATACTGATTGCAGCTATACAGATCTTCTGGCTATGGCTGGTGTCCTCGCCGAGCCACCAGGCGGCACGGTCTGGAAACCGGCCGCAGCACCTGAATAGTTACTGCTAATCTATTGCTCACTACTCACTGTGTAACGGAAAGCACACCCGCACAGTTGTTCCCTGTCCAACTTTAGATAGCAGCGTAATCGTTCCGTTGAGGGCATCGGCTCGTTCGCGCATGCTTTTCAAGCCGATGCCGTCGCTGGAAACGGCCGTTTTCGCCACATCAAACCCTCGCCCATCATCACCAATTTCCATCTCTACCTGCTGGGCATTGGCCTCCAAACGCACCGTTACCTTGCTAGCGCGAGCATGTTTTAGCGAATTGTTTAATGCCTCTTGGCTGATGTGGAAGAGAGCATCTTCTAATTGCGACGGCAGAGTCAGATTGCCTTCAATAATCAAGTCGTGGTCAATGCCGCTGCGTTCTTCAACCGCTTTCAGGCGCTGCTGCAAGGCACGGGCCAATCCTTCCTCTTGTAAGGTAGACGGCCGCAGCTTATGAATGAACAGGCGCATCTCCTTCAACGCCTGCTGGCTGGTATCATTGACACGCGCCAGATAAGTGGTTGCCTGCGCAAACTGCTGCGCCTCCAGTTTGCGCCGTCCTGCTTCGGCAAACAACACTACGCTGTACAAAGATTGCGTGACCGAATCGTGCAGATCGCGGGACAGCCGATTGCGCTCTTGCAAGACCATCAGCTGCCCTTCTTGCCGTCGCAGCCGTGTCGTTTCAACGGCATTGCCAATTTGTTGACCCACAGCCAGTAAGATGTCAATCTCCTCATCACCAAAATGAGCCGCATTTTGCCCGATCAGGCTCAAAACGCCAACGATCTTTTTACCACTCACTAGTGGCACACCAATGTACGCATTAAGGTGGGGTGAAATCTGGGCCAACTGGCTGGCGCGAGCATCCGTCCGAATTTGAGGGATTATTAAGATGGCGTTATGGGCAACCACCCAGTTAGAAGCCAGCGTCGCTGATTCAACAGGGATGGTGTCCAGTGCCGCGGCCACCGCTGGCGAAAGCCCTTCATACGCGATTAAATGAAGCTGGTTATGGCTGTTGGGCAAATGAATATAGCCTATCTCACTGCGCGTGGCCGATAGCATACGCTGTACGGCCTGGTGGAGAAGGTTGGCCAGATCGTCGGTTGTATTTGTCAACCGCAGCACGTCATTGAGTATAGACAGCTTGCGCGTGCGATCAGCTACTCGTTGCTCCAACTCTCGCTGAACCATAACCTGTCCCGTGTTATCGGTGATGAACCCTTCCAGAGTTTGCAGCGACCCATCATCGGCAAAGACGGCTTCGCCTTGTTCCCACACCCAGCGTTCATGGCCGCTAGCGGTGGTGATGCGATAGGTGCATTGGTACGGCCGTTTGGCCGCTATCCCCTGTTCAATCTTGGCAAACACCGCCGCCCGGTCATCGGAATGAATCAAATCGGCATAATGGATGGCGCCCTCGGCCAATAACGTCTCCCGCGTATAACCAGTCAGATCAAAACAGCCAGCGCTGACAAAGGTTAAAGCATACCGCCCTCCGGGACGGCGACGATAGGCCATGCCCGGCAGGTTGCTCATCAAAATTGACAAGGTGCGGTGGGCATCGCGCAGCTGCGTCTCCGCCTGCTTGAGGCTGGTCACGTCAGCCAGCACGGTGACAGCCCCAGTTGGCTGGTTCTGGGCATCGTAAATGGGGGCCATGGCAATGTTGACGTGCATCGGTGTGCCATCATGTCGGATGTGCTGCTTTTCCACGTTGGTCAGGGTTTCACCACTTAGGACGCGGTGCAGCATCTCTTTGAAATCTGGCTCATGCTGCATAGCGTGAATGGGGTTGGGCGCCGCAGTCAGATCATCCTCACGCCAACCAAACATCTCGCGGGCGGCCGGGTTCCAGGCGTGAGCCACGCCATCAGGGTTCAGCAAAAAGATGGCCAGCGGCACGGACTGGATGATCGTTTCCAATGTGTTGTTGACCTCTTGTAGTTCCTGCTCAGTGGCGGCCAGTTCAGTGGTACGTTGGGCTAAATTAGTCACCAGATCATGCAGCGAGCGAGAGAGAATGCCCACCTCGTCTTTATCGGTAAACACCGGGATGGCAGCATCCTTTTCACCCTGCCGAAGACGGGTTGCGGCCTGGGCCATCATAGTGAGGGGGCGGATGATGCGCCCGGCAACCACCCAGCCGATAAGCAAGAACAAAATACTCAAACTGCCGCCGATGAGAAGTACGCGCTGCTGCAGCTGCTGCACGGGGGCCAGCGCCATGCCCGCTTCCTGACGGGCCAATACCAACCAACCGGGGCCGCTTAACCTGGGATCGTCGAAGATGTCAGTGTAGCCAATGAAGTAAGTAAAGCCATCAGGTCCGGTATTGACCTTGTAGCCAGTTTCACCGCGCCGGGCGGCGGCTACTACGTCGGTGTAGAACGGGTCCTCTGGCAGGGAGGGATGTCCGAAAAGGAAACGGCCGTTGTCAGCCAGCACCATAATATCGATGCCGGCCTGGGTCTGGGGAGGTTTCAGCAGCGAGGATTCAATTTCCCCAACCCAGCCTTCGTCCAGGTAGGTACCTAAAATGCCGGTTTGCCGGCCGTTAGCGTCGCTTAACGGAATGGCAATCGTGACGTAATGGGCTATGTCGCCACCGGCAACGGCCGTGTACAAATCACCCACATACGGCCGGCGCTGCGCCTCGACAAACCAGGGCAGCGTGGCTACCGTTTTGTCGTCGCCGGGACGGCTGCCGACGCTGGTCACCACCTGCCCCGATAAGTCAGCCAGCCCCACCCAGGCGTAATGGGGGTAAATTTCCTGAAATCGTTCCAGGATACGCTGCTTGGCGTCCAATGGTGTATCCGGATCGGACAACGGTACGGTCAGGGAAAGCAGTTCCAAATCCTGGTAACGGGTAAAGACGTCTCGCTTCAGGGCGTCGGCCATATTGTAGGCCAGTGCGCCCAGGGCATCACCACTGGCCGCTTCCAAATCAGCCTGGGCCATGTGTTCTACCAAAAGGCTGGTGAGGATAGTCAGCACAATCGTCAAGAGACCAAAGATCAACGCCACCTGTGCCCGCAGGCTGTAGCGCGGGTTCAGAGCGCGTAATACGCGGTAAAAACGAGAGTTCTGAGGCATTTACTATCTCAATGCCAGGGGCAGATGAATGGTGAAGCGGCTGCCCTGACCTGGTGTACTGTCTACGGTTAAACGGCCGTTATGCGCCGAGACCAAATCATGGGCGATGGTTAGCCCCAACCCCAGCCCATCCGGATAACGCCGCTCCTGATTGATGCGGTAAAATGGTTCAAAAATGCGGGCCAGATCAGGGGACGGAATGCCCGGCCCGGTATCGCTGATGCAAATCGCTGCTTCTGTTTCATGATTGTTAGCTGTGATGGTGACTTTACCGCCGATGGGTGTGTATTTTATGGCATTACTGAGCAGGTTGCCAATTACCTGCGCCAGCCGCTCCGGATCGATGGTCAGGGTGGGCAGGTTGTCAGGAATGTTTACCTGCCAGCGCAGCCCTTTTTCCAGAGCGGCTTCGCGCCAGGGCAGCAGCAGTGAGGGCAGCCAACTGCTCAAGGGGGTGGGGCGGCATTGTAGGTCACGTACACCCAGCACATTATCATGCAGATGGGCCAGATCATCGAGTAACGGCCGTAAATGTTCAATCTCCGTCTCCATCCCCAGCAGCAGTTCCTGACGCAGTTCCGGCTCCTGCTCTGCGCCGCGCCGTAACGCGCCAATAGCGGCCTGCAATGCGCCTAACGGCCGTCCCAATTCATGCACCAGGTTGGCCAGCAGGTTCCTTCGTGTTTCTTCTACCTGCTGCAAACGTTGTTCCAACACATTAACGGCGTGCTGTAACTGCTGCAGTTCGGCCGGGCCTTCTTCGGGTAAAGTTGGGGCCTGGTGACCGCTGGCTACTTTGTACACGGCCTGGGTGGCCTGGCGTAACGGCCGTTCCAACCGCAGCGCCAACAGCAGTCCAATCACGCCGCCCACCAGCAGCTGCAAACCGACATCCCCCAGCGCCAGCCAGCGCAGCCGGGCAAACCGCGCCGCGATGGTATTGACCCGGTGCGTCATGCGCACAATCCCAATCACCTGCTGATCCGTGTCTAAAACTGGGGCTAGCGCGGAAGCAATCTCTGCCTGCTGCCGTAAGCTGTAGCCGATATGGATCGCAGACTGGCCGGACAGAGCCGTGTCCAGATCATCCAGCGCCAAAGTCTGGCCCGCCTGATCGGCGTGAATAGGATCGCTGGGCCCCAGCAGCCGGCCATCCGTTTGCAGCAAAGTCACGTATCCCTGCGTGTGCTGGCCCACGCTGGCAATAAATAACCGCGCCTGTGCGGGATTGTCCCAGATGTCGGCGCGGACAGCCGCAAATTCGGCGATCAGGCTGGCCTGCTGCGACAGCTCATCAGATAGACCGTTCAGCAGCACCTGCGTTTCCAGGATGTAGAGCATGGACAGACTAACCAGGGGGATGGCGATCAATAAGGGCAGAAGATGGCTGATAATTAAACGGCCGCGTAATGAACGCATAGGATTTCGGATTGGAGATTTCGGATTGTGCAATAAGAGCAATCTAAAATCGTTAATGATCTGTGGCAACGAGCTTATAACCCACGCCGCGCACGGTGATGATGTGCTGCGGATTATCCGGGTCCATTTCAATTTTACTGCGTAAACGGCGAATATGAACGTAAACCACCTGCGGTTCGCCCATAAATTCTGCGCCCCAGACGATGGGTAAGAGTTCATCTACTGATAAGACGTGCCCCGGCCGCAAGGCCAGTGCGTGCAGCAGGCCAAATTCACGAGCGGTCAATTCAACCAGTTGGCCGCCAACCGTGACCGTGTGGCCGCTGGGGTCAATCAGGATGTTGCCCACTTCAATGGGGTCGGGAATGGTAAGCGGCCCAACCGGCGGCTGTGCCCGGCGCAAGACGGCCTTCATTCGCGCCCGCAGCACCGCGCTGTTAAACGGCTTGGTGATGTAATCGTCTGCGCCCAGTTCCAAACCTAAAATGCGATCCATATCGCACCGCCGCGCCGTCATAAAAATGATGGGCACGTCGCCGACGCTTTGCCGGAAGTGGCGCAGGGCATCCAGTCCATCCATGCCCGGCAGCCCGATGTCTAACAGCACCAGGTCGGGCCGGTCTCGTTGAGCCAGGGCGAGGGCATCTTCCGCATTCGCGGCCGTACTGATGCGATAATTGGCCTGTTCCAAATCAAACCCCAGCCCGCGCCGCACCAGCGCATCATCATCGACAATTAAAATATGGGTCATAGCAGCCAGTGTACCAGCGTTTGTCACAGTCATCATCGGTGTAATGTTGAGATTATCGCAAACTTGTCTGTGACAAATGATGTAGTACAGCCTGCATAAGGATCGGCCTGATTTTTCTGTGCCTAGGCCAACATTTGCTGCGCTTTTTTGCGGGCCTGTTGGCTGCGCAGCAGGTCGCCGTGGGCCATCTGGTAACGGCGGCGGCGCTGCCGGCGCTGCCACACCAGCTGACCCAACAGCAGCAGCGGCGGCAGCAGCCACAGCAGCCAAGCTGAACTGTCCCACTGCGCCGTTAAATCCTGCCGGTGCATCGGCGGGCAGTGGCTGTACGTCCACCGCGACGGGCTGCGTAGCCAGCGCTTCGTCCCTTTCAAAAAAGCCGCCGGGATTATTCAGCCAGGCCGGGCGGATGGTTGTCTCCAGCCACTGTGTGGGGAACAGCACCGAGCGCAGTTCCGTCACCCGGTAAACGCGGGTGGCCGCCTGGATGTCGTACTGCGCCTGCTCCGGCTGGCGGTCGTGCCAGAAGCCGGTGAAGGAGGGTGCTTCAAAGCGGGGCTGTAAGAACTATAACGTTAACAACCGAAGAAAAAGCAGAATTACTCCGCATGCGGGACAACGCCAATAAGCCCTACTTGCGGGAGCGCGCCTCAGCTATTTTACAACCGCTCGAGACGATGGGTGGCCCAAAATGGGCTGTTGCGACCCCGTAAGCCAGACACCATTTTTATCTGAACTATAACAAAACCGTCTATCTATGACCTGGCATGGAGAACACGAGGCCGCCATTTGGCAAGGCGACAAGGAGCTGGTGCGGCCCGATGGGGTACTGGAAATCGAGCAAGGCGGAGAGCGCACACTCTATTTTGTGGAATTGGATAGGGGTCACACGAAATGGGAAAAGAAAGTTAATGTCTATGACAACGCTCGTCAATTTGGTGGTTGGCAATCCAAGTTTGGCATCAATGAATATCCTCACGTTTTGGTCATTGTCCCACCAAACCGAAGCAAGCGCGTAGCCGATGCAATTGCAGCTCATCAACCCACTGTGCGCTACTTGATTAAAGAATGGCCCAATTATCTCGTCGAACCGATGTCAGGGTGGGTAGATACAGTTGGGCAAAACGGCAGCGTGTCAATTGGAAGGACAGACTAAAAAGGGTTCATGCCCGCTTAATTTCAGGTACAACAAAAATCAAAACCGAACCAATTGTAGGAGCAAAGGATATATGATACAGAGTATAACATACACTTTTGAGGCAACATTTGGTGATTAAGGTAATTCAATGTTAACTGAACATGAAGCTATTAGAAAGGCACAAGCAAATGACCTTTCTGGTTTGAGGGGATTGGTTGAGTTACATCAGCATGAATCAATTCGCCTCGTGACTTTGATTGTACGAGATCATCAGTTAGCAGAAGATGTTGTGAGTGATTCATTTTTAATAGCCTTTGAGCGTATTAGTCAGTTTGATCAAAATCGCCCGTTCTTCCCCTGGTTTCGCCGTATTTTGGTCAATAATTCTCTTAAAAGGGTAAAGAGGCGCAAGCGATTTCTATCTCTTAACAACTTTATTGGAGAAGAATCAACGGAAACAGATATTCTCAAACATATTACTTCGTTACCCGATCCATCTGATATTGTCGAAGAAGCTGACAGAAAGGCTATGGTCATAGAGGCGATTAATTCATTATCAGTTAAACAACGTACAGTCATTGTGCTTCGTTATTATTTTGGCTTGAGTGAATCTGAAATTGCTGAAACTTTGGGGATTCCTCGTGGTACAGTGAAGTCACGGACGGCTGCTGGCATTGGCAGACTAGCAGGTCTGTTAGGCGGATTACGTTCGATAATATTGAGTTTATTCTGAAAAGGGTCTATATCATGAATACACAAATTATTCGCGATGTGTTTGACGAAGAACTTGCAATGTTATTGCCTGATTCAGTAGATTCCATTTGGTCAACTGTGATCGCAAAATGGACTACTCAGCAGCAACAACAGGCAAAACGACAAATCGTTCGTCGTGGTTTGGTAGTTACTATTTGCATACTAATTGCAGCTTTTCTAGTCTCGCCCCAACTACGAGTGGCTGCAATGAGCGCGTTTTCTCAATGGATAGGTATCGCTAGTCAACCGGGTCAGCCCGTTATTTATACGCCTTCTCCACCTTTTACCGTATGGCAACCTGACCGCATAAATGATCTTGAGCTGGTGCAGGTAGCTTATAATCCTAATAAGCTAATTACATCACCCAATCAGGTTGAAATACAAGTAAGTGGAAACCCAACACTACAAGATGTGAATATAACTGACAAAGTTGGTATTTTGTTCACGGCCATTGATGAAAATTGGGATTCGGACCAGGCGGCGATTCTGCAAATATATCGAGCGGTTGATGGGGACGAAATCTGGTTATATGAACGCGCAACGCTACCGGGAGAACAGATATTGGCAGGGGAAGAAATTGCTGTAAATGATCACTCAGCATTGTTAGATGTTAGTGGACAAAATCTCATTCTTACTTGGCTTGCGAACGACACCAAAATTGTTGTTCATGGTACGGTTGCTAGGCGGGAATTAATCTTCCAATTCGCGAATTCTCTCATTATCACATCTACACCAACCACCCAAGAGGTAGCCGATGTCTCTGATACAGGAGCAGAAATAGCCTCTGTGGTTGAGGTAAAACAAGATGATCCAGGACCTAATGCTACTATTTGGTCTGATGAACCTATGTTAACAGATGTGCTTGGTCAACAATATTATGGACGCCTAGTTGTGGAAGTATGGTCACAAGGATCAACACTATTTTATAGTTCCGACGAGGATGGTAATCCCCCCAGTGCTGATTTCTTTGATCGGGCAATTGGGAATCTACAGGATTATTCTGAAGAAATGATCATTACTAATACACCTTGGACAGATGAACCTGTTCTAGGTGAGGTTCCTAATCAAAATTACTTGGGTCGGGTAGTTGTAGAAGTATGGGACGAGCATATATCAATAGCGATCACCGGTACTGAACCTATCCCAGTCTTAGCCCAGAGAGGCTTAGTCAAGATTGAACAGATTTATGGAGGGTTGGGGCGAAACCCTCCATAGGAGAGCGTGTGTGTGGCATAAATAAGACACAATCACTAATTTAAAGAAGTGGGTATGT
>CAZXVH010000049.1:0-33671 GCA_964643965.1 uncultured Ardenticatenaceae bacterium
GTTGGCATCGGTTTTGCTGCTGTTTTTGCCTGCTGGGTTGTCATTGCTCTAAAATCCTCAAGAATTATTTTTCTGTATAAGCTTCCACCGCTTGTTCCAGGTGCGAATACAATCCCTCACCGCTCATATTTTTGGCCAGCATCGCCTGCCTGACGTTGTGCAGCGCTTGAGGGTTCAACATTGTCAACCATAATAAAATACCGGCCTTATTCAATTGTTCCTTAAATTCTGCCAGCGATTCAATCGCAGTGTAATCAATATCGGGTATGGCGTCACAATCCAGAATAACAACCTGTGGTTTGGGTGAGGTCTGATGAATCAACGCCCATAGGTCGTCAATCACCCGCGACGTGTTGGCAAAGAAAAGCCGCCCTTCCGTGCGGGCGATCAACAACCCCGCGAAGGTATCATCATCAGGGTGATCGCTAAGCAGGCGAAACTCATGGCTGCCTGGTTTGCGCCCCAGGGCATAAACTGGCGGATGATTGACTTGCGCGATAAGCGCCACGATTGAGAGGAATACGGAAACCACTACACCCACCAGGATACCAGCCACAATCACCACCACAAAAGCGATCAGCGCCAGGTAAAACTCTGACCGCCTGATCTGCGCCAGATTGCGGAACTCGGCGACATTGATCAATCCCGCGCCGGCCACCAGTAAAATCGCGCCCAGAGTGGCTTCCGGCATCAGCGCGATCAGCGGCGCTAAAAACAAGAGGATGAGAACAACAACGCCTACCGTCACCAGGGCGGCCATCTGGGTTTTGGCGCCGGCACTGGCATTAACGGCCGTTTGCGAAGTGCCGCCGCTCGCCGGATAAGCCTGGAAAAACCCACCAGCAATATTTGCCATGCCCAAAGCGATCAGTTCCTGGTTCGCATCCACCGCCGGTTCCCCAAATTTACGGAAAGCCCGCGCTACCGAAATCGACTCGGTGAACGTCAGGATGGCAATAGCGGCGGCGGGCAGCCACAAACCGCGCACCAATGATAGATCAGGCAGGGAGACGGAAGGCAGTCCAGTGGGAATATTGCCCACAAGCGCGATACCCACCTGGCTGAGGTCAAAGAGGGCTGAAAGCAGAATGCCGAAGGCAACTGCCACCAGCGCTGCCGGAATGCGGCGTGCAAAACGAGGCAGAAAAATCACAATCACCAGCGAAACGGCCGTTAGCAGGGCTGTCGGCCAGTTGATCTGGCTTAAGTTGGTAAAAATAAATTCCAGCGTCGCCAGGTTAGACGAGCCGCTGGGTACAGACAGCCCCAACACCTTGCCCAACTGGCTGATAATGATCACCACACCAATACCCGACAAGATACCGGTCAAAACAGGCTTGGAAATAAAGTCAGCCAGAAAGCCCAGGCGCAGCACGGCTGCCAGGATCAAAAACAGGCCCACCAGGAAAGCCAGCGTGGCGGCCGGAATAATGTAGTCACTGGGATTGCTGACAGGCCCCACTACACTGAACAAAATCGTCCCCACAAAGATGGAGATGGCAGAAGTTGAGCTGACACTTAACCGGCGGGAAGTTCCCAACAAGGCATAGACAAACATGGGCGCCAGCGCCACGTACAAACCCACCTGTATGGGCAATCCCGCCATGGTGGCATAGGCCATTGCCTGGGGAATGACCACAGCGGCCGCGCTTAACCCCGCTACCAGGTCAAGGCGCAGCCAGCCAGATTGGTAGCTGGGCAGCCATTCCAGGATAGGAATATATTTTTTTATACCGCTGGGTGCTGCTGTCTGGGTCATACCTTATTGCTCCACAAAATTTCACTTCGCCTGGAAAGCAAAGACGTTGCGCCAATCTTGCTTCACGCTAACCACCACCCAGCCGCGCTCCTGTGCCATTTTCACGGCATCTTCAGCGCCGGCCGTGTACGCAAACTCCCGAGCGGCGTCATCGTGGCTGACCAACATACAAAAAGAGGCATGTGGGTTCGCATCCGTTAATTGCAGCATCGGCATATCGCCGTTGGAATTGCCAGCGGCAAAAATCGGATAACGGCCGATTCTGTCCCAGATATGCACCGCTTTGGTGGGGCCATCATCGATCAAGTCCAACCCGGGCTGCCGCATAATCGCCGCACCCTGCTCATCCGCCTGGAAAGTGAGCTTGACGGCGCTGCCAATCACCCGTTCCGGCGGGATGCCATAGAGCGCCTCGGTAACAGGTCGCATGAAGTCGCGCCCGCTGGCAGAAGCGATGTAGGTGGTGAACTCATGCGCTTCCAGATAACGCAGCAGCGCCACCATCGGTTGGAAAGTCGTCTCCATATAGGAAACAGCCAGGGTCGGGTGCTGAGTCTGCTGCATGAAATCGGCGGCCACTTGCGCAAAAGCATCAACACGCATGGCGCTGAATGCCTTGAGCACCCCGCCCAGCATGACATTGACCCCGCTGTCGTCCCCGTGGTAATGTTTAATCACGGCATCGTTGAACCAGGCCTTGTCATTCTCATAGGCCGCCTGCCAGGGCTGCTTCTTTTGCAGCGATGGGTCGTTTTTAGCCATTTCAGTCAGCCGTCGCAGGACAAAGTCAAGCTGGATTTGCCCCGGCTTTTCGCACCACAGGGTGCCGTCATTGTCAAAAACGGCGATGCGCTCCTGCGGTGGCACATATTTGGCGTTGGTTTTGTCGGTAACGGCCGTTACAAATTCCAGAACTGCTTGTTTGGTGGCTGTATCATGCCAGGATGATAAATCAGGTGTCATTTTGTTTTTCTCGCTTTGTTTTTCTCGCTATCTAACTCGAGGAGTATTTCAGTCGGGTAAATCCCCGATCAGTTATTCAGACATTACCACCGCTCTCGCTCGCGGCTGTGCCTGGTGAACAGGTAGTCTAATTGGTTGAGATACCGCAGCTGCACGTTTACGGCCGTGGCACTGCTTGGTTTTGAGGCCGCTACCGCAAGGGCAAAGGTCATTACGACCCACCTGGACTACGGCAGCCTGTAACGCTGCCGCTTCTTTGGACAGGATGGGCATTACCTCTTCGGCCAACCGGCCGGCTCGCAGCAGCGAGACGATAATTTTCATTGGATGCTCAATGTGGGTGAAAAAATGATACCAACCGGCGCACAAGTAATTCAAGCCGGGTTCGCCACTGGCCGTGCTGATAAAGCGATTTTTGGGACATTCCCCATGGCAGGCAAAGCGCACCTCACAGTCCAGGCATTGCCGGGGTAGGGTGTCAAACTTATCCTGTCCAAACTTGCGCTGCCGATTGCTGGCAACCAGTTCGATGATGTCAGTCTCAGCGATATTGCCTAAGCGGTAGTCTGGCTCGACATAGTGATCGCACGAGTAAAGATCGCCGTTGTGCTCAAGTGCCAGAGCCGAGCCGCAGGTCTTGTCGAATACACATTGGCCGGACGAGGGCAAACCCATCCAGTTGCTCACCGCAGCCTCGAAGGTTGGTACAAACACATCGCCCACATCATTTCTAACCCATTCATCAAAAATTGTAGTCAAAAAGCGGCCAAACTGCTCCGGCTGCACCGAACGCTCCGACACCCTCGTTCCAGTTTGATACAGAGCCATACCATGCTGGTCCAGACGTTCCACTACCGGAATGAACTGGATCCAGTCCGTACCCACCTCATCGCGCAGGAAACGGTAAACCTCCAAAGGGTAATGAGCGTTGATGCGGTTGACAGTGGTCAGCACGTTGGTCTCAACTTCATGCTTTTGCAGCAGCCGCAATCCCCGCATCACCTGGTCAAAAGTGCCTGCCCCACCTTTGTTCACCCGATAGGCATCATGCAGTTCACGCGGACCGTCAATGCTGATCCCGATCAGGAAGTTATGTTCTTTGAAAAATTCACACCATTCATCGTTAAGCAGGGTGCCGTTGGTTTGCATGGTGTTTACAAAAGTCATCCCCGGCCGACGATACTGATCCTCAAATTCAATCGCCCGGCGATAGAACTCTAAGCCCATCAGGGTCGGTTCGCCGCCTTGCCAGGTCACCAATACCTCTGAGGAGCGGTGACCTTCGATAAGCTGGCGGATGTAGTTCTCCAACATATCATCAGACATGCGGAAGCCGCTACCAGGATAGAGCAGTTCCTTATCCAGAAAGAAGCAGTAGGAGCAAGCCAGGTTGCAGATGGCTCCCGTTGGCTTGGCCATGATGTGGAACTGGGATGGTAGATTATGGCTCAAAAGATTTTTCCTTACGCTTAAAAACTGACAGGATTTACAAGATTATGTAAGATTTTTATCCTGCTAATCCTGTAAATCCTGTCTAAAAACGTATCAAATGCAAAACTAGAAACGAATGAGCGGCAAGCTTAGTCAACCGCCATCGCCGCGGCCATCTCCTTCTCCAGGTCGCGGTACTGCTCTTTCTCCACCGACACCTCTACGTACTGGATAGTGCCGCCGGTGAATTTACCCTGGGTCTCGGGCGTGTACTCTGCCGCAACAGCGTCCGCGCTATCGTAGCCGATACACAGGCCGTCACCACACAGCGTAAATTTACCGATCTGGGTGCGCATCGGGCCTTCGGCGACGACCTTGTCGTTGATATACAACTTGGTATGGCCATGAGATTCGCCGTGCTCGCCGGTCTTTTCCTTGGTGAACTCCATGCCCAGCGTGTAGGCGCCCGGCTTCAGCTCCTCGCTGGAGATGAAGCGCTGCTCCGGCGGGATGCCCAGGAAGTTGTACACGTAGTTCAGCTTCTTGTCTTGAATGAAGAGCGAGTGTCCGCCAAAGCGGGAGCCGTGGGCAAAGATGACACCTGAGGTATCGTCTTTGACCTCAACATTGGCCAGGATCTTGTAGGAACGGCCACGAATGTTGGCGGCCACGCCTTCGGGAACCGGGGTCGTGTCCGGATAGTAGACGTAACGCTGGCGGGGCGGCTCGGTGGAAGGCCGTTCGATACCAGACAGGACCTCAATCGCAGTGCGATCATCCAGGGGCAACACGAGGTTTCGTTTTGCCTCCTCCATCCACACCTTTATCAGGTGTTCCAGCTTCTCCGGGTGCTTGTCGGCCAGGTCGGTCGACTCGGAGCGGTCCTCGTCCACGTGGTACAGTTCCCACTTGTCTTGGTCAAAGTGGCCGTGGCCGGATATGGGTGCATGAACCGAAGCAGCTCGCCAGCCGTCCTCCCAGATGCCGCGCGTACCCAACATCTCGAAGTATTGGCGTTTCTTCTGGGTCGGCCCATCCGGCTTGGCGTCAAAGCTGTAGCGCATCGACACGCCCGACAGCGGGTATTGCTTCACCCCACGATAGGTGTCGGGCATCTCCAGCCCACACACATCGAGGATGGTGGGCACAATGTCGGTGGAATGGTGGTATTGATGCCGGACTTCCCCGCGTGCCTTGATGCCCTTCGGCCAGGAGATGATCAGTGGGTCACAAGTGCCGCCTGAATACTCCGAATAGCGTTTGAACATCTTGAACGGGGTGGAAAAAGCGACCGCCCAGCCCGTTGGGAAATGATTATACGTGTCTGGCGAACCGAGCTTGTCGAGCATCTTCAAGTTTTCCTCAATCGAATCCGGGAAACCGTTGAAGAACTTGTTCTCGTTGACTGTGCCATCCGGTGACCCTTCACCCGAGGTACCGTTGTCGGCCGCGTATAGCACCAGCGTGTTTTCAAGCTGGCCGGACTCTTCCAGGTAATCAATGATGCGCCCCACCTGGGCATCGGTGTACTCCGAAAAGCCGGCAAAGACCTCGGCCATACGTGAGAAGAGCTTCTTCTCGTCATCGTTTAGCGTATCCCACGGCCGGACTTGGTCTGCGGCGACGGCCTGGTCATCGGGCATGGGGTTGATCGGCGTCAGCTTGGTGCCCTCCGGTATCACGCCTTTCTCAATCATACGCGCCAGACACCATTCGCGGTACGCTTCGTAGCCATCGTCGAATTTGCCCTTATACTTGTCGATGTACTCTTGGGGGCAGTGGTGGGGGGCATGGTTGGCCCCGGGGCAGAACCACATGTACCAGGGCTTGGAGGGATTGCTGGCCTTGTTGTCACGGATCATGCGGACGGCCTGGTCAGCCAGGTCCTTGGACAGATGATAGCCTTCTTCGGGCGTGTAGGGCTGTTCGATGAAGTGGTTGTCATTGACCAGGTCGGGATACCAGTTGTTAGTCTCGCCGCCCAGGAAGCCGTAGAAGCGGTCGAAGCCCTGCTGCAAGGGCCATGTCCCCTTATAGCCACCGGGAGCGTTGTCCTGCTCGGGGACATTGTGATTCTTGCCCACCCAAAACGTACTCCAACCGGCATCCTGCAAGATGTGGCCGACCGTGGCACACTGCTCTGGAATACGGCCGTGCTGTCCGGGGAAGCCGTTGGTCGCCTCAGCGATTGCGGCGAAGCCATTGAGGTGGTGGTTGCGGCCGGTCAGGCAGGTAGACCGGGTAGGGGAACAAAGTGCAGTCGTGTGCCACTGGGTATACAACAGGCCGTTATCGGCGAGCTTCTGCGCCGTGGGCATATTGATCCCGCCGCCGAAGGGTGACCATGCGGATAACCCGGTATCATCGTACAGGATGAAGAGTACGTTCGGTGCATCCTTGGGTGCATCCGGGGGGCTGTAGGGTCCCCAGTCCGCAACCGAGTCACGGACATCAAGCTCGACCTTGCCCTTAAATACTTTCTCTGTATATTCTTCGGGATAATTTTTCTTTTCAGTCATTGCAAACCTCCTATTATTTGTTTGCGTGGCCTATATTTGTTTAGTGACATAGCATTGCGCTAAGGTCTCTTATCAGATAAGTGCCTTAGCACAATGCTGGTTGTTACTAAACAATTAATTAGTCGGATGAAGCTGCTGCGACATCTGAGGCCTCGGCTACATCACCATCAGCATCAGCGACAACGCCTCCTTCACCAGCAACAACGTTGCCTTGCCCATCTGTAGCTTCACCGGCCGTATAAGAGGCAATTTGACCGGAAAGGTCATCCCCCACCGTCAAAGTTACCACATTGGCATTATAGCCTTTGAGGGAGTCAACTGCTTTTTCACTCTCTTTGTCTTCGACTAACAGCAAAAAGGCTGACGTATCGGACTGCATCGCTTCACCGATCTCTTCCAGATCGCCTTTGGAGAACGGCCGTCCCAAGTATTTACCGGCTGCTCCACCAACAACAGCGCCACCCACTGTCCAGGCCAACAAACCGGCCGGCCCACCAATGAGACCCAGCAAGCCGCCACCAACAACTCCAACTGCGCCACCCTTGATACCATGTCCCGGTTCGTGAATGTGGGTTTTACCCTTTGCATCAACTGACACAATGGCTTCAGCGACGATGGACTGACCATCCAGATCGCCAGAATTTTTAATCTGCTTAACGGTCTCTTCTGCTGTTTTTTCACCGGCAAAGGTAAAGGCTAAAATATTGTATACTGCTGATTTTTCTTTCTTGCTCATCGTTTTATTCTCCTTGAATAGAATAAGCTGGTAAATATGATGGTTAGTTGGTTAACAGGTATTTCCTCAACTAAAACTAACCAGATTAGTTGAGTTTAATCATGGTAATCGTGCCACTGGCATCTTCAATGCTTAATGACACCACAAGACCATTGGCATCTTGGCCTTGTACAAGGCTAATTGGTTCCTCAATTTCATGGCGGGTGGGGTTTTCATCATCACCATGGCTGATGACAAACGTGTCGCCTTTGCCGATTGGATCATAGTCAAAAGCAACCAGTTCTACGCCTTCAACGAGAAGGTCTCCCTCCGGGTTGTCATCTTCTAAAAAGATGCTGATAAGGCGTCCACGATTCCCGTTTGTAAATAAAACAGCCCACTCTGCCCACTTTTCTGAGGTGATAGTTTTTATTTCATCAGGAACAATAGTACCCATAACAAAACTCCTTAATCATAAAATAGTGACTCATCTGTTCTTTAGCTTATGGGATAGTGTCCCCATATGGAACTCGTGCCCGCTCCCGATAACCGCCAAGATAGGAGAAAATATCGGCGAACACGCCTAACCCCAGGAATATCCAGTCGAAGCCTGTAATGCCACCAGGATAGATGGCGATGTACATTAAAGTTGTCCAGGGTAGGAACAACCAGCCCAAAAATCCCCAAATGAAATGGTCAAAGGCGCCGTTCACATATATTGGGCTAATTAGATACCAAACCAATATGGCTAAACGAGGGCCTGCAAAAAATAACGCAGTGATAAAACAACACATTTTTCTCCTCCTTAATTTGTGATCATGATCATGAATCAACAATAATTCGTGGCCAGATTGATGACATTGAAAAACGGATAAACTCTATACCCTTTTTTGTTGGACAACGTACAATTGATTGATCTTTCAGCTTGTTACCTCCTTTTTCCCCTGTTCATATGTGTAAACGGCCGTTCCCATTGTCAATGTTCCATAAAGGAAAGCCCAGGCAGTCGCTGCCCAGTACACAAAATGAAATTCAAGCGAAGACGACATCAATAAGAGCCCGCCTAGTGCTACTTCAAACAGGCTCAGCAAAAAATGCACACCCGTTCGTACATTCTTCGTAATTCCACCAATCCTGATCTCAACCAACAAATGCATCAGTCCCGTTGCTAGAATAACCAACCCCAGCAGAAAAAAAACACTTCTTCATCCAACCATTGGCGGGTAAGTTGGCTGGTAACAACCAACAAACCGGTTACTATTCCCACTAGTCCGGCAGCTAAAGTCGTCCGTTTACCAACCTTCGAGAAGAGTTCTCTATCGCCTCGAAGCGTGATGATGCCAACCGACAGCCAGAACACACCCATGATGTTGAACAAAAACGGTTCACTTTTGTCCGGCCAAAAAAGGAGTAGGATGCCCAAGACAATGGCGAGACCGCCGCGAACCAGTTGAATCAGAATAAGTGATCGAGACATCTAATCGCCTAAATAAGCATTACAGTTCTCCAAAGCCTTTTGCAGTTTACAAAAAACAGTTGGCTAACTTTTAGAATCCGGCACGGCGATCCCGTCTGCGTTGACGACGACGGCCGCGACGACGGCCACGACGACGAACACCACAAACAGACATGGGCGTCAGAGGTCGCCCGATCATGTCGATGAAAAGCGAACTGGCACCACCAGCTGCTGGCATTTCACCATCCAGGATTTCGACCTGGTAGCTCAACTGGTCGCCGTCCAGCACGGGATCATTCAGCACGACGACGATGTCGCAAACCTCTTCATCCGAGAAGATGGACAGAACTGCATTGGGTGGGTCGCTGGCAAAACTGTCATCCCCCTCGCCCCAGGAATCTAAGAATTCCTCTGTTGGAACGTGGCCGGTGATGCGATCTGGCCGGTCAGAGAAGAAAAGAGTCGTCGGCGCGATGCCACTTAGGGTGAGGCAGCCGTCTGCGTAGACCATAGCCGCGGCCGACTGGGCAAAAAGAGCCTCGAACTCATCGTTGTTATTTTGTACTTGGGATTCATTTGTATCAGTCATTTTTTTTCATCCTTTGCAGTTATTTATGAATTAATCGGTTTCCCGCAGCCAGGTCCAGGCCTTGTCGGTCTCTTCCGGATGGAAAAACTTGGCCTCATCTGCATAAAAAGGCTTGGCAAGGACCGTTAACCACTTTTCCCAGCGTTTGTCGCCAACGATCGCCATCTTGTTAATTTTGTTGTGAAAGTCGTGGCCAAATTCCATATCAGGTAGCCACGCTTTGACTTCTTCACCGGCAAATTCTTGCATATCTAGCAGCAGACACACACCATCATCATATTGATCGACCAGGGTCTGGACTTCTGGGGTCAACTGCTCATAATCTGCGGGTGTTATTTTGCCCGTCACTTTATAGCCTACAACAGAGCCAGAACTTTCATTAAGTTTCTCGAACATTAAGAAATCCTCCTTAAAACGCCTACGCTGCCAACCCTATCACCCGGGTGTCTTTGGCAGCAGTTTCTTCTATCATTTCTGCCTCGTCAGTTTGGCTGTGACCAAAGCGGGGAATATTGATTAGGTAAATTTGTTTTAGCTGCTCAACTGGCACCTTGATTTTGGCAGCAGTTGGAGATGGGGATTGAATCTCCCCATCTCGCAACCTAATAGTAATTATTTAGCAGAATCTGAATCAGATGCCTTTGCATCATCATCTGCTGGTGCATCTTCGGTGGCCTCACCAGCTACCGCCTGGGCAATTTCGCCGGAGAGTTCATCACCAACGGTGAGGGTGACAACGTTGGCGTTGACGCCTTTCATCTTGTCAATGACGGTTTCACTGGCCCAATCTTCGACCAGGAGCAGGAAGGCAGAGGTGTCTGGCTGCATGGCGTCACCGATTTCTTTGAGATCACCCTTGGAAAACGGCCGTCCCAAATATTTACCAGCCACACCACCAACCACAGCGCCACCAACCGTCCAGGCGAGTAAGCCCGCTGGGCCACCAATCAAGCCCAACAAACCGCCGACGACGGCGCCACCGGCACCACCAAACACACCATGTCCTGGTTCGTGGATGTGTGCTTTACCCTTGTCATCCACTGAGACAATCGCTTCAGCAACGATCAACTGACCCTCTAAGGCACCCGACTTTTTGATTTCCTTGACCGTTTCTTTTGCTGTGTCCTCACCGGCAAAGTTGAAGGCCAAAATATTGTAAACTGCTGACTTTTCTTTTTTATCTTTTTTACTCATGTTTCAATCTCCTTAAAAAATTTGATCTGGCACAAAGCCAGCATCTTGATAAATAAGTTTGTTATCCACTTGTCTTGGACACGGCCGTTTCCCGTTTACCTATTTCGCCGCTGATCACAAGCAGTATTACCACCAAAATGAGGGAAGCAACCAGGGTCATCACCAACGTTTCCGCATCGCCTAAACTGGAACCCACCAGCAGGGCCGCCGAGAGGTTGCGCTGCCCAGTACCCAAAGCGGCTACTTTGCGGTCAGCAGCATCGCTGCCAAAACTCAGGAAATAGCCAATGACCAGTGCGCCCACAACCAACAGTATCGTGCCCAAAATCAGCCAACTGCCAATAGCACCGAGGATGTTGCGCCATTGCAATAACAGGCCAGCGGCGATCAACAGCAGCAAACTATAGGTAGAGGCTTGGGAGAGATGTGGCTGCCAGGAAACGGCCGTTTCCGTATAGCGCCACTTCACCAGCAACCCAATGGCCAAGGGGAGCAGCATCAACACGATCAGTGATTGGGCAATCGCCAGGGCATCTACCTGGACACCGGGCAGCAGCAGGGGCAGCACCAGCGGCGCGTAGAAAATCGTCACGACCATCAGCATTACCATTAAACCGACGGACAGCGCCAGATTGCCTTTAGCCATTTGCGCAAGTTTGGGCAGGAAGGGGGCGCCAGCACACGCGCCCACCAAAATAAGGGCTGTGGTTTGTGCTTGACCCATAGGCAGAACGGCCGTTAACCCCCAGGCCAACGCCGGAATTAGCACAAAATTACCCACCAACACCAGCACCACCAGGCGCACATTGCGCAGCGGATCGATGATTTGTTTGACCGTCAGGCTCATCCCCATCGCCAGCATACTGGTGATCACAAACAGATTCAGCGCTATACTGGCAATTGTTGTCAGGATTTCATTAAGCATTGCATCAATCCTTTATCCAAGTAATCGGTTGATTTCCTTGATGAGATAATAAAGACCCAAAATATTAATGACACAACAACCAAAAGAATTTGTGATCCCATTGTCACTGGCATGGTTGATTGGGTCTGAGATACCTGACAAACAGCAAGGGATAGCGCCAGTTATATAAAGTGGTTAAAACGCCAAACAAGGCAGCTTGATCAGGTAAACATCCTTTCAGGATCGTTACTGGCTGGTCGCTTTCATCGTCTTGCTCAATGGTCGAGATCGTTAAACCGCCTAAACGATTTGCCACACTTGCATCCAGCCTACCGGCTATATGAATAGCGTAAACGCCAGATTGATCATAAGGAAATTTCATGGTCTATTCTTCCTTTCTCGGTTTCACCAAGGCTGCAAGAACCATGCCTAAACAGTTTTTAATTTAAGGCTAAATACAATAAGGCTTGGTAGATTTTGAGGAAAATGTAGAGTTCAAACCCAAGTACTATTATAAAAACTGGCTGGTGTGCTGTCGTACCCAAAATTGGGTAAATAAGTTGGATATTTTGGGGAGCGGGGGGGGCGAATTTATATTAATTCAAGTTCTTTGGCACGCTGCACGGCTTCATAACGGCTGTTTACGCTCAGTTTGCCATAAATGTGTTTGATATGGGTACGGGTGGTACCCAGGGTGATATTAATTTCCCCAGCGATTTCTTGGGGAGAAAGGCTCGTTGTCAGAAACTTGAGTACTTCTCGTTCACGCTCTGTTAGTGGGGAATACTCATAAGCTGAGTGGCCAGATTTGCCGATTCTTACTTCTTGAACTGAGGATGGAAAAGCCTCAAGAATCTTGGCAATATGTAACCCAATGGTCTCACCCTTGAATTCTCTTTGCTGGTTTATCAGGGTCAACAACTCAGCCATTGGAGATCCGAGTTCCAGATAATTCCTAATGAATCCACCCGGCACTGCCAGGGTCAGGGACTCGCCCAATTTCTGGCAAGCCGACTCGAGATCATTTTGCGCATACAATAGCAACGCTTGCATTGCCAAAACGTCCATCCTGATTGCCTTCAAGTTTATTTTGCGCAGCTTCTCATCCATTTGAATAAGCCGGTGTTTTGCTTCTTCCAGATTTCGCTTCCCACCCTGGTGCATCAGCAATTTGAGGGGTACTAATTGTGGGATGTAATGAAACCAAAGCAATGGTCGTACGTCGAAATTGACGGTCAAACTTAAATGATGTGCCCTATCTGCGTCATCTTGGCTTAGAGCCATTTCAACCTGAAGGGCATCTAGGATTTCCAGGTTGTTTGAACCCACATCTTCAAAAAGCGCTCGGGTCTTTTGATGAAGCAGCAAAGCTTCTTCGGAACGCCTCTGAGAATGGTAGATTCTCAATAAGCCACAAACACTAAACGCCAGGAAGTTTAAAGACGTTTGTTTCGGTCTATCCGTTAGTTTCAGAAAGCAGATTTCAGCTTCTTCCAACTCATTACGAAAATAATGGGCGACTCCCTTGAAATAGCATCCCTGATAGTACTCCAGTCGCCCCGTTTGCATTGCCTGGTGAATAAGTTTGCCGGTATACTGCAAAACGTTAATCAATTCACCATCCATATAAGCCGCTATGCTCAAGGCCAAATACGTAAAGAATCGAAGTTTTTGGGGGCAGTTGATATTATCGACCGTTTTGCGACCCAGCGATTCGGCCTCCTGCAGCTTCCCTTCCATTTGCAATCCTACAATCTGTGTGCCCAAAGCGTAGCTGCGTAAATGATAGGAATGGGAAGGCAATAACTCTAGTGATTTCTCTGCATTCTTTATTATGTCGGCCGTCGAGCCATTGCTGATAGAGTTGAGGTTATACAATAGCTTGACTTCACCCAGAACGGATGGAGGTAAAGGATTATCGGAAGGACGTGAGGCGCGTAGGTCTTCCAAATGTTGATACAGGATTAAGAACTCAGCAAGTCGACCCAAGTTATAGGCATTAATAGCTGCCGTGGTCAATAAAACAACGTTCTCATGAACATATTCGTCAGGGAATAGTCTCAGCAGATTGTCTAGATGATTCCAATTCGCTTTCTCCATTAGCGCATAACGATGGTGATAAACCAAGTCAACGGCAGCTGGCTTGTCACCTGCGACCAAGGCTTCTCGTACGGCCTCGTTAACCATGCCATTCTCGGCATACCATCTACTGGCGCGTAAGTGCAAACTCGCAATTGCTTCAGGAGGTAATTGCCTTTGAATTATCTCTCTGAGGCAGCTCTGAAAGAGGTGATGGAAGCGAACCCACCTATTCTGCGGGTCAAGACCAATCAAAAAGAGATTGGACTCTTGCAGCCAATGGATGACATCTTCGCCAGACCGAAAGCCATCATCATCTCCCAATTCCTCCCGACAAACTACTTCACATAATTGAGCGTTGAAGCGGTCAAGCAGCGAGATCTTTAAGAGGCATGCCTGCTGGATTGGCGATAACTGTGACAAAACTTCAGCCAACAAAAACTCATGCAAGTACTGGCGGTTTTCAATTACTATCCCGCTTAGCATTGCGGATTCTGGATGATGGCGTAAGGAGAGAATGAACAGCTGAAGTGCGGTAATCCATCCCTCAGTTATTCTGGTCCATTCATCAGCCACATCAGCGCTGATTCTTTTACTCAACCTGTTTTGAATGAACTGTGCCGTTTCCGACGATACGAAGCGCAAGTCGTACTGTCGGATCTCAGTGATTTGTCGGTATGCGCGCCATGAAGCAATCGGTAAAGGTGGGTCCTGGCGTCCAACCAAGACCAGATGCATGACAGGTGAGGGACGTTTCAGCAGCGCTTCAAGAAAGCTAAAAACGCTCTCTTGATGGATTTCGTGAATATCATCTAGCACAATGATGAAAGGGGTATCTACTTGATCGAGATCCTCGAGAAGGTTGAGAGCAAGCATGGCAACCGATGGTGCAGAGAAGTTGCTGAGGAGCTCGCGTGTTTGAAATGATGTTTGAGGGGAAGCCGTTTCAATAGCAGCCAGCAAATAAGAGACAAAGGTATGGAGATCATTGTCGGCATCATCTAGTGAAACCCAAGCGCCGGGCAATCCGCTCGCTTCCAGCCACATACTGGCGAGGATACTTTTGCCATATCCGGCTGGTGCAGAGATAATGGTTAACGGCCGTTCGTGTTCCTGTTCCAGGCGTTCAAGAAGCCCAACCCGAGGTACCAAATCCGGTGTTAGGGGGGGCGGATATAACTTGGTCTTCAGTATTGTCGAGGTGTTAAATAACTTAGATTCATTCATCTGTTTTCAGCAAAAACTTTGCCTAAGTCACGTGTTGGAATATTAGTGCTAGGTAGGTCAAGGAAAAACAAGGAAATATCCGCAAGGAAAGTTTGATGCAATTATGTAGTTTACCAACTCATCTCAGAATTTCAATGTGTTCAGTTGCCAAGCTATTTTGCTGTGGTAATTGCAAGCTGATTTGAACAGCCCGTAAGATATTTTCACAGACTGCATCACGCATGACTTCTTGTGTATCTGAACGTTGGCTGAGATATTCCCGCCAGTAGGTTATGTTGGCCCGAACAGATGCCGCTAAAGGGGATCCGGCCGTTTCCAATTCATGGTACCAATCCTCATTTTGAATATAATGCCTGGTGAGATTATGGCTGCCATAACGAGGCTGGTCCTGGTCGCCTCGCTGTTCAATCAAAAAAAGGGCCAACAACCGTGTTAATGCTGGCCAAAAAGAGGCTTCACTCAAGCCACAGATCGTTTGCAGCTGCGACAGTTCGGCTCCAGCCTGAGCAAACAAGGGCATAATAGACAAAAGTTGCTGCTCCACTGGGGTTAGCACCTGCCACAAGGAATGATACATCCCATCAACCTGTCCCCGATACCCGGCTTGCTGCTGCCAGCTAGCTAATACAAAAGGTAACGGATATGTTCTCGCTAACCCTGCTATCCATTTAGGCGTGCCGTTAACAACGGTGTCATATCAGACCACTTTATGAGAAATAGACAATGCAAATCGCTCAAATTCCTGTTTTCGGCGCGAATTCGGCTTAACACTTTGTTTTTTAGGCCTATTGACATCTGAAATTTATTGAACCGTTCATACTTAACCCCCAATTGGGGCAAAATTTATACAACTTGTATATGCCATTTGTGATGTAATACGCATACAAATTGTATAACTAAAAACGCTCATTATCAGTTATACAACTATATTTTCTCTCCAGTAGCAATCTGGGAAATATGTTGTCAGAACCTTTCTCATAAAGTAGTCCCTCGTGACAAGGATGTTAACGGCACCCCCCGTAAACTCACCCCCAGTTTGTTGGAAAAGTGGCGCATCGATCCCCGCTATCACGATGCCCTGATGCGCTGCCTGTATGCCGATGACCTGCTCACTATTCCCGAAAACAAAGTGCCACCGGATGTCTTGGGGCGGGTCATGGACAGCTTGTATCCCGCCCCTGTGGAGAGATTGGCCTCGCAGCCCGACCACGTTCTCTTTGCGCCGGAAGATTTGCTGCGTTATGCCGAAGGCAGCCTGGCGGGCTTCCTGCTGAAACTGGATAAGCAGCAAGAACCGCTCATCAATTGGGCGTTGTCTGGCCCAACGCTGGTTAAAGGCGGCCCCGGTTCGGGCAAATCGACGGTGGCGTTGTACCGCTTGCGCGAACTGGTGGCGCACCATCTGGCTGAAACAGGCGACGTGCCGTCTATCCTCTTTACCACCTACACCAATGCCCTGACGAATTCCAGCGAATCGCTGCTGCGCCAACTGCTGCGCGACATCTTGAGCCTCAAGGAGAACGAGAAGCTGCCCAAACAGATTCGCATCACCACCCTGCATAAAACGGCGCAGTGGATTGCGCGGCACAGCGGCGAACAGTTTGACATGGCGTATGACAGCCATCTGCAAGAGGCGCTTCGGGCCGCTCATGCCAGTCTGAAACCGAAAGATTTGGGAGATGCGGCCAAGATACCCCTGGCGCAAGCGCTGGTTGGTTTGCGTGATGATTATTTGCTGGCTGAGTTTGACTGGGTGATTGAAGGGCAAAACTGTCGCACGGAAGCGGATTACCAGGCAGCATCCCGGGTGGGGCGGGGGATTCCTTTTACACGGGAACGGAGAACGGCCGTTTGGCGACTGTATGAAGGGTATCGTGATCATCTATTGGGAAACGGCCGTTATACCTGGGGGCATTTAGCGCAGCTTGCTCTGGATCAAGTGCAATCCGGTGGCTTTACGAACCGTTGGGATTACGTGATTGTGGACGAAGCGCAAGATTTGCCGCCCGTGGCGTTAGCGTTAGCCGTGGAACTATGCCGCGAAGCGTCAGGCGTCTTCCTGACGGCCGACGCCAATCAGTCTCTCTACAATCGCGGCTTTCGTTGGACAAACGTGCACGAAAAGCTCAACATCAAAGGGCGCACCCGCATTTTACAGTGCAACTATCGCAGTACGCGCCAGATTGCGGCCGCTGCCGGTGAGATTATGGCTGCCGTGCCAGATTTCGACGCCGAAGCGATGCAGCAGGAGTATGTTCACGCTGGGTCACGCCCTCTCATTTATGGGGCGACGGGTAGTGAAGATCAGGCGCGGTGGATTGCTGGGAAAATCTATGCGGCAGCCAGAGAAATGCGCCTGCCGGTCAATGCCGCAGCGGTGCTGGTATATTCCAGCAGTGTGGGCAAACCATTGGCCGAAGCACTAACTGAGCGTGGCTTACCTGCGAAGTTCATGAACAGCAGTCAGTTTGATTTTGAAGAGCCGTGCATTAAGGTGACAACTTTGCACGCGGCGAAGGGATTGGAGTTCCCCATTGTCGTCATTGCCCATGTCGAGGCGGGGCGGCTGCCTCGTGATACAGACGCAGCGGATGCGGCTGAAATCGAGACGCATCTGGCGGAACAGCGGCGGCTCTTTTTTGTGGGTTGTACCCGAGCGATGCGCTATTTGTTTGTGACCTATGACCGGCAGCTGCCGTCGCCGTTTTTGGCGGATTTGACGGATGAGCGATGGCAGCGGGAGGATCGGGTATAGATTGAACGGAGCCGCTTGCGCGAGTTGGCGGAAGCGTTTCCTGAACATGCGCCGCGTTTAATGGCTATGGTAGACCGGCTTTGGGATCAGCTGGACATCTTCAAAAAACATGTCCGCGATTATCGCTTTGGTAGCTCCAACTCGTTGAAATCGGTGCTGCCGGTCATCGTACCTGAGTTAAGCTACAAGCTGCTGGCAGTTTGCTGCTTCAAGCATAGCTGCGCAATGGGTAGGCGGGGTGACTATTTTTTTTGATGTTGTCGGAATGCTTCTTGGCTTCGGCGTAACGATTCGTATTAGCTACATCCCAGCCTATCGCCTTGAAAAAGGGGCAATGAGATTGGACTAATCTGGATTATTCTAGCGGATCTGTCATCGTTAAGGACGTGATCCAGGTGAAGTCCTTTGTATTGTGGGTGGCTAATGTGAGATTGTGGTGTAGGGCTGTGCCAGCAATGAGAGCATCCCCTAATGACATGGCGTGTTGTTGGCGCAAGGTAACGGCCGTTTCAAAAACTTCCACCGAGGGATAAAGAATCGTCAACTCGGCAAACAAAGTTTCCAGCACACTCCTTTCTTCTGTGCGTAGTTTGTGATAACCCAGGACTTCGACGAGACTGATGGCGGAAACCAGCGGCTTATTTTCAGCAAACCAATCTGCCAAGGCTACATGTTGTCCAGATGCATAGATGATCAAATTGCTATCTGCCAAGATCATGCTTGCCGTCCTGGCAATTGCCTGTCTTGACGAATTTGTTGCTGCCAAGCGACAGGATCAGCTATATCAGCAAACGTGTTTAAATCTGCCAGGGTTTGAAACGCAGCTTTGATGCGTTTCCCCCGTTCCTCTTCTTCTGAAGCTGGGACTGACTGCACCCGTTGTTGTAGAAAAATGATAAAATCCAGCACTTCATTTTGCTTTTCAGGTGGCAGTGTAAGCAACTGTTTTTCAATTTGTTCTATAACGGCCATAGCAACCTCCAAATTTAAAGTATAGGGGAATGAGGGGGATTTGTGAAGGGAGAACGGCCGTTTGTGAATTGCACACATTTAGATTGGACGAATCTTGGAGATTCGTCCAATCTGGATCATCTACGAAACAGACACCACACCCCCATATGCCACACCCGTCAGATGAGCAGTGTCGCGGTTCCAGGTGGTTAAATCATTCAGCGCGAACTGGTTGAGGTGGTCGTGACCGCAGGCGCGGGCCAAGACTTGCATCAGGTGGGTGAAGGCTTGTAAGAAGGTTTGCAGTTGTGCCGCTGATTGGCGGATGATGAGTCGAGCGCGTAAATCTTCGCGCTGAGTGGCGATGCCCACGGGGCAGTTGTTGGGTTGGCAGGCGCGCATCCCCCAAACAGCCAATCGCCTGCATCGCTGAGTTGGCAATCGCTACCCCATCGGCACCCAAGGCCAACGCCTTTACAAAATCAGATTCCGTGCGCAAGCAACTGGTAATGTTAGTGTAATTTATCGTTGCCGGGAATGGCGGAGCAGCACACATCTGGGGCGAGCGAAGTCGGATAAACTACCAGCCCTTCCTTCGCCACAATAATATCATCTAACAAACCTGCCTCCCGCAACGCCACAATTGACTGATGTGCCACAGAGGCAGATGCCAGCTCATCTTTACTCCCAGCCAACCATACGGCCGTATCCGCCCCACCATCTTCCTTCCCATACACACTGGCTAAGGCCCCGAGCAAAATCGCGCCCCAACGCCCCCTGGTTGGCAATCGCTTGGGTAACGGCCGTTTCCATCACCTCGGCGCTGTATACTATTAACGGCAGAACGAGCTAAATTACAAGAACTTATTGCCAAAAACCGCGCCCAACGAACAGTAAATGCAGAGCATTCTCAGTGACCACAATTACGAGGGGCAGGCACAACAAATTATCTTTGCCTTGAATCGCCTCGGGCTGGCTGCGATAACTCCTGTACAGCTACTGTTATTCCACGATGTTGGTTTGCCATTCAATGCCGCCGATGAAGTGGTCTGGCAATTATGTCAGGAGCAAGGCTACTTGTTGCTGACAGATAACCGGCGCACTGTAGACGGTGATGAGTCATTGGAATCGACAATTCGTCGTTTATATACGCCAACCATCTTGCCCGTGTTAACCATTGGTGACCTCAGTCGTGTCTTGTCTGATCGTAATTATTGTGAACAATGAGCAGAGCGCCTGGCTGAGATCGTATTAGATTCAACGATTCTACGGGGTGTGACACGATTATATTTACCTTAGCAACGGCCGTTCTCCGTACCTCCCTCCATCCCAAAAAGCAAGTTTCCGCTAAACAGGAAACGGTCGTTTGTCTTAGCTATTATTGCGGGTTTGGGGTAGGAACGGCCGTATTTACACAAAATAACCGTCGACAAATTGTCGACAGTTCAAATAGCTGTATTAAAATCGCCTGTAAACCTCAACCCTTTTAATGCCAGACAACACTTTCCTCATCGCCCTTATTAAGCGGATAAGGTTGGAGCCTGTGCCTGCTGCCGGTAAAAATCTAAGAGTACCGTTTTGGATTCTGGTGCGGATCGTTTTTCGGTCAGATACCGTTGAAAAGTCTGCACCTCAGTCAAATTTTTGCCGTCAACCATTTCGCCACAGCCATAGTGCAACGGCCGTTTGTTCCCAGATTCCCCATTCGCAGGGTTAGTGGCAACCCCATTTGCTTTGACAACATCTTTGCGCGTGACAGGACGGCCGTTAGCCATGCTGGTGTGCAATTTACCCGTGCCATTTCCTTTCGCTGTTCCGTTCTTCGGTTCTTTAGGCATGGTTGGGATTCCCTTATTTTCAACTGATGTCGTCGCCCGAAGGGCTGATGTCGCCGCCAAAAGGTCTGTACTCAGTGAAGTTGTATAGGGGGTCGGTTGACTAACCATCTGTTTGTGTGCAAATATGCGCAATACATCCCAAGCCTGAAGATAAGCCAGAACAGTGGCAGCCATGCGCCGTGCCTCATGTAGTTTGAAGGTAACGTTGACTTCCACGTCTGCCCGCCCGTTGGGTGTAATCGCGCCTGTCGGGGTGAGTTTACCAGGCCCCGTCTTAAGTTCGATATACACATTGTCTCCTTTAACCGCAATGGACAACACCCGGCTGACTGCACCGCTCCCGTTCCTTCGACCTTGCTCAGAGCCTGCGCTGAGCCTGTCGAAGTGACGAGTTTGAGGTGGTGTGCCTTTATACTCCTTGTGGCTGAAACCTTGTTCGCCAGATAATAATGCCCAAAAGATGACGCGGGCATCGGCCAGATCGATAAAATGGTGGCCATATCCTTGAGCATCCATGCCGTACCCTTTACGGTATCGTCCAGCAAAGATGCGAAGTTTACCCTGACCAATATTTAAAGCGTCTTCTACATGCAGAAAACGGGATTAGGTCACATGCGAGTGGATACGTACCTGGGTAGGGGAAGGGATTGTTTGGTTATTCATGAAATCATCTCCTTGATTGATTAGATCAGGCAAAAGCTGCCTGGTCGAAAGCTATTCGTGAAGGCGGTCTACACATGGATTCATGGCATCTCCTTCGCCTAACTCGGGGAACAAAACAAATTAAAGGAATCAGAAAATAACTGGCATTGACAAAAGGACTTCTCACAAATTGCGAGAAGTCCTCGATGGTTTTTTATACACACTCCCAGATCAGCAACCGGGTGTCATTTATAATTGTTCAAATTATTATAAGTTTCACAATGATAATCGATTTATCACCTTTAATCTTCTCCTATAAATTTCTGGCCACCGCTGCCAAAATCTCATCTGCTCGATAAACACGATTACGCGCTTGACCGGTAATTTCAGTGACAATACCAGCCGCTTCCAACCGAGTCACATATCGTTGCGCGGCAGAATAAGTAACCGAAAGCATCTCGCTTACCTGCAGAATATTGAATATGGGTTGGGCGAACAGCCAATCAATGACCTGTAACAGTCGGGCGGCGCTGCGTATCTGTTGAAACTGGTCACGGTAGCCATCACGCAGGGATTGTAGGCGCTGAATACGCTGAATACTATCATCAGCCTGGGTTTGTACTCCGCGTAAGAAATACAAAAACCACTCATCCCAGGCTCCTTTCTGGCTCACGGCTAACAGATGATCATAATACGCTTGACGGTTTGCCTCAAAATAGGCGCTTAGGTAAAGAACAGGTTGCAATAACAATCTCCAATCATGCAACAAAAGGCTATTGAGCAGACGACCCACACGGCCATTGCCATCCAGAAAAGGATGGATCGCCTCAAATTGATAGTGAACCAGGGCCAATCGAATCAGATTCGGTAAATTGTCGCCTTGGTGAATAAACTTTTCCAAAGCACCCAGCGCCTGATTCATTTCATCTACAGGGGGAGGTACGTAAGTCGCCGTTTGGATTGTGCTGCCTGGTGCGCCAATCCAATTCTGGCTGCGGCGAAATTCGCCTGGCGTCCATTGCTCCCCACGTACACCCTTCAACAAGTGGGCATGTAGTTCACGCATTAACCGCAAACTCACAGGTAAAGTAGCGAGACGCTCCAGACCATATTGCAAGGCTAAAACATAATTTTTCACTTCTTTGACGTCTTCAGGGAATTCAAATAGGGTTAACTGTACCGCCTCAAATGCGTATAAATCACCAAGGGAGGCGTGGGTACCTTCAATACGCGAAGACAAGACTGCTTCACGGCGAATCAATGGTTGGATAAGCAGGTTGGGATTCGGGAGCATGGAGGCTAAACCGGCCAATTCGCCCAAAGCCCGATCTGCTTTTGACAACGTGGCTACTAATCCGTCCGACCAGGTTATTTCTGGCGGCAATGGCTGCGGTATAAATGCCCAATAGCCATTAGGGTAGCGCTGCACACGACCTGGCATTTTATCCTCTTCAAAATCTTTTGGTTGCATCTCGTTATTCCTAGTAATGATAATAAGCAAATTCTTATTGTCATTATACACCGAAAACGATAACAAGAGGTTTTGTATGGGTTGACATTCAAGTAATCAGTCGTGGTCGTAGCACTGGCAGGGAAGCTGGCGGGCGGCTTGTTAGTGTGTGCTTTTATAGGAAGGGTATGGGCATTTCTAATTATCGTTGACAGCGAAGTGACAGGCCATTGCCGCTCCCCATGCCCCTGACCATTGGAAAGATGGTTGTAATTGTTTGTACAATCATTTTTGGCAGATCGGCATTATTTGTTCCCAATAATTTGGAAAAATCGGCTTCAGTTCGTGCATCCCCCAGGTGAGCCAGAACCATTTGCATACATACGGGCAGACAAGTACCGTCACGACTTTGTTTAAAGTGCGGCGCCGGCAGCAAAACGTTGGACATTTTCTTCTATACTCCGCATTGTTTGTTCACTCATATGTCCGATCTTGAGGGGTGTTAACGGCCGTTCTCGTCACGCTCAGTGTGGCCGTTTCCATTTGCGCTTCAGGTAAACTCGCCTCTTGGGTACAAGCTGCCAGTATCAGGCAAACAACAAGCATCATAGTGGTCGTTATTTGTGTCATCAGCGTCATGATAAAGGTATTACTCACTGATAAACCCGGCTAAAATTGCCGGTATCTCTTGGTAACGGGCGCACTGAAAATCATCCAACTGCACAAGCTTCCTGATGCGGCCCGGAGGCAAAGACAAACAAGTCGTTCTCGCCCAGATAATAATCATGCGGCACTTTCTCCAACGCCTCCCAGTTTCCCTGACTATAGACATCAATTTGCAAAACACAGGTGGGCGCAGAACCCACAAAAGTAAAGCACAGGTTCGTTACCCTTTCATAATCATGTTGCGTCACCGTATAGCCTTGCCATGTTTCTGGCAGCGGTAGTGTGAAACCAAAGGTGTTGTTTGTGTACACCAAGGTTTCAGGGGTTGAGCCGCCATCTTGCTCAAGAGAAAAAGTAAGCCATTCTAACGTGACGGTATATGCCTGTTCCAGGTCTGCATCTGTAAAATGCAGGTAGCCGACACGGTTTTCTCCGGTACGGTAACAAACAATTTCAAACGGTGCCGTCGATAGATTTACAACTTCTGGTTCGGGGCTGAAGGCGTCGCCGCTGGCACATTGGGCAAATATTGGCGCTTCAGGGAAAACGTTGTCGTAGGCTAACTGCGCTGGTGCTATCGGATAGATTTCAATCGATCCGCTGTCAGGCCCCGGCAGCAAATTAAAGTCACAATTGGGATCAGGGGGCGTCAGACTGACCCCATTATCAAAGTCAAAGCAGCCGGGCAATACGATAATTTCGTCGCTGCCGCCGTTATGTACTGAATGGGTGGTGGGCAAAGCTTCACTGATAGGCGTGGGGGGAATGGTGGTGGCTGTGGCTTCGGTAATATTGCTAGGTGGCGTGGGGGAAACGGCCGTTACCTCAAGTGTTGGCGCTGCTGCCGGTTCATCTAAATCTAGTGCCTCAGATGCAGCCGGTATTTCCACCACCGCCGCCGGCTCCACCTGTTCTATCTGCAACGTGCCGCACGCGCTCAAGACAAGCACACCTATTACGAAGAGCAAGATCATGTTTGTTTTGTGTAATTTCTTGTTCATTTTTATCTCCTTTACACTCAATGTCAGACACAAAGACCTTTGTTTTTTCAATAAATCAGAGTGTAATTGAAGGATGTAGCAAGAAGATGGCTGGCATGGTGCTGCTTTGTTTCATCAAGTTACAGTTCTGTAACACATGATCAAACGGGGAACGGTTTCATTTAATCGAGGGAAGGCTTCGCCTCATCGTTTACGGGCAGACGCATCGTGACCACCGTGCCTTGTTGTGGGCGACTGCGAATGGTGACGCGCCCTCCATGACGCACAGCAATGGCACGTACCAATGATAGACCGAGACCGCTCCCCGGTGTACTTTGCGCCTCCTTTCCCCGATACAATTCGTCCCAAACCCGTGGGATTTCCTCGGCAGGAATACCGTATCCCGTGTCTGCAATTTCAATGATTACCGTCCGTTCATCCTCGGCCGCTCGTAGCTCAATGGTATCGGCCGGTTGCGTAAATTTAAGCGCATTATCCAGCAGATTGTACACAGCCAGGAAGATCAGATCCCAGTCACCAGCAACAGTAGGCAGGGGCCAGGGCGCACGAGGAATGGAGAGTACCAGTTGACGGTTATCGGCTCCCGGCGTCGTCTCAATCAAGGCAAACAGTTCTGACAACAACGCCGTCATATCTACTGGCTCTCGTTCTAATTCTCGCGTTTCCAAATCTGACAATTTACGCAGGTCGCTGACGAGTCGCCGCAGCCGCTGCGCCTGAGAGTTGATGCTTTCCAGCGGAATTTGGTAAACATCGCTGGTATCGGCCGAGGCAATATTGGCTAAACCGGCCAGAATAGCGGTCAAAGGATTCTTGAGTTCATGATCGAGGCGGCGTAAAAACCGTCGCCTATCCTGACTACTCTTTTGTATAGCTTCCAGATGGGCTTTTTCTCGGCTCGCTTGGCAGGCAAAGATTATTGTCATGAAAACGGAGAGGAGCAGTCCCAATAAATACAAAGCAGATCGTCCCCAAATCTATAGTGAAACGATACAAGGGAGCCTGGTTTGTGCTGTTGAGAAACAGGCTGATAATGGCTCCCAGCAGAACAGGGACTCCAGCGAAAATCCAGCGCCATCTCATCCACTCGTCTCCACATCGGCCGCAAAACGGTAGCCTTCACCGGCAACGGTGCTTATAAAACGAGGTTCGGCAGCATCATCACCCAACACGCGGCGTAGTTCCGCAATGCGGGTGTCTACCGCCCGGGTACCCGTCGGGTAATCCCAGCCCCACACGGCGTCCAGCAGGCGATCCCGCGTGAGCAGTTCGTCTGGATGCGTCATGAGATATTCGAGCAGCGCCACCGCTTTCGGGGTTAGCGCCAATTCCTGGTCTCCTAAATATGCTCGCCGCGCTCGTCTATCGAGATGTAAGGAACCAGCGGAAAGTTTCCAGGCGGTTGCCAGTGGGGGGCGCCCCAATTGCGCCCGACGTAATATGGCGCGGATTCGTGCCACCAGTTCGTGAGGTTCAAATGGTTTATTGAGATAATCGTCGGCGCCTTCTTCCAATGCCATCGCTCGTTCAAATGCTTCCCCGACTTGTGTCAGTAAAATAATGGGGATCCAATTGTCTCTAGCCCGTAGCTGACGCAATGCTTCTCTGCCATCCATCCGGGGCATTAAAACATCCATCACAATCAGGTCTGGAGCTAATTCTTTTGCTTTCTGCAACGCCGCTGCGCCATCATGGGCAACTGTTACCAGAAATCCTGAGCGTTCCAAGAATGGCGTTAGATTGTCAGTGATAGCAGCCTCGTCATCAACGAGAAGAATGTGATTCTTGTTTTTTTCCATTTTTACCATTTCGATAAATCCGTAAAATCATCGTGATTTTGCAAATGTGTTTTCTTGGCAAATTTACGCAAGCATTGATGCCGTCTAACATTTATTGTAGAAATTCCCCTAAATTGTGCAAAAGAAAAACACTTTGACGCTGATGGGGTGAACGGCCGTTTCCCTCTCCCACACTTTCCCTTATAATTCTCTTGTGTTTGACTCACTCCTGCAAACGAAACTCTATCTACCACCCAACCGCTCTAACTGGGTAGAACGGCCGCGACTGTTAACACAGTTGGAAGCGAAACGGCCGTTAAAACTCATCCTCATCTCAGCCCCCGCCGGTTATGGCAAAACCACCCTGATTACCAACTGGCTGCAACAACGGGAAGATGCACATGCCTGTTGGCTGTCATTGGATGAAGATGACAGCGATACCCAGCAATTCTTCCGCTATTTGGCGGTGGCGGTACGGCCGTTACCCGACGTGCAATCTTCCCTGTCCCATTTGCTGCAATCAAACCAGACCATTCCCGCCAAAACGCTCATGAAGGCGTTTGTTCATGATGTCGTTCCCGTTTCCAGCCCTTTCCACCTCATTCTCGATGATTACCACGCCATCGATTCGGTAGAAATAGACAGGGCGCTGGCTGCCCTTTTAGACTTGATGCCGCCGCAGATGACGCTGGTCATGACCAGTCGCAGCGACCCCGGCTTTCCCATTTCGCGACTGCGGGCGCGGGGTGAACTGATTGAACTACGCGCCGATGAGATGCGCTTTACCGAAGCAGAAGCGGCTCGATTTTTACAGCAAACGATGGGGCTAATCCTGCTGCCTGACCAGATTGCCGCTCTGGAAGCCCGCACCGAAGGCTGGATTGCCGGGCTGCAAATGGCGGCGCTCTCCATGCAAAACCGGGCCAGCAGTGATGTGGATGGCTTTGTCCATACGTTCACCGGCAGTCACCGCTTCATCATGGATTATCTGGTTGAAGAAGCCTTGCGTCAGCAGCCCGAACCCGTGCGCACCTTCTTGCTGTCCACGTCGATTCTCGACCGGCTGTGCGGCCCTCTCTGTACGGCCGTTACCGGGCAAGAAGATAGCCAGGCAATACTGGAATCTCTGGAGCGCAGCAACCTGTTTATCGTACCGCTTGATGATCAGCGGGTCTGGTACCGTTACCACCACCTGTTTGCCGATGTCCTGCAAGCCTATGACAAGGCCGCACAACCTGAGCAGATCGCCACTTTACACCAGCGAGCCAGCGCATGGTACGCGCAGCATGGGCTGCCAGCCGAGGCTGTGCGCCACGCCCTCGCCATCGGTGATTACGAGCAGGTAGCCGCATTGGCTGAACGGACTTGGCGCGACATGGACAGGCGTTACCAATCGGCTACCTGGCTTGGCTGGGTAAAGGCGTTGCCAGACGAGTTCGTTCGTGTCCGTCCCGTCCTTAGTGCACAGTATGCCTGGGCGCTGCTGGACAGCGGCGAGATGGAAGCCGCCGAAACCCGTTTACGGGATGCAGAACGGTGGCTGGACATGGGTGACCAACCAAAAACCGCAGCGGCCAGGATGGTGGTGGTGGACGAGGCAGAATTTCAGTCGCTGCCGATAACTATTGCCAATGCCCGTGCTTATCTTGCCCAAACGCTCGGGGATGTGGCTGACGCTGTGCAATACGCCCAACAGGCACTCGATCTCCCCATCGAGAATTCCCCGTTTGAGCATGGTCTTTCGGCGTTACTGCTGGGGTTCGGCTACTGGGCGAGCGGAGACCTGGACGCCGCTTTCCAGACGGTTTCTGATGCCATGTCTGCCATGTGGACGGCAGGTAACATCCCGTTTGCCATCAGTTTTACGTCTTATCTGGCAGACATCATGCTGGCTCAAGGGCGTCTCCATGAGGCAGTAGCCACCTATGAAAACGCTTTGCAGCGTACAACGGCGCAGGGTAAGCCAGAAATACCGGAAACGGCCGTTCTGCATTTGGGGTTGAGTGAGCTGCACCTGGAACAAGGGGATATGGCCGCCGCTGAGCAACACCTGTTAAAAAGCCAGGAGTGGGGTGAGCAACCGGCGTTCCCGCCCTGGCATCGTCACTGGGCGCGCACACAGGCTCGTCTAAAAGTGGCTCAGGGAGACCTTGACGGCGCGGTTGCCCTGCTCAATGAGGGCGAAACCCTCTATTTTAGGCATCCCGTCCCAGATGTATGTCCTATAACGGCGTTGAAGGCTCGCGTCTGGCTCTTGCAAGGAAAATTGACAGAAGCACAGACCTGGGCGCACGAGCAAGGATTGTCCGCTGCCGATACCCTCAGTTACCTGCGCGAATTTGAACACATCACCCTGGCGCGACTACGCATCGCCCAATACAAGCGTGATGGAAACAGCGCCAGCCTCCACGAGGCAGCAGATTTGCTTGCCCGGCTGTTGGCAGACGCGGAAGCGGGCAGACGGATAGGCAGCGTGGTTGAAATCTTGATGCTGCAAGCGCTGGTATACGAGGTGCAGCATGACACAACTGCGGCGCTTGGGGTGTTGGCGCGCGCCCTGACCCTGGCCGAGCCAGCGGGTTATGTCCGCATGTTTGTGGATGAAGGGCTGCCGATGATGAGGCTGCTGCAAAAAATGAACAGTGAAGAGGCTGTGATGAAGCGCTACTGCCACACATTGCTTACCACCTTTGGCGCTCAAGTAGAAACGCAGCCTTCGTCCCCTACCCCACAACCGTTGGTTGATCCCCTCAGTGAGCGCGAACTGGAGATTCTCGCCCTCATCGCCGCCGGTCTCAAAAACAAAGAGATTGCCGCGCAGTTAGTGATCAGCCTCAATACCGTCCTCTACCACAACAAAAACATCTACAGCAAGTTGGGCGTCAACAAACGCGCCCTGGCCATTGCCAAAGCCAGAGAACTCGGTCTGATAGCGTAACGGCCGTTTTCACCTCGACTTATTCCCCAATAGATTATCTGGTTTCAAACAACGCTTGCGGGTCAAGCCGAGCCATGCCCTCAATTTGGTCAAAATGTTTGTCGGTGGAGATGATATGGCTGATCTGGTGGGTCTGCATAACGGCCGTATGCAGCACATCCCGCGCTTTTACGCCCTGGGGGGCATATTGGGCAAAGAGAGAAACGGCCGTTTTCATATCATTCCCTGTGACTGGCAGCACAACCGGAACCAAGTCCAGCAAATTCTGCGCCATTTGCACCCCGATTTGCCACTGCTGCATGGCTCCATAACGGTACAGCACTTCTTGAATAATTTCAGCGTCGATAACGACATCTAAACGGCCGTTGGCAATCTCCGTCAACACCCAGACGCATGATTCTTTATACGGGTGGGCTTTACCAGCCGCATACATCGGCACATTGACATCCAAAAAGGAAGGCGTGTCATTCATCAAGCGCCCCTTGCTCAATTTCCGCTTCCATTTGTGACCAATCCGCAACCGGCGCATCGAGCGCTAATAAATTAGCCAGTGCCTGTTGGCGTTTCTGCTGCTCAACCGGTACAAAATATCGTTCTTCCACCGCCTCACGAATCATGACGCTAAGTGGCTTTTGTTCTTGTTCAGCCAGCGCCATCAGTTCTTTATACTGTTCTTTTGTCAGAACTGTTTGTACCCGTTCTGTGTAGATCGCCATATCATACTCCCAAATAGATAGTATTAAATAGATAGTATCAAAACAATACAATAAACCATTTGGGCTGTCAATGGTAGTTTTCGGATAAACGACAAACCAAAAGAATACGCACCTACAGCTTCTACTCCCCGCTAAACTACAGCTTTTTGCCCCTACAACTACAGTTTCCTGTGGGGATTTGTCACGCCACCTGCCTTATTCTTGAAGCATGATGAACGAACACGCAGACAAGCAGAACCAGTACCACATCAAAATCGAAGGTCATTTAGACGGCCGTTGGCAAACATGGTTCGAGGGTTTCACCATCACCCGCACCGCAGGTGGCCATACGATTCTGAGCGGGGCCATCCGCGACCAGGCGGCGCTGCATGGCGTGTTTAAGAAGATCAATAATCTTGGATTGACGCTCATTTCGGTCAATCCCCACCTGTCAGAGTAACTGGCACAAGGAGAGAAAATTATGAAACAAGAAAGCAAATCAAGTATGACGTCGTTACAGAAGTGGGGCGGGGCGGCCGCTTTGTACGAGGCATTGGCCTATATTATTGGCATCGTCGGCTTTGTGGCCGTTGTCAATATTTCCGAGAATGCCGGTCCGGTGCAAAAGGTGGCGACGATTGTGGAAAATCAGGGAGTGCTCTCGATGCTGTACCTGATTGTGTACGTGGCCTGGGGTGCCATGCTGGTGGTTTTATCGTTGGCGCTGCATGAGCGACTACAAGGTCACAAATCAGCCGTAGCCCGCACCGCCACCGCCTTTGGCATTATCTGGGCAGTCCTCGTGATTGCCAGCGGCATGATTTATAACGTAGGCATGGAAACGGCCGTTTCCCAATCGACCCTCTACCAACTGCCCCCAGACAGCGGCCCACAGAATCAGTTTGGCGGCGGGCATGGCTTCACGGGTTTGAATTACAGCTATGCCCCCGATTCGACGGCCGAATTGCAGTATTGGTGCGCGGTGAATTAGTTTACCCATACACGTTCAACCAGGAGATTTCTAAGATGAAAAAGTTTTTGCGAATTACGCTTATTTTAACGGCCGTTTTAATCATCATCTACTTCACAGCGGCCCTGGTTCTCACATTTTTACCCGAGCCAACTTTTGCGACAGGGCCGTTCCCGGTGGCAAAGTCGGCCACGACCGATTTTGAGCCAAAGCAGTTCACTGTGCGGGACGGCGAAACATTATTCGCTCGCCACTTCCCGGCTGAATCGGACATGACCATCTTGCTGCTCCACGGCGTCACCTCGGACAGCGCCGCCCTCAACTTGAGCGCGGAAAAGCTGCGTCAGGCCACTGAGGCAGAAGTCGTGGCGCTTGATCTGCGCGGTCATGGGCAGTCGGGCGGCACGGCTGGCGACGTGGCTTACATGGGTCAATATGAAGATGATGTGGCCGATGTGATTGCCGCCATTCGTTCTGAGCAGCCAAACGGCCGTCTTATTCTGGCTGGTCACTCGATGGGGGGCGGGATTGCGCTGCAATTTGCCCAGTTGGCCGAGGCGCCCCCCGTAGATGGTTATCTGTTGTTTGCGCCCCATCTGGGAACATATGCGCCCACAATGCCGCAGTTAGACCCGGAAACAGCTGATTTTGCCGCTGCCTACACTCAACTGCATGTACCGCGCCTGATTGGGCTGACGATGCTCAATGCGCTGGGCATCACGGCGCTCAATCAGCAGAATACACTCTTCTTTAATGTGCCGGACACGGCAACCCATACTTACAGCTATCGGGCGATGGTCAATTCTTCACCAACAGATTATGCGGCGGCGTTAACGGCCGTTGACGCACCCATGCTGGTGGTCGTAGGTAGTCAAGATGAAGCGTTTGTAGCCGATCAATTCCCAACGGCCGTGACCCAGTACAGTGATGGGGAAGTACACGTCATTGACGGTGAGAATCACACCAGCATTGTAGAAAGCGCCGCCGCTATGATGATCATCGATAACTGGTTAGATGAGACTCTGTTGGTTGACCAAAATTAAGCATCACTTAATTCTGGTCAACCCGTTAACTCTTTCAGTATACTGCGTCTATGTTTGATGACTTACTACAAACAAAATTATATGTACCTCGATTACGGCCGTCGGGCAACGGTTCTTCAAATTCCTCGGCCCGTGTCACTTTATAGCTGCGACCTTTATGGCTGTAAATGGGCCAGTACGTAAGGATTCTGCGGCAGTGATGAACGTCACTTCAGCTACCGGTACAGGGGGATAATAATCGTGACTATACTTGAACTTCACAGCTCGTTCCTTTCCAGACGCGGGCTGCGAAAGGTTAATTCTCGTTCAGGCTCATTTGTCACTTGTTTTAACAATACGATTGTACGGCCTACCTGTTCATAAACACGCAAATGTAACGTGCGCAGATCCAGGTCATGATCAATCACTTGGCCTTGGTGGATAGCCACATAATAGCCACTGTAATTTTCTCGCAGCTTTTCGTATTGGGCGTTAAAGGCATCTGTTTCAGCCTCTATTTTTTCACGGCGCATTTGCATAAGATATGCCTGAATCGCTTTTTCCACAAATGCTTGCCTATCAGACTCGTTCTCGCCACCGAAATTCTCAATTTGTTGGGCTAGCTTAGAGGGCAAGGTAATCGTCGTCATAAGATTATTCTTATCCTTTATCCTATAATTTTATAGTAGAAAGTGGCTGATGACCGCGCCACCGCAACAAAGCGACTGCATCCTTTGGTAGAGATACTGTCATGTTTTGTACAGTCATCACACACATCTATCACTCGTTTTCATGCTCAGAGCATAGCAGATTTAAGAACACCTCGTCAGAAATACAAGACTCAGCCGGACAAACCATTTTCCATCATCGTTTGCCATTCCTTCGCAGGTGGATTTCGCCCCATACAGCGCGTTAGCGCCTGGGTTTAATCAGGTTGATTCTGCGCCCACAGCGCTCGCCACACACCAAGCAGACCCAAACGAGCCGCGGCAATGTCAAGCTGCGCCCCATCTAACTTCTGCCCTTGCAGCCTGATAATCGAAGCGATATCGTCCAAATGGCGCGTGGACTGGCTGTCTGTATACGCTTTTAATTTGGCGCTGATAATTGCAGTGGGGGTGATGTAGGCGGCGCGGCGCATCTCATCAAAAGGAAGATAAACCCGGCTCGCAATCATGGCTTTCAGGTCTGGTTCCACCGCCACAAAAAAATCTGTCTTGATGTGATAGCCCAGATGAATGACGTTAAAAAAGCCACCGCCCAAGGCGCGATTAACGGCAATCTCATCCACATGATAATGCGTCTCGCGCAAGCGACGCACAAACATGGCCGCGGAAAAGCCTTCCGGCGTCAGCAAGATGTCCATATCCTGCGTAAAGCGAGGTTCACCGTAAGCCACCACCGCCATACCGCCCCAAATCGCGTAGGTTGCCCCAATGGCTTCCAAGACATCTATAACGCCGCCAAAAGCCCGGGCTTGCTCGTAATCTGTCATGCCAAATCTGCCTGTATCACGCCATAAACCAGGCGGCGGGCTGTTTCTTCAAGATCTGATTCAGGCCAGTCGGGATGTTCTGCCGCCAGCAGCAGGCGTTTTTGGTGTAGGGCAAAATCGGCGGCAGCAAAAACGCGCTTATTTTTCTCAGATACGGGTAATTGACGTATCGCCTCAACAAGCTGCCAATTTACCGCTTCGTATGGTTGGGAAAACGGCCGTTCCAAACTGGGATATTGAAGATAATAGCCTTGAATTTCAGGTCGGCGGGAATAGGCAATACGAATACCACCTTGTCGCAGCGCCGCCAGGTCTCGAGCCAGCGCTTCCTGCGGCAGTTTGCCCCAGGAGTCTTCACCTATTTGGGCAGTAATAATTTCCCAAATTTCTTCACGGGGGTGGGTGTACCCATCAGACAGCAGGTCAACGAGGGCAGCTCGCCGAGCCGCGATTTTATCGATGCGCATGTGACCAGCCATCGCTGCCAGGCGCAGCTTGTTTTGCGGGGTTTGCTGCACCTGTCTGGCATCCTGTTCCCATTTGGTGGCGGGGTGTGTCAAGTTTGTTTCCATAGCTGCATTATAAACAAACATGTGTTCAAACACAATTTTACTATGAGGAAACGGCCGTTCTT
>CAZXVH010000050.1:0-33642 GCA_964643965.1 uncultured Ardenticatenaceae bacterium
AGAATATCTCCTTTTGCAGCCTTAGTGTCACCACTCTGACTTCGCCAACAAAGTCCATTTTCGCGCGTAAATATACGGTAGAGGATGCCCCCTTTCGCAACATTTCCCAGTTGCATCTCTATTCTACAGGCAGGTTGAAAAGGACGATATCCCTAATAATGCTAAACTGCTCTGGCCCATTCAGGCTTTATGATTTGGCCGTCTGCCAAATGAAAAACCTCATCCGCAAACGCATCCGCTGCCAGATCGTGGGTGGCAATGAGGATGGTGGCCTTTTCCACATCGGCAATCTGCCGAAAGAGCGTCAGAATTTGCTGTCCGGTGGCGCTGTCTAACTCACCGGTTGGTTCATCTGCCAGAATGACCGCCGGACGCGGTGCGAGGGCGCGGGCGATAGCCACCCGCTGCTGCTGCCCGCCGGAAAGTTCATGAGGCCGATGATCCATCCATTTGCCTAAGCCAACCAACTGCAAAACCTGTTCCACCCGCTCTTGGCGCTTTGAGCGCGGGGCTTTGGTCAAACGCAGCATTAAATCTACATTTTCGCGAGCAGAATAAGTGGGCAGCAGCGCATGGGACTGAAAGACAAAGCCAATTTGCTGGCGACGGAGCTGCACCAGCCGCTGCTCAGCGAGCCGGGTAATTTCATTTTCCGCCACCCAAATACGGCCGTCTGTAGGACGATCTAACCCGCCAATGCAGTTCAGCAGCGTGGTTTTGCCCGAACCGGAACGGCCGCGCAGGACAACAATCTGCCCCGCCCCAACCGACAAAGAGACAGCCTTTAATGCCTGACGTTCTTGTTGGCCGACCCGGTAAATGCGGCTCACATCTTCGACACGAATGGTTGCTGGCATAGTGGAATCCTCACGCATCACGTCTCCCGTCCGCTGGCCGAATGAGCACGCCTTCGTCCGTTGCTTCCAAGGTGACCCGATCACCAATACCGGTGGCTTCACGCAAATTGGGTGGGATTTGCAGGCGGCCCACACTATCTACAACCACAAGTTCATCGTAAAAAGATGCGGCAGTGGCTTCAATATTTTTGGCAAGTGCTGCTTCCACCTCTGCCACGCGACGGATGGTTTCGCTACTGGTACGGCCGTCTCTTATCGTCACTACTCGGTCTACGGCGCGGGCAATTTGCGGGTCGTGGGTCACGAGGATGGTGGTGAGGTTGTAACGGCCGTTCATCTCCCGCAGCAGCGCCAAAATCTCATGGGCTGTTGTTGAATCCAGTTCACCCGTTGGCTCGTCGCCCAGCAGCAGCGAAGGTTTATTGGCCAAGGCGACGGCAATCGCCACGCGCTGCTGCTGCCCGCCGGAAAGCTGCGCCAACTTGTGCTGCCGATGCTCCCACAAACCGACCGCTTCTAGCAGTTCATTGGTCCAGGCCCGTTTTTCGCGCCAGCCCAGGCCCGCGATGGTCATCGGCAAGGCCACATTTTCCTGGGCAGTGAGGTAAGGCACCAGATTGCGGGCTGTTTGCTGCCAGACGAAGCCGACCTCGCGGCGGCGGTAGGTGTCCAGTTCGGAACTGGATGATTTCAGCAAATTTAGACCATTGGCTACCACCTGCCCCGCCGATGGCCGATCCAACCCACCCAAAATATTCAGCAGCGTACTTTTGCCCGATCCAGACGCCCCTACAATGCCCAGCAGTTCTCCTCGCTGCACCGTCAGGTCCAATCCTTGCAAAGCCACCACCTCCAACTCGGCGACTTTGTAGATTTTGACGAGGTTTTCGCAATGAATGAATGCTTCCATAATTTAATGGGACACAGATTTTCACGGATGAACACAGATAGAAACAAGAATCTGCGTTAATCTGTATCCTACTCTCCTATCACGACGTCGCCAACCTCGACACCCTCCAAAATTTCCACGCGGGTGGGGCTTTGGATGCCCAAGCGCACGTCGGTGCGACGCTGGCCGTTGGTTTCTTCGATAACAACAAAGGTGCGTCCTTGAAAGGTACGGATAGCGGCGGGTGGCAGCCAGAGCACGTTTTCTTTTTCTTCTAATATCACAACCACCGTCGCCAGTTCGCCCAGGGCAAGATTGGCTGGCGGATTATCAAATTGGATGCGGACGCGGCTGTCTTCGTTGTCACTGCCAGATGTGCCGCCGCTGAAAGCGTAGGGCAGTTGGCGCACCGTGCCGCCAAACGGCTCTTCAGGGCGATTGCTCAGGGTAATCGTGGCTGGCTGGTCAACAGTTAGCTGGCTAAGCTGATCGCTGCCTAGTTCGGCCGTAATTTCCAAATTTTGGGGCTGAGCGAGGATAACGGCCGTAGCAAAAGCCTCTGCCCGGTCACCGGGACGCACATTTAAAGACAAGACTTCGCCAGCAAAAGGAGCAATTAATTGGGCGTCGGCAATCTGGTTCTCGATTTGCTGTACATCCAGCCGGGCCTGCTCGACGTTCAGTTCCATCAGCGGGTCAATGCCCCGTTCCAGCTGTTCCAGACGCAGGTCGGCCAGGGCCAGCTCTTGCTCCAAGATTTGGCGAGCCACAACGCCACTGCTGCTGCCTGCCAGGGCATCGTTGTAGCGGGCTTGAGCCACCGCCAGCGCTTCCTGGGCAAATTCTACCCCTTGTTCATACTGTCGGCGCAGATCTTCCGGTTCCCAGTCGCGATCGCGCGATTTTTGCAGTTCGTATTCGGCCGCTGCCAGCCGCTGCTGGGCGTTTTCCAGCTCAATTTGGGCTGAAACGAGCGTGGCGGAATTGCTGTTGACCTGCCCCTGCTGCAATTGCAGGGCGATTTTTTTTCGGTTGATAGCTGCTTCCGCCAGCGCATCCTGCCGTTCTTGTTCCGCCTGGGTGAGGCGAAGTTCGGCCGTTTCCAACGCCACGTTTGCCTGCGCTAATTGGTTCTGCAAATCGGTGATTTCTAACTGAGCCAGCACGTCGCCCGCCGCCACCATATCACCCCGCTGCACAAAAATCTGGTCCACAAAGCCATCGCTCTTGAAAAAGAGCGCCTGCTCCTGCACCGGCGAGACACGTCCGGTGAATTCCAGCGCGTTCACCACCGTGCCCTGTTCCACCACATAAACCGGCTTTTCCGGCACGATGGGCGTGGGCAGTGGCGTCGGCGTGAGGATAGATTCGGCCGTTTCGCCCGTGCCACAAGAAATAAGCAAGAGCAATAAAAAGAGATAGAACGCGGATGGACGCCGATGACGCAGATTTTTTGTTTTATTTGAAGATAGTTTCGCTTTCATTCAACACCCCTTTTGTCGGGAAACACGCTTTATCCGCGTTTATTTGCATAAATCTGCATCCCCTTTTCCTAAACCGCCTCTCCCAGCTTTACCGCTTCAAAAATGCGTAGGCGGGCAATGAGGGCGATGAGGATCAGGACGGCGATGACAAACATGGCGGCAAAGAGGGCGTAGATGGTGCCCAGCTGTTCCCAGGCAATTTGCACGATGAAGGGGGGCGTAACGGCCGTATTCCCCGCGGAACCTGTTCCGACCCCAACCTGCAAAAACGGAATAAACAAGCGGCTGGCCCACACGCCCAGCCCGGTGCCCAAACCCACCCCGGCGGCAATCAGCACTGCCTGCTCCCCGGCCAAATACGCCGCCATCTGCCCCACCGACAGGCCGATGGCCCGCAGCATCCCCAACTGAATCGCCCGCTGATGGAAAGAGACGATGGCGTAGACCAGAAAACCCAGGACGGTAAGCACGGCCGCTGCTAGAAAACCAACCGACAACAGACCAAACAGCCCCTGCCGCTCCGGCCGGGTTTGCTCCTGCAAGATGCGCTCACGGGCGTCCTGCGCGGTGATGACGGCAAAGCCAAGCTGGCGCACCCCGCTCACAATTTCGCTACTGGGCACGGTAGGATCCGTTTGCAGCCAGACGTTATACGGGTAGGCACCACCCAGCGCCTCGTGCAAATGATCCAGATTGGCGACGAAAAAGGGGCCGTCTTGCGGATACTGGGTGGGGAATAGGTCAATCGGGGCGGCAATGGTGAACTCGGCGTCGGCAAAGTCGCCCGCTGCGCCGATGGTCAACCGCAGGGGATCGCCCACCTGCAGACTGTTGCGTGCCAGAAAATCGCGGCTGACCAAAATGTGGTCGCGTCGCACCGCCAGCCGATTCATCAGGCCGCCCAATGCCTCGTTGTCGGCAAAATCGGGTCGGTAGAAGGCGACCTGGGCAAAATCTAGCCGATCCACGCCCAAAATCTGCCCCGACTGCTGACGCCCGCCGATGCTGGAAACGGCCGTATACTCCCCCACTCGCGCCGCCGCCCGCGCCCCATCCACCAGCAAATGATCCGTCACGGGCAAAAAGAGCCAGCGTGGTTCATCCTCGCTGGGTTGGGCAGCCGCCCCCGGCTGCTGGTTACTCTCTTCGACCGCCTGCCCCAGCTCCGCCAGATTCAAATCCGCGCCAACCTGGTAATAAATCTGATCCGCCAGATGGTCATCAAAGGTGACGGCCATCGAGGCGGTGAAGCTGGCCAGGCTGAGGGTGAGCGTCAGCAGAAGCAGCGGGCCGGTGTATTGAGCGGTGGCCCGGGCCAATTGGCGCAGCGTCAGCAGCAGCGTAATACCCGGCAGCTTTTCCGCCAGCCAGGCTAAGCCACCCAGCAGCAGCGGGAAAAGGCGCAGAGCCACCAGTGCCAGCGAAAAACAAAAGAGAATCGGCACCAGAAAAAGGAGCGGGTTAGCAAACGGATCGCTGCCACCGCCCAGCAGGCTGATGGTGCCTTGTCGCTCAAGCTGATACCAACCGTAAAATGGGAGGATGAGCAGCAGCAGATCGAGAAAGTAACGCTGCCACAGCGGAGCCAACAATGCCCGCGCCTGCTGCCAGCGTCGGGTGACGATGGTGTACTTTGCTGCTTGCAACGCGGGAATGAGCAGTGCCAATATCGCCAAACCGACGCCGATGAGTGCATACATTACGGCCGTTCCCGACAACACCGGCGTCAATTCCCCAACTCCGACCCCTTCGACAAGCTCAGGAGTCAAAATTGCCGGGTCAAGAAAAGTGCGCGTGCGCCCCATCAGCCGCGCAATTTGCAGTGCCAACCACAGTCCACCCACAAATCCCAGGCTGCCCACCAGCAAGCCTTCCAGCAAGTAAACGCCCACCACCTGCCCGCGCGTCGCTCCTCGGCTGCGCCAGATGGCAATCTCGCTTGCACCTCGTGTCACCACCATATTGGCAATGAGGCTGATGAAGTACAAAATGATGCTGATGAGCGGAATGGAAAAGATGGTCAGGGTGAGGGTGAGCAGGTTGTTGGCACGGCCGTAACTTTGCAGCGCACGTACCGGAGAAGCGTCCAGCGTGGTGCCGTCGAGCAGTGCTGTCGCTCGCGCCTCCACCACATTCACGTTTTGCAAAAAGGCCTCTACAGAAGCGGGACGGATGCGGCCACCATTATACAGTTGATACCAAACGGCCGTACTCACCGCTTCCGGCAAAACGGGAACCACCTGCTGCTCAAACTGCCCCTCGCTGGTTAGCAGCATCTCGGCGAAGGCGTCTGGCTCGTAAAACCAGAAGGTGTTGGTTGGGTCGCGCGGCTGCCAAACGCCCACAATGCGTACCGGGAGCTGGGTCGTGTCGCCGCCAAAGAGGGTGTATGTTTCGCCCACCTGTAGGCCGAGCTGAACGGCCGTTTCTTCACTGACAAGGACCTCGGTAGCAGTAGACGCCGCCGTTTCTGCTGGAAAGGCTCCTTCAACCAAATTAATCTGCGCCGCCAGGTCGGTGATGAAGCCGAGATTGGTCCACAGCAGCGGTTCATTCTGGTTAAAGTTAGTTTCGGCGCCGGGGAAGAGTCGCAGCCGGGCGGTAGCCACATGCCGCCCCACATTGTCGAGGGGCAGATCAATGGTGTTGGCCGCTTGCTCCGTCAGGTAGTTATTGATTGGCTGGTAGGCGGCCCAGCTGACGTCGCCGGTCCAGACGCCGACGTAGCGCCAAAGGAAGGCAAACGGCGGCCGGCGCGTACCCGCTTCGGTCAGTTCCCCTTGCAGCAGCCGATTTTGCACCGCGTCGGCGTACAGCGGAATGCCCGCCAGCAGCCCCACGGCGGCCACCAGTCCCGCTAACAGGCAGGCCATCAGCAACCGCTGATGCCAGATGCGGTGCGCGGCGAGGGAAATGAGGGAGAGTACGGCCGTTAGTTGCTTCATATCGTTATGCATGATGTGTGAAACGTGATTTTTGTACGCATCATTATAACATTAGACGCGGGACGGCCGTATTTTTGGGGAGTGACCAAATTCATTTGAATTATTGATACTTTTCTGCCTGCATGGTGTAGAGGCGAGCGTAATGGCCTCTCATGGCCAAGAGTTCCTCATGGGAGCTGTGTTCGATAATACGGCCGTCGTCGAGGACTGCAATACAGTCAGCCATTTTAACGGTGCTGAAGCGGTGGGAGATGATGAGAGAGGTACGGCCGTTGACCAACTCTACAAACTGATTATACAGGTCATGCTCTGCTTGGGCATCCAAAGCGGCCGTTGGCTCGTCAAGGACATAGAAAGCAGCGTCGCGCATAAACAAGCGCGCCAGGGCAACCTTCTGCCATTGCCCGCCGGACAGTTCACCACCAGCATCGGCGTCATCAACCAGCCAACGGCTGAGAACAGTGTCGTAGCCTCGTGGCAGTTGTTCGATAACGGCCGTTAGCTTTGCCTGACGGGCAGCCTGCTGGATACGTGCCTCATCAGTCAGGTGGGTGACATCCCCCAATCCGATATTCTCCCGCATGGTCAAGTTGTAACGTACAAAATCCTGAAAAATAGCTCCCATTTGCTGCCGTAGAGCAATCGGCTCAAAGCAGCGAATGTCAGTACCGTCCCACAAAATCTCCCCTTCAGTCACATCGTAGAGGCGGGTAAGCAGTTTGACCAGCGTCGTTTTACCGGCACCGTTCAAGCCGACTAGAGCCACAGATTGTCCGGCGGGAATGAATAGGTTGACGTGTCGTAACACCCAAGGGCGCGATTCGGCATAGCGGAAAGAGACGTTACGAAGTTCAATACCTCGGCTCAAAGACGGTACGGGCAACGCCGCTTCGGGTGCTGGTATATCCGAGGGCAAACCCATCAGCCGCATATATTGGCGATAAAAGAGAACATTTTCATTGATACCGGTACAAGCAAAGATAATGTGTGACAAAGTTCCTTGGACACTGCTTACTGCACCCATATAAAGTGTTACATCCCCAATGCTTAATGACCCACGCACAGCTTGGACGGCGATAAAAATAAATGCACCACTAGCTATTAGCTTAGATAGTAGATAAATGGGGAATTGCCATTTGATCTCACGAATATCTTGATATCGTTTCATCTCGTGAAACTGGAGTAGAATTTGCAAGAGCCTGGTTAGTAGCCAATCCCCCAGACCGAACAAGCGGATCTCTTTAGCAGAATTGTAATCAGACAACAACGTACCATAGTAGCTCATTTGTCGTTGTTGGGGCGTGTTTACAGCAGCTAGATTAAATCGCTGCTGTCCTATTTTTATTTGTATGTATAACTGAGGTAGAATTGCAATAGTAACCACTATCAACAATATTGAGTTGAACGCTAGTAACACAGCAAAAAAACTGACCAAGATGGTTATTCCGCGTAAGATGTCAAACAAATACTGCATTGTTTGCATTGGTCCTTGTTCTGCACCACGGGAAGCCAGAGTAAGAGTGTCATAAAATGCTGGGTCTTCAAAATAGCGTAAACCGGCGAAACCGCTAATTTTTCTATAAACAGCCTTCTGAACATGGGAGGTCAATTGCCTGCCTAATTCTTTTTTTAAGTATTTGTTTATTAACTCTAATAAATAGCTAAAAACAATCAACATTGTTTGAGCTATCAGGATAACTATTATTGGCCATAGTGTCTTTTCGCTGGTGGTTGTCTGGGTTCCTTGAGACAGTAAATCAAATAGTTGCTTAGTTAACCATGCCATACCTAGAGGTACTAATCCTTGGACGATGTCCAACAACGTAATAATTACAAAGGCGATTGGCTGACATCTCCAGGCCAACCGGGACATTTGTGAGATTGCAATAAGGAACTGTTTTGTTTGTCGGTATCGCTGCTGCATGGAGAGAATCACGGGCCTTTTCGTTTGGCTTTTATGGGCGACAATTTCATTATGATTAACCCCCACAAACCGTTGTATGGAACAGGACCCCAGATAAGAGAATCTTGGCCAGTACTATCACCGCGCACAAAAAAATGTCTTTGGGGAATCTTCCATATTCTTTCCCCTGCTTTGTTATAAAATCGAACTTGTCGCACTCTTTCACTTTCTGGTAACTCGCTAATGTAGGTAATGATTTTGTCGCCAGGTAATCCTGCTACTCGCTTGATATATGGTATCACTGTAAACAAGTTGGGTTCTGCCCCCTTGTGCAGCATCATATCTCTAGGAGGCAATGGTTTACTAGGCCATACCAGAACGATCTGTCCTTTCTTTAACCACTGTGGTAAGTAATGCCGCCACACTAAAACCCGATCACCAGGTTGTAAAGTTGGCTGCATACTAGAACCTTGAATAGTAACAATAGCTAAGGAGAAATGCAGATAGATTATGCTAAAAAGAAAAAAAGCTACCAAGAGAGCCAAGAGAATTAAATAATTCATAGTCTACGGGCTTTAAAGTTCAGGGTCTGCCTCGCGGGCGCAAGCTGTGATTTGTTCTGGATTGATCGAAACGGCCGTAGTCAAGCAACTCAGGTAAACATCTGCCCGAAGTTGCATTTCTGCCAGAACGTCGGCAGGTGAACCACCAGCAAAAACCTCATGAAGTGCATCTGCCCACCAAATCGAGTATGGGTAGGTAGCCCCAAGATAAGGATCGCTCAGGTCGGGTAAAGGTTGTATGGGGCGTGTCAGGGCCATCTGGTAAGCGGCGGCTGTTTCTGCCCCAACAGTGTCTACCCACCTAGGCGATTCCACAACGGATTGACGTGCAGGTATGCCAAGGAATATATTCGGTTGCGCCGACAGGAATTTAAACCATTCCCAGCAACCAGACGGATTGCTTGTACGGCGCGAAATATAAAGAGAGGTTAAGTCAGGCGTTAGACTCAGTCTGGGCAACAATTGTGTCTGAGGAAAAGGAACGACGCCGGTATTGAAATGATAATCACCTTGATCGGCTAGTGCTACCCACATTGCTGCTTCCCCACGGTTAATAAGACTACTTTGCTGTTGCATTTGTAACGAACCATAATTGGGGTGCTCGGCAGTTGTGCGTGAACCACCCCAATCAACAGGAAACATGACGTTTTCTGCAACCATGCTAGCCAACCAGGTCATACCCTGCCTAACGGCCGGCTCAGTAAAGGATGCGGTTGGTGGTGAACTATATGGATCATAGGGATAGGCCGCGTCGGGTGCCAGCAGGGGTAGATTTTCCGGCATGAGAATGGCCGGAACGAAGCCATAAATGTTACGGTCGCTTGTGCTGCGCGTAATAGCTGTTGCTAACGACCAGAATTCTTCCAGACTCCAGTCAGATGGGGGTGGAGCAATGCCTAAAGAGGCGAACAGGTCAGCGTTATATTGGATAACGTATGGTTGAACGGCAACTGGCAAAGCATACAGTTCTCCTTCTACCTGGTTCCAGGTCACATATTCACTATGAAAATCCTCGAAAAAGGATGCATCTTCTGCGGCTAGTAAAGGAGTTAAACTGTAAAATTTAGCGACAAATTCAGGGGAAGCAGCGTAACTACTTGCCCATCCACTCCAGGCAAAGCAATCATAATTGTCGGCTGCGTCTGTGATGTAAGAGCCGCTAAAATTAGACCCTACCCGCACTTCAATACTATCCTGCGCTTCATTGAAAGCATCGGCCAGGGATTCAACGGCCGCCCGACTGGTGTGACCGAAGCCATCGTAAGACAAATAGTCAACGACAATAATATTGTCACTGACAATAGAGCTATCTGGCAAAGCGACTGGGGTCGGCGTTGTGGGTGGGGTAGCCACGGCAAAGGGCGTGCCGTCTGGCGTGGGAGGGAGGACGGTTGGCTGCCTTTCAATGGTTGTTGGCAGGCTGTCGGCTAATGGGGTTCCAGATGTAATGGCTTGGCTCAGAGCGTTGTTTACGGCCGTTATCTCTGGCACGGCGTCGCTGCCATACCAGCCACGTTCGAGGGCATTACGTAGCGCAACCGTCTCCTCTTCTCCCATGTTCATCCAGTAACCACTGCTCTGAGCCACCGATGGCCGAGCCGACACGTCCGACCCAATTCCGACTGCTGGCTGTGTGCTCAGAAAGTGGATCCAGGCCCAGGCTGCTTGTGGGTGCGCCGAGCCGGCGCTGACCGCAGCGCAGGTGGCCCGCGCCGGGTTATCAGCGTTGCTGCTTGTGGGGAATGAAACCACGCCCAAATCTTCAGCGAAGTCGGCCTGCCATGTGTCCAGTTCAAACTGGCCACCCAGCCACATCGCCGCCTGCCGACTGCGGATAATGCTGTCGCGATTAGCAACGGCCGTTTGTGGGTCGTTGGCCAAGGCAGGAATAACGCCTATCTGTGCGAAGTCAACATACCAATCCAATTCCGCTGCTAGCTGCTCCGAATCAAGTCCATCTTCATTGTCCAACAGGAGACTGTCTACTAGCGGGCCTAGTAAGGATAGAGGGCGGCCGTTGTCTACAAAACTGTAGCGAGTGGGTTCTGTGCCACCTTGGCTGGTTAAGACCTGCGCCGTTTGCTGAAACGTAAGCCAATCCCAACCTGGCTCTGGGTAAGACAGGCCAGCGGCATCAAAGACACTTTTGTCGTAGAAAATCAAGTCCACGCTGGTGCTTAAGGGTAAGCCAATCTGCACACCACCTGCCTGGCAGGCTTCCAAAAGGCCGGGCCAAAAGTCGTTGGCATTAAGCGATCCGGTGGTCTCGGCGAGTGGCGTCAGATCGAGCAAAAAAGTGGTTGCATCAGCGGGCAGACGACCATTTATGAGAATGATGTCGGCTAATTCTACTTGTTCACGCAAGCTCAGGTCGCTAGTCCGTTCATCCAAAGAGACGTATTGAACGCTAATAGTCGGATGTTGTTCCTGAAATTGTTGAGATAAAGACTCATACGATTGTTCAAAGGCAGGAAAACCGACCATAGTAATGATAGTAGTGGTTGTTTGCGGCGGGTCGGCACTAATATTTTCTGAGCGACAACTGATAAGGAGAGTAATTATCATAGTAACTGCTATAACTGCGACAAGTATCCGTTTCATGTTTGTTTTACTCTTCAGGAATTGAAAGGATTTACAACAGAATCATTGTATAGATTTGCCGAAATGCTGTCAAGGGAGAACTCCCGCCGTTTTGTGAGGGAATTCCCGCCACTTTTAGGCGGGAATTCCCTCTGTACCTTGATGTCGCTGAAACCACAAAGCCGCCCCCACCCGTGATTTGACGCCTAATTTGGTATATAAAGCTGAGAGTCGTTTTTCGACTGTCTTTCGATTCAGGGTCACGATTTCAGCAATTTCGGCGTTGCTTTTCTCGGCGCAAACCAACTGGAGCAGCTCTTGTTCTAACTCGGTTACCATTGGTAAAGTGGAACTGTCCGCCTGCAGCAGCTTGCCCAATACCTGGGGACTGTAGGCATCCTGGCCTGCGGCTGCGCTTTGCACCACCTGTAACAGCGCGGTGGTTGGCTCCTGCTTCGTAACCATGCCCCGGACGCCTGCGTCTAGCAAGGCTGGCAAGGGCAAGTCGTCACAGTTAGCTGCATAGAGCACCAGGTGGCCGTGGGGCTGTGCCTGGCGTAATGTTTCTATAAATGGCACGGGCTCTGGTGGCAGCAGCAAAGTGGGCTGGCACTGGACCAGCAGCTGCAGACATTCGGCAGCGCTACTGGCTTCGGCCAAAATCTCGAACCCTGCATCTGACAATACCTGAACCAGCCCAATGCGGCTACAGTTGTGAACATCGGCCAACACTGTCTGCGTCTTTTGATTTTGCATCCCGCCACCTCCCGAAACACTCCCATAAATATGGGGGGTAGTTATAAATAGCCCATATATGAGGCCTTGGCACTGGCTGGCCACCCGTGCCGACGACGATGGGAGCGATTATAGCAGGAAGGCTGAATTTTCTGGGGTGCACCGATGGAGAATTAAGCTGTTTTTTAGAAAGCGTGATGCGTGAAATGTGATTTTTCCTCACGCCTCACGTTTCACGGGTCATTATCATGTTGGATGTGGAACGGCCGGTTTTCTTGCAAAATTCGTCGCGCCGCGTCCGTTGTTGAGCGGTGATGCATGCGAATCTTCGTTTTTGTGCATAAGCACAAGTTTAGTGCTTTTTCGCCCCAAAGTAAACCCTGAATTCTTAGCCCAAACAGGTGCCAGAATTGGCTCGGTTGTTCAGAAGGTCTCTATTTTGCTGAAAAGAGTATGGATTTCCTGCTTACAGCGGCTTAGAAACGCGCTTGAGTTTTCCCCGTGAGCCTGGCGAGGTCTAATGTGCCAAATGTGTCACCTTTCATGTGGCCGGGTATCGTATGCTCAAAAAGCATGTCCAGCCCGGCATTAAGGTCTGTTTCGTTTGCCGGAGCAAGCACAAAATCGAGGATGACACCACTCATGGTGACTAATAAATGTAGCTTGTATCCGAAAATCGTCTCTTTTTTGGACGGTACCTTACCAAACCTCGCTTCGTAAGCACGCCAATCACCAGTTGAGGCTGGTACCAAATGAAAATTAACCACAGGAATTGGCAAACTATCGATAATATATTGAGGGTCTTGAGCGACATCAATCCATGAAAGCAGAATACGACGAATCCAGTTGATAATAAACATCAGGTTACGTCGTCTTCGATTGAACCGACTTTGTGATGGGATAATAGGGAACAAATCTCGATGTGGTTTCCAATTACACAGTTATTCAGTTTCCATATCCCAGCCTTTACATTCGCCAATCAAGGCCATCGCTATCAATTCACTATCACTGCACAGAGGGGCAGGCCCGGGGCGTCTCAAAAAAGGTGCTAATTGTTGGCATATTTCATCGACAATAACATAGACATACAAGCAGAATTCATCAAAATCTTCTATCATTAGGGCGTTCTCCTGTTTTGGTTGGTTTTGTGTCTAAACAAATTATTCAACCTTTTCAGGAGAACGCCATATTTAGTTTTTAACTAGCATAAGTCCCCATTAATATCAAAGCAGGGTCAATACGCCATTTGGCGTGTTGCGCAAAGGCTAAACTGCTCAATCAAAATCCTTTTTATGCGGTAAACTTTAGCTATGGCTTACAAAGTTCTAGTAGTAGATGATGAAAACACCCTGCTTCATACAGTCAAAGCATATATAGAGCAAGAAGGGTATGTGGTAGAAACGGCGACAAACGGCCGTTCTGCCTTACATATCTTTCGTGATTTTCAACCCGATTTGGTGGTGTTGGATATTATGCTGCCTGAGATAGACGGCCTGGAAGTGCTGCGCCAACTGCGCCAAACTTCCGACGTGTACGTGATTATGCTCACCGCCAAAGCCGACGAAGCCGATAAAGTGATTGGTTTAGGATTGGGCGCAGATGATTATGTGACAAAACCGTTCAGCCCGCGTGAACTGGTCGCTCGCATCAAAGCAGCGCTACGCAGATTGGGGGGCAGCAGCGAAAAAAAGGAGCTGGTTTCGGCTCAATTGCGACTCGATGAAAATGCGCGTCTGGCATGGCATCATGATCAACAATTAGATTTAACGCCCATTGAATTCGACCTGCTCCACACCCTCATGCGTCATCACGGCCGTGCCCTCAGCCGGGAACAGTTGATCGAACAGGTTTGGGGGCATGATTATTACGGGGATGACCGGGTGGTAGATGTCCATATCGGTCGTCTGCGTAAAAAAGTTGAAGATGATCCGACTGCCCCTACCCTCATTGCTACTGTCTGGGGCGCAGGGTATCGCTTTGAGGACACGATGCTATGAAAGGACTCCAACAGCATCTGGGTTGGAAATTATTCTTATCCTACATCATTATTATTCTGGTGGGTGTCATCTCTTTAGCCATTGCCGCCGAATTTGTGACTCCCAGTGCCTTTAATCGGCACATGTCCAGCATGGAAACGATGATGGATGGCAATATGGGCGGCATGATGACCGACTTAACGGCAAACTTTCAGGCCGCCATCAACGAGATTTTATTTGTTGCCGCCACCCTCGCTTTTCTCACGGCCGTCATCGTCAGCACCTTTGTCACCCGCCGTATCATCAAGCCAGTGCAAGAGATGAAAGCAGCCAGTCAACGCATCGCAAACGGCCATTATGATGAACGGGTGCAGGTCGTTGGGGAAGATGAACTGGCCGATCTTGCCCAATCCTTCAACCAGATGGCGCATACGCTAGAGCAGACAGAAGAGCGCCGTCGTCAGCTCATTGGAGACGTCGCCCATGAACTACGGACGCCTCTGAGCAGCATCAAAGGTGTCATGGAAGGATTACAAGATGGCGTATTACGGCCAGAACCAGAAACGTTTGCCAATGTCGAGCAAGAGGTCAATCGCTTGCAACGATTGGTACGAGACCTGGAAGAATTATCGAAAGCTGAAGCAGGCGAGCTTCCAGTCGATCTAATTTTAGCCCCACCACTCTCTTTTATAGAAACGGCCGTTTCCCGTCTAGCCCTGCAATATGAAGACAAGGGTGTCACCCTGCAAAAAGAATATCCGGACACCCTGCCCGAAATACTGATTGATCAGGCACGCATGACACAAGTCATGCTCAATCTGCTAGGAAATGCCTTGCAATACACACCGCCAGATGGGCAGGTAGCTGTCGGCGCCTGGGCCAATACCAATCATGTCATCATCACCGTGCAAGATTCGGGAATTGGTATTTCTGACGAAGCCCTGTCCCATATTTTTGAACGGTTTTACCGCGTGGATAAATCTCGTTCACGGGCAGGTGGTGGCTCTGGCATTGGGCTAACGATTAGCAAGCACATAGTTGAAGCCCATCATGGCACACTAACTGCCACCAGTCCTGGCCTTAATCAGGGCAGTACATTTACCATCAGGCTGCCCCTTTCGCGTTAACGCCCAATTGTTACAAAATCGTCATGCTTTCGTTAACCCTCTGACATACCAGTGGCGTATCATCTTGTTTATGAAGCAATAACAACGTTACAAAACAAGCAAACAACAAGCAATCAGCTTATAAAACCTGATTGCAGGAGCGTGAAATATGATGACAGGATTTGGTATGGGATTTGGTTGGTTCGGCTTTTTGATGATGGCGATTTTCTGGATTGCGATCATTGCTGCGGCCGCCTGGTTTTTTGGCAATCTGTTCCCGCAAAACAAGCAAACAACCGCGAATGACGAAACGGAAACGGCCGTTACTATCTTGAAAAAACGATATGCAAGTGGCGAAATCAGCAAAGAAGAATTTGAAACCATGCGCCACGATTTGGAACAATAAGGAATAGAAACATGAATCGTAAAATCTTTTCAATTATCGGGTTGATTATCTTGAGCATTTTGATATTTGGCGCAGGTCTGTGGGTTGGTCAGGTGCGTGCCTTTAGCACAAACCAACAATTGGGTTCGATGATGGGCAACGCAGGCATGATGAGCTATCAGGCTGGCAACATGATGGGCAGCGCAGGCATGATGAACGGTCAAGCTAGCAACATGATGGGTAGCACAGGCATGATGAACGGTCAAGCTGGCAACATGATGGGGAATGCAAGCATGATGGGTATGATGACCGGTTTCAGCGGTTTGAGTAATGTCGCGCCGTTGACCCTTACAGAGGCAGAAACGGCCGTCTCCACTTACCTCAGCACCCTCAGCCAAGACAACCTTGCTTTAGGCGAAATCATGATCTTTTCAAACCACGCCTACGCTCAAATCTTTAACAGCGAAACAGGGGAAGGCGCCTTTGAACTCCTGGTGGACCCGGCCACAGGCAATGTCTTTCCTGAACCCGGCCCCAACATGATGTGGAACACAGCATACGGCATGATGGCTGGCTCTGGCATGATGAATATGATGATGGGCGGCATGATGGGAAATAACTCTGGTATGATGAGTGGTCAGAACGGCAACATGATGGGAAATTGGAACACATCAAATTCGGCTGAAGTCGCTGTCACGGCTGAAAATGCACCGGCGATAGCCCAAACTTATCTTGACAGCGCCTTACCCGGCACGACAGCTGACGAACACGCCGATACTTTTCCCGGATATTATACGCTCCACATCGAACGAGACGGCGAAGTTATCGGAATGCTCAGTGTCAACGCCGCCACCGGTGATGTTTTCCTTCACCATTGGCATGGCGATTTCATTGAAATGGCAGATGAACAGTAAATCTATATCGGTGAGTAATTGGAATGAAGTTTCCAATTACTCACCAACAATTTTTTGGCGTTTACCTCAAAACAGTTGTGCCTCAGCCATCAGTTCGACTTAACAACCAATGTACCAAGCATCCCCGCATCCTTGTGTCCAGCCACCGTGCAGAAAAATTCATACTCACCTGGCGCAGAGGGCGTAAACTCAACAGTCCGGCTCTCACCTATCGGTGCGGCCACATGAATTTCCGGTTCCATTTCCATCTCGCTCATATCGTGTTCCATTCCCTCACCTGCTTCCTCGGCCACTGCTTCTCCGACATGCGGCATCTCCATAATACTAAAATCATGTTCTAATGCCCCTTCATTGTGCAGCGTCAGCACGACTGGCTGACCGGCAATTACTTCCAAACGGTTTGAATCATACGCAATATCCGTAGCGGTTAAGGACAGTTGCGCTTTAGGGATGGGGGTAGGTTCTGCGGCGCCACAAGCAGCCAGTGCTGCGACCAGTACAATCAACAAAACAAAAGCTAATCTCTTCATCGTTTCCAATCTCCTTAAAATGGGTAAGTTTCTGCTCGGTAGGCTAACTATTTATTCTAAATCGGATTGGCGCATAAAACGCTCCGCCATTTGGCGCATCACTCATAGGCCAAATGGCCTACGATACTACCTAAGCCAAGCCATTAGCCTCAAGCAGATGCGGTGATATAGGCCAAACGGCTTACCCCAAACAAGACAAACAGCGCTTTCCCCAAACAAAAGACAATCATATAAACAAGTATGGTGCAGGAAATGCATCGTACCTTTAATTCCACCAAGGAGAAAGATTAAATGACTCGTTACAAAATCATGCTCATAACGGCCGTTGCCTTGCTAACCCTCATCATCACAGCTTGCGGCGCCCAAACACCTTCAGCAGATACTATTACAAGCATACCAATCCCCGAAACGCAAAGCGCTATCCCAAAGGCCATACCACCAAAACCATCACAAATAGCCGAACTCAGCTTTCCCAAAAATTCAGACGGATATTCAGATATCAGCGTCATACAATTGGATGAGATATTAAAGTATAAAAACTTCACACTAATCAATACCCATGTACCCTATGCTGGCGACATTCCACAGACAGATCTTTCTATTCCTTTCGACCAACTGGACACATATGCTGATCAACTGACTGCCGACAAAAATGCGCCTCTAGCTGTTTACTGCCGCAGCGGCAGTATGAGCACACAAGCCGCCCAAACCTTAGTCGCAATGGGCTATACAAATGTCTGGGAAATCGATGGTGGGATGAATGCTTGGCAAAACGCCGGGTATGAACTTGTCATGAACCAGTAGCCTTACGCATGACTGGATTAGGGAGCATCATTTCTGACCACCATTTCATTCATAATCAACAGGATTTAAACAATAACCACGTATCAAAAAATAAAAACGTTTACCCAGAAAAGGCAACTTGAACCCTATTGGTATCTAATAACCCTCATCCTGATGATTGCCAGTATTGTCTTTCTTTATCATTTGGCAACAGGGCGAACGCCAAACCGAGTCGCTATTACGTTGGGCGGGTTTGCCATATATTGGTATGGCATAAGCATCATTACTGGCATTGCCTTAGGGGCTTATGTCGTATCAAGATTGGCAAACGCACGCGGCGTAACTATATTTGACCTAGAAGTACCTGAATCCAGTCAACAAGCCTCGTTAAACATCCTCAAATTACCAAAGAAAATAACCAAATCTTTTACCAAGCAAAAAATCACTACTATGGGTCAATTCCTCCTTCAATGGGGCTATAATCCCAAAAATCTTGGTCTAAAAAAAGAAGACATCAACACAACACAAAAACGCCTGTTAAACATTCAAAGCATCAAAGAATCATGGGTTATAGACGCCCCCTGGCGTATATGGAATCCAGAACATGTGTGGAATGGTTTAATATGGATCTTACTATTTGGTGCCATTGGCGCTCGTCTTTATCACGTTTTGACTCCTTCACCAAGCATGGCTGCCTACGGCATCGAATCTGCATCAGATTACTTTCGCAACCCCGCTCAGCTCATCAATGTTCGTAACGGCGGGTTAGGTATCTATGGGGGTCTGCTCGGCGGTTTCCTGGGGTTATTTATCTATGCAAAACGCGCACACGTTCCTATGCTTGCTTGGGCAGATATCGCCGTCGTTGGTCTGGCGTTAGGGCAAGTATTTGGCCGTTGGGGCAACTTCTTTAATCAGGAACTTTATGGCCTGCCCTCTAATCTACCCTGGGCCATTACCATTGATCCTCGTTACCGATTGGCCGCTTACAGCGAGTTTAGCCGCTTTCATCCAGCCTTCCTTTATGAATCTCTATGGAGCTTACTGACCTTTATTGTGCTTTATTGGCTTGTGACGCGATATGCTGACAAACTGCTAACCGGGGAAGCAATGGCTCTTTATCTTATTTTCTATGCGCTTGGGCGCACACTATTAGAGTTTGTACGACTGGATAGTCGCATGGTCAATTTGGGGTTCGTCCAACTTAATATTGCAATTGCTACATTTGTCTCTTTAATAACCGCAGTCTGTATGGTAGCTTGGATCATCTTCCGCCGCTGGCAAAATCAAACGTAATTCCCCAACACGCCGAATGGAAGGAAAGGAATGGATGGAGATGGAGCAGAAGAGAAACTTAATCCAAAGGGCTACAGCTTAAATACACATTGTTGAACCACAACCCTTTATTTGCTCGGCTGAATTGCTGTAACAAACTTAAAAACATCCCCAATACCAACATTTTCGATCATTTCGATTTCAAGCGTGCTGGCTGATAAATTATCTATAGTGCGCCGATTAATATTCGCACCCATCATACGTACAATAATTGGGTTTGTTATATCCATAAATTTACCGAGCAGGTGCTTATCAGAGCGCATATGCTCAAGCAAAAGCAATCGCCCTCCAGGCTTCAATACTCTTGCCACTTCCTGAAACCCTAAAATGGGATTGGGTACAGAACAAAACACAAATGTAGCCACAACCTCGTCAAATGTATTGTCTGCAAACTCTAAATTTTGGACATCACCTAATCGCAAATCAACATCCAGATTAAGTTCATCAGCACGGCGTGCCGCCCTTTGTAGCATTCCTGGAGTAAGATCAATCCCGGTGACAGTCACGGCAGTTGGATAGTAAGGAAGGTTCTTCCCTGTACCAACACCAACTTCCAAAATCTTTGGGCCGCTTACAGTAGACCAAAGTCGAGTTCGCCATTCCGCATAGCTTCGCTCAGCAAAAATTTCTATTGCATCGTACAAAGGTGCAATTCGCTGATAACGGGTTCGTGTTTGATTTGTTGTTTTTGGATCTAATTTCATATATGCATTCTCACAAGCAAGAATAAGGTGAAACAAAATTGTTTTCAAGCGCAATAATACTTGTATATAGATAGGTCAATTGGCCTGTTATTGAGATACCGAACTCGGGGTTAAATCGGAACACGCCGAATGGCTCACTCTTGTACACGACATTCGGCTCTTATATCACATTAGCAAACCGAGTAAGCTTCATTCAAACAGGAATTCTTCACCTGTTCCTCCTCTTCTTTTGCCAGGAATAAGTTGCTTGATAGACAGCTTATTTCTGGCATATTTTTATCTCCGGCTCTTCCATCTTGCTTTCAACAAAACCACAATTACGTAATGGCCCCAGTTCACCATTTGCACGGGTTCTGTTTTGTAACCATACATCTAATTCTTGTTCCCAACTGAATACATCATTGTGTGGCAGAGTTCGCCATAAGAGCATTGCCGGTAAGGCAAAAATAATTACCCCATGAATACCATGTGCAATCAGCCACGAAACACCACGGGTGATGGTAACGGCCGTTACCGGCATCACCACACCAGCCTTAGCCATCTCAGCACTGGTTATAATGTTCTCCACAATGCACCAGAGATAACTAAGCGCCAGAATCACAAAGAGAATGGTTCCCCATCGGTATAAATGCTCTGTTTTTCTCATGGCATAATCCCCTCTCCGTTCAGGTAACTTTTGTACTTTCAGTGTAGGTGAGTAAACGGCCGTTTCCAAGCGCAAAGTTGCTTATTCATCTATAGGTCAATTGGCGTGTACCGGCAAAAACTGTGCTGGCGAGGCCATAAACTCATCCCGACAGCCGTTGGCACAAAAATAAATCGTTTGTCCTTGCCACGCGGTGTGTGCAGGCGCACTATCTCTGTCCACCGACATGCCACAAACAGGGTCAATCGCCATTTCCACCACATTCTTAAACGTGCCATCTTCCAGCCACAAAATACGGTCGGCAATATCTTTAATGCGCTGGTCGTGGCTGACAATGATGACACTGCGCTGTTCTTCTTTGGCAATGCGGCGCAACAGGCGCATCGTTTCATGACCGTGATGGCTGTCGAGATTGGCCGTCGGTTCATCGGCTAAAATGATGTCTGGTTTGTTGACGAGGGCGCGGGCAATGGCGACTCGTTGCTTTTCACCACCAGACAGTTTTTCCGGCAAAAAGTTTAGGCGATGGCCTAATCCCAACTGCTCCAGCAATTCTTGGGCACGCTGCCGCGATTCTTTGCGTGACAGACCATTCAACTGCCCCACCAGAGCCACATTATCCAAACAAGAAAGGGCAGACAGCAGATTGAAATCCTGGAAAATGAAACCAATGTGGCGCAGGCGCACGTCGGGCAATCGACTTTCATCTAGTTGGGTCAGGTCATCGCTGCCAATTTGAATACGACCGCTACTCGGCTGCAACAATCCCCCCAACATCGACAACAACGTCGTCTTGCCGCTGCCGGATGGCCCCATTATTAGCACCACCTCACCTGGCATCATCGTCAACGACACATCATGAACAGCAATCACTTCTGTTGACCCGCTGCCAAAACGGCGCGTCACATTTTCTACTTGCATAATCGGTTCCATGTTTTACCCTCTAAAAACCTGCGCCGGGTCAAGCCCGGCTAACTGCCAGGCCGGAATCAGGGCAGAAACAATGCCAATGATTAATGAGGCTGCCAATACGCGGGCAACACCCGTTTGGGTAAGCGCCAAACCCATGCCAGGGACGATGAGCGGCACAAACTGACCTAATAACCAGACCAACGCAATGGCCGCTACAAATCCCAAAAGAAGGCTCAAGGCAGCTTGAACGGCGACGACGGTGTACAAATGGCGATTCTTCGCGCCGACAGCCTTCAGCACGCCATACTCCTGTCGTTTCCGCAGCGTACTCGTGTAGAGGGTCAACGCTGTCACGGCCAGCCCAATGAGAAAGCCAGACAGGTTCATGATGTTGAGAATCTCCACGCTCATGTCTTTGATGATTTGCCGTTCTTCGTGAGAAAACTCAGCAGTGGATAAGGCAAGAACTTGATCGTTACGGCCGTTAATCTCCGCCGCCACCTTTGCCACATTCTTATCATCGGCTACATCAAGCAAAGCATAACTAAGCACTTCGCCACCGCGCAATTTTTGAAAATCCTGAATGTGTATAAAACTGATGCTGTTGACAATGTTGGTGAGGCCGCGCGTGAAGCCAACAATGGTAAATGTTTGCCCCATAATTTCGACTTCATCACCCAAGTCTAGCTTTTGACTGCGGGCAATGGCTTCATCAATAATCACTTCACCACTGGCGACAACGGCCGTTCCCGCCACAATTTCCATCGGCCCACCCAACGGCTCATCAGGATCGTAGCCAATGATATAGGAAAGCACATCGGCCTCATCCGTCCTTCCCGAGGTAGTTCATACCCTTTTTCGATAACAACAGGAAACCCAGCAGCTATCAACTGTTTGAGTAATTCGATATCGCCGCCGCTGCCAAAGAAGGCTCGCATATCTGTTTGTTCGTTGACGTAATCGACCATTTGCCAGGGGCTAACATTACGGTCTTCCCGATTAGGTTTTAGAAAGGCTGCCGCCTCGGTTTGGGTGGTAGCATCCCCATAAAAGTTGAGGTTGATGGTCAAGTTAGCTGGGCCGCAGTTGCTAAATCCTTGCGCTATGATGTCCACCCCTTCAATACGGGCTTGGCTGGGCAGAGGCACAGGTGTTGGTGTGTTGGTGGGAACAGGTGTTTCAGTTGGCGTGTTTGTCGGTATGATCGTTTCATCAACCTCTGGTTTTTCGGGGGGAGAAGCAGAAACGGCCGTTTCCGTCGGTTTTGTGGTAGGGGTAGCCACAACAGGAATCTCGACTCGTGCTTGGGCCACCGCATTGGCCGGAATTGGTAGAGCCGTAGGCATAGGCGTCGTGCCAATATCGAGCAAGGCGCCACCAAGAGGCACCTTGGCAATACGCACACGCATTTCACCAGGCAACGCCTGCACAACCGGCGGCAAGATTATTAAGCCCAGCATCATCATCAATTGTGATAACGCAATAAACAGGATGAGATATTTCCAGCGTTTCTTCATAAAATTTCCTTTCAAGGGACGGCTCTACTTATTGAGACGGGTCAAAGCATCAACAGCGGGTTGAAAGCGAGGGTTAAAATTAGCTGCATTTTGGAAGCTGTCACGGGCAGCAGCCGTATCAGCCTGGTTCAAGTAGAGGCCAAAGTAGCTCAATACCATAGCGGTGGTGGCTGGCCCGCAGTTGTTCCAGGTTTGGAAGATGTGCTGAAAACCTTCCAGTCGCACCGCATCTGGAATTGGCTGCGGTGTGGTTGTCGGGGGAACGGCCGTTGGTAAACCATTCGTTGGCGTGACCACAAGTTCAGATGACCGCTTGCTTCCAACAGGGATTGAGGTGGGTGTCGGTGGTGCGGAAACGGCCGTTTCTGTGCCAATATTGCCACGATTCGTTACCACAGTTTCCACAGATATATCTTTTGCTTTAGCCCGCTGGCATCCAGACAGAAGAAGGGCTAATACAAGGCTCACTCCAAAAAACAAAACAAGAGGTTTACCCCGAAAGAACTTTCTTTCTTTAAGGGACACGATAGCGGGTGAAAACATGACTTCATTTTACGTGGGTTGGGATGAGATAGTTATAGGCAGTTTACGCAAAAACAAACACGCCATATAGCCTATGCTTCTATACGGCATTTTGCGCTCGTAAGCGCCCCTAATTATCTGTTACATTAGAGGAGAATGAAATTCAAGGATTATTCTCTATGACACAATTACTTACAATAAACAGGACAGGCAGTGAAACCATCCAATGGTTGACAGCAGCTCTCATGCAAGCAGGGCTTCAAGTATCACAATCCTTTGATCTGAGATCCGTGCGTGATGCTTTTGCATCATGCACATGCGAGCATCAAGCTGACACCTGTGATTGTGACATGGCGATATTGCTCGTCTATGGGCCAGCAGAAAAACCCGCGACGATCATGGCGCATAGTCGCAATGGGCGCACCTGGTTGTCATTAGTAGATACATATGGACAACGCGCACCCGCTGCGCTAGAAAAAATGATTGTGCAAACGGTCTCGGCGGAAAACATTCAAAAATAAGGGTTGTGAATTTTCTAAACCTCAAAATTCACAACCCTTCTAAGAATTTCAGAACTATCTGTTTTCGCGGTTTCTCTAGGTTGGCGGAAGTATTACGATTGCAGAAAGCTCAATAGACGCCTCTTGCTGCTCTGGATCGTTTGAAACGATAAATACCTGACGAATTAGTGATCCTGTTAATTCAGCCCCATGCGCCCCTGAATCGAATTCGATATGCAACGTAGTGCTATCCCCTGGGGAAATTGTCATTGAATCTAAAGATGCTTGGGTACACCCACAAGATGTTGACACACTTTCAACAATCAGATCGGCAGATCCAACATTTTTAACCATAACATCTCGGGTAACAATGTCCCCATTCACGACTTCGCCTAAATCAAGTGTATTTGTCTCAACTTCAATTTGGGGATCACTGCCAGTACATGCCACTAGACCGACACCCACTATTATTAACCCTATCAAAAACAATGTTTTTCTCACGGTGTTTCCTCTACCTCCATTGCAAATGGAAAAGTCCATAGATAATCAATTAATGCCCAAATCTCATCTTCTGTGAAGATGGTGCCCCAATTGGGCATACCGGTTCCCATACCCCCGCGTATAATTTTGCCGTGCAACAAGGCTGAACTGGCGCCAGGCATCTGACTTAGATCGGTGAAATCGGGAACGGCCGTTGGCTGTTCAGCCGCAAGTGGCCCATCTCCAGCGCCACTTGGGCCATGGCAAGACAAGCAATTCGACTGGTATAACGCTTTGCCCAATTCTAGTGAAGCGGGTTCGGCTTGGTTTTGCCACGCCCAGGCAACCCAATCCCAAATTTCTATATCTCTCAAATCATCATTGTCTGGTTCTTGTCGTAATTGCTCCCAAACTTGATAAGGGCTTTGGGTTCGATAGATTTCGTCATCTACAAAAGTAGGTTCCAGTTCGATAAACGCACCTCGGACAGCTGATGGTCGCTCTTCAGGTGGCTCAATTTCATGAGGGGCATCAATATCTAGTTCTAATTCAACATAGAGCGGCGGTGATGCTTTTTCAAGTTGAATAGGGGTGTCTGCCACCACTTCAATTGTGCCGCGCATGCGCCAATGGTCTCGGCTGCAAAAGCGTGTGCAATAAAATGTGTACACGCCCGGCTTGTCAAAAACCAGTTCCACATCAACTGTTTTTCCTGGGGGGATGTCGATGGGATCCCAATCCATTTGCCCCACGGCAAAGCCATGCATCATATCGCTGGCGGTTAAGCGTAATTTGAGCGGTTCGCCTACCTGCGCTTTCAACACATCAGGCGTCCATCCCCCTACTTCGGGACGGCTGGCCTCGACAATTGTCCGGCTCGGCCATAGGAACCAAAAGATAACGGCCGTTAATGCCAGTACGCTCAGTACAAATACAGGTATTGCTATACGTTTGTTTTTCATAGTACGGGTTTATTCCAGCGGTGTGGGTGGCCCAAAGCGAGCATACGTATTATCGATTTCAGTAAATATTGTGTCTACATCTTTGTCTTCGGCCAATAAGCGCATGGTGTCATGGGCTATGTCTACACAAATACCACAATCCAGGGCGTGCTCATCATAAACAATGGTGCCATCCGCCTCAGTTTCAGCGATAAAACAACTGTAATTTGAAGTATGTCCCATCGCGCCACAGCCACAATAACAAGGGATGTTTTCTAAAACATCTTTGTTCATTTGGGCGAACTGGTAGGCTTCTTGAACACGGATGGGGGCTTCCTGTACAACAGTCGGCATATCGTCTATTGGCGCCAGGTCAAGACCTTCCAGTGATACCACTTGCTGATCACCACCACAGGCGGCTAAAACGGCCGTTACTATCAACCCCAGCGCCAAAACCATCAACTTTCGCTTCATAATTCTTCCCTCATGCAAATTTGGAAAACAATCAGGTTCACCTTCCAATGATCTTGCTTAAGAGGTTCCCACCTCTGCTTGAATCCAAATTTCTGCCTGAGATTTTTCCGGGTCATTGTTCTCAATGATTAAACCGCGCCGAACCGTTTGTCCAGTGGCGTCATGAAAACCCGCATCAAAAACCAATTTTACAGTTGCCACACCCTCTGGGGGAATCACACTGGCTGAAATTTCTGCGGTGGTGCAACCACAAGTCGTATAAGCTCGGCTAATCGTCAAGGGGGCATCCCCTGTATTCTGAATGGTGAATGTCTTCTCAACCACATCCTTCGCACCAATGCGGCCAAAACCGTAGGATGTTTCTGGCACGACGATTTTAGGCTGGGGTTCGCCTTTAGGTAAAAATGGAATAGGTGGCCCATCACCCATTTCATGAATAGCCAGGATAGGTTGAGAATTGGCAATATTTCCAGCTTGCGCCGCCGCATTCTTTTGTTCAGACCAATAGAGATAGCCTAAACTAAACAAAATCAACAACGCTCCTATACCACCCAATAGTTGAGCGGTGCTTATTTTTCGCCTGGGTTTCTGATTACTACTATGAAATTTACTCATGCGGTTATCTCCATCATCATATCTACATTTTTTGTCAAAATACGGACTGATTCCCATGGTTTGGGAAGCCCAGAAATTGCGTGATGCTCTAAAGATAATCAGGTATTGAACTTCAGCCTAGCGCCAAATGGCCTATCACCTTTTTTTTGTGACAAATGTCACATACTTATGTAACACCACAGCTATTCCCCCCATTTCGAGGAACGTTAAATTTGTCTTTTACTTACACTACGGATATGTTTCCGCTAATAATTCTTCGATTTTCAGATCCAATTCTGGGGCAACCAACGGGCCAATTTTAACGCCACGAACTTCTCCATTCTTGGCAATATAATATGTTTCCGGCACACCTTTTATTTTGTAATCATTTGATATGCTCGTGCCTAAATCAGGCTCGTTGAAGTAGGTGATGTCAAATTCTTCAATATAGGCTAACGCTTTGACTTCTGTATCTGCATAATCCACACCGATAAAAACGACATCTTCGTCTTTGTATTTACGCCAGGTATCTTCTAAATAAGGTGCTTCTTCACGACAGGGCGGACACCAAGAGGCCCAAAAATTCACGATGACCACCTGCCCTCGCAGATCGCTCAACGTGATGGTTTCACCCTCAAAACTGGCAAGGGAAAAGTCTGGCGCCATGCCAGTTTCAACCTGTGGTTTCTTGAACAACTTGATGTTTAGTGTGATCTCGCATCATCCACAAATGCATCACAGGGCAAAGCAAGATCAAACCGAACAATACAAGGCTGCTTACTTTTATTTGAAACACAAGGATGGCGATCAAGGCAACCAATGGAAGCAGGCACCCAATGATCATTAACAAAAGATGTTTACGATTCATCATTTCAAATTCTCCTAAGTCCTTTCATCATTTGGAATTCGCCTAAAATAACCGCTCATGGTTCTCATTTTGCTAAAGTCCACGAGAATATCCGTGTTGGTGCATCTATCTCACGAATCGAAAGGGTTAGTGACGACGCATTCACTAACAAAGGGGTTCCATCTAGCAAGGCAGGGAAGGACAACTGACCAGAGACATGATGTCCCCCAGGAATCGCATCCCACCCAACAGCGGCTACAGAACGGCCGTTATCAGTTGTCAAGATCGCTAATTCAGACAGATCCATACTCAAATCAACAGAATGTGTATCCATAGCCACTTCAAAGCCCAAGGATGTGGCTGCCGTGTCCAAATTCAACGGCGTAATCGCCACTTTCACTTCCCCCTGATCATCAACCTCTGTTTTATAGGAATCAGTTGCCACAGAATTCGATTCAGAAACTGGCAAACTTGCTTCTTTCACTACTTTGGGTGAAACAGACTCAATTAGTCCCGTTTCAGCTGAGGCGCCCTCTACCAAACTGGCGCTACCGCTACATGCCGTTAAAAAAAGACCCAATATTAGGGTCAAGAAAATCCACAATTTCAAATTCATATGGCCTTCGTTGCCAGCGATAATCTTTGCATCGCTTTACGTCGTTCCTTAAAAAGAATAATGAGCATCACAAGGATTCCCAATATCGTTGTGCTCAAGCCCACCCACATAAATAAATCTCGATACTCTGCCAGGAATGCGGCCGCAGCCGTCAATCCTAAAATGGGTAAAACATCAGCCACATGATGCGCACAGCAAGCTGCCATAGCGACAGTAGACATCCCACCACCGGCTCCAGTCAGAGCGCCACTTGCCCCCGTCGCTTGTACCGGCACAAACAATCCTTTTTTCAGGATCACATAAAGTCCTGCTTGCCCACATCTATTAATCGTAGAAACTTTTTCAAGTTTCAACGAGCGCCAAATGGCCTGTCATAATAAATACGTGACAAATGTCATAAAACGATACAGGCCAAATGGCCTACAGCTTAACCGTGTAATTGGCGCTGGCGGGCTAATATGGTTGTAGTGGATAATCAACCATTGGCAGATGGTCATCTACGTATGGTCATCTATTGTTGGAGATTCAAAAATGCAAACAATTCTGTGGACGAGATGGAGACCGGTTCAAAACGGCCGTTATCACCTGACTCTAAAAAGGAAACCCACCTATCATGTCTAACCTTTCCTACTCAGAAAAAGAGCGCTCCGTGGCTATCTTCTTGAACCGCATCGTTTATCAATTAAGTCGGCATTGGCTCCCCATTTTCACCGTTCTCCTCCTTTTATTCGTCGGACTGCCCTGGCTGGCGCCTGTTTTCATGCAGCTGGGCTGGACTGGCCCAGCGAAGGCTATCTATCTTTTCTACAGTATCCAGTGCCACCAGATGCCCCAACGCTCATTCTTTCTCTTTGGCCCGCAGCAGATGTACAGCTTGAGCGATATTCAATCTGCCTGGCAGCCATCAAATAACCCCCTCATCTTGCGTCAATTCATCGGCAATGCCGACATGGGCTGGAAGGTCGCCTGGTCAGATCGCATGGTCTATATGTACACGGCACTCCTGCTGGCAGGCTTGGCGTTTTGGCCTTTCCGTCGAAAAGTGAAACCATTGCCCTGGTGGGGGTTCATTCTCCTCCTTCTTCCCATGGTGATAGATGGCATAACCCATATGGTCAGTGATATCACTGGTGGAATCGGTGGCGGCTTTCGCTTCTATAATGAGTGGCTCGCCATCTTGACGAGCCATGTATTTCCCACTACCTTCTATGTAGGAGATACATTCGGTTCTTTTAACTCCTGGATGCGCATTCTATCTGGTTTGTTTTTCGGCATTGGCCTAGTCTGGTTCATCTATCCCTATTTAAACGCTGGCTTCAGGCAATCGGCAAGCAGTTTTCAGAATTAAGTAACACGAAACCTTGCCGATTGGGCGCCTGCAATCCCAAACTGGCCCACCAGGCGCTGAAAACCGAGCTGGAAATCGGGCTGCTGCTACCCTGCAACGTCATCGTCTACGAAGAAGAAGGGGCCGGTAGCAGCGTCGTCTCCATCGTCGATCCCATCGCCATGCTGGGCGTGGTCATCAATCCCACATTGGATGATGTGGCCGATGAAGCCCAGACCCGGTTACAGCGGGTGGCAGCGGCGTTAAGCGCATGATGCGCCATTTTGCCTATCGACACACCCGCTAAATGGCGCTGGCGGCATTTGCTGTTAGCCTGGAAACTGGTAGAGGTGAGATCGGATCCCGCCTCTACTTTTCTTATTTATTGAGAGATACCCTATGACTCAGACAAAACGAATGATTTTCATACTCCTGGCGCTAATTCCATTGGCGCTGGCAGCCTGTGGCGGAGCAGCCGACAATCCCCCGGCCGGTGAAGTCAATTTAGACACCCAAACACAGACGGTCTCGGTAGATAGTGGGATCTACACCGATGTCAGCGTGGAAGGGTTGGCGGCCATGCTGGAGGACAAAGATTTTCCCCTGATCAACGTCCACATCCCCTACGAAGGCGAAATTGAAAGCACCGACGAATTTGTACCCTTCAACGAAATCGAGTCCAATCTGGATAAATTCCCTGCCGATAAAGACGCAAAAGTCGTTGTCTACTGCCGTAGTGGCAGCATGAGCGCCCAGGCGGCGCAGACGCTGGTTGAACTGGGCTACAGCGACGTCTGGAATCTTGACGGCGGCATGATCGCCTGGGAGAACAGCGGTCGGACTTTGTTGAATCAATAACCCGGCCTCCCATCCACTATGTATCCGGGATAGGGGTAGACACATACCTTGAGATATATGCTATATGTGGTAATGCTGGGAATAATAAGGTGAAGAATTGAAGTTTAATATAACTCGAGGCGGCACGGTCTGGAGAACAACCCTTCGGGACCAGGATACAGCCGCAGCCAGAGTTTAACAAATCAGTCGGCGCTCTCAGGAGCGTCGCATCTGTTTAGAATTAAGAAGTAAGTTGCGCTGAGCGGCCAGCTTTTATTGGCTCGTCAGCAGCGCGGGAGATGAAACAATGAGTGTAGAAAATAAACGCTTACGATTGCAATATGTGGAGAGGTTGGAAGATCCACCCGTGGCCCAAGCGTTGTTCCAACATGTGCGTTGGTCATGGTTGTGGCTGATTTTGCGGCTTTATGCTGGTTGGCAGTGGCTCACCGCCGGCTGGGGCAAAGTTGGCGCCGACGCCTGGACCGGTGACAATGCTGGCGCAGCCATCACCGGCTTCGTTCAAGGGGCGCTGGAACAAACCGGCGGCGCTCATCCTAATGTGCAGGGCTGGTATGCTTGGTTCCTGGAAAATGTGGTGCTGTCCAATGCGGCCGTTTGGGGTTATATAGTGGCCTGGGGCGAGCTACTGGTCGGCATTGCCCTGATTCTGGGCTTGTTCACCGGTATTGTTGCCTTCTTCGGCGTCTTCATGAACATGAACTATCTGCTGTCGGGTGCTGTCAGCACCAATCCCATCTTGCTAGTGATCGGCATCTTCCTCATCCTGGCCTGGAAAACGGCCGGCTGGTGGGGGCTAGACCGGTGGATCCTACCCGCCCTGGGAACACCCTGGAGTCCCGGCTTAATATTCCAGGAAGACGGGGATGCTCAATGAAATGGTTATGACAGAGAACGGCCGTGCGCTGCGTTTTGCCTTTTTACCGGGGCAAGAGATCAAAGTCCATGAAGCCCCTCATTCACCGGTTCATCTGGTCGTTTTACAGGGTCGAGGCCTGTTTGCCGGGGCCGACGGCGTTGAGCGAGAATGCAGCCAGGGGATGTTGGTAGCCTTTGATGCTGGTGAAACCCACTCTATACGTGCTTTAGACGAAAATCTAGTCTTCATCGCCATCTTCAAAGAAAACCCGGCCAGCCACCTATACGACAGCGAACACCGGCAGATGTTGGAATCGAAGCCCCAGCATCATGACCACAAATAAAGAAAGAGGAGTGCGTAAATGAGTGACAAAAAGATTCGCGTGGCCGTTAACGGCTACGGCGTCATTGGCAAACGGGTGGCCGATGCCATACAAGTACAACCCGATATGGAACTGGTGGGCGTGGCCGACGTGGTCAGCGACTACCGAGTAAAGGCGGGAGCCGTTTTAGGCTTGCCCATCTACGCCTCGCTGCCGGATAAGGTGGATGAAATGAAGAACGCTGGGATACCTATCAAAGGCACACTCTACAACTTACTGCCCCAGGTGGACGTGGTTGTAGACTGTACGCCCAAAGGAATTGGCGCCAAAAACCTGGAGCGGTATCGTGAGGTGGGCGTCAAGGCTATCTACCAGGGCGGCGAGAAACACAGCCTGACCGGTCATTCTTTTGTAGCCCAGGCGAATTATGAATCAACACTAGGCCGGGACGCCACCCGCGTCGTTTCCTGCAACACGACCAGCACTGTACGCACCTTAATGGCCTTGCGTGAAGCAGGCCTGCTCAAAAAGGCGCGGGGCGTACTGATGCGCCGGGCTACCGATCCTTGGGAATCAGACCACAGCGGCATCATGAACACTATCGTGCCAGAACCGCATATTCCCAGCCACCAGGGGCCGGACGCGCAGACGGTTGTACCCGATCTGGACGTGATCACTATCGCCGCCAAAGCAGCCCATACCCAAACCCACAATCATTACTGGATCATAGAAATGACGCGCGAAGCGAGCCGGGAAGAAGTGCTGGACGCCTTCCGCGCCACGCCACGTATTGCCTTCATCCGCATAAGCGATGGTATCGTGGCCCTTAACAGCACCATCGAATTGATGAAAGATTTGGGCCGACCGCGCGGCGATATGTGGGAAGTAGCGCTGTGGGAAGATGTGCTTAAGGTAAACGGTAATGAACTCTACTACACCTATCAGGTTTACAACGAGGCCATTGTCGTGCCAGAAAGCGTGGATGCCATTCGCGCCCTCACTGGTACTGTCAAGGATGGAAATGAATCCATGCGCATCACCGATGAAGCGATGGGTATGCGGCGAGAATTCCTAGCACCTCAAAAACGATAAACCAATACAAGAAAAAGCGGAAAATTAAACATAGCTACACAATACGAGGAGAATACATAATGTTAACAATTGAACGAATGAAAGCCAGAGAAAATACCTGCCAGATACCAGAACCGGTGTCTGGCGAACCCGGGTTGGTGCAAGTTGACGCCACCTGGGGGGAAATTCAGCCGATGCAAGCGGCACCAGGGGTACGCACGGTAGGCGAGTTAGAAGTGATGACCCATCTGGAAAAAGATCTGCCACTGGTGGACGGTCGTACCTCAGACTATTACGTCGCCTCCACCATTCCCAGCGCTAAAAATATTCCCCACACGGAAGCAGCTGCGCGAATGGATGAACTAGACCGGCAACGGCCGACCCTGTTCTTTTGCAATGGTCCCCAATGCGGTCAATCGCCGATGGCCATCCGCGCCCTGGTGGAAGCGGGCTACCCGGCGGACAAGATCCTTTATTATCGGGGCGGTCTGCATGATTGGCTGACACTGGGACTGTCGGTTGTCGCTGGTGAATGAAAAAGAATAGCGAACTGAATCACTGCCGTTTAGCAGGCTGTGACAAACTGGTTATATCGAGTTGACCATTTCTGATTTTAACTTGATTAGTCGAATTGTATGCACAAAGAGGATATGAACCGGTACACTTTGTTTCTGCCCGCAGGCCATTTGGCGGGGATCAGTCTAGGCCATATTACGCTATCTGGAGAGAGTAGAACCCTTATACTTTTTGTATGAACAAACCTATTTGCATCATAATTTCTGAGGTTTTGGCATCGTTTCAACAAAAATTTGAGGCTCAACATGATATAGATGTCAAAGCACAAGCCCAAACATCGTCAGAAGCAATTTCCCTTACGCAACAATATAGTCCCCATGTTGTCATCTTAAGTAATCTGCATACCGAGTGGGAATGCATAGAAACAGCAGGTCAAATTTTGAAGACACATCCTGACACCAAGGTCATCATTGTTGCCGCAGACGATGCATGTTCAAATACAACACAAGTTATCGAAATGGGCGCCGCCAGTTATTTACCCCAGAATGTGAATACAAACGAACTCCTCGATGCTATTCGTACAGTAGCGAATGATCAGGTGCTTTTTTACTTTTAAGCGATCCCTTCAAAAGATTCTCTCATCTCGGCAAATCGATACTGCCATCTTTGATATACATAGACTTATGCAAACACCATCTCATTTACTGATAACGGCCGTTCTGTCCACATACCAACCCTGCTAATCGGTTCCGTTTTACCAGATGAGCCCTTCGCCGTGCTGACCGTTTTGTATAAAATTTATTATCGTTGGTTTGCCCCCCTTCCCCGGGAATGCTACCATCATGGAATATCTGCATTTGGAGGTAATCATGAGTGAACAGAGTCATCACGCATCAGCACAAAATTGCACCTGCTGCCGGATTTGCAGTTTAGAATCAGGTAAGCACACAG
>CAZXVH010000051.1:0-2223 GCA_964643965.1 uncultured Ardenticatenaceae bacterium
CGCCGATGGCGCCTGGTCGGCTCATTTGGATTATGAACCAGATTTCTTGCTAAATAAGCCCATCAGCTATGTGCAACTGCGTGATTTAGCCTCGCGTCTTTTACCGACGATGAAGGTTGATTAAGCCACAGCCACCCGCCCCCTGGACTGTTTTGGGTCGCGCATGGTCATCAACGATGCCCATGCCATATAGGTGATAAACTCTTTAACTGGCGTCACCACCAGGTTTTATAGGTAAGGCTGGTTTCCCCCAGGGAACGGCCGTTTCCATCCAAAGCAGTTAACGTTAAAACCACTTCCTGGCCGGGCGGGATGTCGAAATTCAAGGGCAGCGCCACCTGCCCTAAATTATCGGTCGGTATGGAGCGCACTGCCTCTGTTTGCCCGGCAGAAGTCGCCGTCACCGCCACTACCACATCAGGTACAGGTTCCCCGCCAGGCGTCAAGACCGTCACATACAGCACTTGTTCTTCACCAGCATACAACACCGGCGCTTTGACATACGCCGCCAACTCGACGCTGTTGCTCCCCGCGGAAGAAACGGGTCGGGCCAGGCGCATTTCCTGATAGGTAAAGACCATTTCATTGTCAAAATGGGTTTGTCCCAAATCCCCCAACTGTACCCGCTGCCCTGGTTGAGCGCCCGGCAGCCAATCTAAACGGCCGTTTTCAAAATACTGCACTCGCTTGCCATCCACATTCAACTGGGGGGAAATAGGCAGCCCCAGCAGAATCTCGCCAGCATAGGTTTCATAAAATTGCAGGAAGGCGTCTCGCAGCCCATATTCAGAACCGGGAAAGGTACGCACTGCGCCTTCCGCCGGAATCGGGGCCGGCGGCTGCTCGTTGAGGCCGCCAAACTCCCACGCCCCTAATGGCGAGACAATGACGCGCCCCGTTGTGGGTTCATATTCCAGGCGCACATTACGAAAATATTGTAACGGCCGTTCACCCGGCGCTGGCGTAAATAGTTCTGTAAGCGGCTCACCCAACACCGCTTCTGCCCCGTATGCCTGATAAAACGTTTGAAACTCAGGCGCAACCGGGAGGCCATGGGGGGCGACGGCCGTTGACGCCGCCGGTTCCGGCCCACACGCTGCCAACACAAACAGCAGCCCTACAAAATACAAAACACACTTACCCATTACCCGTTCACAGTTCACAATTCACAAGTCACAATTAATAGGCCGCTCTGTCCAGCATCTCATGTTCTTCACGCAAGCGCAAATAACTTTTATACCGCTGCTGCGAAATTTTACCAGCGGTAACGGCCGTGCGCACCGCACATTTGGGTTCATGCCGGTGAGTACAGTCGCTAAACTGGCATTTCGGTACATAAGGAGCAATCTCTCGGAAATAGGCGTCCAATTCAGTAGGCTCCAGATCAAACAAAGCGAGGCCGCGAATGCCCGGCGTATCCGCCACATAACCGCCGCCATCCAGCGGAATCAGTTCCGCATACCGCGTGGTATGCAGCCCTTTGCCCGTCGCCTCGCTCACCTGCTTCACCTTCAAACCCAACCCAGGCTGCACCGCATTTAGCAAGCTCGACTTGCCCACCCCGGACGACCCGGTAAACACGGTGATTTTATGCGGCAAACAGGCCCCTAACGCCTCAATGCCCAGCCCTGTCTTCACGCTGGTATAAAGCACCTGGTAGCCAATCTCCTCATAAACAGCAAACTTCTCTCGCGTTTCTTCCAGATCGGCCAGATCCATCTTATTGATGCAAATAATGGCTGGCAGCTCATTCATTTCCGCCACCACCAAAAACCGATCTAATTTCCGCAAACTGGGTTCGGGGTTTTTTACAGAAAAAACAAACACCAATTGATCTGGATTTGCCACCAGGATTTGCTCCTGATCAGACAATACCCGGCGGGCGTCGGCCGAGGGACGGGCGCGTGAAAGCGCGGCATGACGGGGCGTCACCGCTTCAATCACGCCGCTGCCATCGGCATTGAGCGAAATCGTCACCTGGTCTCCCACCGCTACAATAGAGCTGAGCTGCCATTCTTGTTTCAAACGCCCCGGAAGCTGGCATACAATAGCGCCCTGCGACGTTTGCACCGTATAAAATCCACTGATGGCCTTAACGACCAAGCCTTCTACTAGTTGATTCAGGACGTCATTCTCCTCATAAACAGGAGCGGGGGGGGGGGGGGGGGGCGGTGGGGGGGGGGGGGGCGCGGGCGCCGCAAAGCGAAATTAGACGAGGCCAAA